>NZ_CAUUKN010000026.1:0-23538 GCF_963545685.1 uncultured Streptococcus sp. | reverse complement strand
ATTCAACCCGTAAGGCGATTGAGGGTGAGATTATAGGTCTTGATTTTACGCCTGAAGATATTCATATCATGCGTCTTAATGAGACAGAGGAAGAATTCGATGCTCGTATTGAAGAATATGTGGAAATGGAAGAGCCTGAGGATGGCTTGATTAATGCCATTGAGGAGGAGCGTCATGAAGAAAACAGCTAGCCTCTTCTCGGTACCCTACCTTCTTTGGCTCTTACTTTTCGTAGTTGCTCCAGTACTCATGCTGCTCTACCAGTCATTCTTTGACATCAGTGGCAATTTTACTTTGGACAATTATGGAACCTTCTTTTCCAGTTGGACTTATTTAAGGATGAGCTTTAACTCGGTCCTTTATGCGGCCATCATAACCATAGTGACACTCCTCATCTCTTATCCGACGGCATATCTCCTAACCAGGCTGAAGCATAAACAACTTTGGTTGATGTTAGTTGTTTTACCAACCTGGGTCAATCTTCTTCTAAAAGCTTATGCATTTATGGGGATTTTTGGACAACAAGGTGGTATCAATGCCTTTCTTGGTTTTTTTGGCATTGCCCCCATGCAAATCCTCTTTACAGATTTCTCTTTCATTTTTGTAGCCAGTTATATTGAAATTCCATTTATGATTCTACCGATTTTTAATGCTTTAGATGATTTGGATGAGAATATTGTCAATGCAAGTAAGGATTTAGGAGCTAATGATTGGCAGACCTTTACCAAGGTTATCTTTCCTTTGTCGCTTAATGGGGTACGCTCGGGTGTACAATCGGTCTTCATTCCTAGTCTTAGCCTCTTCATGCTAACACGTTTGATTGGTGGGAACCGAGTTATTACACTAGGAACGGCTATCGAACAGCATTTCCTTACAACACAAAACTGGGGAATGGGTGCGACTATTGGTGTTGTGCTTATTGCTGCTATGATTGCAACCATGTGGTTAACAAAGGAGAGACGTCAATGAAAAAATTTGCAAATCTCTATTTAGCTCTAGTCTTTGTTATCCTCTACCTACCTATTTTCTATTTGATCGCCTTTTCTTTCAATAGTGGTGGTGATATGAATAGTTTCACAGGATTTACTCTTGATAACTATCAGAGCATGTTTTCAGATAGTCGACTCATGTTGATTTTAGCTCAAACCTTCTTTTTAGCTTTTCTTAGTGCCCTCTTGGCGACGATTATTGGTACCTTTGGGTCAATTTTTATCTATGAGAGCAAACAGAAGCAGCAGACTGGAATCTTATCCCTAAATAACGTACTAATGGTTGCACCAGATGTTATGATTGGTGCGAGTTTCTTGATTCTCTTTACCTTGATTGGTTTCCAACTTGGCTTTGTATCGGTTTTGTTGAGTCACATTGCTTTCTCAATCCCAATCGTGGTTCTCATGGTTTTGCCACGTCTCAAGGAAATGAATCGAGACATGGTGAATGCAGCTTATGACCTGGGTGCGACCCAATGGCAGATGTTACGTGAGGTTATGTTGCCATACTTGACACCTGGTATTATCGCTGGTTATTTCATGGCCTTTACCTATTCTTTGGATGACTTCGCAGTAACCTTCTTTGTAACAGGTAATGGTTTTTCAACACTTGCTGTGGAAATTTACTCACGTGCTCGTAAAGGGATTTCCTTGGAAATCAATGCCCTATCAACGGTTGTCTTCCTGTTCTCTATTCTTCTAGTCATTGGATATTATATGATTACCAAGGAAAGAAAGGAGGAGCATGATGCGTAAACTCTATCAATTTCTGGCAGGGATTTTAGCAATTATTTTCTTCCTTTGGGGAATTTCTGCCTATATGCAAAGTCGCACCGGAAATGCTTCGGACAAACTTGTTATTTATAACTGGGGTGACTATATTGATCCTGATCTCTTGACCAAGTTCACTAAAGAAACAGGAATCAAGGTCCAGTATGAAACTTTTGATTCCAACGAAGCTATGTATACTAAAATTAAGCAAGGTGGTACTACTTACGATATCGCTGTGCCGTCAGACTATACCATTGATAAAATGGTCAAGGAAGACCTTTTAGTGAAGTTGGATAAATCTAAAATCCATGGCTTTGAGCAGATTGGTTCAAGTTTTAAAGGACTTAGTTTCGATCCCAATAATTACTATTCTATCCCTTATTTCTGGGGAACAGTCGGAATCATCTATAATACTAAATTGGTGGAAAAAGCTCCTCAGCACTGGAATGATCTTTGGTCACCCGAATACAGAAACCAGATTATGTTGGTTGATGGCGCGCGTGAAGTTATTGGTTTTTCTCTCAATAGCTTGGGCTACAGTTTGAATACCAAGAACATGACCGAATTGCGTTTAGCTGAAACTAAACTCAATAGCCTAACACCAAATATTAAAGCCATTGTGGGTGATGAGATGAAGGGTTACATGATTCAAGGTGATGCAGCTATTGGAGTAACCTTCTCAGGGGAAGCCAGTGAGATGCTCGATAAAAATGAGGATCTTCGTTATGTTGTTCCATCTGAAGGCTCAAATCTGTGGTTTGATAATCTGGTCATTCCTAAAACAGTAAAGCATGAAAGAGAAGCTTATGCTTTTATCAATTTCATGCTTAAACCGGAAAATGCAGCCCAAAATGCTGAGTATATCGGTTATGCCACACCTAACGAGGCAGCCAAAGCCTTACTTCCAAAGAGTATTACTGATGATAAAGCCTTTTACCCATCAGAATCAACCATCAAAAACCTTGAAGTCTATAATAACTTAGGTCAAAAATGGCTTGGGATTTATAACGATATTTACCTTCAAGTGAAGATGTATCGTAAATAAAAAGTTTCCTGTTGGATTGTTAGATTTTAAGCTTAGTTACAAAATACGAGAGGCTGAAGCGCTAGTGTTTCAGCCTCTTTTCTGATTGTCCAAGTTTTTGAAAAAGATATACTATTTTTCTTGAATAATTGTATTACTGTGCTACAATAAAATAAAGAATTATTTAAAGGTTATTATGGAGGTCTTAACATGCAAGTAGTAGTTTTCTTTTTACTGATTCCATTATTGATTATCTTGGGAATTCTCATCAGTATGCTTTATGTCGTACGTCAACAGTCAGTAGCCATCGTTGAACGTTTTGGACGCTATCAAAAAATCGCAACGAGTGGTATTCACATGCGTTTGCCATTCGGTATCGATAAAATTGCAGCTCGTATTCAGCTACGTTTGCTTCAAAGTGAGATTGTGGTTGAAACCAAGACAAAGGACAATGTCTTTGTTATGATGAATGTGGCTACTCAGTATCGTGTAAATGAGCAAAATGTTACCGATGCTTACTATAAACTCATGCGTCCAGAGGCTCAAATTAAATCATACATTGAGGACGCCCTTCGTTCATCAGTTCCTAAATTGACGCTTGATGAGCTTTTTGAGAAGAAAGATGAAATCGCCCTTGAGGTTCAACACCAAGTGGCCGAAGAAATGACAACTTATGGTTACATCATTGTTAAGACCTTGATTACCAAGGTTGAGCCAGATGCTGAAGTCAAGCAGTCTATGAACGAAATCAATGCTGCCCAACGTAAGCGTGTAGCAGCCCAAGAATTGGCAGAAGCTGATAAAATCAAGATTGTCACAGCAGCTGAAGCCGAAGCTGAAAAAGACCGTCTTCATGGTGTTGGTATTGCCCAACAACGTAAAGCTATCGTTGATGGTTTGGCTGAATCTATTGCAGAACTTAAAGAAGCCAATGTGGGTATGTCTGAAGAACAGATTATGTCGATTCTCTTGACCAACCAATATCTTGATACTCTTAATACTTTTGCGGCTAAAGGTAATCAAACCTTATTCTTGCCAAATAATCCAAACGGAGTTGATGATATTCGTACCCAAATTTTGTCATCCTTAAAGGTCGATAATAAAAAATAAGTAAAAAAGGAGCCAGGTGATATCTAATCTGACTTCTTTTTTTACTTATTTTTCCAAGAACTGAGCTAAACGGATAACCTCGATTTTATAGCCATCTGGATCAGTAATAAAGTAATACATTTTTGGTTTACCAGGTAGACCTGAGAGATCGGTGACAGTATAGCCAGCCTCTTTGTGGGCTTGGTGTGTGGCTTCTAGGTCATCAACACCAACAGCGATGTGTCCGTAACCATTTCCAAGGTCATAAGCTTCATGATCGTAGTTGTATGTCAATTCCAACTCGTAATCGGGATCATCTTCTAGTTGCATGTAGACAAGAGTGAACTTATATTCTGGGAAATCGTTACGACGGACTTCCTTGAAACCAAGCGCTTCTTGATAAAATTTTAGTGAAGCTTCTAGGTCTTTAACACGGACACAAGTGTGTAGAAATTTAGACATGTGAGAGACTCCTTTTGTTTAGTTTTCTAAGACCATAATAGCATTTTGATAGTGTTTTTTCTAGTCTCAGCAATTTTGTGCTATAATGACGAAAAAGAATCTGTGGAGGATGATAATGACGATTTTAGCAATTGATTTTGGAGGGACTCAGGTAAAATCTGCTCTTGTTTCGGAGGACTTAGTCCTCGAAAAGAGTTTGCCAACGCAATCATCCCCTCAGACCTTGGATCAGGCTCTCGATGTTATTGATCAGTTAGTAACTTCAGTTGAAGCAACTTTATCAGGCATTGCAATTAGTGTTCCTGGAACTGTTGATACGGATGAGGGTGTGATTTATCACGGCGGTTTGTTGAGATTCTTTCATGGTTTTCGTATCAAAGAAGTCCTGCAAGCCAAGTATCATTTGCCAGTAGCGGCGCTTAATGATGGTAAGGCAGCAGCCTTGGCTGAACTAGCCACAGGTCACTTGAAAGGAGTGACTAACGGTGCTGCCCTTGTTTTAGGGTCAGGCCTTGGTGGTGGTATTATAATCAATGGTAAACTTTTTCAAGGAAGCCATTTCCAAGCAGGGGAGTTGACCTTTCTCCTTCCTCTTCAAATGGAAAAGGTCGATCCTTCATTGATGCGAGGAACAACTCTTTCAGCTGTTGGTTTAATTACTAAAGTCAATGAGATTTTAGCTAGTCCTGATTTAAAAGATGGTTTGGTTGCCTTTAAGGCAATCAATGCTAAAAAGGAAGACGTTTATCCAATCTTTGAGACCTATTGTCGCAATCTAGCCATTACCATATTGAATCTTCAAACTATCTTTGATATGGAAACCTTTGTTCTTGGAGGAGGTATTTCAGCTCAGCCTATTCTTATAGAAGAAGTCAACCGCCAGTTTGATAAGGTTCGCCATGAGATTGATTTTATCGGTAAAATTATTAAACGTCCAAAGATTGTAGCCTGTCATCATCATAATGGAGCAAATCTAATCGGTGCGACCTATTTTCTTAAGCAGAGATGACGGATAGTAAATTCAATTACTTGCAAAAATATACAGAAAATACCTAACTTTTTTGTTACGAATGGGTAATTCCGTTCGTTTTTTGTTGTTAGGACTTTACAATATTCTGAAAATTCGCTATAATGGGACCATTAAAATTTTGGAGGTGTCTTTATGACAATTTATAATTTCTCAGCAGGACCTGCTACATTACCAAAACCAGTGCTTGAAAAGGCACAAGCTGAATTGCTTAACTACCAAGATTCCGGTATGTCCGTGCTAGAAATGTCCCACCGTTCTCCAGAATTTGACAAAATCGTTAAAGATGCGGAAGCGACACTTCGTGAGCTCATGGCCATCCCTGATAATTATAAGGTTATTTTCTTACAAGGTGGCGCTTCAACACAATTTACAATGGTCCCACTTAACCTGGCTCAAGGTAAGAAAGCTTACTACCTTGTAGGTGGTTCATGGGGTAAAAAAGCCTATACTGAAGCTGTCAAGCTTTCAAAAACGATTCCTTTTGAACCAATTCTTTTGGCGTCATCTGAGGATACTGTTTACGATCATATTCCAAGTTTTGATCCTTCAACGATTGATCCAGAAGCCGCTTATGTTCACTTGACTACTAATAATACAATTGAGGGAACATCTATCTACGATTTACCTGATACTAATGGTGTGCCGATTGTAGCAGATATGTCTTCAAATATCTTAGCAGCGCGTTATAACGTTGAGGATTTTGCTCTCATCTATGCTGGTGCTCAGAAAAATATTGGACCTGCTGGTGTGACAGTGGTTATCGTTCGTGAAGATTTCCTTAACGATCAACCTCAATTGTCTGCCATGTTGGACTACCGTATTCAAGCAGAAGCTGGATCACTCTACAATACACCACCATGTTTCAATATCTATATTTCAAAACTCGTCTTTGACTGGGTAAAAAATGAAATTGGTGGCGTAGAAAAGATGGCGGAAATTCAACGTGAAAAATCAGGTCTTCTTTATGACTATATCGAATCATCTGATTTCTACACCAATCCTGTTAAAGATCCTAAGGACCGTTCTGTCTGCAACATTCCATTTGTCACACCAAGTAAAGACTTGGATGCCAAATTTGTAGCAGAAGCAGATGCTCTTGGTTTCAAGAACATCAAGGGTCACCGTTCAGTGGGTGGTATGCGTGCCAGTGTTTATAACGCCTTCCCACGTCAAGGTGTGCTTGATTTGATCGACTTTATGAAGAAATTTGAAGCTGAAAATAAATAATTAGGTAAAGAGATGGAAATTAGACAAGCTTTCCCAAATGAAATTAGTGCTATCATGACCGTGATTGAGAGTGCTAGAGCTACTTTAGCGCAAGCTGGCAGTTCCCAATGGCAAGGGGCTGATGGTTATCCTACTGAAGAAACTATCTTTGATGATGTTCTTAAAGGGCAAGCCTATGTGGGTATCATTGATGGTCAAATTGTTTCTTATGCTGCTGTGATTACTGATGGAGACCCTGCTTACGACCAAATCTATGATGGAGACTGGAAGCATCATAATAAGCGCTATGTTACCTTTCATAGAATTGCCGTTTTAAGAGAATTTACGGGTCAGAAAATCGCTCAAACCTTTATTCAAGGTCTTATTGAGGGGACAGATGCGCATGATTTCCGTTGCGACACGCATGAAAAAAATCTTGTCATGCAGCATATTTTGGAGAAACTTGGCTATGTCTATTGTGGTAAGGTTCTTATTGATGGAGAACGACTTGCCTATCAGAAAATCAAAACCAAGAGAGAGAAGGCTTTTTATCAAGAAGTTGATGAAGCTGCTCACCACGGGATTCATTAATTTAAGAGGAATAAAATTATGGTATTTAGCGTAAAAACATATAATAATATTAACCAAATTGGTTTGAAGGAACTTGGAAATCATTTCCAAATTGATGGTGATTTAGCGGAAAATCCGGATGCATATATCATCCGTAGTCAAAGTCTCCATAATACTGTCTTCCCTGACAACTTGAAAGCTATTGCGCGTGCTGGTGCAGGGACTAACAATATCCCAGTTGATGAAGCAACTGAAAAAGGGATTGTTGTCTTCAATACTCCAGGAGCTAATGCTAATGCAGTTAAAGAAGCTGTTTTGGCTTCTATCCTGCTTTCAGCACGTGACTATATTGCGGCCAATGCTTGGGTTAACACACTTAGTGGTGACGATGTGCCTAAACAAATCGAAGCAGGGAAGAAGCAGTTTGCGGGTAGCGAGATTGCTGGTAAGACACTGGGTGTTATTGGCCTTGGTGCCATCGGTGCACGCATTGCCAATGACGCTTACCGTTTGGGAATGAAGGTCTATGGTTATGATCCATATGTTTCTATTGAAGCAGCTTGGAATATTTCTCACCATGTAAGACGTGTCTCTGATTTAAAAGAAATCTTTGAAAACTGTGACTATATTACTATTCATGTACCTTTGAACGATGATACGAGAGCAACTTTTGATTCTGAAGCATTTAATAACATGCAAAAAGGAACAACAATTATCAACTTTGCTCGTGCAGAATTGGTAGACAATGAGGCACTCTTTGATGCTTTGGAAACAGGTGTTGTTAAACGTTATATCACTGACTTTGGTACAGAAGAACTGCTTAACAAACCTAAGGTGACAGTCTTCCCACACGTTGGTGGTTCAACGGGTGAAGCGGAGCTTAACTGTGCAATTATGGCAGGGCAAACCATCCGTCGCTTCATGGAAACAGGTGAAATTGTTAACTCTGTAAACTTCCCACGTGTGCAACAGGCCTTGAGTGCTCCCTATCGTATCACTTTGATTAATAAAAACGTGCCTAACATTGTCGCCCGTATCTCAACAGCGGTTTCTGATTTTAATATCAATATTGATAATATTATCAACCGTTCTAAGGGTGATTATGCCTATACTCTTCTTGACCTTGATGAAACAGACAAGTCTAAGATTGATGAATTGGTTGCTAAGTTTGAGGCTAGTGACAATATCGTACGTGTACGTTTGATTAAAGGTAAATAAATAGAATTAAGATGACAGGAACAAGAGTTTCCTGTCTTTTTGGAATAATTAAAATATGCTTTATCGTCAGTATTATTTATCTCCAATTGGTCGCTTATCCTTGGTCGCAAGTGACCATACACTTTATGGGGTTTGGTTGGAAGGACAAAAATATTTTCAAGCAGGTGTTAAGGAAGAGAACTTAGTAGATGCTTCAAATCCCATCTTGGAAATGTCCAGGCAGTGGTTGGATGCCTATTTTAAAGGTGACAAACCAAGTCCAGCTAATCTCCCTTTAGCTGATAGAGGGACCACTTTTCAACAAAAGGTTTGGTCAGCTTTAAGTGAAATTCCTATGGGGCAAATCAGAACCTATGGTCAGATTGGTAAGGCAATCTCTTGTCAATCAGCACAGGCTGTAGGAAGTGCTATTGGTAAGAATCCCTGGCTGATTATCACCCCTTGTCATCGTGTTTTGCCCAGTAGTGGTCACTTAGGAAATTATGCGGCAGGAGAGGATGCCAAGCGTTTCTTACTCTGTTTGGAAGGCTTTAGGATTGACAAGTCTTAGATAGATAGCTTATGCTAGAGAAAAGGAGAAAAACATGTACACTTTTTATGAATATCCAAAATGTAGCACATGTCGTAAGGCAAAAGCAGAACTCGATCAATTAGGTTTAGATGTCGAGTCTATTAACATTAAGGAAAATCCCCCATCAGCGCAATTGCTAAAGAAACTCTTAGCGGAGTCAGATTTAGAGCTCAAGAAATTCTTTAATACGAGTGGACAATCCTATCGTTCTCTAGGTTTAAAAGATAAGCTACCAACATTGTCTCTTGATG
The DNA here is from genome assembly GCF_963545685.1 of uncultured Streptococcus sp. Classification (GTDB taxonomy): domain Bacteria; phylum Bacillota; class Bacilli; order Lactobacillales; family Streptococcaceae; genus Streptococcus. The sequence goes on along the minus strand of NZ_CAUUKN010000026.1, from coordinate 14,357 downwards.
AAGCTGTTGATCTCTTGGCTTCAGACGGGATGTTGATTAAACGTCCTATCTTAATTAAGGATGGTAAGGTTTTACAGGTTGGTTATCGTAGTCCTTACCAAGACTTAAATTTATAAAAAATAAGCAAAAAATCTTGCCACAGTAAATGGAAATGTGGTAAGATAAAAACAGTTGCCGCTATAGTTAAATGGTATAATAGAGCAATGGTAATGCTCCGTTCCGAGTTCAATTCTCGGTGGTGGCATCTGTGAATAAATCCAGCCTCAGGGTTGGATTTTTTTATGGTTTAAGGAGTTGAATATCGATTGATGATTTTTCAAAAGAATTTACTGAAAACTCTTGAAATTCAAAAAAAAAGGAGTAGACTAATAGGTGATTAAACCTAGGAGGCAACTCGTGAAATACTACGTTCAATTCATGTTGATTTGTTTGTTTGCTGTTATTGGTGAAGCTCTGTCAACCTTTTTTAAATTACCTATACCTGGAAGTATCATAGGCTTATTCTTGCTTCTGATTGCCCTACAGCTTAAGTGGATTCGTCTGCGTCATATCCATGCTGTGGCAGAATTTTTAATAGCCAATATGACTATTCTTTTTTTACCAGCAGGTGTCGGTATTATGGAACGATGGAATGCTATTTCGGCGAATATTGTTCCAATTATTTTGATTATCATGGGTGCCTTGGTTCTTAATATTGTAGTGATTGCAGTAGTTGTCGGCTTTATCAAAAAACACTTTGAAGGTGATTATAAGGAGGTTAAGCGTGGCTGATTTTTTTAACACACCCTTGTTTGGTTTAACCCTTTCAGTATTGGCATACACACTGGGGCTTTTGATTCATCGCCGTTTCCCTAATCCTTTGACAACGCCTCTTCTTGTGTCAACTGCCTTGATTATTGTCATTTTGCACTATACAGGCATTTCTTACAAGGATTACTATGTAGGTGGCTCTTATCTTAACAGTTTGATTATTCCTTCAACAGTTGCTCTAGCTGTCCCTTTTTATAAAAACCTCCACCTCATGCGTCATCACTATAAGAGTATCTTAATTGGATCAACAGTTGCTTGTATTCTTAACACTACTTATACCGCTTTGATTGCTAAGCTTTTTGGTATGAATTATTTCCTTGCTATTTCTCTCTTTCCTAAGTCTGTAACGACTGCCATGGCTGTAGGGATTTCGGAAAAAATGCAAGGGATTACAACAGTAACCTTGGTCGTAGTTGTTATTACGGGAATCTTAACCTCAGTTTTAGGACCTGTCTTTTTAAAGATGATTGGTATTAAAGACCCAGTCGCTATCGGTCTTTCCCTAGGAGGAACTGGTCATGCTGTTGGTACTGGAGCTGCCTTCAGATATGGTCAGGTTGCAGGTGCCATGGGTGGTCTATCAATCGCTGTAACAGGAATTTTATATGTCTTTATTAGTCCTATTGTGGCTAGTTTAATTCTGAGATAAAAAATTAGGTTTGGATAACAAATTTCAAGTCCAAGTCAGCCACCGTGTAACACCTCTCTAGGAGATCTGTAATCCAATACTTTCTTTGGATAGTTGTTAATCCAATTTTCAATGAATGCGACTTGTTGTTGGGTCGCTTTTTTACTGCTTTTTTCAAATAAAAAGAGAAGACCAAACTGGTCCTCTCTAGGTGTTAGCTTTTCATCTACCCACTACAGTTGACAAAGAGCCAATAAAAGGAGTAGACTAGTAGGACACTAAACCTAGGAGGCAACTCGTGAAATACTACGTTCAATTCATGTTGATTTGTTTGTTTGCTGTTATTGGTGAAGCTCTGTCAACCTTTTTTAAATTACCTATACCTGGAAGTATCATAGGCTTATTCTTGCTTCTGATTGCCCTACAGCTTAAGTGGATTCGTCTGCGTCATATCCATGCTGTGGCAGAATTTTTAATAGCCAATATGACTATTCTTTTTTTACCAGCAGGTGTCGGTATTATGGAACGATGGAATGCTATTTCGGCGAATATTGTTCCAATTATTTTGATTATCATGGGTGCCTTGGTTCTTAATATTGTAGTGATTGCAGTAGTTGTCGGCTTTATCAAAAAACACTTTGAAGGTGATTATAAGGAGGTTAAGCGTGGCTGATTTTTTTAACACACCCTTGTTTGGTTTAACCCTTTCAGTATTGGCATACACACTGGGGCTTTTGATTCATCGCCGTTTCCCTAATCCTTTGACAACGCCTCTTCTTGTGTCAACTGCCTTGATTATTGTCATTTTGCACTTTACCGGCATTTCTTACAAGGATTATTACGTAGGTGGCTCTCATCTTAACAGCTTAATTATCCCGTCAACGGTTGCCCTAGCTGTCCCCTTTTATAAAAATCTCCACCTTATGCGTCATCACTATAAGAGCATCTTAATTGGGTCAACAGTTGCCTGTGTTCTTAACACTACTTATACTGCCTTGATTGCTAAGCTTTTTGGTATGGATTATTTCCTTGCTATCTCTCTCTTTCCTAAGTCTGTAACGACTGCCATGGCTGTAGAGATGACGGAAAAAATGCAGGGAATTACAACAGTGACCTTGGTCGCAGTTGTTATTACGGGAATCTTAACCTCTGTTTTAGGACCTGTCTTTTTAAAGATGATAGGCATTAAAGACCCAGTCGCTATCGGACTTTCTCTAGGAGGAACTGGGAGTGCCGTTGGCATTGGAGCTGCCTTCAAATATGGTCAGGTTGCAGGTGCCATGGCTGGTCTATCAATCGCTGTAACAGGGATTTTATATGCCATTATTAGTCCTATTGTGGCTAGTTTAATTCTGAAATAAAAAATTAAGGTTTGGGTAGGTTTTCCAAGCCTTTTTAGCTATGAAAAACAAGCAAAATCTGACCTTTTATGTTATAATTAAGGTTATGAATTATGGAGATTATATCTGGGATTTAGGTGGTACCTTGTTGGATAATTACCAGGTATCAACCCAAGCCTTTCTAGCAACTTTGGAACAATTTGAGCGTACAGCAGAAAGTCAAGCAGTCTATGATGCCCTTAAGGTATCAACGAGTACTGCCATTGCTATGTTTGCGCCTGATATAACGGATTTTCGCACTCTCTATAAGCAAGAAGAGGCCAAACATTTAAAAGAACCTGTGCTTTTTGAAGGTGCTAAGGATGTCCTTGCAAAGATTGTGGCTGAGGGCGGACGTAATTTCTTGGTTAGCCACCGTAATCACTTGGTGCTAGATATCCTTGATAGAGCGAAGATTGCTCATTATTTTACAGAAGTTGTAACTTCTGAAAATGGTTTTGCTAGAAAACCTAGTCCAGATAGTTTTCTTTATTTAATTAAAAAATACGATATTAAACATGGCTTGGTCATTGGTGACCGCCAGATAGACATAGAGGCTGGAGAAGCAGCGGGTCTGGATACCTTGCTTGTTGATGGCCATAAATCATTATTGGAGATTGTGACATAGATGACTGATGAATTAAAAAATCTTGAAGAAAAAGCGCAAGAATATGATGCCAGCCAGATTCAGGTCTTAGAGGGACTTGAAGCGGTACGTATGCGCCCAGGAATGTATATTGGCTCGACCTCAAAAGAAGGATTACATCACTTGGTATGGGAGATTGTCGATAACTCAATTGATGAAGCCTTGGCAGGCTTTGCCACACATATCAGAGTTTTTATTGAACCTGATAATTCTATCACGGTTATTGACGATGGTCGTGGTATCCCAGTCGATATTCAAGAAAAAACAGGCCGTCCTGCTGTTGAGACAGTCTTTACTGTTCTTCACGCTGGTGGTAAATTCGGCGGAGGCGGTTATAAGGTCTCTGGTGGTTTGCACGGGGTTGGTTCTTCGGTCGTTAATGCCCTCTCAACTCAGCTTGATGTTAAGGTTTATAAAAACGGTCATATCCACTTCCAAGAGTATAAACGAGGAGTTGTGGTAGACGACTTAACGATTATTGGTGAAACTGAGGAACATGGAACGACTGTTCACTTTACGCCAGATCCAGAAATTTTCCAAGAAACGACAGAGTTTGACTTTGGAAAATTAGCTAAACGTATCCAAGAGCTAGCCTTTCTGAACAAGGGACTACGTATTTCTATTACAGATAAGCGTGAAGGTCTTGAACAAGAGAAACATTATCACTATGAGGGTGGGATTACATCTTATGTGAAGTACATCAATGAAAATAAAGATGTTATCTTTGATGAGCCTATCTACACAGATGGTGAGATGGATGGTATTTCAGTCGAAGTTGCTATGCAGTATACGACTGGCTACCATGAAACGGTGATGAGTTTTGCCAATAATATCCACACTCACGAAGGTGGTACTCATGAACAAGGTTTCCGTACAGCTCTTACTCGTGTTATCAATGATTATGCACGTCAAAATAAGATTCTCAAAGAAAAAGATGATAATCTGACTGGGGACGATGTTCGTGAAGGCTTGACTGCTATCATCTCTGTCAAGCATCCAAACCCACAGTTTGAAGGTCAAACCAAGACCAAACTTGGAAACTCTGAAGTTGTTAAGATTACCAATCGTCTCTTCAGCGAAGCCCTAAGTCGCTTCCTCTTGGAAAATCCCGCTATCGCTAAAAAGATTGTTGAAAAAGGAATTCTGGCTTCTAAGGCCCGTATCGCTGCTAAGCGTGCTCGTGAAGTAACACGTAAGAAGTCAGGTCTTGAAATTTCAAATCTTCCAGGGAAGTTGGCAGATTGTTCGTCAAACAATGCTGAAATGAATGAGCTCTTCATTGTCGAAGGGGACTCAGCCGGTGGTTCTGCCAAATCAGGTCGTAATCGTGAATTCCAAGCAATCTTGCCAATTCGTGGTAAAATTTTGAACGTTGAGAAGGCTAGTATGGATAAGATTCTAGCCAACGAAGAGATTCGTTCTCTTTTTACAGCTATGGGAACTGGTTTTGGATCAGAATTTGATGTCAGCAAGGCTCGCTATCACAAGTTAGTTATCATGACCGATGCCGATGTCGATGGAGCTCACATTCGTACCTTGCTCTTGACCTTGATTTACCGCTTTATGCGTCCAGTCTTGGAAGCTGGCTATGTCTACATTGCACAACCACCAATTTATGGTGTTAAGGTTGGTTCCGAAATTAAAGAATACATCCAGCCAGGTGCGGATCAAGAAGAAAAATTGCGTGCTGCTCTTGAAAACTACAGTGTGGGACGTTCAAAACCTACGGTACAACGTTATAAAGGTTTAGGTGAAATGGATGACCACCAACTTTGGGAAACTACCATGGACCCTGAAAATCGTTTGATGGCACGTGTTTCTGTGGATGATGCTGCAGAGGCCGATAAGATTTTCGATATGCTGATGGGAGACAAGGTTGAACCTCGTCGCGAATTTATCGAAGAAAATGCCGTTTACAGTACTCTGGATATCTAATATTCTTTTAGAAAAGGGTGCAATGCTAGGATAACTATGATATAATCGTAATGTTATTCTACATTTATGAACATAATAGACGATTAAGGAGAAACTATGTCTAGCGGAATTGTTTTACTGATTGTAGTGGTAGTTATACTTGTAATTGTCGCTTACTTAGTCGGTATTCTTATTAGAAAACGAAATGATTCGCGGATTGCACAGCTTGAAGAACGCAAGCAAAAATTGTTTGACTTGCCAATTAACGAAGAAATTGAAGAAGTTAAAAAGCTTCACTTGATTGGACAAAGTCAAACAACTTTCCGTGAATGGAATCAGAAATGGATAGATATCTCGACAAATTCATTCGCAGATATTGAAAATCATATTTTCGAAGCTGAAAATATGAATGATACCTTCCATTTCTTCAAGGCTAGTGGTGAAATCAATAATATTGAGAGTCAGTTAGATCTTATGGAAGAAGACATTAAGTCTATCCGTGAGGCGCTCTCAACCTTGAAAGAACAAGAAGAAAAGAACAGTGCTCGCGTTAAACATGCACTTGACTTGTACGAAGAGTTGCAAAATTCTATCGAGGAAAACTCTGATAATTTTGGCTCTACTATGAGTGAGATCAATAAACAGCTTAAAAACATTGAAGCTGAGTTTGCTGAATTCGTGACTCTTAACTCATCAGGTGACCCTGTTGAGGCATCAAGTATTTTGGACCGTGCAGAGGAGCACACCATTGCTTTGGGGCAAATTTCAGAGAAGATTCCAGCCATTGTAGCTAAGTTGGAAGATGATTTCCCAGATCAGTTGGATGATTTGGAATCTGGCTACCGCAAGTTGATTGAGCAAAATTACCACTTCCCTGAGAAAAATATCGAACGTCGCTTCCAGGAAATTCGTGAAGCTATCCGTTCAAACTCAAGTGAGTTAGTTTCTCTTGATTTGGATCGTGCGGAAGAAGAAAACGTTGAGATTCAAGAAAAAATTGACAACTTGTATAGCATTTTCGAACGTGAAATTGCATCATACAAGGTTGTTATGCGTCAAAAGAAAATTTTGCCAGATTATCTCAAGCATGCTAAAGAAAACAACAAGAAACTTCAAGAAGAGCTTGAGCGTCTCATGTTGACTTATATTTTCGATGAAACTTATGCAGCAGATGTACGTAACTTTGCTTCAGATATTTCAGGTGTTGAGACAGCTGTTCTTCCACCCCTTGAAAACTTTGAGAATCAGGAGAAACCTTTCTCAGAACTTGAAAAGATCTTCGAAAAAAGTCTCAATACCTTGTCTGCTGTTGAAAATGGACAGGTTGAGGTTTTTGAAAATCTTCGATCTATCGAGAAAAACGAAGCTAAGGCACGTGAAGAGCTTGATGTTTATGTTAATAAATTGCATGTTATCAAGCGTTACATGGAAAAACGTAATCTTCCAGGTATTCCTCAATCCTTCTTGAGTGTATTCTTCTCAACAAGTGCACAAATTGAAGCTCTCATGGATGAGCTCAGCCGTGGACGTATCAATATTGATGCGGTAATGCGTTTGACTGAAACGTCAAAAAATGCCATTGAACATTTGGAAGAGACTGCTTATTTGGTTGTTCAAAATGCAACATTGACTGAGCAACTCTTGCAGTACTCAAACCGTTACCGTTCTTTCGAACCTGCTGTTCAAAGTAGCTTTGAGCATGCGCTTAAATTGTTCGAAGTTGACCATGACTACGATGCATCTTTGGAAGAAATCTCTTACGCCTTGGAAACAGTAGAACCAGGTGTAACAGATCGTTTTGTATCGTCTTACGAAAAAACACGCGAACAAATTCGTATGTAAGAGAAAGATTCTGGGCCTTGGTCCAGGATTTTTTTGAAGAAACTTATCTCTTTTTAGGTTGATGAAGAGCCTAATAAAAGTTATATAGTTATTAAAGAATAGAGGTCATTATGTCAGAAGTAAAAGGCTTATTAGTTATGGATGTAGACTCAACTCTTGTCCAAGAAGAAGTAATTGATTTATTGGGGGAAGAGGCTGGTGTTGGTCGAGAGGTCGCCGAAATTACAGAGCGTGCCATGCGTGGAGAATTAGATTTCAGACAGGCTCTGAATGAGCGTGTGGCAACTCTTAAGGGATTACCTGATAGCATATTTGATAAGGTCTATGCCCGCATTCATTTCAACAAGGGAGCCAAGGAACTTGTGGATGAACTCCACTCACGTGGCTTCAAGGTTGGTTTAGTTTCTGGTGGTTTCCATGAGACAGTTGATAGACTGGCAAAAGAGGCAGGTATTGATTATGTGAAGGCTAATCACCTTGAGGTGGTCGATGGTGTCTTAACTGGTAAGGTTTATGGTGAGATTGTTACCAAAGATGTCAAGGTAGCCAAACTTAGAGATTGGGCAGCAGAAAATGGTCTTACACTCTCTCAAACCATTGCTATGGGTGATGGAGCTAATGATTTGCCTATGATTAAGACAGCTGGCATAGGTATCGCCTTTTGTGCCAAACCAGTTGTCCGTGAACAAGCTCCTTACCAAATTACAGAACCAGATTTGTATAAGGTGATTGAGATTTTGGATGAGGTTAAGAAATAGTAGAAAAAGAGTCCGTTGGATTATTCCAATGGACTTTTTGCATATCTAAAAAGCACCGAATCGGTGCCACTTTTTTCAAGTTGTATATGGACTAGGCCTTATTTTAACTCGCTGTATTATCTCGAATGGTTTAAATCCCTTTGTTATAACGATTTTCGGTTGACTTCTCTTAAAACTCATCTTATCATAGAGGAGTATAGTTTTGAAATGGGGGAAGGGACATGTTATACGAATATCCAGCTATTTTTCACACGATTGAGGAAGGTTACAAGATTAGTTTTCCTGATTTTGGTCGGAGTATTCAGGCAGCTTCTTTGCCTGAAGCTATGACGAAATCGTCAGTCTTTTTGGCTCATATGATTAATAATTATGGAGATAAGGTCTTGCCTGTGCCGACGGCAGTAAGTAGTATTCCTAATGAGGAAGAGCTTGTTGTTTTGATTCAGGTGGAACTTGATTGACAGCAAAAAACTCTTGGAAGATTAATTTCCGAGAGTTTTAATTTTTATTAGCTACATAGACTCCAAGGACTACCAAGATTCCCGCTAAAATTTGTAACTGTGAGAAGGGCTCGCCTAAGACGACTACAGCAGCTAAAATTGAGATAATCGTGGATATGCCGATGAAAGAAGCTGTTCGGTTAACCCCGATAGTTGCGATAGCAAAATTTGAGAGGATGTACCCTATAACACTACAGCCTAATCCTTGGTAAAGGATGGTTATGGCGAACTTTGGACTAATCCAAGGGAGCGTTAAGAGCTCTTTCAAGTTACCTGCTAGAAAGCTATGGCTTAGTGCAAAGAGTCCAAATGTAAGGCAACCACTGGCTAACATAAAATAGGTAATCTCAAAGCTAGTGAATTGACTGGCTTTTTCAACGTCAACGCAATAAAGGGCATAGGAGACAACGGCTAGACCTAAAATGAAGTAGCCGACGAGTGAGAAGTCGGTGGAGATACCCGCAGCAAAGACGGCAATGATAATACCAATGAGGGTTGTAATGACACCGACCACTTGCCAACGACTTGGCCATTCTTTCAAAATAAGACTAGACATGATAAGTGCGACAACCGGAATGCAAGCGAGGAATGCTCCACTTTCAGAGGCAGTAGTCATACGAATCCCAACCGTTTCGCAGATAAAATAGATAACAGGATTAAGAATGGCAATACGTGTCAGAGGTTTGAGATTTCTGCCATTTATGGTTATCCTATGTCTTCTTGAGAGAAGATATAGGTTGACAAAGAAGAAGGCTGTGACAAAACGCCAAGAGATTAAAGCAAGGTCACTGACCTGTGCTGTAATCGATTTGGTAAAGATAAAACTGAGCCCAAAAAGGATCTCGCAGGTAGCTGCAGCCAAACATCCCAAGATGATTTTATTTTTCATTGTCTCACCCCCTGATTATAGATTTCCACGCCTATTATAGCACCTTTAGGGAGCGTTTTCATTAATCTGAACCTAAAAAAGACTAGCAGAATAGCTAGCCTATCTTATATTAGTTACCAATTGAGACAGTTCCATCTGAGCCAACTTTGACATTTGTACCGTCTTGGCTATTCACTTCAACTGAACCATCTTGACCAACTGTTGCGCTGTTGCCTTCGCTATCGTTGGCTTCAACAGTATTTTCACCATTTGTTTTGGCTGAGTTACCTTTTCCGTCGTTCACTTCAGTCGAACCGTCTTTGTTGACTTTAACTGAAGCACTTGAATCAGTAGAAGAAGAGTCTTTTGTCACCTTACTTGATGATGGTGAAGAAGATGATGAGTCAGTTTTGTCTTTGGAGTTGCCACATGCTACTAGGGTCAACAAGGTAAGAACTGAGACAGAGGCTAAAGTTAATTTAGAAAATACTTTCATAATAATCTCCCTTTTTTATTAGTAAATTTATTTTAAATGAAAACTCATTAAAATAAAAGCGCTTCCAGTTGTTTTTGCCTAACTGTAATCCCTTGGTAATATGGGCGTTGTACAAGACTAATCTGTTGGAAAATAAGAGGATTCCCTTAAGGTTTACGATAGATATTTCAGAGCATTCAGTTCGGTTGTTAGGCTTCTCTTTGTTATAATAAGAGAAAACAATTGGAGGTGCATTATGTATCAAACGACGATTAAAGGTGACAAACGCTATCATTCACTTTCAGAGGGCTACGGAGCACCTGTGGAACTCTTTGGTTATACGGAAGATGGGGAGACACCCATGAGTTTGGTGAATATTGCTTTAGCCTCTTGCGTGACCATGTGTCTACAGAGTTATTTTGCCAAGTTTCAAGGAATAGAGGAGCTTGCAATTCAGGTTGACTCTAGCTATGAAGAAGGGCATTTCAAGCTTGGAATTCATTTACCTAAGGACTTGAATGTTGATAATGAGCAGGAAATCTTGGCTTTTGTAGATAATTATTGCCGAGTGAAGAAGCTTTTTCGTGAGGATATAGAAGTTGATATCAGTTTAGTCAAATAAGCTTGTTATCCGTCGAGAACTTCGTGTTATACTAGTAGCTATAGACAACCTATTTCATTCGTGGTGGAATGGGTATTGATAGGAGGGCTTGCTATGCAAGACAAACTACATGAAATCCGTGTGTTTGAGAATTTTCAAGAAGAACTATTTGAAACTGGGCATGTGATTGTCACAACTGAGGTGGTCGAGAAGTCCTTGAATTATTTTGGTAATGCTCATGGTGGTTATTTGTTTACGCTCTGTGATCAGGTGGCAGGACTTGTGGCACTTTCAACAGGGGACTACGCTGTGACTCTTCAGTCCAATATCAATTATTTAAAGGCAGGCCATTTGTCTGACCAACTCAAGATTGAAGGTCTTTGTGTGCATAATGGTAAAACGACCAAGGTGGTAGAAGTCCTCATTACCAATCAGGAGGAAAAAATTCTTACTAGAGCGACCTTTACCATGTATGTGACGGGCTCGGTTTCGGAGTAGAGAAGGGGGAGCTTATGTCAGATTTTCAAACTATGGATGACTTTGCAGTCTTTGTAAATGACTACCTGACACCAGACCAATTGAGTGTTCAGGCCTATTCTTATGCCTCTGATCAGCAGGAGCTTTCTCTTCTTGTAACCATTGACGATTATGAGATGATGTGTCGTTGGCATGCCGTCTGGACTTTTTCTGGCTTATACCAGGCCTTTTTTCAGTCCGTAATGGATTTGGATAATAGTTTTTCTATCGATGCTGAAAGTCTGACTATGAAGGTACGACTTAGGGACCAAGAACTCCTGTTTCAAGCGAATGGTCTGGAGATGGTGGTTATTGATTCGCCTGACTCCCTTTATCGTTTAGCTGATGTGTCATTCAATGAGGGAGGCAAGCATTTCACCTACCTTTGTGAAGATAAGAGTGTGAGAGCTGAAGATTGGGTATTGGTTCCTATTGGATCTGGAAATGTTGAAAAAGAAGCATTTGTAGAAAAAATTTCCTATGTCCTAGCTGATGAGGTTCCAGTTGAGCTGACAAAGCTTAAAAAAGTGATACAAAAGCTAGATTTAGTAACCGTCCGTTATGATGTGAAGCTTGTTCGAAAAGGTTTTTTGAGTTTTTCAGGGATGGCTTTTGATGGTGAGGAACTAGGCAAGCCAACAGATTTCCTCTGGCTACCTTTTTTGGCAGAGCAAGATGATTTGGCTGTTCCGACCTATGGTATTCGGATTAATGATGGGAGTCGAAAGACTTATGTAACAGCCTTGGCTGGTGAGGACAATAGTCTGGAAATGATTGCCCTTGCGCCAGCTACTTATGCCATTTTCAAGTTGAAGGGTCCTGCAACGGCAGCTATCTGGGAAAGTTTTCATTATGCTAAGAAACATTTCGAGATAATTGACCAACCAAGTGTAGAGGTTTATCCCCCAGGGAATCGTCAGGCTGATGATTATGAGATGGAAGTATGGATTCCAATAAAGGAGGAAGTATAGATGCGTCTGGACAAGTTTTTGGTGGACTGTGGTGTTGGCAGTCGTAGTCAAGTCAAGACCTTTCTGAAAAAGAAGCAAGTGACCGTAAATGAGCAGGTGGAGACATCACCTAAGACTCAGATCGATGAGAATAAAGACCGAATTGCTTACTTGGGTCAGGAGTTGACACATGAGGCCTTTGTTTACTATCTTTTAAATAAACCGCAAGGTGTCATTTCAGCAACGGAAGATTCCCGTCATAAGACTGTACTCGATTTACTCGATGACACAGCAAAACATAAGCAGGTTTTTCCAGTTGGTCGTTTGGATATTGATACTCATGGTCTTCTTCTATTGACCAATAATGGAGACTTAGCCCACGCTATGCTATCTCCCAAGAAACATGTGGACAAGATTTATCAGGCCAAGGTGGCTGGTATCATGGATGAAGAGGATATCTTGGCTTTTGAAAAAGGGATTGAGCTTAAAGACCATACTTGTCAGCCAGCTAAATTAGAGATTATATCAGTCGACAGGAATGCGAGTACTAGTTTGGTCCAAATTACCATTGCCGAGGGAAAATTCCATCAGGTTAAGCGTATGGTAGCTGCTTGCGGTAAGGAAGTGGCAGATTTACAACGTTTGAAAATGGGACCTTTAAGTCTGCCAAAGGATTTAGAGCTTGGTGCTTGGCGACGTTTGACACAGGAGGAGTTAGATGCTCTAACTATTTTTGGAATTCCTTTGACTTAAGCTTGTCTAGTAGTTGCGAAATAGGCGGATTTTTGTTACTATTATTGTGATATTTTAGAAGAAAAAACGAGGTAAATTCAAGTGGCATTTGGAGATAACGGACCACGTAAGAAATCATTTTTTGAACGCTTAACAGTATTAGTCGTTTTGATTATGCTATTAGTAACAGTTGGGGCATTGATTTTCCAAGCAGTCGCAGCTGTCCTTTAAGACGCTATCAAGCGTTTTTTTGTGTATGTCGAAAATTCTTTCGTCTGAGATTGAATTAGAGCGCGGCATACAAATCAGAAAGAGAGAATATAGATGAGTATGTTTTTAGATACAGCCAAGATCAGTGTCAAAGCCGGTCGTGGTGGCGATGGGATGGTTGCCTTCCGTCGTGAAAAATATGTGCCAAATGGCGGTCCTTGGGGCGGTGACGGTGGTAAGGGTGGCTCAGTCATTTTCAAGGTTGACGAAGGCTTACGCACCCTTATGGATTTCCGTTACAACCGTAAGTTTAAAGCCAAGAATGGTGAAAAAGGGATGACCAAGGGTATGCATGGTCGAGGGGCTGAGGACCTTATCGTTAGTATCCCGCCTGGTACGACAGTGCGTGATGCTGAAACAGGCAAGGTTATTACTGATATGGTCGAGGATGGCCAAGAGTTTGTCATTGCTCACGGTGGACGTGGTGGACGTGGAAATATCCGTTTTGCGACACCTCGTAATCCAGCCCCTGAAATCGCCGAAAATGGTGAACCAGGTGAAGAGCGTGAACTTCAATTGGAATTGAAGATTTTGGCTGATGTTGGTTTGGTTGGTTTCCCTTCTGTTGGTAAATCAACAATTCTCAGTGTGGTAACGGCAGCAAAACCAAAGATTGGTGCCTACCACTTTACGACAATTGTTCCTAACTTGGGGATGGTCCGTACAAAGTCAGGAGAGAGCTTTGCCATGGCCGACCTTCCAGGATTGATTGAAGGTGCTAGCCAAGGGGTTGGTTTGGGAACACAGTTCCTCCGCCACATCGAGCGTACACGTGTTATCCTTCATGTGATTGATATGTCAGCGAGTGAGGGACGTGATCCTTACGAGGACTATCTTCAAATTAACAAAGAGTTGGAAACTTATAATTTGCGCTTGATGGAACGTCCACAAATTATTGTTGCTAATAAGATGGACATGCCTGAGGCTGAGGAAAACTTGAAAGAGTTTAAGGAAAAATTGGCTGCTAACTATGATGAATTTGATGAGTTGCCACAAATTTTTCCAATTTCAAGTTTGGCCCATCAAGGTTTGGAAAATCTTTTGGAAGCTACTGCTGAACTACTTGATCAAACAGATGAATTCTTGCTCTATAACGAAGATGATATGGAACAAGAAGAAGTTTACTATGGCTTTAACGAAGATGAACGTCCATTTGAAATCAGTCGTGACGATGATGCTTCATGGGTGCTTTCTGGTGAAAAACTTGAAAAACTCTTTGTCATGACTAACATGGAACGTGACGAATCTATTATGAAATTCGCTCGTCAATTGCGTGGTATGGGAGTTGATGAAGCACTTCGTGAACGTGGTGCTAAGGATGGCGATATTGTTCGTATTGGTAACTTCGAATTTGAGTTTGTGGATTGACGTTGATAGACTTTCTAAGTGCTGAAGCACTTGAAAGTCTACGGCAGCCACTATGGTGCTCTGCCTATCAACCTCACTAACTGCCTAAAGTCGGTATTAT
>NZ_CAUUKN010000025.1:0-23722 GCF_963545685.1 uncultured Streptococcus sp. | reverse complement strand
GATACAAAGGTTTACTTTGATCCACCATAGCTCCAGTCTCATCGAAATAATAAAGTCGACCATCAAGCTCAATGGCTGTGTTCTTTTTCACGACGCCATTTTCAACATAATACTGCTTGCCATCAATAGTCTTTAAGTTAGAGGCTACTGGTTTATAGTCAAGACTTGGCTGATTTGGTTGAACTGGCTTGTTAGGTTGAGACGGTTGATTTGGCTTGTTAGGCTGAGTCACAATAGTCACATTTGGTCTTGTACCGTTTGGACTTGTCACCGTCACGTTTGGCTTAGGCGTATTTGGCCCTGTGATAATGGTCACATTTGGTGTCGTACCGCTAGCTGTAATTGTGATATTAGTGTTGCGGTTGGCATTGATACGAATAGTGCTATCAGCAGCGAGTGTGGCGATTGATGGTGCTGCGTTGGTCAATACTCTAGGACTAGCTTGTGTTCTTTCTTGAACAGCTACCTGACTTGTTGCCTGAGTTTGTGAGTTGTTTTCAGCAGGCTGTGATTCTTGGGCACTGACTAGAGTCTGTGGCGTAACTGCTACTTCTTGACTGGTTTGTGCTTGAGCAGTTACCTCTTGACTAACCGCGCTTGTCGCAATCTGATAGCTTGTCCCTGCTGTTTCTACTGCTGAGACACTAGCTTGAGTACTAGCTTGCTCAGTAACAGTTGTCGTCACTAAACTTACAGTACCATCCTCACTCAATTGCTGCAAGCCATCACCAGTTGGTGTGCTTGTCTCATCTGCCTCTACTTTTCCTTGAGACAGAAGGCTTCCACCTGCCAAGGCAACCATGGAGAGGGTCGTTACCCCGATGGTCACCCAGCTTTTCTTGACCTTATGTAGTTTAAAACGTACCTTATTTTCCATTTATTTCAATTATCCTTTTTTCTATTGTTTTCTCTACTTTATGATATATTCAGACAAATTACAAATAGGAAATAGCCATATTACTTTCATAAATCTACGCTCAGTTCTCCAGTTTTATTAACTTTGATTACCAAAAATGAGAACTTACATGTGATGTGAGGTTTTGAATGGAAACTTTCGTTTCTCAAAGACCCTCAAAAACTTATCTTCAAGGGCTTTTAAACATTAAAGAGAGCTTCAAGTAACCTTAAGAGATAGCAAGACTATGAGAAAACTAAACCCTAAAAAGACAATTCTGAAAAGAAATTTTTAGATAGAAAGACCACTTTTTTCATCTAACTAAGACTGCTTCTTGTCTATGAGGAGTAAATATTAAAGCTCTTAGAGATTTTTTGAAATAAAATAGATACATTCTCTTTATTTCTGCCAGAAAGTTCTCTATTTTCTTGCAATTTTCTAGAAATTGGCAGAAAAACCTAGGAAAGCCACTGGATTTCAGATATAATAATTCTTAGGAAAAGGAGGAAAATTATGAAAGTACATTCTAATTTTACTGGACAGACGTCCAAACATCGTCTTCTTGCGCTCTCATGCGCAACTGCTCTTGCAGGTTTTGCCTTTATCGCTAAACCTGCCCTTGCCGAGGAAGCTACAGCTGACAGCACTGCCAACCTCGACGCTAGCACTGCCACAACTGCCAATGTCGAGACAACAGCTGATCTCGTTGAGACAAAAGTTGTGGATGCCACACCAGCGACAGAAGCGACAGCCAATACTTCAGAAGAGGTAGCAACTCTCAGCACGGACTCAGCCACTAATCTCACTACCGTAACTGTTAGTCAAGAGCAAACACCTAATCAACCTGCTGTAACAACAAACGCAGTTGAGGCACAGATCGCTAATACTGAGTCAAGTGCTTCAACTGGCCACTATTACAGTGATGACCAAGGCAACTGGTACTATAAAGATGCCAACGGTGAAAACCTCAAAGGTGCTCAAACCATCGATGGGCAAAACGTTTACTTCCGTGAGAATGGTCAACAAGTTAAAGGTGGCCTGGCTAAATCAAATGGTTTCTTGGACCGCTACTACGACGTTGATTCTGGTGACCTTTGGACTAATCGCTATGTCGAATTCAGCGGTAACTGGTACTACCTTGGTAACGACGGAAAACCTCTTACAGGGGCACAAACCATTAACGGACAGGAAGTTTTCTTCCATCCTTATCACGGTTTCCAAATCAAGGGTGACTTTGCAGGCTACTACTCAGAAGTATCTACCGATGGTAACTACTACGATGGACAAACTGGGGACAAAGTTACTCACAAAGGTTTTGTTCAACGTAAAGACGGCGACTGGTTCTACCTCGATGACAAGGGTGACAAGGTAATGGGCCTACAAACTATTGACGGCAAGCTCTACTACTTCACTGCTAGTGGTGCATCAAAATACATCCAATATGGAAAACAAGTTAAAGGGGAAGCTATTTCCTTTGTTAACAACTCTAAATATGCACCTGTCTATGGGGTTGGTACTAATGACAAGGTAACACAGCGTTACTACTTTGATGAAAACACTGGTGAGGCTGTTAAGAACCGTTATATCTACCTCCAAGGTGATTGGTACTACTTTGGTGAAGATGGTAATGCCATCCGCCCAGAATCTGGTGAAGCTGTTATTGATGGTCAAGTGGTTTACCTTTATCAATCTGGAAAACAAGCCAAAGGTGAACTTATCGACGTCAATGGTGTTCCACACTACTACGATGCCAATACTGGGGCCCGTGTATCAAACACCATTCTTACAATTAAAGGTAAGACCTACCAATTTGACGCTGACGGAAATGGAACACTTATTAGTTAGTGTAGTTATAGAGACTCCCTCTCAATAATGACAGTTTAAAATGATTTCAATCGCTCAACACAAAAGGAAGTCGTTCAAAATTGACTTCCTTTTTTATCTCACAAATAAATATTCTCCTACTTTAAGAAAACTTTAGGCTTTGCTTTATATACTATAACCATCCTAAAACTTTTCTTTTTCATAATCTCCTAAATCCAGGGCCCAGGTCCTGGATTTTTTTGTGTGAACGAAAATTATGACATTTGACTCATAGCTTTTCTTTTTTTGACTGATTAATCATCTCTAGGAAATAGGCATGGACCCTTGTGTCACCTGTTAATTCTGGATGAAAAGAGGTGACAAGCATTTGTTTTTCTTTGGTTGCCACGATAGCTCCGTTGACCTGAGCTAAAACTTCAACTTCTGGTCCAACGCTTTCAATGATTGGTCCACGAATAAAGACCATGGGAATCTCACCAACTCCCTTAAAGTCAGCATCTGTGCCAAATTTTTATTTAAGTCGTAACGATTTGTCATTGCAATCACCTCATATGTTTTTATGACCATTATTTTACACAGGATGATTTTTGAAAAAAAGAGTTTATTTTCTAAACTGTATGGGGACAATTGCACTTTCAATCACATTTATAGACGAAAAAATAAATCAATTAGGAAAAATCCTTTATAGACTATAACTATCACAAATATCAGAAGATTTTATAACAAT
Source organism: uncultured Streptococcus sp. (assembly GCF_963545685.1). Taxonomy (GTDB): domain Bacteria; phylum Bacillota; class Bacilli; order Lactobacillales; family Streptococcaceae; genus Streptococcus. Next base: position 20,276 of record NZ_CAUUKN010000025.1, on the reverse strand, counting down.
GCCTCATTTTTGAATACGTTTTCTATTGAAATCATTAGAAAACAAGGATAAAATATAATTGTAACTTAATTTTTTAGCATGCGGTATGCTATTTCACCATAATAAGGGGGAAACTTATGGAAAACAAAGTTAGTTTCAAACTTCATAAAGTTAAGAAACATTGGATTACAATTGCTGCCTCAAGTTTGGCTATAGGAGCTTCACTAATTGGACTAGGACAGGTCGGAGCTGATGAAATCAAGCCTGAAACGACTGCCGTTAATAGTCCTGAAAATGTCGTCTCAGACAGCAATTTTGAGACAAGTGCTAGTCTCATTACAAGAACCGAAGTAGCTCCAACGAGTACCACTGTTGAGAATACTTCTAGTGAGACAGTCTCAACTGATACTGCATCTACTAATGTGGCTAGTCAGCCTACAGAAACGACTACTACGCAGCCTGCTAACGAGACGAATAAAAAGGTTGAGGCAGCTCCAGTTAATGAAACAACTACTGCTGATAGAGGTGCTGAACCTGCCACCAACAATCAAGATATAAAAGAAAATAAGTCAGAGGCCACTGAAGTCAGTGAGCATCCATTATCAGGGCAAGAAATCTCTATCACTCAAGGAAAATTCACATCCGACGATCAGGGCAATTGGTACTACACCAAAGACGGAAAAAATCTCACTGGATGGAATAATGTAGAAGATCGCGAATACTATTTCCAAGAAGATGGAAAACAGGTCAAAGGTCAATTTGTTGAGGTAAATGGAAAGAACTATTATTTAGACGACCATACTGGTATGCTCTTAGTCAATTGCTACCTCGACAAAGATGGAAAACATTATCAAATTGATGAGAATGGGGTTGTGACAGAGAGAACCAAACTGCCTACAAACATTACTGGTGGACATTTTGAAACTAATGATAAGGGGGAATGGTCATATATCACTTCACAAGGTGAAAAATTGACTGGTTTCCAATATGTGGACGGTGTTGAACTCTATTTTGACAAAGATGGGAAACAACTCAAAGGTCAAGAAATCACAGTTGATGGAAAAACATATTACTTAGATCAAAACACCGGTGCCCTTCTCAAAAATTCTTACCGCAATTGGTCTGAAAAACAGATTATCTCACGGTATAAAACAAACTACATTTACCATACTAGTTACTTCAACCGAGATGGCATCCGTGCCACAGGTCTCGTTAAAACAGCAGCTGGTTTCATTCACTATTTTGATGAAAAGGGAGAACTGCTTAAAAATGCAGCGGTTAATGTAGGAGATACAACCTATGTCTTTGGTGAAGGAGGACGCCTAGCTCGAAAATCCTTTATTTGGGATAAGGTAGATTTCACCTTCCCTGAAAATGTTAATTTTTATTATGGAGATGAAAAGGGTCACGCTGTTAAAGGACTTCAAACCATTGATGGTTACCAACTTTACTTTGATAAGAACGGGCGTCAAGCAAAAAATGAAATCGTTCAAATTAATGGTAAAACCTATTACTTTGATAAAGACAATGGACGTATGGTTAAAAATCAATGGGCCTCAGTCAATTTTGGTGGAATTAATCCTGCATCACAAGATTACCGGTCATATTATCTCGGAAATGATGGTGCTGCTGTGACTGGATGGCAAGATATTAATGGAGAACGCTTGTACTTCACTGATACCGGTCAATATGCTGCTAATGGTATCTATTCAATCAATGGTAAGAACTATCTATTTGAAAAGGGACAATTAGTTAAGGATGCTTACGGCGTTGTTGATAAGCCAGGGGCTAAAGTGAGATTCAAATATAGATACCGAACTAATGCAGATGGCGAAGTTCTAACAGGTAAACAAATCATCGATGGAACAGAGTATGTCTTTGCTTCAGATGGCCGTGTTGTCGATGGTGTCATAGGTTATGACAGCAAACTTTATCTAGTCAAAGATAGTAAAATAGAAAAGAACTATTTTGGAGCCTTCTTTTCTAAAAATCCAGTTTTGGGTGGAACTAGTTTCTCTGGAATCTACGGAACTGATGAAAATGGTGTCCTCCTCGAAGGTATCCAACGAGGCTTAGATGGTCAACTTCACTACTTCCAACCTGAGGTAAAAAGTGTTGATAAACCTACATGGAAAGAAATCAATGGCAAGCGCTATCGTCTAACAAAATCGTATCTAAAAGAAAGACATGCTGGTATGTATACCACTATTATCCTTACAGATACTACTTTGAAAGTCGATGACCAGACCTATACGATTGATAATGAGGGAGTTGCTACTGAGGTTACGGTCAAAAACCAATTTGTTCGTGACGACTTTTGGAATTGGTACTACTACGATGCTGATGGTAAGCTCCTAACTGGTCGTCAAATCATTGATGGTGTTCAGCTCTACTTTGATGCTAACGGTAAACAAGCCAAAGGTACTTTGATTGATATCGATGGGGATACTTACTATTATGACAAAGATAGCGGAGCTTTGTGGACCAATCGTAGTCTAACTCTCAATGGATTGACTTACGAAATTGATGACCAAGGCCGTGTGACATCGTCACTTCGAAATACCTTTGTTCAAGATAAAGATGATGACTGGACCTACCTCAAAGATAGGGGCCAAGTAGCTACCGGATGGCAGACCATTGATGGTGTCCGACTCTATTTTGATGGCAGTGGTAAGCAAATTAAAGGTGAGCGTATCCTTATAGATGGGAAGTACTACTATTTCGATAAAGATAGTGGTGAACTCCTCCGTAATGCATTCCATTCCTTTAATTCATATATTAAATACTTTGGCAATGATGGAGCACAAGTTTTTGGTTGGTACACACTAGATGGTCACCGTGTTTATTTTAAAGAAGACGGTCTACAAGCAAAGGATGATTTACTTTTGATTGATGGAAATTATTATTACTTCAATCGAGATGGTCAACTTCTTATTGATGGTTCAGCTAAATCATTTGGTAATATATATCTGGCAGATTCAGAAGGAAAAATATTAACCGGTTGGAGAGAGATTGACGGTAAGACCTATTACCTAGATCCAAGCAACAGAAGCTACTACTCTAATAGAGTAGCAGCTATAGATGGAAAGACCTATATGTTCGGTTCTTACGCAGAATTGTTACGTAATAAAACTCAGTACGGTTACGTTTCAGATGAAAATGGAATCGTTCGAACAGGATTCTACCATACTGAAAAAGGCTACCTCTGCTATCTTGAGCCAAGAGTAACTTCTCACTACAAACCAACTTGGAAGGAAATTGACGGTAAACTCTATCACTTTGAAAAATCAACTTCATTAGGGAAAGATTTATACGGTTCTCCAATCACAACCAATGCAACACTAGAAAAAGACGGTAAAACTTATATCATCGATGAAAATGGTGTGGCTACTGAGAAAGAGAATTAAAAAGGGAAGACAAAATATTTCTACCACTTTAAGAAAACTTTAGGATTTAACTTATATACTATAACCATCCTAAAACTTTTCTTTTTCATAATCTCCTAAATCCAGGACTCTAGATCCTGGATTTTTTTGCGCAAACATCAATTTCTCTCAAACATCACTACTGCAGTATTAATTGAAACTATAATTATGTATGCGTTTTCTATTGAGTTTGTTAGAAAATAAGGATAAAATATAATCATAAATTAATTATTTTGATTTTATGTCGTCTATCATTTCACGACATAGCATGCCAAATCACCATAATAAGGGGGAAAATTATGGAAAACAAAGTTCGTTTCAAGCTTCATAAAGTTAAGAAACATTGGATCACAATCGTTGCCTCAAGTTTGGCTATCGGGGCATCACTAATTGGACTAGGACAAGTCGGAGCTGATGAAGTCAAACCAGAAACGACTGCTGTTAACTGTCCTGAAAATGTCATCTCTGACAGCAATCTTGAGACAAGTGCTAGCCTCATTACAAGAACCGAAGTGGCTCCAACAAGCACTACTGTTGAGAATACTTCTGGTGAGACAGTCTCAACTGACACTACATCTACTAATGTCGCCAGTCAGCCTGCCAGTGAAACTGATAAGAAGGTTGAAGGAGTTACTACTGATAGAAGTACTGAAGTCTCATCCGAAACAAGCGACAACGCAACTACTTCACAGGAAACACCTTCCCAAGGTGGCAAGTTCACCTCAGATGATCAAGGTAACTGGTATTATCTAGACAGTGACGGTCACAAACTAACTGGCCCACAAACCATCGACAGCTTCAACCTCTACTTCCATGACAATGGCATCCAAGCAAAAGGTGAAAAGGTAACCATTGATGGCAAGGATTACTACTACGATAAAGATAATGGGCGAAAGGTAACTGATACAAGCATTGAAATAGATGGTAAAACCTATTTAGCAGATGCTGATGGCATCCTAACCGAAAAAACACAACTACCTACCCAAGTCGTGACCGGTGGCCATTTCCAATCTGACAACCAAAAAGATTGGTATTATTACACTGCTAATGGTGAAAAATTGACTGGTTGGCAAAATGTTGATGGTGTCATCCTTTATTTTGATAAAGACGGCAAACAAGTCAAAGGACAAAAACAAGAAATCGACGGCAAGCACTACTATTTTGCCTATCATAATGGTGCCTTAATGACTAATCAATGGTATGAACATATCATCTTTAATAGTTACAGAACCAACCCAATGTATACGCACCTCTTTGAATATCTAGGAGAGGACGGTGCTCCCGTTACAGGTTGGCATACAATCGATAACAAACGCTACTACTTCCAATCAGACGGCCTGAGAGCTCAAAATGATGTCGTAACCATTGATGGGAAGAAATATTTGTTTGATTATGACGGTCAATTGGTTAAGAACACGTATGGCATCGTTGAAAGACCTTCTATGTTTTTCTCTAGTAAAACAACTTACCACACTGATGCTGACGGCGTCATCCAAACCGGTAGACAGATTATTGATGGTAAGGAATACATTTTTACTGAAAATGGAGTTGTCTTAAACAGTATTATCACTTTTGAAAATAAAGATTATTTTGTCATTAATAGTGTAGTCCAAAAAAATAGCCTTAAAGCCTACTTTGCACCCGTTGTCTATCGAATCGAGGGCATCTTTAATGGAATCTATGGCACTGATGAAAACGGAATTGTCTTAAAAGGATTCCAACGAGGTATTGATGGTCAACTCCACTACTTCCAACCAGCAGTAAAAAGTGTCACTAAGCCTTCATGGGAGGAAATCAATGGGCAACGTTACCGATTGACAGATGGGGATTACGTCGAACCTACTGCTGGTATGCGTCCTACAATTATTGTCTCTAATACAACTTTGAAAGTTGATGACAAAGTCTATTCCTTTGATGACATGGGAATCTCAACTGAAGTTACACCTAAAAATCAATTTATTCGCGACGATTTTTGGAACTGGTACTACTACGACAAAAATGGTAAACTCCTAACAGGTCGTCAAACCATTGATGGTATTCAGCTCTACTTTGATAAAAATGGTAAGCAAGCAAAAGGGACTTTGGTTGACATTGATGGTGATACCTACTACTTCGATAAAGATAGCGGAGCTTTGTGGACTAACCGTACCATTGATCTTGGTGGCGTTACCTATAACATTGATGAAGAAGGACATGTCACATCATCTCTACGCAACACCTTTGCTCAGGACAAGGATGGCGATTGGACTTATCTCAAAGATAAGGGCCAATTAGCTACTGGATGGCAAACCATTAATGGTGTCCAACTCTACTTTGATGGCAGTGGTAAGCAAATAAAAGGTAAGCGTATCCTTATAGATGGGAAGTACTACTATTTCGCTGAAAACAATGGTGAACTCCTCCGTAATGCATTCTATCCGTACAATTACTTTTCTAAGCTCTACTTTGGCAACAATGGAGCTCAAGTTTTTGGCTGGTATACACTAGATAATCACCGGGTTTACTTTAAGGAAAATGGTCTTCAAGCAAAAGAAGAGTTGCTTCTAATTGACGGAAATTATTATTACTTCAATCAAGATGGCCAACTTCTAGTTGATGGTTCAGCTAAATCATTTGGTAAAATATATCTTGCAGATTCAGAAGGAAAACTATTATCCGGGTGGAGAGAAATTGACGGTAAGACCTATTACCTAGATCCAAGCAACCAATATCGCTATGCCAACACAACAGAAACCATAGATGGTAAGACCTATCTTTTCGGTTCTTATGCGGAATTATTGCGTAATGACACTAATTACTCATACGCTTCGGATGAAAATGGAATCGTTCGAACAGGATTCTACCGCACTGATGAAGGCTACCTCTGCTATCTTGAGCCTCAGGTAATCTCTTCCTACCAACCAACTTGGAAGGAAATTGACGGTAAGCTCTATCACTTCGAAAAATCAACTTCATTAGGGAAACATCTTTACGGTTCTCCAATCACAACCAATGCAACACTAGAAAAAGATGGTAAAACTTATGTCATTGATGAAAATGGTGTAGCAACTGAAAAGGTGAATTAAAGGGGAAAGACAAAATATTTTTCTCACTTTAAGAAAACTTTAGGCTTTGCTTTATATACTATAACCATCCTAAAACTTTTCTTTTTCATAATCTCCTAAATCTAGGGCTCAGGTCCTGGATTTTTTTGTGTTTCTAAACTCCTACGACTGCTAAAATAGTGACATTTCCCTTTCACTCACTTTTTATTGTAATCGTTTTCTCATTTTCCTTGAAACTCTCTGAAATAGCGCTATAATAGGACTTAGGAAAAAGGAGGAAAAATTATGAAAGTACATTCTAATTTTACTGGACCTAAGTCCACAAAACGTCTACTTGCATTCTCATGTGCAACTGCTCTGGCAAGTTTTGCCTTTATCGCAAGACCTGCCTTCGCTGAAGAGGTTAAAGCTGATAGCTTACCAAACCCTGACACGACTGCTGCTACAACCGCCAATGTGGAAACGACAGCAGACCTTGTCGAAACAAAGGTTGTCGAAGCTCCTGCTACTACTGAAAATGCCGCCAGCACTGATGGCACTACAAATGTCTCAGAACAAGCCGCAACTTCTGTTGCAAGTTCTGAAGTGGCCAGTGAGACAGCTACTACAGCTACTAGTGAAAGCCAAGCTTCTGCAGAATCATCTACAGCTCAAACACGTGAAGCTATAACTACAGACCGAGCTGCCAGTGAGATAGCTTCAGCTAGCGGAACTTCGAACGCTGAAACCAACGTCACCGGTGGTCACTACTATAGTGATAATCAGGGAAATTGGTACTACAAGGATACGAATGGGAAAAACCTCTTAGGCGAACAGACTATCGATGGCCAAAATGTTTATTTCCGCAGTAATGGGCAACAAGTTAAGGGGCCTTTATTCGGTTGGAATAATAATCTAATTCGTTACTACGATGTTGATACTGGGCAACTATGGACTAATCGATATCTTGAATACCAAGGTAATTGGTACTATTTAGGTGAAAATGGTTATCCACTCACTGGAGAACAAACTATCAACGGTCAAGAAGTCTACTTCGATTATAAAGGCGTTCAAGTAAAGGGTGACTTTAGCGGAGAATCTTATAGTTATCCAGATCAAACCTTCTATTACGACCCTAACTCTGGTGCTAGAGTAAGAAAAGAAGGGCTTGTCAACGACAAAGGAGGAAAAACCTACTACCTCAATAATGATGGCTCTAAGTTTACAGGAGTTCGTGAGATAGACGGAAACCTTTTTTATTTCAAAATATATGATGCTACTACCCCTGTCTATATTGGCTCTCTACAAAAAGGAATTAGCATCTCTCTTGAGGAGGGAAAAAATTCTCCACGCGGTAATAGTTATGGTTATGGTAATCCTACTAAAATCACCCGTCGCTACTTTTTTGACTCAATTACTGGTCAAGCCGTAAAGAATCGCTATATTAAAGAGTCTGACGGATGGTATTATTACGGGGAGGATGGTAATGCTATTCGTCCTCAAGATGGCGAAGTCAACATAGACGGTCAAATTGTCTATCTCTATGAAAATGGGCGTCAAGCTAAGGGAGAGCTTGTTCTCGACAATGGTATTCTTCGCTACTATGATCCTGATTCAGGAGCACGTGTTTCTAACACCACTCTAACAATTAATGGTATGACCTATCGATTTGACAAAAATGGCGTAGGTACGGATGCTCCAAACCCAAATGGTTATTATAGCGATGATAACGGAAACTGGTATTATAAAAACGTAAACGGAGACAACCTTACTGGAGCTCAAATTATCAATGGACAAAAGGTATTCTTCCGCGACAACGGTCAACAGGTTAAAGGGGCCTATACCAATGCCCGTAATAACCTTGTTCACTACTTCGATCCAGATTCTGGAGAACTCGCGACCAATCGTTATATCGAATACAACAAATCTTGGTACTACGTTGATAAAAATGGCAATACTTTAAAGGGTGCTCATACTATTGACGGTCACGAAGTCATCTTCAGTCGCTATGAAGGAACACAAATCAAAGGGGCATTTGCACGAGATGGCGTATATATGCCTGAGTACTATTACGATAAAGATAATGGTCGCAAAGTAACCAAAGCTGGGTTTGTTAAAGATATTAATGGCTTGACCTATTATCTAAATGACAAGGGTAACAAAGTCCTTGGACTTCATGAAATCAATGGTGATTTATATTACTTCCGTCAAGGAGGTGCCTATAAATACACCCAACTAGGTGATATGTGGCAAGATCGTATTAATTACATCGATGGTAAAATCTACTACTTCGATCAATTTGGTAAAGCTGCCAAAAATCGTTTTGTCTTTACTGAAGGAGCTTGGCACTATTTCTACGGCGATGGTGCAGCCGCTACTGGTGCCGTTAAAATTAATGGTCAAAACCTTTACTTCGATACAAATCATGGTAGACAAGTCAAAGGCGCTTTTGCACCAGATGGTCACTACTACGATGTAAACTCTGGTGAACTCGTCACCAACCAAACACGTACCATCAAGGGGGTAACATACCACTTTGATGAAAACGGTAATGCGACTAAAGTTTAAGACATCACTTACTTTAAGAAAACTTTAGGCTTTGCTTTATATACTATAACCATCCTAAAACTTTTCTTTTTCATAATCTCCTAAATCTAGGGCTCAGGTCCTGGATTTTTTTGTGTTTCTAAACTCCTACGACTGCTAAAATAGTGACATTTCCCTTTCACTCACTTTTTATTGTAATCGTTTTCTCATTTTCCTTGAAACTCTCTGAAATAGCGCTATAATAGGACTTAGGAAAAAGGAGGAAAAATTATGAAAGTACATTCTAATTTTACTGGACCTAAGTCCACAAAACGTCTGATTGCATTCTCATGTGCAACTGCACTTGCAAGTTTTGCCTTTATCGCAAGACCTGCCTTCGCTGAGGAAGCTAAAGCCGACAACGCATCAAACCTTGATGTGACTGCTGCTACCACTGCCAATGTGGAAACTACCGCTGACCTAGTCGAAACAAAGGTTATTGAAACTCCTGCTACTACTGAAAATGTAGCCAGCAATGAAAGCACTACAAATGTCTCAGAACAAGCCACAACTTCTACAGTAAGCTCTGAAGCTGCAAGTGAAACAGCTTCAACAACTGCCAGTGAAAGTCAGACATCTGTAGAATCGGCCTCAGGCCAAACACGAGAGGCTGTAACCACAGCCCGAGCTGCCAGTGAGACTGCAACAGCAACCACAGATACCAATAGTGAAACCAATGTCACTGGTGGTCACTATTACAGTGATAGCCTTGGTAACTGGTATTACAAAGATGCGAATGGTAAAATCCTAACTGGTACACAGAAAATCGATGGGGTCAACGTTTATTTCGATAAAAGTGGCATACAAGTCAAGGGGAATTTTTCAAGTGATAACCAATATTACGATGCTGATTCTGGTGCTCTTGTAACTGATCGTTATATTAATCATCTTGGTGGTGTTTACTATGTCGATAAAAATGGTAAACCATTAAAAGGTGCACAAACCATTCAAGGAAAACAAGTTTATTTCAATGATTCTAACGGCCTTCAAGTTCGAGACGAATTTGCTAATAATGGGCACTTCTATGATAAAGACGGTAACCTTGTAACCGATAGCTACGTTTTTAGCACTACATACAATTATAACAACACTATCTTTCCTTTCTATGTTGATAAAAATGGAGACAAAGTAAAGGGTGAACAAGTCATCAATGGAAAATCTGTCTATTTCGATCAGTATGATGGGAGACAGGTGCGTAATAGGTTTGCTGAAAATGGGCGTTTCTATGATCAAGATGGTAATTTAGTTGATTTAGGAAAAAAACACTACGTGTTCATTGATAACCATTGGTTCTATGTTGATGAAGACGGAAAGAACCTCAAAGGTGAACAAGTCATTGATGGTGTAAAAGTTTACTTTACCCCTTATTACGGATATCAAATAAAAGGGGATTTTAATTCTAACGGCCAATTCTATGACAAGGATACCGGTGAACTCGTGACAAACCGTTACATCCAATTAACACGGTACGAATCTAACGGTTCTATGGCTCCAACTTTAGAGACCCATTGGTATTATCTTGGGTCTGACGGGAAAGTGGTGACCGGTCCACAAGTTATTGACGGCATTCGTGTCTACTTTAACTATAGAGGACACCAAGCCAAAGGAGACTTTGGGTACGATGGTTTTTATTATGATAAAGACACTGGAGCACTCGTCAAAAATAGCTTTGTCTCCTTAGAGCAACCATCAGGAACCCTTATTTATTACCTCGATGACGAAGGCAATAGAATCAAGGGAGAACAAATTATTAATGGTAAACACCTCAACTTCGGTGAATACGGTATCCAAGTTAAGGGAAATTTCGCTCCTAATGGACTTTTTTATGATGCAGTTACGGGAGAACCTGTCACTAATCGTTATGTTCAAATCAATGACCAGAGTAACACATATGAGACCAAAAATAATAAAGATAAATGGTTCTATATCGGTTCAGATTCTAAAGCTCTCAAAGGGGAACAGGTCATTAACGGCGTAACTGTATTCTTTGACAAAGATGGGGTTCAAGCTAAAGGGATTTTCGCAGATGACGGTTTCTATTATGATAAAGATTCGGGTGCACGCGTTAATCTTGGCAATAATCAGTTTGTTCAAGTGAATGGTGACTGGTACTATCTTAATAATGAAGGTAAAATTGTAAAAGGTGAACAAGTCATTGATGGCAACAGTCTTTACTTTGGTAAAGATGGCAAGCAAGTTAAGGGAAACTTTGCTGAAAATGGGGTATACTACGATGAAAATTCAGGAGTGCGGGTAACCAATCGTTATGTTAACTTCGATAACAATTGGTATCGAATTGGTGCTGACGGTACTGCTCTTAAAGGTGCTCAGGTCGTTGATGGGCATAATGTTTTCTTTGACTCAAACGGTAAACAGATTAAAGGCGAATTCGGTTCGGATGGCTACTATTACAGTAAAAATTCAGGAGACCGAGTAGACTTAGGAAAAAATCATTATCAAAATATAAATAATAATTGGTATTTTATTGGTAATGACGGCAAAAGTCTTACTGGTGAACAAGTCATTGACGGTGTTGAGGTCTACTTCGATAGCACTGGTAAGCAGGTTAAAGGGAACTTTGCTGAAAACGATTCATTTTACGATAAAGATAGTGGTGCCCGCCTTAAGGAACAATTTGTTGAATTGAATGGCAAAACTTATTATGTTGATGCTAAAGGCAAAAGACTAAGAGAAGGGGGAGTTCGAACTATCAATGGTAAAGAGTATGTCTTTACGTATGGTGCAGATCCGCACCTTGCTAAAGGAGAATTTCTACATCCTTATGGCTACTCTTCATTCTATGATTTGAACAACAAAGAAGTCAAAGGACCTCAATTCGTTGAGGCTAAAAACGGTAATAGATATTACATTACCGCTTCTGGTCACGTTCCATTCGGGCTTCACATTATCAACGGAGAACTTTATATGTTTGATGCTCCGACAAATAAATATGCTGATGGATTGGTTAGAGCGAATGGCTTAACTGAAGACTATTTCCCATCACTTATTCCTAATGGTAGCCATATCTATTACTTTGATAAGGAAACAGCTACCGCTATAAAAAACCAATATAAAGAGGTTGAAGGTAACTGGTATTACTTTGGACCTAATTGGTATGCACTAACGGGTGAACAAACCATTGACGGGGCTCATGTCTATTTCCATAGAGACGGCAAACAAGCTAAAGGGGAACTAGTCACTGTAAACGACAAACTTCATTACTATGATCCTAACAATGGTGCACGTACTGAGAACACTACCCTCACTATCAAAGGTAAGACCTACCAATTTGATGCTGAGGGAAATGGAAAACTCCTCAATTAGTGTAAGTGAGCAGTGCTCATTTTGAAAAAGGAAATCCACTTTCTACTTTAAGAAAACTTTAGGCTTTTCTTTATATACTATAACCATCCTAAAACTTTTCTTTTTCATAATCTCCTAAATCCAGGGCACAGGCCTTGGATTTTTTTGTTTTTTTAAACTCTTGTGACTGCTAAAATTGTGAAATTTACCTTGTTAATCACTTTTTAATGTAATCGTTTTCTTATTTTCCTTGAACCTATCTAAAATAGCGCTATAATAGGACTTAGGAAAAAGGAGGAAAAATTATGAAAGTACATTCTAATTTTACTGGACCTAAGTCCACAAAACGTCTGATTGCATTCTCATGTGCAACTGCACTTGCAAGTTTTGCCTTTATCGCAAAACCTGCCTTCGCTGAGGAAGCTAAAGCCGACAACGCATCAAATCTTGATGTGACTGCTGCTACCACAACCAATGTGGAAACTACGGCAGACCTCGTCGAAACTAAGGTTGTTGAAGCTCCTGCTACTACTGGAAATGTAGCTAGCACTGAAAGCACTACAAATGTCTCAGAACAAGCCACAACTTCTACAGCAAGTTCTGAAACTGCCAGTGAAACAGCTTCAACAACTGCAAGCGAAAGTCAAGTACCTGCAGAATCAGCCTCAGGCCAAACACGCGAAGCTATAACTACAGACCGAGCTTCCGGTGAGACTGCAACAGCAACCGCAGATACCAATAGTGAAACCAATGTTACCGGTGGTCAATACTACAGTGATAAGTATGGCTACTGGCATTACAAAGATGCTAGTGGTAAAGATTTGACTGGACCACAAACTATTGATGGCGTTAAGGTCTACTTCAATACAGGCGGTGTTCAGGTTAAAGGGGAATTTGCCTGGGACGGTCACTATTATGACAAAGACTCTGGTGCTCTTGTTACTAATAAATTCATTGATAGTTACAGTAGCAGATATTACCTAGATGAAAATGGCAATAAAGTAATCGGTCCCAAAGAAATTAATGGAGAATGGAATTATTTTGACGACTACGGTGAACAAGTTAGGAATAGATTTGCTTCTGATGGCCGTTATTACGACAAGGACGGAAAACAAGTTGATTTCGGGACAAACCGTTATTTTCAACTTGGTGATTATTGGTTTTACGCCGGTAAGGACGGTGCTATCTTAAAAGGTGAGCAAACTATTGATGGCGTTAAGGTTTACTTTTATCAAAGCGGCGTTCAAGTTAAAGGGTATTTTGTTAGAAATGATACTGACAATAAGGAACATTATTACGACAAAGATTCTGGTGCACTAGTCACTAATAACTATGTTATTGCCTACGATAACTATACCCACCAAAATGAACGCTACTATGTGGATGATCAGGGTGTTCGTGTAAAAGGTGCTAAAACTATAAATGGTAAACAGGTTTACTTTGCATATGATGGAAGACAAGTCTTCGACAATTTTGGTAATGATGGTTACTTTTACGATCAGGACGGTAATCGTGTTGATCTTGGTGCCAATCGTTATGTTCAAATCAAAGGTAACTGGTACTACGTCGGTAACGATGGAAAAATCTTGACCGGTAAACAAACTATTGATGGTGCTCATGTCTACTTTGGCTACAACGGTATCCAAGTGAAAGGAGATTTTGACTACAACAAACAATTTCATGATAAAGACTCTGGAAATCTAGTTACTAATCGTTTCGTAACAGTTAAAGACAAAACCTACTTTATTGGAGCTGATAGTAAAGCTATCAAAGGGGCAACAGTCATCGACAACATTGAATACTTCTTTGATAAAGAAACTGGTGCTCAAGTTAAAGGAAATTTCGCAAGAAACGATAAATACTACGATGGGGTCACTGGTGCTCTCGTAACCAATAGCTATGTCCAAGTTGGTAAAGACTGGTACTATGTTGGAAATGACGGAAAGCCCCTCAAAGGCTCTCAAACCATTAATAATGTTCCTGTATACTTTGATCCTTATGGGGGTAGACAAGCTAAAGGAGTCTTTGGTGATGATGGTTACTTCTACGACAAAGATTCTGGTGCTAAAGTAGATTTGGGAACAAGTCGTTATGTCCAAGTTAACGATAATTGGTACTATGTCAATGCTGAAGGTAAGATTCTCAAAGGCGAACAGACCATCGATGGGGTTCAAGTCCATTTTGATACTAAAACAGGGCAACAAATTAAAGGGGGCTTTACTGACAAAGATGGTAAATTAGTCATAAAAGAAAAATATTATCTATCTGGTACTCCTATGAGATATTATGATAAAGACTCCGGTGCTCTTGTAAAAAATCAATACTTCAACCATAATGGTAAATGGTACTATGCAGATGCAGAAGGTAATATCCTTAAAGGCTCACAAACCATCGATGGGGTAGACGTTTACTTTGACTATAATGGTGTACAAGCTAAAGATACTGTTCTTAATGGTTACTACTACGATAAAGATACTGGCGCACGGAAAGAGCTCCCTCGTGATCAGTTTATAAAGATTGGCAATGATTTATACTACATTAGCAGTAAAGGTCGAACTGGAAGTATAAATGTTGGTGGTAAAGATTACTATGTTGTGCAAAACGGAAAGGTTCTTCGTGGTTCCTTTAACATATATCAAAGACCACCTTACTATGATGACGAAACTGGCGAAGCTGTAGAAAAAACTGGTTTTGTTAACTCTCGTGGTAGTTGGTTCTACCTAGAAAACGGTGAAAAAGTCGCAGGTTTTAAAGAAATTGATGGTAAGCTTTACTATTTCACTAACAATCCAATGAACAAATACGAAACACACGAACAAGTTCGTGGAAAATTAGCTAGACCTAAGTTTTATATTTCTTTTCCTAGCAGAGCAGAAAACAATCCAACCTACTACTTCGATGCTGAAACTGGTGCTGCTGTAACTAATCAATTCATTAATTGGAAGGGCAACTGGTACTACTTTGGTAACGATGGAAAGGCTCTTCTCTTTGATCAAGTTATCAATGGTCAACACCTCTACTTTGATTATGAAGGTAAACAAGTGAAGGGTGATTTCGTTACAGACTACAAGGGAACTCGTTACTACGATGAAAACTCTGGTGAACTCGTCACCAACCAAACACGTACCATCAAAGGTGTGACTTATCATTTTGATGAAAATGGACGTGTGAAACAATTGTAAAATAAGTCCGAAAATCGACTAAAATGATTCTCATTCGTCATACAGATAAAAAACAAACAAAAAGCCCAAATCAATAGTTTGATTTGGGCTCTTTGTTAGGTAAAGAATTATTGGTCCTTTTTTAATCTTTTTAAATGTTTATATAGACCGTGAGCACGATCCAGTTGCATGGATTCGATAGGACGTTTGCCCTTGATATAGAGATTACCATTGGTTGCATTCATCAACCCTGTTTTAGAAATGGCATAACCGGTAATCATGCCACTATAGAGGAATTTTTCCAGTTCCTTGACATCTAATACTCTGCTTGAAGGTTCAAGATTACCATATTCTGCTTCATAGATATCCACTAGTCTTTTAAACTTATAGGCTGTTTTTATGGGCATATCTCCGATATTTCCCTTTGCATAATAATGATAAAGATTCTGTGGGCTTAAGTCTGCAGATGCCACCTCTTGACCGTTGGGAGAGTAAGGTTGTGATTTAATGAAAGTATTGAGCTTTCCAATATCAATGTAAGAGTCGCTGTCATTTTCCTTAGTAATAGGAACTTCAACCTTATCAACAGTCTCTCTACATCTTATAGTAGCCAATAATTCGTAAGGCTCGACTCTAAGTCTTTTGGAGAATTTTTCCAAAGTATCAAGCGAAACCGTTCCTGTTTGATTGATTAAATTATAGTTGGTTTGAGCCATGCCAGATGATACCACAAAGGCTGTCATGCGTTCTCTGACTTGGTCCTCATCCATATCTTCCGTAATCTCTAGCTTCTTACGAATATTGTTCCACAAGTTTTGCGTGACCTGATCAGGATTTCTTGGAAACTCAAAAACTTCATGCTGGTTGTCTTGAGATAAAAGCATGCCAAGTGTGATATTTTTCCCAGTAACCTTGGCCAGACCGTTAGTAATCGTTACAATTTTTGGGATATTTCCCTTGGGCTTGTTCATAAAAAGCATCCTAAGGCTTCCCGAAGGAATTCCTGTCGCTTCTGAAAGCTCTCTGTAACTCTTTTTATCTTTCCAAAACTCCCCAATACGAGCTTTTTCCGCATTTTCCCAGAAAAGCTCCTTAAGGGGTTTGGAGGCATTCGGATCATCCGATAATAGTCGTTTTGACATAATTGTCTCCCTCTAAAATTGCTGTTTAAAATTAGTCCGAATCTATTATCTCATATTTTTAACAAAATTAAAAATTAATTTTTAATCAGACTCTCATTGTCTAACTATTACTACAATGGCATTTTAATATCTCAACTAGAAATCAACCTTAAAACTCCCCTCGTACACGCAACGAGGGGAGTTGTTTTACTAATAATTCCAGTTTACCAAGAGATAAATGAGACTCGAGCCAAACATATCAGCCAAGGCATGGACTAGGAAGAATGGAAGGAGGTTTTTGACCTTATATTTATAAAGGAAATAATAGAGTAGACCAAAGACCACACCGATAACCAGAGCCCACAGCATGCCCTGATAGGTATGGAAGGACACACGGACAAGGGTTGAAAAGAGCAAGACCCACCACTTATACTTGTCCTTAACTGAGGTCAAAAGTCCTAGGAAGAAAAATTCCTCGTAGAAACCGTTGAGCAGTCCGTAGGCAATAGCCATAGGTGAGAGAGCCAGAAACTTATTAAGCACGGCCATAGGGCTAACAAAAGCTAAAACTTGAGGACTAAAGTAATTATACTGGCCTGACAAGGTACTAACCATATCGGCGAAGAGACCCATAATAGCGAAAATAAAGGGTACCCAAAAGAGAACAGACCACTTTAGGCGTATAGGTAATTGTTTAAAGTCAAAATGACGAATCCAAAGATAAATAATCGCTAAGGTTAGGAGAATAACCTGTAAGTTGAAATTACTTGAGTAGGCTGCTCCTTCACTAGCTGTATTTGTTGATGTCTCACTGATTGCTGTGGAAACACTTGGAGCCAAACTTGCCAAATATATTTGGGTCGAACGGACAATAAACTGACCAAACATAATGAGTGTAACAATAATGATGTCAAACCATCTCAATTCCTTGAGTGGTTGCTCGGGACGAATTTTCTTTAGTAAAGACATAGTCTCTCCTTCCTTTCTATCATCTTCATTGAAGACTGTTTTATTCTTTAAGTCAATTTTAAGTAAAAAAACTTAAAATTTCACTAAAATTTGCAGTAAATTAGTAATTAGCTTAAGGAAAGAAAAAAGCAAGGGAAAGCACGTTTCCTTTGCTTCAATTTAATGATTAATCGTTCTTTTTAACAACACTAAATAAGACAAGGAGTTGGAAAATAGCTAGAGCAAATAGGACCATAAAGCCTTTTCGACTTCCTTGTGCTGTTGCTTGCGCAAAATCAATCTTGTGATTTGCTTGACTCATAGCAACAATTAAAGATGCTAGTGTTGTTCCCACTGCTCCTGCAAATTGTTGGAGCGTGTTAAAAATGGCATTGGCATCAGCGCGTTGATCAAGTGACAATTGTTTCTGTCCATTGGTCATGACATTACCAAAAGCAACTCCAAGCCCCGTCATAAAAATCATGTAAAAGACGAGGATTAAAGTATTTGAAAGAGAAAGACCAAACAAGCTAAATAGCAACTGAGCAAGTACGATAAGGATTGCTCCAATCAGAATCGGTTTACGTGCCCCCATCTTATCCAAAATGATACCCGAGAATGGTGCAAATCCTGCACCAATAATAGCACCTGGAAGCAACATTAAAGCTGCAAAAGTGGTATTTGAGTGGTTAACCAACTGAACATAGTTTGGCAAGAGGAAACTCATCGCAAGGGATCCCAGTTGAAAAGAAAAGAAAGCGACGATATGACCGGTCAGTTTACGATTTTTCAAAATTGATAGATTGATAATGGGATTGTCCAATTTAATTGAACGCCAAATCAAAATGACAAGACCTAAGCTACCAATCAAAAGCCATCCTAAGACTGAGAAACTGAAGAAAGCATGATCAGCAATCCCATGAAGGCCTAGAATCAAGCCCAAGAAAAGAAAGATGGTAGCCAGTAGACTGAGGATATCTAAAGATTCACGTTTAACCTCACTCTTTTGCTCAATGGAACGAATCCCCACAATGAGAGAAGCTAGTAAAATAGGTAACTGAACTAAAAAGATGGAACGCCAACCAAAATGTGCAGTCAGAATTCCACCAACAGTCGGACCAATGGCTGGAGCGACAGCTGTAATCAGTGTACCAACTCCCATCATGAGGCCAATCTTACGACTTGGCACCTGCTCCAAAATGATGTTAAACATGAGAGGTAGGGCAAAACCAACACCCATCCCCTGAACTAAACGCCCCAGAACGACAAGACCAAAACTAGGAGCCATAAAGTCGATGAGGACACCTAAGATAGACAAAAGGTTTGCGATAAGAAAGATGGTTTTCATCTTAAATGAACGCTTGAGATAGGCAGATAAGGGAACCACACAAGCAACCACTAGCAGGTAGATGGTTGTAACCCACTGTACTGTTGACGTATTAACCGAAAATGCCTTCATCAATACAGGAAAGGTAATGTTCATAGCTGTTTCACCAGCCACTCCACAAAAAGAAAGGATGCCTGTCGCAAAGATGGCACACAGGACCTTGGTGGAGATTTTTTCTTCTGACATGAGTATTTATTCCTCCTAGATAAACTTAAAGATTACGATAATGTTGTAAGATTTTGAGAAAGATTTCTCTCTCTTCAGCTGAAAATTGCTGGGCAAACTCCTCCTCTTCTTTACGAAGATAGGATTGACAGGCAGACGCGATTTTCACCGCCTTAGTCGTTAAAACAACTGCTTTTTGCCTAGCGTCTTTCGATGAGGTATGGCGTTCGATAAGACCTTTTTTCTCCATACGCTGTAAGAGAACTGTTGTTGTAGACCTTTGAATGTCAAATTCGTGCTCAATGTCACGTTGAAACACCTCATGCTTAGCATGATTAATTATAAAATCGATAATGGCCATCTGATTTCCCGTCAGATCATATTGTTGGGCAAACTGATCAAAGTGGCGCATCATATTGTTATTGGCTTGCTTCAACAAGCGTCCAAAATGGTCCAAAAAATAACTCCTTAACTATATTGTTAGCTAACTAGCGTTATTTAGTATAAGCGTTTTAGAAGGTAATGTCAATAACTTTTCAAGGGATTTCCAATTCAACTTTCAATAGATTTCAAAAAAACTCAAGGGCTTAAATCCTTGAGTTGCTTTATTTAGTCTTTCTTTACAGGAATTTCCTTGATAACACGCGCTGGATTCCCGCCTAGAACCACATTGTCACCAAAGGACTTGGTCACGACGGCTCCTGCTCCAGCTACTACATTATTCCCCAATGTAACTCCTGGAAGAATAGTCACGCCTCCACCAGCCCAGAAGTTATCACCAATGGTTATTGGAGCACCGTATTCAATGCCTGAATTGCGTTCAATTGGATCAAGCGGATGTAAGGGCGTCAAAAACTGACAATTGGGACCAATCATGGCATTCTCCCCAATCGTAATAGGACAGATGTCCAGCATAGTCAAGTTCCAGTTAGAGTAAAAATTTTCACCCAGATGAATATTAACACCGTAATCCGTAACGAACTGAGGTTTCATAGCAATATTTTCCCCAGTAGACCCAAACCACGATTTAACAATTTCAGCCCTCTTGAGACGGTCAGGTTCCGCATTAAAGGCCATTTGCTTTTCTCTAGATTTAGCTGCTAGGGCACGCAACTCAGGGTCGCTAGGTTTATAAAACTCACCCGCAATCATTTTTTCATATTCTGTCGGCATGGCAT
>NZ_CAUUKN010000024.1:0-24273 GCF_963545685.1 uncultured Streptococcus sp. | reverse complement strand
GTAACGCTAAAGACATCGCTATGGACTGGTGTAAAGGTGTTGGTGCAGCACGTGTAGGTCTTCTTGAAACAACATACAAAGAAGAAACTGAAGAAGATTTGTTTGGTGAACAAGCAGTTCTTTGTGGTGGTTTGACTGCCCTTATCGAAGCTGGTTTTGAAGTCTTGACTGAAGCTGGATATGCTCCAGAATTGGCTTACTTTGAAGTGCTTCACGAAATGAAATTGATTGTTGACTTGATTTACGAAGGTGGATTCAAGAAAATGCGCCAATCAATCTCTAACACTGCTGAATTCGGTGACTATGTATCAGGTCCACGTGTTATCACTGAACAAGTGAAAGAAAACATGAAAGCAGTTCTTGCTGATATCCAAAATGGTAAATTCGCTAACGACTTCGTTAACGACTACAAAGCTGGACGTCCAAAACTTACTGCTTACCGTGAAGAAGCTGCTAACCTTGAAATCGAAAAAGTTGGTGCTGAATTGCGTAAAGCAATGCCATTCGTTGGTCAAAACGACGATGATGCATTCAAAATCTATAACTAATGTGATAGCCTCAAAAACCAGCCTAGTGCTGGTTTTTTTGTGTTCTTAAGAAAGCAGTTAGCAGTTAGGATTATGACTTTGTGTGTAAAAAAACTCACTCCACTAGGGAGTGAGAATTGTCATGAATTAGTAAGTCAAAACAAAGTTTTTCTTCTTACCGCGACGGATAACAGTAATTTCATTGTCAATTTTATCGGTATCTGAAAGAGTGTAATCCAAGTCTTGTACACGTTCACCGTTGATATAGATGGCACCGTTTTGCACGTCTTCACGTGCTTGACGTTTAGATGGTGAAATTTTAGCATTGACGAGAAGTTCAACAATGTTAAGATTCTCATCTGCTGAAATCTCATAGGTTGGGACACCATTGAGGGCAACTTTAAGATCACGTGCTGAGAGGGCTTTAAGGTTACCAGCGAAGAGTTGTTCGGTGATGTGAACAGCTTGTTCATAGGCTTCTTTACCGTGAACCAAAGTAACCACTTCACGAGCCAGAACCTTTTGTGCTAAACGTTGGTGACGAGCTTGGTCAAATTCTTTGCCGATTTCTTCGATTTCTTCAAGTGACAAGAAAGTAAAAATCTTCAAGAAGCGAACGGCATCATCGTCCATAACGTTGAGCCAGAATTGGTACATTTCGTAAGGTGTTGTCTTAGTAGCGTCAAGCCAGACAGCGTTACCTTCAGATTTACCGAATTTTTTACCAGTTGAATCTGTGATAAGTGGAACTGTGATAACGTGTCCAGATTTGTCCGCTTTACGACGCAAGAGCTCAGTACCTGCTGTCATGTTCCCCCATTGGTCAGAACCACCAATTTGGAGGGTTACGCCATATTTATCATTGAGTTCATAGAAGTCGTAACCTTGCATAATTTGATAAGCGAACTCAGTATAAGAGATACCTGTTTCGATACGTTTTTTAACAGATTCCTTGCTCATCATGTAGTTAACAGTGAAGTATTTACCGACATCACGCAAGAAATCGATGAAGCTAACTGAACCAAACCAGTCATAGTTGTTGACCATAACGGCTTTGTTGTCACCATTTTCAAAATCAAGGAAGCGAGAGAGTTGGCCTTGGATTTTTTCGACCCAACCTTCAACGGTTTCTTTGGTTTGGAGGCTACGTTCAGCATCTTTAAATGATGGGTCACCAATCAAACCTGTTGCACCCCCAACGAGGGCGTAAGGTTTGTGTCCAGCCAATTGAAGGCGACGACTCGTAAGGATAGCGACAAGGTGTCCAAGGTGGAGACTGTCTGCTGTTGGGTCATAACCGGTGTAGTATGAGACTGGCCCCTCTTCAAAGGCTTTTACAAGGGCTTCTTCATCCGTGGTTTGAAAAATCAAGCCACGTGCTTTTAGTTCTTCAAAAATTGTCATGATATTCTCCAGTAAAGTATATTCTGCACCATTATACCAAAAGAAAGCAACCCTATGCAAGCTTTGTCAAAGTTTGCTATAATAGGTTTTGAGGTATTTCTATGAATTTTGAAAAAATAATAAATTATTTTAGACGGCTAGGGAAGGTTTTTCGTGAAAAATTTGCTGGCCTCAAGTCTAAAAAAAGAGGTAAATCTTTCAAAGTAAGGAAGGCTGGGATTAAATCTAAGTGGAATCGTAAGCAAGCGGAGAAGGCGCCTAAAGACAGAATGACACTCTTAGACATGGGTGATGTTTTTTTAAAGACCTTAAAGCTCTTGTCTGATTTCTTTTATGTGGTCATTATCGTTCTAACCTTGTTCGGTGCTGGGCTTGGCTTGGGCTATCTGGGGAGTCAGATTCAGTCTGTTCCATCAATTAAGGATAAAACCTTGTTGAATCGGATTAGCGAGGTTAGTTTGGTGTCTTCGATGAGTTATTCTGATTCTAAGAAGATTGCCGATATTGATACGGACCTGCTTAGAACTCCTGTTGAAAGTGATGCGATTTCTAACAATGTTAAAAATGCCATTATTGCTACTGAGGATGAAAATTTCAAGAAGCATAAGGGGGTCGTACCAAAAGCTGTCTTTAGAGCCTTGGTATCCTCAGTCTTGGGAGTAGGTTCCTCTAGTGGTGGTTCAACACTGACACAGCAGTTGATAAAACAACAGGTTACAGGGGATGCTCCAACATTTAAACGTAAAGCAGCAGAGATTATCTATGCACTACAACTGGAACGTCGTGCTTCGAAAAATGAAATTTTAACTGATTATCTGAATGTTTCTCCTTTTGGTCGTAACAACAAAGGGAAAAATATTGCTGGTATCGAAGAGGCTGCACAAGGGATTTTTGGGGTCTCTGCAGCAGATTTGACAGTTCCTCAGGCGGCTTATCTGGCAGGTTTACCACAGAGTCCGATTGTCTATTCACCCTATACTGCGGATGGTCAACTAAAAAATGAAGAAGATCTTTCCTATGGCTTGGCACGTCAGCAAGATGTGCTCTACAATCTTTATCGAGGGGGATATCTAGATAAGTCACAATACGAAAGTTATAAGAATTATGACATTACTAAAGATTTCAAGGCTGGGGAGAGTTCCGATTCAGTAAGTCATGATTATTTGTACTATTCAGTTATGTCTGAAGCTCAAGATGTCATGTATGACTATTTGGTTGAGCGAGACAAGGTATCAAGTCAAGATTTAAAAAATGATAAGACCAAGGAAACCTATCGTGAGATGGCCCTTAAAGAGCTACAAACGGGTGGCTATAGCGTTAAGACGACGATTGATGATGCAGTCTACAATGCGATGCAAGATACTGCGAACCAATATGGTGGTCTACTCGATCAGGGTGGTAATAACGGGGTTGAAGTTGGAAATGTACTCATGGACAATGCGACTGGAGCAATCTTAGGATTTGTCGGTGGTCGTAATTATGAGAATAACCAGAATAACCATGCCTTTGATACAGCTCGCTCTCCTGGGTCTTCTATTAAGCCTATTATCGCTTATGGAATTGCCATTGACCAAGGTTTAATGGGTAGCTCAAGTATTCTTTCAAATTATCCAACTAATTTTACAGGTGGGACACCGATTCTTCATGATGGCGATAAGGGGACGGCCATGATGAACTTGCAAGAGGCGCTTAATACGTCGTGGAATATTCCTGCCTTTTGGACTTATCAAATGCTTCAACATCATGATGTTGACGTTGAAGGTTATATGACCAAGATGGGTTATAAGATTGATAACTACAATATTGAGAGTCTGCCCCTTGGTGGTGGGATTGAAACTACTGTTGCTCAGCAGGTAAACGCCTATCAAATGCTTTCAAATGGCGGTGTTTATGAAAAAGGTTATATGATTGATAGTATTACTGATCACACGGGTGAGGTTATTTATCAACATAAATCTGAAGGGGTTCAGGTCTTTACAAAGGCTACAGCTAGCATTATGAATAACTTACTTAAAGAAGTTGTGGTTAAGGGAGCGACAACCCAATTTTATTCTGAGTTGAAAAATGTCAATGGTGCAGCGGCCTCAGCTGACTGGATGGGTAAAACAGGGACGACGGATAACTTTGCAGATGCTTGGTTGCTTGTGTCGACGCCTGGCATTACCCTCGGAGGTTGGGCTGGTTATGATGACAATGCACCTACCAATTCTAAAACGGGTTACACCTACAATGCCCAATATATGGCTCGTTTAACTTCAGCCATCTATAATGCTAATCCAAGTATTTTCAAAACGGGAGATAAGTTTAATATAGATTCAAGTGCTATTAAGGCAAGTGTGCTCAAATCGACAGGCCTTAAGCCAGCAACAGTATCGGTCAATGGCCGTAATGTCTCTGTAAGTGGTGAAATGGTTGATAGTTATTGGGCTAAAAATGGACCTGGCGATACAATCTATAAGTTTGCCATTGGTGGAACTGATAGTGACTACCAAAAAGCTTGGTCTAGTATTCTTGGAGGAAGTTAGGCTGTTTCCAAGAATGCTTGCAAAATAGTTAAAATTTAGGTATAATATAGGCAACTATTTGTCGTCTTATTTGGTTGAAATATTGTCCAATCAAGAGATACAGCAGTTAAATCAACGTTTTTTCGGTCAGATTTAGCTGCTATTTTTGTGCTTATTTTTAGTATTTTCGGCCTTTGTAATGCATGTTTAAAGATTCTAAAAATTCACAGATAAAACTTATTATTAATCGGATAAGTGGATATTAGTATCTAATCACTTGTTAATGGGATAAGCAACTGAAAAAGGCAGGAGACAAATATTTAAAGTGCACGACTTGCAAAGCAGGTCTCGAATGTAGAAAAGGAGTAGAAGACTTGGCAGGACATGACGTTCAATACGGGAAACATCGTACCCGTCGTAGTTTTTCAAGAATCAAAGAAGTTCTTGATTTACCAAACTTGATTGAAATCCAAACGGATTCATTCAAAGAATTCTTAGATACTGGTCTTAAAGAGGTTTTTGAGGATGTACTTCCTATCTCAAACTTCACAGACACTATGGAATTGGAATTCGTTGGTTACGAATTGAAGGAGCCTAAGTATACACTTGAAGAAGCTCGTATCCATGATGCATCATACTCAGCACCAATCTTTGTGACTTTCCGTCTTATTAACAAAGAAACTGGTGAAATCAAAACTCAGGAAGTCTTCTTTGGAGATTTCCCAATTATGACTGAGATGGGTACTTTCATCATCAATGGTGGTGAACGTATTATCGTTTCTCAGTTGGTGCGCTCACCTGGTGTTTACTTTAACGATAAGGTTGATAAAAATGGTAAAGTGGGTTACGGATCAACAGTTATTCCTAACCGTGGGGCATGGCTTGAGCTTGAAACAGATTCAAAAGACATCGCCTATACTCGTATCGACCGTACACGTAAGATTCCATTCACAACGCTTGTGCGTGCGCTTGGATTCTCAGGTGATGACGAAATTGTTGATATCTTTGGTGATAGCGAGTTGGTTCGTAACACTATTGAAAAAGATATTCACAAAAATCCAGCAGATTCACGTACTGATGAAGCGCTTAAAGAAATTTATGAACGTCTTCGTCCAGGTGAACCAAAAACTGCCGACAGCTCACGTAGCTTGCTTGTAGCTCGCTTCTTCGACCCACGTCGTTACGACTTAGCTGCTGTTGGTCGTTACAAAGTTAACAAAAAACTTAACATCAAGACACGTCTTTTGGGACAAACAATTGCTGAAAACTTGGTAGATCCTGAAACAGGTGAAATTCTTGTTGAAGCTGGTACTGAAATGACACGTGATGTGATTGATTCAATCGCAGAACACTTGGATGGTGATTTGAACAAATTTGTATACACACCAAACGATTATGCGGTGGTTACAGAACCTGTTGTTCTTCAAAAATTCAAGGTCGTTGCACCAAATGATCCAGATCGTGTGGTTACAATTGTTGGTAATGCCAACCCAGATGATAAAGTTCGTGCTTTAACGACAGCGGATATCTTGGCTGAAATGAGCTACTTCCTCAACCTTGCTGAAGGTATCGGTAAAGTAGATGATATCGACCACCTTGGTAACCGTCGTATCCGTGCCGTTGGTGAATTGCTCGCCAACCAATTCCGTATTGGTTTGGCTCGTATGGAACGTAACGTGCGTGAACGTATGTCAGTTCAAGATAACGAAGTCTTGACACCACAACAAATCATCAATATTCGTCCTGTAACTGCAGCGGTTAAAGAATTCTTTGGTTCTTCTCAATTGTCACAGTTCATGGACCAACACAACCCATTGTCAGAGTTGTCACATAAACGTCGTTTGTCAGCCTTGGGACCTGGTGGTTTGACACGTGACCGTGCCGGATATGAAGTTCGTGACGTGCACTACACGCACTACGGTCGTATGTGTCCAATCGAAACACCTGAAGGACCTAACATCGGTTTGATCAATAACTTGTCTTCATACGGACACCTTAACAAATATGGTTTCATTCAAACACCATACCGTAAGGTTGACCGTGCAACTGGTAAAGTAACCAACGAAGTGGTTTGGTTGACTGCCGATGAAGAAGATGAGTATACAGTTGCTCAGGCTAACTCTAAATTGAACGAAGATGGAACATTTGCAGAAGAAATTGTCATGGGTCGTCACCAAGGTAATAACCAAGAGTACCCATCACACCTTGTAGATTTCGTGGATGTTTCTCCTAAACAGGTAGTTGCCGTTGCGACAGCATGTATTCCTTTCTTGGAAAACGATGACTCCAACCGTGCCCTCATGGGTGCCAACATGCAACGTCAGGCTGTACCATTGATTGATCCTAAAGCACCTTATGTTGGTACTGGTATGGAATATCAAGCTGCCCATGATTCAGGTGCTGCAGTTATCGCTCAACATGATGGTAAAGTTGTCTATTCTGATGCCGATAAGGTTGAAGTTCGTCGTGAAGATGGTTCGCTTGATGTTTATACTATTCAAAAATTCCGTCGTTCAAACTCAGGAACTGCCTACAACCAACGTACTTTGGTTAAGGTTGGTGATATTGTTGAAAAAGGAGACTTTATCGCTGACGGTCCATCTATGGAAGGTGGAGAAATGGCCCTCGGTCAAAACCCTATTGTCGCATACATGACATGGGAAGGTTACAACTTCGAGGATGCCGTTATCATGAGTGAACGCCTTGTGAAAGACGATGTCTATACATCTGTTCACTTGGAAGAATTCGAATCAGAAACACGTGATACAAAGCTTGGGCCTGAAGAAATCACACGTGAATTGCCAAACGTTGGTGAAGAAGCCCTTAAAGACCTTGACGAAATGGGGATTATCCGTATCGGTGCTGAGGTTAAAGAAGGTGATATTCTTGTTGGTAAGGTAACACCTAAGGGTGAAAAAGACCTTTCTGCTGAAGAACGTCTTCTCCATGCTATCTTTGGTGATAAATCTCGTGAAGTACGTGATACATCACTCCGTGTACCTCACGGTGGTGATGGTGTCGTTCGTGATGTGAAAATCTTTACACGTGCAAACGGTGATGAATTGCAATCAGGTGTTAACATGCTTGTTCGTGTTTACATCGCTCAAAAACGTAAAATCAAGGTCGGAGATAAGATGGCCGGTCGTCACGGTAACAAAGGGGTTGTTTCTCGTATTGTTCCAGTTGAAGATATGCCTTACCTTCCAGACGGTACACCAGTTGATATCATGTTGAACCCTCTTGGGGTGCCATCACGTATGAACATTGGTCAGGTTATGGAACTTCACCTTGGTATGGCTGCTCGTAACTTGGGTATCCACATCGCAACACCAGTCTTTGATGGAGCAAGCTCAGAAGACCTCTGGGATACTGTTCGTGAAGCAGGTATGGATAGCGATGCTAAGACAATCCTTTACGATGGACGTACAGGTGAACCATTTGATAACCGTGTGTCAGTTGGTGTCATGTACATGATCAAACTTCACCACATGGTTGATGATAAACTTCACGCTCGTTCAGTTGGTCCTTACTCACTCGTTACTCAACAACCTCTTGGTGGTAAAGCACAATTTGGTGGACAACGTTTCGGTGAGATGGAGGTTTGGGCCCTTGAAGCTTACGGTGCATCAAACATTCTTCAAGAAATCTTGACTTACAAGTCTGATGACGTTAACGGACGTTTGAAAGCCTATGAAGCTATCACTAAAGGTAAACCAATTCCAAAACCAGGTGTACCAGAATCATTCCGAGTACTTGTTAAAGAATTGCAATCACTCGGTCTTGATATGCGTGTTCTTGATGAAGACGATCATGAAGTTGAATTGCGTGATCTTGATGAAGGTGAAGATGACGACGTTATGCACGTTGATGATCTTGAAAAAGCACGTGTGCAACAAGCCCAAGAAGCTGCTGAATTAGAAAAAGCTAAAGAAGAAGCTTCAGATAAAACAGAATAAAATAAGCTTTAGAGAGGGAGTTAAATCTCTCTGCTAAGGTAGCTGATAAAGGTGAGAATAGCGCTGCTATTGTCAATAGAACAAAAGAAAGGTAATACTAGTGGTTGACGTAAATCGATTTAAAAGTATGCAAATCACACTAGCTTCACCAACTAAGGTCCGTTCATGGTCTTATGGTGAAGTTAAGAAACCTGAAACAATCAACTACCGTACGCTCAAACCAGAACGTGAAGGTCTCTTCGACGAAGTGATCTTTGGTCCTACTAAAGACTGGGAATGTGCGTGTGGGAAGTACAAACGTATCCGTTATAAAGGTATCGTTTGTGACCGCTGTGGTGTTGAAGTAACACGTGCTAAGGTTCGTCGTGAACGTATGGGTCACATCGAGTTGAAAGCACCAGTGTCACATATCTGGTACTTCAAGGGAATCCCTTCTCGTATGGGATTGACTTTGGATATGAGCCCTCGTGCGCTTGAAGAAGTTATTTACTTCGCAGCTTACGTGGTTATCGATCCAAAGGAAACACCACTTGAGCCAAAATCTCTCTTGACCGAACGTGAATATCGTGAAAAATTGCAAGAGTATGGTCACGGTTCATTTGTCGCTAAAATGGGTGCAGAAGCTATCCAAGATCTTTTGAAACAAGTAGATTTGGAAGCGGAAATTGCTGAACTCAAAGAAGAGTTGAAGACAGCAACTGGTCAAAAACGTGTTAAAGCAGTTCGTCGTTTGGACGTTCTTGATGCCTTCTACAAGTCTGGTAATAAACCAGAATGGATGGTACTTAACATCTTGCCAGTATTGCCACCAGATCTTCGTCCGATGGTTCAATTGGACGGTGGTCGTTTTGCAGCATCTGACTTGAACGACCTCTACCGTCGTGTTATCAACCGTAACAACCGTTTGGCTCGTTTGCTTGAATTGAATGCTCCAGGTATCATCGTGCAAAATGAAAAACGTATGTTGCAAGAAGCGGTTGACGCTCTTATCGATAATGGACGTCGTGGTCGTCCAATTACTGGACCAGGTAGTCGTCCACTTAAATCTTTGAGCCACATGCTTAAAGGTAAACAAGGTCGTTTCCGTCAAAACTTGCTTGGTAAACGTGTTGACTTCTCTGGACGTTCCGTTATTGCCGTTGGTCCAACACTTAAAATGTATCAATGTGGTGTGCCCCGTTTGATGGCCATCGAACTTTTCAAACCATTTGTTATGCGTGAAATCGTTGCGCGTGAATACGCAGGTAACGTGAAAGCTGCTAAACGTATGGTTGAACGTGGTGACGAACGTATTTGGGATATTCTTGAAGATGTTATCAAGGAACACCCAGTGCTTCTTAACCGCGCACCTACTCTTCACCGTTTGGGTATCCAGGCCTTTGAACCTGTCTTGATTGATGGTAAGGCTCTTCGTCTTCACCCATTGGTATGTGAGGCCTACAATGCCGACTTTGACGGTGACCAAATGGCCATCCACGTTCCATTGTCTGAAGAGGCTCAAGCTGAAGCACGTTTGCTCCTTCTTGCGGCAGAACACATCCTTAACCCTAAAGATGGTAAACCAGTCGTAACGCCATCTCAGGATATGGTTCTTGGTAACTATTACTTGACAATGGAAGAAGAAGGCCGTGAAGGTGAAGGTATGGTCTTCAAGGATATTGATGAGGCAGTTATGGCTTATCGTAATGGTTATGTTCACTTGCATAGCCGTGTAGGTATTGCAGTAGATAGCATGCCTGATAAACCTTGGAAAGAAAACCAACTTCACAAAATCTTGGTAACAACTGTTGGTAAGATTCTCTTCAACTCAATCATTCCATCAGAAATTCCATATCTTCAAGAAACAACAAATGAGAACTTGACAGATAGTACACCAGATAAATACTTCCTTGAGCCAGGCCAAGACATCCAAACAGTTATTGATAGTTTGGAAATTAATGCGCCATTCAAGAAGAAAAATCTTGGTAACATCATCGCTGAAACCTTCAAACGTCTTCGTACAACTGAAACATCAGCTTTCCTTGACCGTTTGAAAGACCTTGGTTACTACCACTCAACACTTGCTGGATTGACAGTGGGTATCGCCGATATCCCAGTTATCGATAACAAACAAGAAATTATCGATGCTGCTCACCACCGTGTTGAAGAAATTAACAAAGCTTTCCGTCGAGGTTTGATGACAGAAGATGACCGTTATGTTGCTGTTACAACAACATGGCGTGAAGCGAAAGAAGCACTTGAAAAACGACTGATTGAGACACAAGATTCTAAGAATCCAATCGTTATGATGATGGACTCAGGAGCTCGTGGTAACATCTCTAACTTCTCTCAACTTGCCGGTATGCGTGGTTTGATGGCTGCTCCTAACGGACGTATCATGGAATTGCCTATCCTTTCAAACTTCCGTGAAGGTTTGAGCGTTTTGGAAATGTTCTTCTCTACTCACGGTGCGCGTAAAGGTATGACCGATACGGCCCTTAAGACAGCCGACTCAGGTTACCTTACTCGTCGTTTGGTTGACGTTGCCCAAGATGTTATTATTCGTGAAGATGACTGTGGAACAGATCGTGGTCTTCTCATCCGTGCTATTACCGACGGTAAAGAAGTTACGGAAACACTTGAAGAACGTCTTCAAGGTCGTTACACTAAGAAATCAGTTAAGAACCCTACAACAGGTGAAGTAATCGTCGGTCCAGATACTTTGATTACTGAAGACATGGCTGCAGCTATTGTCAATGCTGGTGTTGAAGAAGTAACTATCCGTTCAGTCTTTACATGTAACACTCGTCACGGTGTCTGCCGTCACTGTTACGGTATCAACTTGGCAACAGGTGATGCGGTTGAAGTTGGTGAAGCAGTTGGTACTATCGCTGCCCAATCTATCGGGGAACCTGGTACACAGCTTACCATGCGTACCTTCCACACCGGTGGGGTAGCCTCAAACACCGATATCACACAGGGTCTCCCACGTATCCAGGAAATCTTTGAAGCACGTAACCCTAAAGGGGAAGCGGTTATCACTGAAGTTAAAGGTACTGTTATTGAAATCGAAGAAGACGCTGCGACCCGTACTAAGAAAGTCTTCGTTCAAGGTAAGACTGGAATGGGTGAATATGTCGTTCCATTTACAGCTCGTATGAAAGTCGAAGTTGGTGACGAAGTACACCGTGGTGCGGCCTTGACAGAAGGGTCAATCCAACCTAAACGTCTCCTTGAAGTACGTGATACCTTGTCAGTTGAAACTTATCTTCTTGCAGAAGTGCAAAAAGTTTACCGTAGTCAAGGGGTAGAAATCGGTGACAAACACGTCGAAGTAATGGTTCGTCAAATGCTTCGTAAAGTACGTGTTATGGATCCAGGTGATACAGATCTCCTTCCAGGTACACTTATGGACATTTCTGACTTCACAGATGCTAACAAGGATATTGTTATCTCTGGTGGTGTTCCTGCAACATCTCGTCCAGTCCTTCTTGGTATTACTAAAGCCTCACTTGAAACAAATTCATTCTTGTCAGCGGCTTCCTTCCAAGAAACAACACGTGTGCTTACAGATGCAGCTATCCGTGGTAAGAAAGACCATCTTCTTGGTCTTAAAGAAAATGTTATTATTGGTAAGACTATCCCTGCTGGTACAGGTATGGCTCGTTACCGTAACATTGAACCACTTTCAGTTAACGAAGTTGAAGTTATTGAAAACATTGCTGTTGATGAAGCAATTGTGGAATCATCTGAAGACTTAGACTAAAACAAAAGAACTCACAAATGTGGGTTCTTTTTTGTACTTGTATAATCAAAAACTCTTCTATTCTTGCTATATGTGAAAAATAAAACCATTTTTTTTATCTTTTCCAGAAAATTTTGTATAATAAGGACACCAAAGATGAAGTGAGAAAGAGAAATGTACCAAGTAGTTGAAATGAAAGGGGATTTGGAACCGTGGTGGTTCTTGGAGGGTTGGCAGGAGGATATCATAAGTACTAAGGAATTTGAAAATTTTTACGATGCCCTCAAGTACTATAAAAAACTTTGGTTTGCCATGGAAGAAATCTTTCCAAGTTACATCAGCCGCAGTAGTGTCATGACAGCTTTTTGGGATCAAGAGGATAAACACTGGTGTGAGGAGTGTGACGAATACCTGCAGGTCTATCAATCAATTGCACTTTTGGATGATTGGCAGGAAATCCCTGAGGAAAAATACCGTCCAGGATATGAAAAGCGAAATGACCTTCCAAATCATGCCCACTGTAAAATTAAACGTTAAACAATGCAGAAGCTCGAATTTTTTCGGGCTTCTTTTCATTTTCTTGAACTTTTTACGAATAGGTTTATGAGGAGGTCCTTATGGTAACAGAATTTGCTAAGGAAATGATCAAAAATGCTGATAGTTGTGGGGCTCAAGACATCTACGTCATTCCACGTCAAGATATTTATGAGCTCTATATGCGAGTTGGCCAAGAGAGGAGATTGATTGATGTATATCGGCCTGATTTCATGGCTAGTCTTATTGGTCACTTTAAATTTGTGGCGGGAATGATGGTGGGTGAGAAGCGTAGGAGTCAACTAGGTTCCTGTGACTATGATTGTGGTGATGGTCAAAGGGTTTCTCTGCGTTTGTCAACCGTTGGGGACTATCGAGGTTTGGAGAGTTTGGTTATCCGTGTATTACATTCCGAACGTCGAGAATTAGTGTATTGGAATCAAGGAATTCAGCCTATTATGGATGCCTTGGATTATCGAGGACTGTATCTCTTTGCGGGTCCTGTAGGTTCTGGGAAGACCACACTTATGCATGAGCTAGTTCAGGAGCGTTTTAAGGGGCAGCAGGTAATTTCGATTGAGGATCCTGTTGAAATTAAGCAGGATAATGTCTTGCAACTACAAGTTAATCAGGCGATTGACATGACCTATGATAATTTAATCAAGCTATCTCTACGTCATCGTCCGGATGTTCTGATTATCGGAGAAATTCGAGATAGGGAGACTGCTCGAGCGGTTATTAGAGCTAGTCTGACAGGAGTGACTGTGCTTTCAACTATTCATGCCAAGAGTATCGCTGGCGTTTACGAACGTCTCTTGGACCTTGGCGTAGATAAGTCTGAGTTGGATAATGCTCTACAAGGCATTGCCTATATGCGTTTGATTAAGGGAGGAGGTGTGATTGATTTTGCCAGAGAAAATTTCCAAAATCATTCGTCGACCAACTGGAACCAGCAGTTGGAAAGTTTGGTTAACCAAGGATATCTCACTGAGAGGGATATCCAAGGGGAGAAAATTAAAGATTAACCAACAAGTCAAGGTTATCCAGCTCTTCAAACAACTGCTAAAGGCCGGTTTTACCTTAACTGAAATCGTAGCCTTTTTGGAGCGAAGTCACTTGCTGAAAGAAAGGTCCTTGTCTCTTATGAGAGAGAGTTTATTACGCGGTGATAGCTTGGACCAGATGTTTGCGTCAGTGGGTTTTTCGGACAATATTGTTACTCAGCTTTCTCTTGCTGACAAGCACGGTAATCTTCTAGGGAGTCTAACAAAAATTGAAACCTATATGCTTCGTATGACAAAGGTTCGCAAGAAACTCATGGAGGTGGCGACTTATCCCATACTACTTCTGGGTTTTCTGATTCTGATTATGCTAGGACTTAAAAATTATCTTCTCCCCCAACTGTTAGAGGGTGATGGTAAGGATAATTGGGCCGTAAAGTTGGTTCAAATTTTTCCTCAGCTCTTTTTTGTGAGTTTGTGTGGATTCCTTGTATTGAGCTTAATTCTCTATCTATGGGTGAAACGACAGTCAGCCCTTGTCTTATATCGACGAATGGCTAAAATCCCTTTTATAGGCCAAACTGTTAGGTTGTATACGACCGCCTATTATGCTAGGGAATGGGGTAATTTATTAGGTCAAGGTATTGACTTGTTGGACTTAGTTTCTCTTATGCAAGAGCAAAAATCTAAGCTGTTTCGTGAGCTGGGGGTCGATTTGGAAGATGCCTTGATGCTAGGACAGAGTTTTCCTGATCGTATTGCCAGTCACCCTTTTTTCACTAAAGAACTATCCTTAATTATTGCTTATGGAGAGGTTAATGCTAGGTTGGGCTATGAGTTGGAAGTTTATGCCGAGGAGGTTTGGCAAAACTTCTTTAACCGTCTTAATAAGGCAACAACCTTTGTGCAACCCCTCATTTTTGTTATTGTTGCTGTTGTGATTGTAATGATCTATGCAGCCATGCTATTACCAATGTATCAAAATATGGAAGGAATGATGTCATGAAATTGATGTTAAAAAAATTGAATGCCGTTAAATTACGAGCTTTTACTCTGATTGAAATGCTAGTCGTACTTCTCATTATCAGTATTCTCCTTTTGCTCTTTGTTCCTAACTTGAGCAAGCAGAAGGATTCCGTTAAGGAAACTGGAAATGCGGCTGTAGTCAAGGTCGTGGATTCTCAGGCAGAACTTTATGAAATGAAGAATAACAAGACAGCTAGCTTGGCAGCTCTTGTTTCAGAAGGTCAAATTACGCAAAAACAGGCAGATTCATACAATGATTACTATGCGAAACATGGTGGTGAAAGCCGCTCAGTGGCCAATTAGAGCTTTCACCTTGTTGGAGAGTCTGGTGACACTAGCAGTGGTTGTCTTTCTCACTCTGAGTTTATCAGGCTCAGTCACAGGTATTTTTCAGCAGGTTGAGACTAATCTATTTTATCTGCGTTTTGAGTACCTATACCGAGATAGTCAGCGCTT
This sequence comes from uncultured Streptococcus sp., assembly GCF_963545685.1. GTDB lineage: Bacteria > Bacillota > Bacilli > Lactobacillales > Streptococcaceae > Streptococcus. Next base: position 9,141 of record NZ_CAUUKN010000024.1, on the reverse strand, counting down.
GGCAGCAGCGGAAGGATCTAATGTTGAATTGCAGTTGACTAAGGATAAGGTTAGTAATGGAAGGTCTAGTCTGATTATTCCTGAAAGTATTCATCTGGATAAGGGGCAGACGCTAGTGTTTGATGCCAAAGGAGGCAACTCTAGCCTCACGAAAATTCGTTTTTCAAGTGATAAGGAGGTGGTGACCTATCAGCTTAACATGGGCAGTGGTAAATATAAAAAGACGGTCTCTTAGAGGTTATATTCTTATTGAAAGCTTGGTAGCTATGGCTGTTTTAGTACTTGTCAGCGGTCTGATATTAGAACAAATTAATACTAATCGCAGACTAATGGCTGAGAATCTCCATCAACAAGAGGTCTTGAGTGTGGCAACAATGGCAGTTCAGACCAAGCAAGACCAGTTAACGCTGGATGGCATAACGGTGACAGTTAAACGTAGCCAGCAAGGTATCACAGTTTCTGAATCGGGAAAGGAGATTATTCATGTCTCTAAGCAGTAAGTTGCGTGCCTTTACCCTCTTGGAATGTCTAGTGGCCTTGTTGGTCATTGCTGGCTCAGTTCAAGTTTATCAAGGGCTAACTACTGTACTGGTGAGTAATGTTAAGCAAGTAAGACAACAAGAAAACCAAGACTGGCTCCTATTTGTTCAACAAATGGAGGTAGAATTAGAAGGTTGTCAGTTGGTCAAGGTAGAGGGAAACAAACTCTATGTCAAGCAAGATAATCAAGACTTGGCTTTTGGTCTTTCAAGTGCCTCTGATTTTCGAAAAACAAATGCTGATGGTCGAGGCTATCAACCAATGCTTTTCGATGTAAAATCTAGTACGGTAAGTCAAAAGAACCAGATAGTTACCATCCAAGTGACTCTTAAAAATGGACTACAAAGGAGTTTTATTTATGCTTTTGAAAAAACAGGTTAGGGGAGGTGTTCTCCTCTACGCTCTTTTTATGGCTGGCATTTTCACACTCCTTCTTCATGTTTATCTGGAACGTGTGGTTGCTAGCTCTAGACAAAACCAAGCACAAATAGTGGCCGGTCAAAGTCGTCTCATGGCAGAGATGACAATGGACTTGGTGGATAAGGAAGCAGGTGCTTTTAGTTTTTCTCAGGGTACTACGACTTACGAGGTTAAGGATAAACAAGTGATTGTCAGAGTTGCCAGTAAAGGTCAAATCAAGACCTATCGTTATGTGAAGAAACAGGAGCAGAAATAGAAATTCTCTTTCCTTTTTGATATGATAGAGGGACGGAGGAAATCATGAATTTTGAAGCAATTGAGACAGCTTTTGAGCTGTTGTTAGAAAATGTCCAAACCATTGAAAATGATCTTGGAACCCATGCTTACGATGCTCTTATTGAGCAAAACTCCTATTATTTGGGAGCTGAGGTTGCTAATGAACTCATCATCAAAAACAACGAGAAATTACGGGCTCTTAATCTAAGTAAAGAGGAGTGGCGTCGTGCTTTTCAGTTTTTGTTTATCAAACTAGGACAATTGGAAGCTTTACAAGCCAATCATCAATTTACACCGGATGCTATCGGATTTATCATTCTGTACCTGCTCGAAGGTTTGACCCAGGAAAATCAATTAGATATCTTAGAGATTGGTTCGGGAACAGGAAATTTGGCTGAAACTCTTCTAAATAATAGTCAGAAAACCCTTAATTATATGGGGATGGAAGTTGATGATCTTCTTATCGATTTGTCAGCTAGTATTGCTGAGGTGGTGGATTCAGCTGCGGTTTATATTCAAGAAGATGCTGTTAGACCACATATTCTCAAAGAGAGCGACGTTATTATCAGTGATTTACCTGTAGGTTACTACCCTAATGATGAGATTGCGAGTCGTTTCAAGGTAGCAGCAACTGGTGAACACACTTATGCCCATCATCTTCTTATGGAGCAATCGCTTAAGTATTTGAAGAAAGACGGTATTGCTATTCTTTTGGCACCAACTAATCTTTTGACAAGTCCTCAAAGTGATTTGTTTAAGAAGTGGTTATCAGGATATGCTGATATTATTGCCGTTATCACTCTTCCGGAAGCAGCTTTTGGCAATAAGCACAATATGAAGTCTATCTTTGTGCTTAAAAAGCAAACAGAAAATGCTCCTGAGACCTTCGTTTATCCACTTAGTGATTTGCAAAATCCAGAGGTTCTCAAAGATTTTACAGAGAATTTCCAAAATTGGAAATCAGATAATTCCATTTTCTAGCAAAACATGTTAGAATAGGGATATATTATTGAAAGCGTTTTACAAAGAGGTGGCTTATGACAAAAACAATAGCAATCAATGCAGGAAGTTCTAGCTTGAAATGGCAATTATATGAAATGCCAGAAGAAGTTGTTCTTGCTAAGGGGTTGATTGAACGTATCGGCTTGAATGATTCTGTTTCAACAGTAAAATTTGCTGACCAATCTGAATCGCAAACCCTAGATATTGCTGACCATGTTCAAGCGGTAAAAATCTTGCTTGATGACTTGATTCGTTTCGATATTATCAAGAGCTATGATGAAATTACAGGTGTTGGTCACCGTGTGGTTGCTGGTGGAGAATATTTCAAAGAATCAAGCTTGGTAGATGAAGATGCCTTGGCTAAGATTGAAGAATTGTCAGCCTTGGCGCCGTTACACAATCCAGGTGCAGCTTCAGGGATTCGTGCCTTCAAGGAGCTTCTACCAGACATTACAAGCGTTGCTGTCTTTGATACAGCTTTTCATACATCTATGCCAGAAGTGGCTTACCGTTACCCAGTGCCTAATCATTATTATACAGACTATCAAGTTCGTAAATACGGAGCACACGGAACTAGCCACCAATTTGTTTCTCAAGAAGCAGCTAAGCTACTAGGAAAACCTATTGAAGAAACGAAGATTATCACAGCCCATGTGGGAAATGGTGTTTCAATTACTGCCGTTGATGGTGGTAAATCAGTGGACACTTCAATGGGCTTGACACCACTTGGCGGAGTTATGATGGGAACACGTACTGGAGATCTTGACCCTGCGATTATTCCATTCATCATTGATCGTGAGCCTGACATGGCCGATGCTGAACGTATTCGTCATGTCTTTAACAAGGAATCAGGCCTTCTTGGCATTTCTGAAAAATCAAGTGATATGCGTGATATCATTGCTGGTAAGAATGCTGGTGATGAAAAATGTGCCTTGGCTTATGATCTTTATGTGGATCGTTTGCGTAAATACATCGCTCAATACTTCGGTGTGTTGAACGGAGCGGATGCTATCGTCTTTACAGCAGGTATTGGTGAAAACTCTGCCGAGGTTCGTGCTTCAGTTTTGGATGGTCTCACTTGGTTTGGTATTGAAGTGGATCCTGAAAAGAATGTCTTTGGACATGTAGGCGACATTACAACAGCAGAGTCAGCTGTTAAAGTATTTGTTATCCCAACAGATGAAGAGTTGGTGATTGCGCGTGATGTTGAGCGCCTTAAAACTAAATAAGTTATCAAAAATTTGATAAGACCAGAAAAGTTGGCCGAGTGATTGGTCAGCTTTTTTGAATGCTCTGAAAGAATCATTCGCCTATGGCTATATATGTGTAATTCAATAAGTAAAGAAAACTTTACAAAAAAATGTAAAAAAGACTTTACAAAATATGTGAAGTAAACTATACTATAAATGTAAAGTTAACTTAACAAAGAAAAGTAAGGAGTTTAACTATATGAGAATAAACGATAAGGTTGAGGTACCACATGGAAACAAAAATTCAGGAACTTCGCAAGGCTAATAAGATTAGTCAGGCAGAGTTAGCAGATGAGATGGGAGTCACGAGACAGACCATCATTTCACTCGAAAAAGGACGCTATAATGCGTCGTTGGAACTAGCTTTTAAAATTGCTAGGTATTTTGGAAAGACTATTGAAGAAGTCTTTATTTTTGAAGAAGATTAAGGAGTAAAGATATGTTTAAACAAGTAATGAAGAAAATTGGTGTTATTTTTTTAGCGCTCACTCTACTAATCTTAGATTTAACACTATCACGTGCTTTCCCGCTACTTACTCAGGATGGTAAGTTTTCACTTGTGGAGCAAATAGGTTACGGTGTTTGGGCATTAGGGAGTTTGGCTATTTTTATCGTGATTGCTTATAGATTTAAACTCTTATCGCTTAAAGAGATTAATTGGAGACGTCTCGTTGCGATTGCTTCTCTAAATCTCGTCATCTTTTTCCTAGGTGATCTTCTAGGGTATTTTGTTGGTCAGTTAACACACAATGCGGCTATGGAACATCAAGATACTTTAAAAAAGATATTTATTCACGTACCAACCTATCTTCAGTTTGCAGTAGTAGGTTTTATCATTCCTGTTATGGAAGAAATCGTTTTTAGGGGACTCTTAGCCAAGGTGCTCTTTGGAAAATACTTTAAGACAGGTCTTGTTATTTCCAGTCTTTTCTTTATGGCTGGTCACTCAGCATTTACGCCTCAGACAATTGTCATCTATGGTATTGTGTCAGCTGGTTATGCGGTAACATATTATAAGACTAAGCATATCGAGTACAGTATGGGTGTCCATATCTTAAACAACAGTATAAGTGTCCTACTCAGCCTTTTCGTGTAAGGTGAATAAGTGTTTAAAGTTGTCAGTGAAAAAAGTTATATTGCTCTTATAAAGGATAATAAAGGGAGTGTTAAGATATGTTAATAAAAATGTTAGTAGGAAAGAGAAAAACAGAGGATGAGTTTAAGAAATACATTACACGAGTAGCTTGTTCTCTTTTGTCTTTGGGTGTTTTGGGATTGTTTATTATTCGCTCTAACAGTCTTAGTGATTTTGCGCTAGGATTAGTAGTGGGGGTTACCATTACGAGTTATGCCCTGTCGATTTATTATTTTGCAGCGCTTAGGCATTCGAAACGTCTCCGTCAGATGTACATTGCTGCCTACGATGAGAGAAATAAAAAAATTTTGCAGGCGACAGCAGTTGCAACACTGGTTCTGGAGTTTTTGCTTATCTTTGCTTTGATTGCCCTATATGCTTTTGTTAATCTTCAGTTGCCCTATGTTACAGTCCTATCTATCTTGCTCTATGGCTTAGTTTTGGGATTTGCTCTTTTTCGTCTTATTCTATCTAAAATAGGATAAGAGTCCTTAATTATACCTCTATTTTCATAGTGTCTTGTCAAAACAGTAGAATTGTATTATAATAAAGATACAATATAAAGATAAAAAAGAGGTAACTTCTTATGAAAAAAGGGTCGATTTTAAAACGTTTTCTTTATTTTTTACTGGCTTTCCTAATTTTGTGTATTGAACAAGCTCCAACCATATTTGTTGGTGTTAAAGATGTGAGGGCAGTGAGTCTTCTAATTTTGGTTATGCTACTCATTAGTGTAGGAGCTCTTTTCTTAGGAAAACGCATAGGTCTTCTCGAGGGGTTCAAGACACTTTCTTCCCTAAAGGCATGGGGTATGATTGGCCTGACCTACCTAGGTATTTACATTGTCACTAGGCTTGGTGCAATGGTCATGATGTGGGAAGGTGTTAGTAATAGCACCAACCAGGCAGCCATAGAAAATGCCCATATGAATCCTTTTGTTCTTATAACAGTTACGGTGATTGTGGCACCGATTGGGGAAGAGTTGATTTTTCGAGGGCTCCTCATGGGACGTGTCTTTAATCCAGATTCTATTGTTGGCTTGATTTTGAGCAGCTTACTTTTTGGCCTTGTTCATATGCCTAATAGTATCGGTGTTTGGATTGTATATGCAGGTATGGGGTTTGCCCTTGGGACACTATATCGTAAGTTTAAAAAGTTAGAATACTGTATCATGGCCCATATGATTAACAATAGTATTGCGGTTTCAACGATGTTACTCTTGCAATTTTTAGCGCCATATATCAAATAAAGCTCGGAATTTTCCGAGCTTTTTACTATAATTTTTTGGCTTTGGCAATAGTGGTATCAATACTGGAAACAACACTATGGGTAAGGCCAGTCCGTTCAAGGTCCATAAGACCAGCGATAGTGGTTCCACCAGGGCTACATACCTTGTCAATAAGATCATGTGGACTGTCGCTACCCAGACTGAGATTTTCAGCAGTAGCTAGAACTGTCTGTGTGGCAATGGTCAGAGCAACTTGCTTACTTAGGCCATTTTTGACGCCAGCCTTAGTCAGAGCCTCGATAAAGAGGGCGATGTAGGCCGGACTAGAGCCAGCTAGAGCAGTAAAGGTATCGAAGTCCTTCTCAGCCAATTCAACAGTAGTTCCAAAACTATCTGTGATTTCCTTGGCAACTGCCAGAAGGTCCTCGGATACTTTATCATTGGTGCAAAGACCGGTAGTGCTCTTAAGAATCTGAGCATTAAGGTTAGGCATGATACGAATAAGAGGTAGGCCTGGACTAGTGAGTGAAGCGAGGCGTTCCAAGGTCACTCCAGCAGCCATACTCATGATAGGTTGACGAAAGTTGAGGCCAGCTAGTACCTTATCGAACATTTGAGGCTTGATACCTAATATGACCAGGTCAGCCTTATCCAACAATTCCTGATGGGAAGCAGCTGCTTCAACCTCTAATTCCTCTGCAATTTGGCGCGAACGAGCCAAAGAAGACCCTGAAATAATGATACGATGTGAGCTTGTATTTAGGCCGTTGATAATAGCTGTTGCCATTTTTCCGACACCGATAAAACCGATAATCATGGGTTACTCCTTATCTTAGTAGTTCTTAATCAAATCTACTGTTGAGCGATCCAACTTCTTAACAATAGCTTGTAAAAAGGCTTGTGCTTCTAGGAAGTCATCCTTAGCATATAGGGTTTGGTGCGAGTGAATGTAACGGGCACAAACGCCAATAGTTGTTGATGGAACACCAGTATTCTGCAAGTGAGCGGCACCAGCATCTGTTCCGCCCGCAGCACAGTAGTATTGGTATTTGATACCAGCTTCTTCAGCTGTAGTCAAAAGGAAATCTTTCATATTTGGCAACATGATGTGACCTGGATCGAAGAAACGAATAAGGGTACCATCACCTACCTTACCTTGATTACCATAGATATCACCTGCAGGAGAACAGTCCACTGCAAAGAAAACTTCAGGATCAAATTTAGTGGTAGAAACATGGGCACCACGTAAACCAACTTCTTCTTGAACGTTGGCACCAGCAATTAGAGTATTATTGAGTTCTTGATCTTTAACGTTTTCCAAGAGTTCACGAATCATGAGAACACCATAACGGTTGTCCCAAGCTTTAGAAATCACATTTTTTTGATTGGCTGTTAGAATCGTTTCTGATTCAGGAATAATGACATCACCTGGGAAAACACCGTAGGCATTAGCTTCTTCTTGGTTGGAAAAACCAGCATCAAAGACGATATCAGAGACACTAGGAAGACTTGAAGTCCCACCGCTGCCACGCAAGAAATGAGGTGGGACTGAACCTGAGATGACAGGATAGATACGGCCGTCACGAGTGTGTAGGGTAAAGCGTTGAGAACTGACAACTAGTGGGTTCCAGCCACCAAGCTCGACTACACGGAAAGTCCCGTCGGCCTTGATCTCCTTAATCATAAACCCAACTTCATCCATGTGGGCAGCCACGAGCACCTTAGGGGCATTTTCCGCTTGACTATGCTTGATACCAAAAATACCACCAAGACCATCTGTTTGCACCTCGTCTACGAGCGGTGTGATCTGTTTGCGAAGGTAGTCGCGTACAGGTGCTTCAAAGCCCGAAGTGGCACGGAGTTCGGTTACTTCTTTAATTTTGTCAAATAGGGTAGTCATAAAATCCTCCTTGGGTAGTACTTGCTACTATTTTAGCACGATTCTCAAGAGATAGGTAGCCTCTCCCCATTCCTCTAAAATTATGGTAAAATGTTTCTTATGAAACGTAAAACATTGGCCTTGTTTGCTGGAGGCGTAGGAGCTTTAGGTCTCTTGGCAATGATAGAAAAGTATAGACAGTCACGCGTAGAAATGAAGAAAGCTGTATTAATCCAAGATATTAGACAAGAATTATCACACCTTGGACCCATCGCAGTTCTTTACATAAATCCTACGGATAAGGAAAATCCTGGGCTCATAGGAGGTATCGTCTTAGAGGATGGACGTGCCTATAGCTTTGTTTATGCAGAGGACAAGCTGACCTATGAGGAGGATCAAGCATGATTATTCCTAAGAATCTTGAAGAACTGGCAAGCTATGTCGAGAGTGATCAAAAAGTGGTCTTCTTTTTTACTGCCGATTGGTGTCCAGACTGCCAGTTCATCTACCCCGTTATGCCTGAAATTGAAGTCAACCATCCAGATATGACTTTTGTGCGTGTTAACCGTGATGATTATATGGCCTTAGCACAAACGTGGAATATTTTTGGTATCCCAAGTTTTGTCGTGGCTCAGAATGGTCAGGAATTGGGTCGTTTGGTCAATAAAGCTCGTAAAACCAAAGAAGAAATCACTGCCTTTTTGGCAACAGTATAAGGAGAATCCATGATTTTTGCATACAATAAAGAACAAGTTGGCGACGTTTTGTTAGTTATCTTGGAAGATACTAAGGACATTAAACGTAGCGTAGAACGTAAAGGTAAGGTGGCTCGTGTCACAGCTGATGAAACAGGTAAGACTCTTGCTTGGAACATTTTTGAAGCGTCAAGCCTCATTGATGTCGAAGGAAATGGTCAAGTTTTCTTGTCAGACCAAGATGTAGCTATCTTAAATGAGGAATTGGCTAAAGAGGGCTTTGAAGAGCGATTGGAAAATACGCAAGGTCCAGTCTTTGTGGTTGGACAAATTGATGAAATGGTTCCACATCCAGACAGTGACCACCTTAACATCTGTCAAGTGAACATCGGTGATAAAAAGGTCCAAATCGTTGCAGGAGCACCAAACGCATCTCTTGGTCTTAAAACTATCGTAGCTCTCCCTGGTGCTATGATGCCTAGCGGTGCCCTTATCTTCCCAGGTAAACTTCGTGGTGAAGATAGCTATGGAATGATGTGTGCCCCACGTGAGTTGGCTCTTCTAAATGCCCCACAAAAACGTGGAATCATTGAACTCGATGATTCAGCAGTAGTCGGCGAGGTTTTTGATCCAGCTAAACACTGGAAAGGATAAATAATAAAATGATATGCCCCCTGTCAAGTAGACAGGTTAAATATCTAATAGTAGTGTCTGTT
>NZ_CAUUKN010000023.1:0-24560 GCF_963545685.1 uncultured Streptococcus sp. | reverse complement strand
TGAAAATACAAAAAGACAAACGCCAAAAATGACGTTTGTCTACGTTCTGAAACCATGAAAATCTTATTTTCATGGTTTTTAATTCAATTATTTTACTTCAGTAAAGATTACGTGTTTACGCAATTTTGGTGAGTATTTTTTCAATTGAAGACGGTCTGGAGTGTTACGTTTGTTTTTTGAAGTAAGGTACAAGCGTTCACCAGATTCTTTGTGTTCAAGTGTAATATTTACGCGCATGGTATCTCCCTTCTATTATTCAGCTGATGCAGCTTTAGCGATCTTACGTCCTTTGTAGTATCCTTTAAGTGATACACGGTGTGAACGTGAGTAATCTCCAGTTGTTTCGTCAAATTGTACTGATGGAGCAGTCAATTTGTAGTGTGTACGACGTTTGTTTTTCTTCGCTTTTGAAGTGTGACGTGCAGGTACTGCCATTTCTTTATTTCCTCCGAATTAATATTTATGTTCTTGATTTTAAATCAACTATAACAGAATAACATATCTTTATTGTAAAGTAAAGTTACTTGACAAAAACTTTTTATCAACATATATAGTTAAAAGTTATATAAATTGATAGTAAATACATATTTCACAGCTATAACGGTAAGTGCTAGAATAGGCTTATTATAACATTAAGCGAAAGAATAAAAAGGAGTAAATAACTATGAGTAAAGTACATTATCATTTTGATCATGTTGGTTCTTACCTTCGTCCACAAGCTCTAAAAGAAGCACGTGAAAAGTTTGCCAATGGTGAGATTTCGCAAGAAGAATTGCTGAAAGTACAAGATGAATTGGTTAAGGAATTGGTTAACCATGAGGTAGAAAATGGTCTTCAAGTCGTTTCTGATGGTGAATTTGGTCGTTCTTGGTGGCACCTTGATTTCCTATGGAACCTAACTGGTTTTGAAGCTTACCAACAAGAAGATTCATATAAATTCCATGGTGCTAAGACACGTACAACCAACGTTCGTATCAACGGTAAAATTGCCGAAAATCCCAATCATCCTTTCTATCGTGACTTTGAATATCTTAAATCAGTGACTCCTGCAGGAATCACTCCAAAAGTAACTATTCCAAGTCCATCACTCATCATTAAACGTGACCACCGTAGTGATCTTTATGCAGATTACTATGATTCATGGACTGATTTCCTTGATGCTTTGGCTAAAGCTTACCATGATACCATCCAACATTTCTACGATTTGGGTGCACGTTATGTGCAATTGGATGATACAACTTGGGGGTATTTGATTCAACAGTTTGAGAATGAAAAAAATAATCCTGAGAAAACAGCTGAGTTGGCAAAAATTGCTGAGGATGATGTATACACTATCAATAAAGCTTTGGAAGGTCTTCCAGAAGATTTGACTTTGGCTACTCATATTTGTCGTGGGAACTTTAAATCAACTTATCTTTTTGAAGGTGGCTATGATTCAGTAGCTAAGTATCTTGCTCAATTGAACTATGATATCTTCTTCTTGGAGTATGATGATGCGCGTTCAGGTAGTTTTGCACCACTTCCAACGATTTGGAATAACCGTGATCATGTTGAATTGGTACTTGGTGTGATTACTTCTAAGGATCCTAACTTGGAAGATGTAGATGCTGTCATTGCTCGTATCCATGAAGCGGCTGAACTTGTACCACTTAAGAACCTTGGTATCTCAACTCAATGTGGTTTTGCCTCAACTGAAGAAGGCAATATCTTGACTGAGCAAGACGAGTGGAATAAATTGCAATTGATTAAAACTATTACTGATAAGGTTTGGTCAGAATAGAGAAAGTTCAGGGGACAGGCTCAGCTTGTTCTCTCTTTTTATGAATATAGAAAGGAAGTGTCAAAATCTATAAAGAGATGGGACAGAAGATTTTAGATGTTGTATGAGGAAAGGAGAAGGTTCAGAATCTCACAAACTGTGCTAAAGATTTACGTTTTACTTTAGCAGATGATTCTAAAGCAGATGATAAAGTTGTTCAAACTATCTAAGGTGTTGTGAGTTTGGCTAAGAGTGGTGGCCGGTATCAAGTTATTATTGGGATTGATGTACCAAATATATACCGCGCAACGGAAGGTTTGTTGGACCTAGAAGAAGTATCTAAGGAATCATAGAAAAAACATGATAGAATTCCCCTTTCAAAGCTTTTTAGCCTTTATTTCTGGGGAGGTCACACCAATCTTACCGGAAATTACAGCAGCTGGGTTGATCCAAGCTGTTTTGTCTCTTCTAGTGGTTTTTAAGTTAGTATCTGTAGATGATATTAACTATCAAATTCTGATTGTTATTGGTGATGCTGGCTTTTATTTTTTATCTGTATTTTTAGGTACTTCAGCAGCTCGACAGTTTAAGACAAACGTTCAATTGGGGATGTTGATTGATACTATTTTATTACACCCAACTTTTACTCAGAGTGAGGCAACTGCTAGGAAAGATTAATCATTGTGGTAGGCCGAGAGGTCTGTTTCTTTCTTACGTTGAAAAATCCTCCACCATTTCCCAAAACCCATATAAATTATGATAGAATAGAGTGATTATATCTGTAATAACGGAAAAGGAGGGCAGGTCTATTTGAGGCCTGTATCATCATTATGAAACTTCAAAAACCTAAGGGAACGCAGGATATTTTACCTGCTGATAGTGCTAAATGGCAGTACGTGGAGAATGTTGCACGTGAAACATTTAAAAAATATAATTATGGTGAAATTCGTACGCCTATGTTTGAACATTACGAGGTCATTTCACGTTCAGTAGGTGATACAACTGACATCGTTACTAAGGAAATGTATGATTTTCATGATAAGGGAGATCGTCATATTACGCTTCGACCAGAAGGAACAGCACCGGTTGTACGCTCTTATGTGGAAAATAAACTCTTTGCACCAGAGGTTCAAAAACCTGTTAAAGTTTATTATATTGGATCAATGTTCCGTTATGAACGTCCTCAGGCAGGTCGTTTGCGTGAGTTCCACCAACTGGGTGTGGAGTGCTTTGGATCAAAAAATCCAGCAACAGATGTTGAAACAATTGCCATGGCCTATCAACTCTTTAATAGGCTTGGAATTAAGGAGGTTACTCTTCATTTGAATAGCCTTGGAAATACTGAGAGTCGTCTGGCTTATCGTCAAGCCTTGATTGACTATTTGACACCAATGCGTGAGAGTTTGTCAAAAGATAGCCAACGTCGTCTGGATGAAAATCCTCTGCGAGTGCTCGATTCAAAAGAAAAAGAAGATAAGGTTGCAGTTGAAAATGCTCCATCTATTCTTGATTATTTAGATGAAGAAAGTCAAACTCACTTTGATGAAGTGCGTGCCATGCTCGATAGTCTTAACATTCCATATGTGATTGATACTAATATGGTACGTGGTCTGGATTACTATAACCATACGATTTTTGAATTTATTACCACTATTGACAAGTCTGAATTAACAATCTGTGCGGGCGGTCGCTATGATAGTTTGGTTGAATATTTCGGTGGTCCAGAAACAGCTGGTTTTGGTTTTGGACTTGGTTTAGAACGTTTGCTTTTGGTTCTTGATAAACAAGGCATTAAACTTCCGGTAGAAGAAAGTCTTGATGTCTACATTGCAGTTCTAGGTTCAGAAGCTAATGGTAAAGCACTCGAGTTAGTTCAAGCTATCCGTGATCAAGGATTTAAGGCAGAACGTGATTACCTTGGCCGTAAGATTAAGGCACAATTTAAGTCAGCAGATACCTTCAAGGCCAAGACTGTTATCACATTAGGTGAGAGTGAAGTGGAGTCAGGTAAGGTTAATGTCAAAAATAATGCTACTCGTGAGGAAGTTACTGTAAGTTTTGAAGAGTTAACTAAAAACTTTGCAACAGTCCTCAAACAGTTAGAAAAGTAGGGGGCATATGGTTAGTATAGTTGATATGCTCAAACGGAGTGAAAACTTTAGTTTGGCTTTTGATCGTAGTATGCCCATTCGTTTCCAACAACAGTTTTGGCAGTTGATTGCATTTCTCGATAAACATGAGATTACGTGGTTTAATGATGAGCCTGCGAGTGATCATGCTATGTGTCAACAGTTGCTTGGTCAAGTTTGGCGCCAGGATTGTCAAGACGTAGTTTTGAATTTTGAAACCCAGGAACGCTATTTGGGTTGGCAAGTAGACGAGGAAACTGATGAACTTAGTGTTATCATTGAAGATGTTTATGGTTTCCGTTGGAATAGTTTGCTTGATTTAGAAACAGCTGATTACCGTTTTGAAGATTTTGAAGAATTTGCTGAAGATTATGTGGATACTAGTGAATTGTTGAAACAATTTGGTAAAAAGTTTTATAAAAAAGAAAGTCTATTAAAATTCTAACCTGAAATGGGTGGGGTTTTGATAGGCTTTTTGCTATAATAGTTAAGACTAAAAAATTAACGAAAGAAGTGTATTTATGGAACGTTCTATGTATGCCGGTCGTGTTCGTAGTGAACATATCGGAACTACTATTACTTTGAAAGGTTGGGTATCTCGTCGTCGTAACCTCGGAGGTTTAATTTTTATCGATCTTCGTGACCGTGAAGGTTTGATGCAGTTGGTTGTTAACCCTGAAAATGCTGATGCAGCAGTTGTTGAAACAGCTGAGAGCTTGCGTAGCGAATTTGTTATTGAAGTAACAGGAACAGTTGAAGCGCGTGAACAAGCTAATGATAACTTGCCTACAGGTGCTGTCGAACTTAAAGTTGAAGATCTTAAAGTCCTTAATACTGCCAAAACAACACCGTTTGAAATCAAAGATGGTGTTGAGGCTAGTGATGATACACGTATGCGTTACCGTTACTTGGATCTTCGTCGTCCAGAGATGTTGGAAAACTTTAAGCTTCGTGCCAAGGTAACTCATGCCATCCGTAATTATCTTGATGACTTGGAATTTATCGATGTTGAAACACCAATGTTGACAAAATCTACACCAGAAGGTGCACGTGATTATTTGGTTCCAAGCCGTGTTAGCCAAGGTCATTTTTATGCTCTTCCGCAAAGCCCACAAATAACTAAACAATTATTGATGAATGCTGGTTTTGACCGTTATTATCAAATTGTAAAGTGTTTCCGTGACGAAGATTTGCGTGGTGACCGTCAACCTGAGTTTACACAAGTTGACTTGGAGACTTCTTTCCTTAATGAGCAAGAAATCCAAGACATTACAGAAGGATTGATTGCTAAGGTGATGAAAGAAACTAAAGGGATTGAAGTGACACTACCATTCCCACGTATGTCTTATGATGATGCTATGAATAACTATGGATCTGACAAGCCAGATACGCGCTTTGACATGCTTTTACAAGACTTGACAGAGATTGTCAAGGATGTAGACTTCAAAGTATTTGCTGAGGCACCAGCTGTTAAGGCGATTGTTGTCAAAGGAAATGCAGATAAGTATTCACGTAAAAGCATTGACAAGTTGACAGACTTTGCCAAGCAATTTGGTGCTAAAGGTCTTGCTTGGGTTAAGATGACTGATGGAGCTCTAGCAGGTCCAGTTGCTAAATTCTTGACAAGTATTGAAGAAAAATTGACAGATGCTTTACAGATTGAAGAAAATGATTTAGTTCTTTTTGTAGCAGATACACTTGAAATCGCTAATAACACACTTGGTGCTTTGCGTAATCAAATTGCTAAAGAGCTTGACATGATTGACAACACTAAATTTAATTTTCTTTGGGTTGTCGATTGGCCGATGTTTGAGTGGTCTGAAGAAGAGGGCCGTTATATGTCTGCCCACCACCCATTCACTTTGCCAACAGAAGATTCTGCAGCAGAACTCGAAGGAGATCTTTCTAAGGTACGTGCTGTAGCCTATGATATTGTCTTGAATGGTTATGAGCTTGGTGGTGGTAGTCTACGTATCAATCATAAAGACTTACAAGAACGTATGTTGAAAGCCCTTGGTTTCTCTGAAGAATCTGCCTATGACCAATTTGGTTTCCTTCTCGAAGCTATGGACTATGGATTCCCACCACATGGTGGCTTAGCCATCGGGCTTGACCGTTTTGTTATGCTTCTTGCAGGTAAAGATAATATTCGTGAAGTGATTGCCTTCCCTAAAAATAATAAGGCATCCGATCCTATGACTCAGGCTCCAAGTCTTGTGGCTGATAAACAGTTGGAAGAACTTGCCCTTCATGTAGAATTAGAAAATGAATAAAGCACCTCTTCAAAAACATGTTAAGTATGTAGCGAAAAAATCTGCAAAGAAAATGGGAGTTTTGCAAGCTGCACGTAGTATCTCTCGTGAAAAATATACTGAAAAAGTTTCAGCGTCTATATTCTATGGACTCTTGTCATCAATTGCCGTGAATTTCTTTTTTCAACCTGGACATGTCTACTCTAGTGGAGCTACAGGGTTGGCGCAGGTATTATCAGCATTGAGTGTTAGGACTCTGGGCTTTGAGATTCCAGTATCATTGACTTTCTATGCGATTAATATCCCACTCTTGATTTTAGCTTGGTATAAGATTGGCCATAAATTTACCATCTTCACCTTCATTACGGTAACAATGAGCTCCCTTTTTATTCAGATGATGCCTCATGTGACCTTAACGGAGGATCCATTGATTAATGCTATTTTTGGTGGTCTGGTCATGGGAACAGGGATTGGTTTTGGTTTAAAATCACGTATCTCTAGCGGAGGAACAGATATCGTCAGTCTCACAATTCGTAAGAAAACGGGTCGTGATGTTGGGAATATCTCCTTGATTGTCAACGGTATTATCATGATTTTTGCAGGTATTCTTTTTGGCTGGAAATATGCTCTCTATTCTATGATTACAATTTTTGTTTCTAGTCGAGTAACGGATGCGATTTTCACTAAACAGAAGAAAATGCAAGCTATGATTGTCACAAGTAATCCTGATCCAGTTGTAAGGATGATCCAGAAGAAACTCCACCGTGGAGTAACTTTGATTAACGATGCGGAAGGGACTTATAATCACGAAAAGAAAGCAGTATTGCTAGCTATTATTACTCGTGAAGAGTATACGGACTTCAAGTATTATATGAGAAAAGCAGACCCTAAAGCTTTTGTTTCAATCGCAGAAAATGTACATATTCTAGGTCGTTTTGTTGATTTAGATGATTAATAAAGAAGGAAGTTGACGACTGTTTGCTTCCTTTTTTGCTAGAGAGAATTCTTGACGAAATGCCAGCATGGCTTTACAATAACAATATGATTAGATTTTTAATTCCAACTGCAAAAGAAATGAAGCCCAGTAAGGAAGTCCCATCCCAAAAACTATCTGAAAAGAGTGCAGCTATTCTAACAGCAATGGCTAAGTTATCCACAGACGACTTGTCCATAGCTTATAAAACAAAGCCTGAGCAGGCTGAGAAAGAAAAGCAGCGTTGGGATGCAATTTTGTCAGGTGAAGCGAAGAATTACCCGGCTGTCGAGCTTTTTAACGGACTGATGTATCGTCACATTAAACGCAAGGACTTATCCACATGTGAAAAAGATTTCTTCAGTCACCAAGTATTTATCACATCTTCTTTTTATGGGATTATTCCCGCTTTTTATCCGATTCAAGAACATCGTCATGACTTTCATACAAAGGTGAAGGTTAATGGTCAGTCCTTAAAAAACTATTGGCGTGCGGAATATGACCAATTCCTAGAAGAGAGTCAAGTTCCAGTTGTTTCCTTGCTTTCAAGTGAATTTGAAGATGTCTTTAGTCCAAGTCTTCGTAAGCAGTTATTCACAGTTAGTTTTATGGAAGACCGTGATGGTATTCTTAAGACACATTCAACGATTTCTAAAAAGGCTAGAGGAGCCTTCTTGACAGCTGTAATGGAGGAAAATTGTCGAACCATAGATGCCTTACGAGAATTATCCTTTGATGAGTTCAACTATCGTGAGGATTTATCTTCTGATAGTGAATTGTTTTTTGTAAAAAAAGTTAAAAAAGCCTGAGTTACAAACTCAGACTTTTTGTCTCACGAAAACCACTAGCTGTGCTAGTGGTTCCGAAAAGCTTTTAGCGATGTATCAAAAAAGTCCTCCTAAAGTGTTATATTAGATAAGGTTTCCCGACCACTAACTAATATACAAAAGGAGGACCCCTGATGAGACAGGATAATAATAGTTTAGCACATACTACATGGAATTGTAAGTATCATATTGTTTTCGCCCCAAAATATAGACGTCAGATAATTTATGGGAAATACAAAGCAAGTATTGGTCAAATCTTACGGTTATTATGTGAAAGAAAAGGCGTTGAAATTCATGAAGCAGAAGCATGCCCAGATCATATTCACATGTTGGTGAGTATACCACCGAAACTAAGTATTTCCTCATTTATGGGATATTTAAAGGGTAAAAGTAGCTTAATGATATTCGACCGACACGCTAATTTGAAGTATAAATATGGGAATCGCAAATTTTGGTGTCGAGGGTTTTATGTTGATACGGTTGGGCGAAATCAGAAGCGAATTGAAGAATATATTCGAAATCAATTACAAGAAGACGTGATAGCAGATCAGCTCAGTCTTTTCGAGGAATATGATCCGTTTACAGGTGAGAAGAATAAAAGAAAGTAGTTTTAAAGAGACCCGCTAGTCGGGTCAGCTAGCAAAGGTGGTGCTGAAGGGAAACCATTCGGTAGGCCTTTAGGCTTTGGCCGGTAGCAGAGGCTTTCAGCCGAAGAGCAAGCCACCCGTTCTCACGGGTGGTTTTGACTCAATGGGAGATTAGAGGGAGTCTTGTTTTATTGAAGGCTCTTTAAGTCACTCTTCCTTAGCCTTATGCTTGTCCTGCTCTCTTGTCAAAAGAAAAATAGGCATGAAGAGGATAAGTGTCCCAAAAGCGGATTTCAAATTAGTGTCAATAATTGGTGTTCCTAATCGTACATGAAGGATAAGGTTGATTAGGAGTATGAGAAATAGGCTACTGATAATTCCAGCTAAAGCGATTTTTACGAGTAAATAGTCGTTCATTTTAGGTGGTTGATTAGCAGTAGTATCATTTGTTTGATTTCTTGTAAGTTTCATAAGTTATCATCCTCAAAATCTTGGAGATGTCAGTTGAAGTTAAGTTCTTTTATTAGTGTGTGAGATTGTAGAAAGATTTACCCACAGCATAGCTTAGATCATAAGTCAGTTTTGCGGCAGCAATTCCTACTGAAATAGCAGCCCAAGGAACAGTGCCACCTGATACGATTTCGAGTTCTTGAGTAGTCATTTTCTTACGGTTGTTGATTGTTTTAGTCATTGTTCTTGTTCTCCTTTCTTCTTATCGAGCAGTGTCCATGTAGCCGTTGTAGGCACCGATACATACAAGCGTTCCAATAGGTCCTGAAGCAAGACAGAGACCTCCAACGGCAAGATTTGTTTTCCATCCGCCTCCTGTTACTGTAGCCAAATCAGCTATGTTCCTTTCTTTGTTAATCATTGTCATTCTCTTTTTTATTTTTGGTTAGTTTTAAAATCTCTTAACCCCCTAACCACGAGTTAAGAGATATCCTAAGTATGACTTCTCCTTTCAATAAAGTCAGTTATATCACTAGCTTTTGGTGCTTTCCTCAAGCTATGGATTTATTGTAAGGTGAAGAGAAATAAAAAAGTAGTGACATTTATGTCACTATGGCATTGCTAGGGTTTATCAAAGTTTATACTGATGAAAGAAATAATGAGCTTTGATAAGGGATGATCTTATCTAGTCTTGTCTTAAGTTCCCTACTTGCAATCACTTCGATTTATGGTATAATATTTTTCGGAGCAACATCTGTGCGTGAAGCGGGTCAGGGGAGGAATCCAGCAGCCCTAAGCGATTTCAGGTGTGTGCTCTTTTTTTGTGTCGAGGAGGATTTATGGCCAATTTTAGTGTTTTTAAAAATCAAGAAAGCCTTTTTGCTTGTCCTATTTGTCAGGCTTCAATGCATTTGGACCAGTCTAGCTTGGTTTGTCAGAATAGGCATACTTTTAATATCGCCAAGCAGGGCTTTGTAAATTTTTTGAGACAGAACAAGGGAGATAAACACTATGATATGGCTTCTTTTGAAAATAGGAGTCAGATTCTTGCGGCAGGTTATTATGATCCTATCCTGGAGGTGATTTCAGAGCGCTTGCGTGACCTTCCTGGACCTTCGCACGTTCTAGATGTTGCCTGTGGTGAGGGCTATTATAGCCGTCAGTTGGCTTCAGCGTTTGACAAGGATTTCATGGCCTTTGATTTATCTAAGGACTCAGTCCTTCTTGCGGCCCGTCAAAATCCTCAGAAGAATGTGGCATGGTTCGTTGGTGATTTGGCTAAACTGCCCTTGCGTGAGCACAGTATAGACCTGATTTTAGATATCTTTTCACCAGCTAATTATCAAGAATTTGGACGACTTTTGACTAATAAGGGCTTGATTTTCAAGGTTATTCCTCATGAAGATCATCTTAAAGAGTTTCGCCAACTATTACCGGAGGTGCGTACTTACTCTAATCAGGATGTTTTGAAACATTTCCAGGAGTCCTGTGAACTTTTGGAGCGTGTGACTATTGCCAGGACTTGGTCTATGCCATCAGAGCATGTTCAAACATTCGCAGAGATGACACCTCTTTTCTTCCATGTTGATAAGAAGGATTTAAATTTGTCCTCGGTGACGCAATTGACAGTTGCAGGCGAGTTACTGATTGGTCGTATTAAAAATGATAAGTAATCCTAACTGTTGTTGGGATTTTTTTGATGGGAAAATGTCTCGGTTAGCTTGTTTGATTTTCTTAAAAGGTGTATGATGAGGATAAAAATTAAGAGAGCTTTAGTAATGAGTAAAAAGGCGATGACGAATAAAGTTTATAAGAACTACATTTTTGATTTTTATGGAACCTTGGTTGATATCCTAACCGATGAGAAAGATCCTGAGTTATGGGATAAATTTGCCCAACTTTACCAAGCTTATGGGGCGGATTATAAGGGTGAAGGTCTTAGAAAATCTTATGCAAAGCGTGTGGCTCAAACTCGTAAGGAGTTAATAGAGCTTAAAGGAATTGCTTATCCAGAAGTAGACTTAGCTCACATTTTCAACCAGCTTTATGTAGATGGTCGCTCTCAGTCTAGTTGCCTTAATCAGCCAGAAGGCTGGGGTCAACTGATAGCTATGGTCTTCCGCGTCTTATCTCGTAAGCAGTTGTTAGCTTATCCTCATACCAAGGAGGTTTTGACCTTTCTAAAAGAGCAGGGATGTCATCTTTATCTCTTGTCTAATGCTCAAGCAGCCTTTACTAACGCCGAGATTGACCTAATGGAGTTAAGATCTTGTTTTGATGCCATTTATTTGTCTTCGGATGCGGGTATCTGTAAGCCTCAACCAGAATTTTTAAAGCAAGTTCTAGATAACCATGGGTTGAACCCATCTGAGACTGTCATGGTTGGCAATGATTTGACGACGGATATTGCTGTAGCTAAAGCGGTTGGGATTGATGGAATCTTGCTGAATACCTTCCCTTATTCTCGTCAAGAGCTAGAGAAATCCCCAATCAAGCCAGACCGAGTGATTACAGATATAGAGGCTCTAAAGACGGTTTTTACATAAAAATACATTCTATTTGGCAAAATCAAAGACAATTATCAGGAATTTTGGTATAATAATTCCTAACTTTATGTGAATGGAGAATCTCATGACTGCACAAAAAATGTCTGCACAAGAAATTATCGCTTTTATCGGTAATGCAGAAAAGAAAACAAATGTTAAAGTAACTTTTGAAGGGGAATTGGCAACTGCTGTTCCAGCCTCTGTCACTAAGCTTGGCAATGTTCTTTTCGGTGACTGGAAAGATATCGAGCCCCTTCTTGCGAATTTGACGGAAAACAAGGATTATGTTGTGGAACAAGATGGCCGCAACTCAGCTGTTCCATTGCTTGATAAGCGTCACCTTAATGCCCGTATCGAGCCAGGTGCCATTATTCGTGACCAAGTAACGATTGAAGACAATGCTGTCGTTATGATGGGTGCTGTAATCAATATCGGGGCAGAAATCGGTGCAGGTACTATGATTGATATGGGTGCTATCCTTGGTGGCCGTGCTACTGTTGGTAAAAATAGCCACATCGGTGCGGGTGCAGTCCTTGCGGGTGTGATTGAACCAGCTTCAGCAGATCCAGTACGTATCGGTGACAACGTTCTTGTTGGAGCTAATGCTGTTGTGATTGAAGGTGTTCAAGTAGGTAACGGTTCAGTCGTTGCCGCTGGAGCTATCGTTACTCAAGATGTCCCTGAAAATGTGGTTGTAGCTGGTGTTCCAGCTCGCATCATCAAGGAAATCGATGAAAAAACACAACAAAAAACAGCACTCGAAGACGCTTTGCGTAACTTGTAATATATTGATAGTAGAGGTCCGTAAGGCCTCTATTTCTAGATTCTCTATAAAATAAATATAAATAAAAAGGACAAAAACATGACACTTGATTTAATCAAAATCAGACGAGACCTTCACCAAATTCCCGAAATTGGTTTGGAAGAATTTAAAACGCAGGCTTATCTCTTAGAGCGTATTGCTGAAATGACTGAAGGTAAGGACTTTGTGGAGCAACGTACTTGGCGTACAGGAATCCTTGTTTTTCTCCATGGGTCTGCACCTGAGAAAACTATTGGTTGGCGTACAGATATTGATGGTCTTCCGGTTGAAGAGGAAACAGGTCTTCCCTTCAAGTCTACTCATGAGGGTCGTATGCATGCCTGTGGTCACGATATTCATATGACGACAGCGCTTGGACTTCTTGACCAAATGGTTGAGGTTCAGCCTAAAAATAACATGCTCTTCCTTTTCCAGCCGGCTGAGGAAAATGAAGCTGGTGGTATGCTTATGTATGAGTATGGTGCTTTTGGAGATTGGCTGCCAGATGAGTTCTATGGCCTCCACGTCCGTCCGGATTTTAAGGTAGGGGATATTGCTACAAATACGAATACCCTTTTTGCTGGAACTTGTGAAGTCCTCGTTACTTTCAAAGGAAAAGGAGGACACGCCGCCTTTCCACATGAGGCTAATGATGCATTAGTAGCAGCTTCTTACTTTATTACACAGGTACAAACTATTGTCAGCCGTAATGTTGATCCTATCCAAGGTGGGGTAGTTACCTTTGGTTCTTTCCATGCAGGAACGACCAACAATGTTATAGCTGAAACAGCAGAGGTCTATGGAACTATTCGTACCCTTACTCTAGAGATGGGTCGTCTCATTCAAAAGCGTGTGCGACAAATCGCAGAGGGTGTGGCAGCTAGCTTTGGTATGGAAGTGGATGTCGTGTTGAAACAAGGTGGTTATCTACCTGTGGAAAACAATCCAGCCTTGGCCAAAGAATTGATGACCTTCTTTGAAGCCAGTCCAGCGGTGAACTTGATTGATTGTTTACCAGCTATGACGGGCGAAGACTTCGGTTATTTGCTTAGTAAGGTTCCAGGTGTCATGTTCTGGTTGGGGATTGATACACCATATGCCCTTCACCATCCTAAGATGAGTCCAAATGAGGATGCCCTTGCTTTTGCAGTGGCTGAAATCGGTAAGTTCCTTAAACATAAGGCAGAAGCCTAATGATAGATGACAAAGCTAAAAAACTACCAAATCTGATTTTTGGTAGCTTTTTTGATATGATAAACCTATGAAAAATAAACTTAGAAAAACAGTATTGGCTCAGTTGACTTCACAAGAACCTGAGACTAAGGCTGAGATAGATAATAATCTTTTGGAGCAATTGATTGCGTCGCCTGCTTATAAAGATGCCCAGGTGATTGCGACTTATTTGGCTTTTCCGCATGAATTTGATACCAGTCTCTTAATCAAGCAGGCCTTGAAGGATGGTAAGCGTCTTTTGATTCCCAAAACCTATAAACAAGGTCGAATGATTTTTGTGGATTACGATCCTGAAAATCTTGTTGTCACCTCTTTTGGTTTGATGGAACCAGCTTCTGATTTGGCTGTCGAAAAGTCGGAGATTGATTTGATTCACGTGCCAGGAGTAGTCTTCAATGCTGAAGGTTACCGTATTGGTTATGGAGCGGGTTATTATGATCGCTATTTGTCTGACTTTGAAGGGACGACAGTGAGTACAGTTTACCCTTGTCAGGAACATGATTTTCAACCAGATAACTATGACATTGCTGTTAAGGAGGTCATCACATGCAAGTAAATGAGTGGAAGAAATACCCTGCAACCTATCTATTGTTGGGTCTCACGACGCTGACTTTTATCTGTCAATATCTTTTAAATAGCTTTCAAGCGACGTCCCCTCTTAGTCTCTTTAAGATGGGAGCTATGTATGGGACCTTCGTTCAATACAATCCCTTAGATCTCTGGCGTCTTGTAACACCTATTTTTGTCCATATAGGTGTCGAGCATTTTCTTTTCAATATGCTCACCCTTTATTTTATGGGAAAGATGGCTGAACAGATTTTTGGTACTCTACGTTTTCTAGGGCTTTATTTGCTAGCTGGTGTTATGGGAAACGCCTTTACCTTGCTTTTTACACCTAATGTTATTGCAGCTGGTGCTTCGACCTCCTTGTTTGGTCTATTTGCTGCTATTGTGATTCTTGGTTATTATAGTCACAGTCCCTTACTCAATCAGTTGGGCCGTAATTATTTGGCTTTGATTGTTATTAACTTAATCTTCAACCTATTTACACCTAGTGTTGGGATTACAGGTCATCTCGGTGGTTTAGTTGGGGGTGCTCTGGCAGCTATCTTTTTGGCCAATAAGGTTGAAAGTCGCCTTTTTAGTAAGGGGTGGCGTTCCACTGCCCTTTTAACTTACGTTATACTCTTGCTAATTGTCCTAGGCTTTACTTATCTTTAAATTAAATGAAAAATCCATCGAATCTAATAGTCGATGGATTTTATATTAGTCTTTTTTAGTTGGTTTGCCTTCAAGTTTGTGGCCTAATTCAATAAGGTATTGCTTGAGGTCATCTTTTACTTGAGGGTGTTTAAGTGCGTAATCAATAGACGTCTTCATGAAGCCAAATTTATCACCGACATCATAACGATCTCCTGTAAATACACGAGCAAAGACACGTTGTGTTTTGTTAAGAGTATCGATAGCATCAGTCAATTGGACTTCATTCCCAGCACCTGGTTCTTGATTTTCTAAGATACCAAAAATTTCAGGTGTTAAAAGGTAACGTCCGATGATAGCAAGATCACTTGGTGCATCTTCTGGATTTGGTTTTTCAACGAAAGTTTCAACGCTGTAACGCCCATTTTCACCTGGGCCCTGAGGAGCGATAACACCGTAAGCAGAGACTTCTTCATGAGGAACAGGCATAACTGCAATAGTAGATGCATGTGTCTCCTCATAATCATTAATAAGTTGCTTAGTCAAAGGTACCGCTTTGTCGTTAGTAATATCCATGAGGTCGTCACCAAGCATGACAACAAAAGGTTCATTTCCGACAAATGCTTTGGCTTGAAGAACAGCATCTCCGAGACCACGTGGGTGACTTTGACGGATAAAGTGGAGATTAATAGCAGTAGTGTCATTAACCAATTTCAACAAGTCGGTCTTACCTTTTTGTTCCAAATTATATTCTAACTCGAAGTTTGAGTCAAAATGGTCTTCGATAGAGCGTTTTGACTTACCGGTAACAACCAAGATATCTTCAATACCAGATTTGAGAGCTTCTTCAACGATAAATTGGATGGTTGGTTTATCAACAATTGGCAACATTTCTTTAGCCAATGCTTTAGTAGCTGGTAAAAAGCGTGTTCCGAGTCCTGCAGCGGGGATGATAGCTTTTCTAACTTTTTGATTCTTCATGAGAACTCCTTAGATCTTTTATTTTTTATCCCATTCATTTTCAGAGCGCAATTCATTGGACATCATATTGAGAATAGATTCCTTGATATCAGCACCCTCATAGATAGATTTGTAGATTGCTGTTGTAATTGGCATGTAGACGCCAAGTTCTTGAGCGATTTCGTAGGCAACCTTAGTGGTTGAAATTCCTTCGATAACCATACCCATGTTACGTTCAATGTCTTCTAGTTTTTCGCCACGACCAAGCGCATCCCCAGCACGCCAATTCCGTGAATGGACAGAAGTTCCAGTAACAATAAGATCACCAACTCCAGATAGACCGCTGTATGTCAAAGGGTCAGCTCCGAGTTTTACACCAAGACGAGTAATTTCTGCCAGTCCTCGAGTAATTACGGCTGCCTTAGCATTGTCTCCATAGCCCATACCATGGAGAGCGCCAGCACCGACTGCGATAATGTTTTTAAGGGCACCAGCTGTTTCAACACCAATCACATCAGAGTTGGTGTAAAGACGGAAATAGCTATTACTGAAAATACTTTGGACATAGCTTGCCGCTTCAAGGTCCTTAGATGCTGCTGTAATCAAGGTGATATCACGAACAATAGTTTCTTCAGCATGACTTGGACCAGATACAACGACAATCTCACTTCGCATTTCCGCAGGAATCTCTTCTTCAAGGATTGTTGAGAGGCGTTCGTGAGTTCCTGGTTCCAAACCTTTTGAAGCATGCATGATAACAACTTTGTGGTCCAAAAGTTCAGCAACTTGCTTAGCAACTAAGCGAGTGACCTTAGTTGGAACGACGAAGAGGATAGCATTAACACCATCTAGGGCTTCAGATAGCTCTTTGTAGGCTTTAATGTTTTCATCCAAAACCACATCTTTGAAATAACGGGTATTGGTGTGTTTTTCGTTGATTTCATCAATTTGTTCAGGGATGTTTCCCCAAATACGGACCTCGTGTCCGTTGTCGTTGAGTACCTGAGCGAGAGCAGTTCCCCAAGAACCAGGGCCCAAGACAGCGATTTTTTGTTTTTTCATCATTCGGTCTCCCTTTAGGTCCTTTCTAACAAAGCAGAAAAAGACTATATTCTTTCTCATTATAACATAAGAAAAGCGTGTTTGTCTTGTACGCTCTGTTAGGAAGACTGATGGCTATTTATTTTTTAGCCAATTTTTGGCAATGTAGCCTCCAATGAGAGCAGCCATAAGAGTTCCGCCAATTAGGATTAGAGCATGATTGGCTGTGAATGGAACCATAACTTGGTCTACATAATCTTGTGTTTTGCCTTTGGCTAAGAGTTGTGCACTGTAGGCTTTAGGAGTCAGCCACATGGTCACTATAGGTGCCAAGTTTCCTAGAGAAAAGACCATATAGGAGAGTAGATTTAGTTTATCATTTTCATAGTTGCCTTTCTTGGCAAGTAAATCAGCGCCAAGGCCGACCAGCAAACTTGGAAGGAAGGTTAGCACAAAGTGACCAGAGGCAAAGAAGAAGAGGGACATGAAGAGACCAAGGCAGGTAATAGCCCCAAATTGCTTGGTCTTATGGATTAGCCCTAAATAAACCCAGCCCGAAAAGATAGCTGCCAAAGCAGGTGTATGGTACATGTTTTTGACTTTAAAAAAGATTAAATCAATCGCAACTGCAATGGTTAGGCATATAAAATACAGTAGGAGAGCTCGGCAGGTTTGCTTGATAAATATTTTTTGACGCATGTAGTCTCCTAATCAATGTGAGGTGTTTTGGTTTTATTGAGCCAAGCATAAGCCAAACCAATGAAAAGTCCTCCACCAATCCAGTTACCGAAGAAAACGACTATCCACTGACGTAGAATATTTGCTAATGTGAAATTGTCCACAGCAGCACGGACACCGTTGAAACCGAGCAACATGAAAGATGCAAAGTTTGCAATCAAGTGTTCATTCACCAAAAAGACAAACATAAAAATGGCTGATAGAGCAATGAAAATCTTGGCAGACTCTTCTTTGAGGAGCATATAGCCCAAGATGGCAAGGTTAACGAACATATTAGCAGTAATACCTTCAGTAAAGTTCATCCAGTCTGTTTTTCCAAGCTTAGTTGAGACAGCAGTTACCAAGAAACTCTTATCTGTCAGATGATTGAAAGAGAAGGATTGGTTGAAGAACCAGGCCAAGATGAGGGCACCAACAAAATTAAAGAAGGTACAGTAAAGGAGGATGGTGCAGGCCTTACTCCACTTGATTTTTCCATAATAGGCACCACTGCTTAGGAACATCATGTTTGAAGTAGCTAACTCTCCATTGAAAATGAGCACGAAGACCAGTCCGATGGCAAAGATAAAAGCAAAGACGAAGCGGGAAAGGGCTGGAATACCGGTAGCGATAACATCCGCACCAATAATTCCTACAGCCGTTGACATGGTGAGATATGCTCCTGCAAGCATGGAACGTAAGGCATAGCGGCCAAGGCTTTCATTGAAGAGAGCTTCTTTTTTAGCGCAAGCAGCAAAAACTTTTTCTTGGAATTGAGACATAAGTTTACCTCTAAGTAGTGTGACATGGAGCATGAATAGATACACATGCTCGGGTGAATGTTAATCTAAGATGACCATAAAAAAAGTCAGGACAGTTGTCCCAACTTTTCCAAGTCTTAATGTGAGGATGCTCCAGATGTAGCATCTGCGGCTGGAGCTGCATCGCCACCGTGACCGCCAGCATCTGATGCTCCAGATGTTGCGTCGCTACCGCCATGACTAGCTGCAGCCGGTGCAAAAGGACCACTTCCTCCGACTAGGCGTTGACCAGTTGTTTCGAGATACCAGTCAAGCCATGGTTTAAAGTTAAAGACGATTTCATTGATTCCTGCATAAGAACCATCATCATAGTACATAGCCTGATAGTTATGCGTGTTGATAACCCCTTCAGGTGAACCAGGAACAATTGTACGCACATATTCTTGGTTGCCGTTACGAAGGGTACCGATAACCCATTCCACATTTTTCATACGAGCTGGTGGAAGTGAGCCGTGAACAGTCGACATACGGCTACCTGATTGAGGTGGCACACGTTTAGCAAACATGGTATCAGGATCTTGATGGGCATTATTGTAGTAGAGGAACTGGTTGTTATCATCGGCATAGGTTAGTTCAAATGGCATGGCCTTGAGGAACATGTCAATTTGGTTAACCGTCAAAATACCGTGATCTAGTTTAACATAAGTGTCGCCGGAAACTGCGCCTGTGAGTTCAGCTACTTTTTCGACCCATTCTGGGTCATCAGGGTCGACTTCTGTAATAGTCGTAGCGATTGGTTTGTTACAATCCAAGTCTTCTGGTTCAATTGGTTTTGGTTTTTTCAATTTAGAAACCACTCCTACATATTGGATGAAATTATCTAAGCATTGTTCAAGGAAGTTAATAGTACCTTCATTGGTAATATTACCCTCAAGGTCAAAGGCTTCTTTGGCCTTGCCAAGCAAGAATTCATTACCTGGAAGAGTATAAGCGTTGACGCCAGGTGCTTCAAGGATTTTACGCAAATGCACTTGGGCACGTGAAGTTCCTTGGTCGTAGTAAGAAGCACCAACAATCATAACAGGCTTGTTTTCAAATGGGTGCACTTCGAATGAGAGCCATTCTAATACTGACTTAAGTGCTGCAGAGATAGTGTGGTTGTGCTCAGGTGTAGCAATGATAACACCATCAGCGCGTGTAATTTTGTTATTAAGTAAGCGAAGTTGGAAACTTTCATCCCATTTTTCATCTTGATTAAACATAGGGACTTCATCGATTTCTAAAACTTCAAGTTCAAATTTAATTTTAAAATGTCTTCTGATAAATTCGAGCAGTTTACGATTATATGATTGATCATAATTTGCTCCAACGAGTCCAACAAATTTCATAGTTTATATTCTCCTGTCTTATAGGCTTTCCCAGTCAAAGTCTTCAGCTTCTTTATGTAGCAACTCTGTAGCATGTGAGAGTTTACCAGTAATTTTAACGTAGAGACGGAAGTCATCGAAAATAGCATCTAATTTTTTGATGACATCAAGGTCAACTAAATCGCCGTTGCTATCAAAAGCTTGAAGGGAATGTGAGAGCAAGAATTCGTCTGGAAGCACATTAGCTTTGATTTCTGGAGCATTCAAAATTTGACGAAGTTGTAGCTGTGCACGAGAAGCCCCTAGAGTTCCATAAGATGCCCCTGTGATCATAACAGGCTTATTCAAAAGTGGGAAGACACCGTATGAGACCCAAGCTAAAGCATTCATGAGAACAGCTGGAATTGAGTGGTCATACTCAGGAGTTCCAATGATGACACCGTCAGCTTCATCGATTTTCTTAACGATTTCTAGTGCACTTTCTGGCAATTGCTTATTAGCAGGTTTGTTAAAGACAGGAAGATCTTTGATTTCTACAAGTTCAATTTCTGCCTTATCTGCAAAATGCTTCTGAATATATTGCAATAATTGTCTATTAGTTGAACGTTTTGAATTCGTACCAACAAGTCCGATGAATTTCATGACAATTCTCCTTAAAAGTATTATATCTAGTATTATGTTAGCGTTTTCCTAGTCAAAAGTCAATCTTCATTTGATGAGAATACGATTAGACTATTACTTTTGTCATCTTATTTCGAATAGATTATAATAGGATAGATTTAAAAAATATTCTTCTTAAATTCAGTGTGTCTGATTTTACAAGAATTAGTGAACTGATGTATTGAAAGGAAAAATAATGACTAAAATTCGTGGATTTGAACTTGTATCAACCTATAACAATCAGGACTTACTTCCAAAGCGGGAGACTGCCCATGCGGCTGGCTATGACTTAAAGGTTGCGGAGAATACTGTAATTGCTCCTGGAGAAATTGTTCTCGTCCCAACAGGTGTTAAGGCTTACATGCAACCTGGTGAGGTCCTCTATCTCTATGACCGTTCCTCTAACCCTCGTAAAAAAGGTCTGGTCTTAATCAACTCAGTTGGCGTTATTGATGGCGATTACTATGGAAATCCCGGAAATGAAGGACAAATCTTCGCCCAGATGAAAAATATTACTGACCAGCCTGTGACTCTTGAAGTTGGCGAGCGCATCGTTCAAGGTGTCTTTATGCCCTTCTTGATTGTTGATGGAGACGAAGCAGACGGCGTTCGAACTGGTGGATTTGGGTCTACCGGGAAATAGAAAAAAATGGCAGACTATCTATTAGTTGTAGACATGCAATCAGATTATGTTGCTGTAGGAAAAGCATATCATGAAGAACTGACTGCAGCGGTAAATGACAAAATTGCTACCTATCCCAGCGACCGAGTTATCTATATTCTTAATCGTTTTTTCTGGGAGAGAAAAGATAGAAAGAAGAAATTTGCGACCGACTTGCTGGTTGTATCTCCTCGTATCTTTGAGAAGCGTCGAGCTTCTTGCTTTACTAATCCAGATTTAAAAGAGTTTTTAGAGAGAAATGGTGCTAAAAGCTTAGAGTTTATAGGGGTAGATGGCAATGGATGTGTCAAGGCTTCCGTTTTGGCAGCTGTCAAGGAGAATTATCAGGTTTCTGTCGATTTGTCTGCTGTCGGAGTTGCCAACCAGAAGAAATTTCAAAATACATTGTATAAGTGGCATTCTGTCGGAGTAACCGTAGAAGGAGAATTATTATAGCTAAGAAAAAATCAACTTTTGTTTGTAGAGAATGTGGCTACAATTCACCCAAATATCTAGGGCGCTGTCCCAATTGTTCTTCTTGGTCTTCTTTTGAGGAAGAAGTTGAGGTGCAGGAGGTTAAAAATGCCCGTGTCAGTTTGACGGGTGAAAAGTCCAAACCCACTAAATTAAAAGAAGTCTCTTCAATTAATTATGCCCGCATAAAAACTGATATGGACGAGTTTAACCGTGTTTTGGGTGGCGGTGTGGTTCCGGGTAGTTTGGTTCTTATTGGAGGAGATCCAGGAATAGGGAAATCGACCCTCCTCTTGCAGGTGTCTACACAGCTGGCTAACAAGGGGACTGTCCTCTATGTATCTGGAGAAGAATCTGCGGAACAAATTAAGTTGCGTAGCGAGCGTTTAGGTGATATTGATAACGAATTTTATCTATATGCTGAGACCAATATGCAAGCAGTCCGTAGTCAAGTAGAGGCCATAAAACCCGATTTCCTCATTATTGACTCTATTCAGACCATCATGAGCCCGGAGATTTCTGCTGTTCAAGGATCTGTTTCTCAGGTTCGTGAAGTCACTGCCGAACTCATGCAGATTGCCAAAACCAATAACATAGCCACTTTTATTGTTGGGCATGTGACTAAGGAGGGACAACTGGCTGGGCCACGTATGTTGGAACACATGGTGGATACTGTGCTCTATTTTGAGGGGGAACGTCATCATACCTTCCGTATTCTGCGGGCAGTTAAAAACCGTTTTGGTTCAACCAATGAGATTGGGATTTTTGAAATGCAGTCGGGTGGTCTGGTAGAGGTGCTAAATCCTAGCCAAGTTTTCTTAGAAGAACGTCTTGATGGTGCCACAGGTTCTGCCATTGTTGTCACAATGGAAGGGAGTCGACCTATCCTAGCTGAGGTTCAAGCTTTGGTGACACCGACCGTCTTTGGTAATGCAAAACGGACAACGACGGGACTGGACTTTAACCGGGTCAGCCTTATCATGGCTGTTTTAGAGAAACGTTGTGGCCTTCTTCTCCAAAATCAAGATGCCTATCTCAAATCAGCTGGTGGTGTCAAATTGAACGAGCCAGCTATTGACCTTGCCGTTGCCGTTGCGATCGCTTCCAGTTATAAGGAGCTTCCAACCAATCCACAAGAAGCCTTCATAGGAGAAATTGGATTGACCGGAGAGATTCGTCGTGTGACTCGTATTGAGCAGCGTATCAATGAAGCCGCTAAACTAGGTTTTACTAAGATTTATGCTCCTAAAAATTCGCTTCATGGCATGAAGATTCCAGAAGGGATCCAGGTCATTGGGGTCACGACGGTAGGCGAAGTACTCAAAAAAGTCTTTTCTTAAAAATCTAGCTCAAAGCGATATATTGTAAGCGCTTGCAAAAACGCCTATTCGATGCTATACTTTTCTTAAGAATAGGGAGGTATTTATGATGCAATTTTTCACAGACAGCAATATGCAATTCCCGCTGGTAGAGTTAACTCTTAATCAGGGTGAAACGGTTTTTATCCAACGTGGCAGTATGGTCTACCATACACCTAATGTGATCCTCAACACCAAATTAAACGCAAGTGGTTCTGGTGTAGGACGCTTTGTAAAAGCAGTTGGACGGTCAATGGTTTCGGGTGAAAGTACCTTTATTACCCAGGTATTTGCCCAGTCTAATAATGCTTACCTAGCATTGGCACCCGATTCACCAGGTCAGGTTGTACCACTGTATTTGGGCGAAAAGCAGTATCGATTGAACGATGGCGCCTTCCTTGCACTTGATGGTACAGCTTACTATACAATGGAAACTCAATCGATTGGTAAGGCTCTCTTTGGTGGCCAGGGAGGATTCTTCATCATGACGACCCAAGGGCAAGGGACTCTCTTGGCCAATGCTTACGGCTCTATTAAAAAAATTGAGCTAAACAATCAAGAAGTGACTATTGACAATGCCCATGTTGTTGCTTGGAGCCAGACTCTTGATTACAATATTCATTTGGAAAATGGTTTCTGGCAGTCTATCGGAACAGGCGAAGGTGTGGTTAATACCTTCAGAGGAACTGGAGAGATTTACGTTCAAAGTCTCAACCTTCAAACCTTCGCAGGCTTACTTAATAGATACTTACCAAAACGTTCATAAAATAAAGGAGAGTAACCTTGATAGGTACGACTCTCTTTTTTACTTACAGAAGTTGATAGCTGACAAGTTAAGAAAAAGATGATAAGATAGACTGTAGGTAATTTGAATGTCAAATTATTTTCTCCATTAGAAAGTGAGTTATTATGTCTTATTTTGAAAACTTTCTCCATGCCAACAAAGCCTATGTTGACCTCCACGGGACAGCCCATCTTCCCTTGAAACCTAAGACTAAAGTGGCTATTGTGACTTGTATGGATTCACGCCTTCACGTTGCCCAGGCCCTAGGGTTGGCACTAGGTGACGCTCATATTTTGCGTAATGCGGGTGGTCGTGTGACGGAAGATATGATTCGTTCTTTGGTCATTTCCCAACAACAGATGGGGACACGTGAAATCGTAGTTCTTCACCATACAGATTGTGGTGCTCAGACCTTTAAGAACGATGAGTTTACGGCCTATCTTTATAAAGAACTTGGCGTCGACGTATCTGATCAAGATTTTCTTCCATTTACAGACGTAGAAGAGAGTGTTCGTGAAGATATGGCTATTCTTCGTCAGTCGCCACTTATTCCTAAGGATGTTATCATCTCTGGTGCGGTTTACGATGTAGATACTGGACGAATGACTCAGGTCTTCCCTTAATATCGAAAAATTTAGCAGGCCTGATTGTCTGCTTTTTTATAGTTTAATGTAAAAAAACTCAGCTTACTAAAACATGCTGAGTTTTCTTGTTTTAAGAGATGATAAAAATGAGAATCACAGTTCCTAAATAGAAAAGACTAGTAATAAAGAAACTGATGCGCCAGAAAAACTTAAGGAAACGTTTAAATTTAAAGGATTGTGTTTTTCTCAGCATCTGAATCGTGATAATAATAGCTGCTAGTGATAATAAGATGGTGATGTATGGCAGAAAACTATGGGTAAAAAAACGAGCTGATACAGCAATGACTTCAATAAAATAAAGCGGAAAGGTCAAATCAGCAAAATTAAGCCCGAGATATTTTAAACTGAAGAAGCGGTGGATAATAAAAGCAAAGA
>NZ_CAUUKN010000022.1:0-25170 GCF_963545685.1 uncultured Streptococcus sp. | reverse complement strand
GAGAAGAGTTGCGTAAAATCATGACAGCTATTTTTGAAGAAAAAATGAACAAACACAAAATTAAGTAATGTTATATCAAAAGAGGTATAAGTCTGCAAACTTATACCTCTTTCTTATCTTTACTTCTTATTTGACTTGGATAGACTAATGGCAACCATTGTCGCACACAGGAAAAATGCAGCTAGCATACCTTTTGTAGTGGTAGTCATAAAAGGTTTATCGAAGATGTAATAATTATATACAGAAAATCCGAGACCAATAAGAGTTACAATAATTGAAATAACAAATAGCGTCAACCATAATCGTCTTTGAGTCATCATCAACCTCCTGTTTGTATCCGTTTTCTTTCTGTAAATAGTATAACATAAAAAAACCTTAGCTAAATTCCAGAGATTGGTTTAGCTAAGGTATCTGATATTATTTTGTTAAGACAATGGTATCATTTAGACCAAGGTCATCATCTTCAATAGTCAACTGATTACCGTCGAGTTTATAGTGTTTGAGATCATCCCCAACCGTTAGACTTTGATTGTCAGTGTCAACAGTTACAGAATTGCTTTCCTTCTCGCCATCTGCATCAACCTCTTCCCAAGTTCCAGTATTTCCAGAGATGGTAAGAGTAATACTATCATTTTCATGAGTCCCTGTGTAGGTACCATCTAGCCCTTCAGTCTGTGTAGAAGCTGAAGATGAAGCCACACTTGAACTTTGTTGGGTGCTAGTAGAGCTAGAGCTATTAGATGTTTGAGTATTCTGGTTTGAGCAGGCTACTAAAAGACCAAGAACTGCCATAGATGTAAGAGAAAGTGTGAGTTTTTTTGATAATGTCATAGGTTTATTTCCTTTCTTTGATAGCTTAAGTATAGCAAACGTTTACGAATAAAACAAGTAAAACCTTTTCTGAAAATAGATGCAACTATCCTTAGAAAAATGACTCCTCACTAGCAAGATCATCCTCTATTATCCCCGTTTAAACTATGCTATACTGATAAAAAAGCTATTAAGGAAGTTCCCTAATGACAACAATTAATCCATGTCGCCAGTGCGAGCGACTTTGGGCAGCCAATAAGTACCTGGTGCTCAGCCATTCAAACAAGATTTACTTAGAAATCCGTAACTATCTCAAGAATGATGAGGTTAGTTTGAATCAGGTTCAGGCCTACATTGATCAAGCCCTGAATCTTCCTGAAAATCCTGGTCAAGTCGTCAATGCCTTCCAACATATCTGGGGTTATTTTAAGAAAAAAGCGACTGCCAGCGAAAAGGAAATGTTTATGGCCCAACTGGATAGCTATGCGGCAGGTCGAATTCCTCAGACGTGTTTGGTGGCATCTGTCAAAGAGCTCCTCATCAAGTACCCTAATCGCTATCTGGAGGAGTCAACCTTAATTAATGGAGGTCTAAAATGAGACTGTGGCATCAAGAGCTGATTTCAAAACTGCCCCGACAGCAATTATTAGGGCAGCACCGAGAATGTTGTGCCCTTCGTGGTAAGGGATGGCAACGAAAACATGCTACGGTTAACTATGTTTTTGATTATTCACCCTATCGCTTGTTTAAATACCATGAGCTTATTATGCAAGAAATGATGGAACGTGGCTATCGTGTCAGCCCCGAGTGGTTAGACAAGGAGTATCGAGGCAAGCAGATGCCAGCCTACGATGAGCTTGAAGTGGAGAAGCTACCAGCTATCATTTACCCAGAGCATGATGATGCCTATTTACAGGAATGTCTGGACAATCTCAGGCAAAAAGGAATAGTTATCTAAAGGAGGAAAACGATGCATTTATTTAAGTGGCTAGAACCTAAGAGGAAAGCAATAGAAGGCCTTGTCATGCGTATTTCGACAGCTGATGAGGTGAACTACGAGACGATTTCAGACCCAAGTGACAGTGATATCTGGGATGCCCTAGTGCAACTCCCAGTATCCTACGGTAGTCTCTATCTCACTTATGGAAATAAAAGGTCAATGAGCTTTATCTTTGTTGAATACGAGGATGGCAAGTATCGCTTAGAGCACGACACACCTGAGCTAGGATTAGAATTGACCAATGTTGCACGGGTGTCTCAACAAGTTGCCAAAGATATTCTTTTTCGCTTTTCTAAAGAGCACATAGTCACTTTGGACGAGCATTGGAAGCAAGAGGAGATCAGGTAGGCCTATGGAATACCTGACCCCAGAAACCAGACGTAAGAGGCGAAAAGCCTGGTGGCTAATCACTGAAATCATTTGTCTGGTTCATTTTTGCAATCATTGTCCCTCGTGATCGGGTATTTACTCCCCTAAAATGGGCTCATACACCAGATTTCATGCGCCATAAACTCATGTGGAGTTTTCACCGCCAGTATCAGCTTGAGGGCATGACGAGAGAAGAAGTAGAGAAGCTCTTGGGCTTGGGCGATGATGTTCAAGGAAGTGTTGAGTACACACTGAAGGACGATTGGATTGGTGGCTTGCGTGTTTACCATATCGAGTATAGGAAAGACCGTGTGATTCGTGCCAAAGAAATGTGGCAAGACTGGTAATATGTTTTTTGCTCTCCTAAAAGTAGTATAATCAAGGTGTAAAGGTAATCGCTTTCAAAAGGTCAAAGCTATCTTTTGATTAGAAATGGAGGACAAACTCATGACCCTATTTATGTCTAAACTGATGAGTGGTATTCTGGAACTTCTCATAGTTTCTTTCATTCCTTTTATCATTTGGTTGATATGGAGTAGAAAAAAGACTGGTTTCTTTGACTGGATTGGTTTGAAGCAAGTTCAAACCCAGCAGAAAGGACGATTAGTACAGACGATTTTTGGTTTTACCCTACTTTTTACTCTTTTTTCGATTGTGGTCTTTAGTTGGTTTGACTCTAGCAAAACGGCCACAGCAGATTTTTCTGGAAAGGGAATTGGGGCCCTTCCTGCTATTCTAGCCTATGCTTTCTTAGGGACTGCCTTGCCAGAAGAAATATTCTTTAGAGGTTTTCTTTTGAAAAGGTTGCAAAGTAAACTAGGATTTCTAGGGGCTAATCTCGTCCAGTCCTTATTATTTGGGCTCATCCATGCGCTTATGTTTATCCAACAAACTGGCACCCTAAAAGCTATGGCTATTTTTGCCTTTATTAGTCTCATAGCTTTCGTTTTTGGTGCTATCAATGAGCAGAAAGCAAACGGCTCCATCCTTCCTAGTGTCCTTATCCACACCTTGTCCAATACGATTGCCGGGCTACTTTTTGCCTTCTCACTCATTTAGATAATAATAGAAGAAAGTTATCATGGATGAATTAAAAGAAATCAAACTTAAAAACTACCAGTACTTAAATGAGGTCGCCATCAAGGGGCAGATGCTCTTCACTGGTTCCTCTCTCATGGAGCTTTTTCCCATTTGTGAAATTGCTAGGAGTAGAGGTATCGACGATATCATCTACAATCGAGGCATCAGTGGTTTGAATACGGATGAATTTCTCCAACATATCCATCCCCTGCTTTTGGATTTGCAACCAGCCAAGGTTTTCATCAATATCGGTACTAATGATATGACCGAGGAGACTTATGGAGACCAGTGGTTCCAACATATGACGGCAAATATCAGACAAATTCTGGAGCAAACCCTAGCTATATTGCCACATACTAAGATTTACCTGATGGCTTTTTATCCAGCCAATCTTCATCTGCCTTGGCAGACATCAGCATCTATCCAGTGGATGAAACTGCGGACACCTGAAAATCTTGACCGTTGTAATAAGACTCTTGAGGAAATCGCTAAAACCTATGGCTGCCACTTCATTAATTGTAATGCTGAGCTGGTCGATGATAGAAAAGAGCAGAAAGCAGAGCATACCTATGACGGCGTTCACCTATATGCTAATGCTTACTTAAAGGTCTATGAAGCTCTTGAAGGCTACCTCTTGGATTAAGAAAATATGAAAGAATGTCCAGTTCTAACTCGCTTTTTTCCCTTGATTACAGTACAATAGACGTCAAAAGTGAAAAATTGAAATGAGGTATCCCTATGTGGAAATGGTTTAAACGACTCATTGTCCTCGTCATTGTGCTCTTTTTTGCAGTGGTGGCTTTACTTATTCCGGACAAGATCGACAGTCAAGACCAATTAAAAAATGTATCAACACAAACATCTCTTGTTGATTTAGCCCAGGCTGGTATTGGTGGGGCATCCCTATCATCAGGTGGCATTTCAACCGAGATTAACCTTGATAGTAATCAGTTTCGTCAAATCCTAAAAGCAAGCATAGCTGATTCTAATGACGAGACCTTGCAAAACAGTACCGTAGAGTTGAATGATTCCTATCTAACAGCTAAGGTTCCCGTATCTCTTGGACCTATCGATTCAACATTTAGCCTTGATTTTACGGTCAGCACTAACAAGGAAGTCATCCTACTAGATTTGGCAGGTGCCCACCTGGGTCGCCTCCCTGTTCCAAAATCACTGGTTATGCCTTACCTCAAGAAGAGCATTGCCCAGTCTAGCAGTGGTGTTAGCATGGTTAACAACCAGATTCAGCTCAAGCTTCCTGAAATCGGCTACGAAATTGACCAAGCCACTGTTACCAATAGCAAGATGAAGGTGAAGCTTAACATTCCGATTTCCTTGCCAACAAGTTGGTAGTTCAAGAGGAATTTATCCATCAAAGAAAATTTAAAGCAAGTCCATATGTCTGGACTTGTTTTTTTTGAAGCCTTCAATTCTAAACTAAGAAAGTTTAAAAATTCTAGAAATAATATCTCTAAATTCCTCAATCCCCTAGAAAATGGGCTTTTCCTGTGCTATCATAAGAGTGTAAAATTGATAAGCGTCTGACACTCATTGAAAAAGAGTTATTTCACTGAGTTAAAGAGTTTTAGGATAGTAGTAAGGAGGAAAAAATGGACGCTTTAAAATATATCACACCTAAATTTTTTACCACCATCAGGAATTATTCTAAGGGTCAGTTTCTTAAGGACTTAATCGCAGGAGTCATCGTGGCTATCATTGCTCTCCCCTTGTCGATTGCCCTTGCCATTGCCTCTGGTGTCAATCCCGAACAAGGTCTTTACACAGCAGTAGTTGCAGGCTTTTTTATTTCGTTTTTGGGAGGTAGTCGGGTTCAGATTGGTGGACCGACTGCAGCCTTCGTTGTCATTATCTATGGCATCATTGCCCAGTATGGTATGGCTGGTTTGACACTTGCTACGCTTATGGCAGGGCTCATGCTTATTGCCATGGGCCTCCTGCGTTTTGGTGATTTGATTAAGTTCATTCCAAAAACCATCACACTCGGTTTTACCTTGGGGATAGCTGTTGGGATTGTGGCTGGACAGGTTAAAGATTTCCTAGGCCTTGAGATGAAGTCGGTGCCAGCTGAGTTCTTAGAAAAACTCCTAGCTTATGGGAAGCATCTTTCAAGTATTAGTTGGCCGACACTTGCAATTGGTATCTTGGCCCTAGTCATTCAAATCTTTTGGCCACGTCTATCTCAGAAAATTCCAGGATCCCTGGTTGCCATCTTTGTAACCACAGCCATCGTAGCTTTTGGTCATCTACCAGTCAAAACCATCGGTGACCTTTACACCATCAAAGCAGGACTTCCGAGTTTCACAGTTCCTGACCTATCATTTTCTTTGATTCGTCAAATGATGTCGCCAGCCTTCACCATTGCCATACTAGCAGCCATCGAATCCCTACTTTCCTGCGTTGTTTCAGACGGGATGATTGGTGGTAATCACCGCTCTAACGCGGAATTGATTGGTCAAGGTGTTGGGAATATCATGTCAGCCCTCTTTGGCGGTATTCCTGCAACAGGTGCCATCGCCCGTACCGCAGCCAATGTCAAAAATGGAGGACGAACACCAGTAGCGGGGATGGTCCATGCCCTCACCTTGCTTCTGATTTTACTCTTTCTCATGCCTTATGCCTCATTGATTCCTATGACCTGTTTGGCCTCAATTCTTATGATTGTCGGTTATAACATGAGCGGTTGGCGTACTGTCGTTCGTATGATTCAACGTGCGCCTAAGAGTGACCTAGCAGTCCTTATAGTAACCTTTATCTTAACAGTTTTCTTTGACCTAGTAATCGCTATTGAATTCGGTATGGTCCTGGCAGCCTTCCTTTTCCTCAAACGGATGTCGGACGTAGCCCAGGTCCGTCAGTGGGTTGACAAGGAGAATCTAGAAGATCCTATATTGTCTGAGGACAGCGACTTGAAACAAGTCCCTAAAAATGCAGTCGTATATGAAATCTTCGGTGCCCTCTTCTTTGGTGCAGCCAATAATTTCCTGAATGTTATCAATGACGATGGTAAGAATGTCCTTATCCTACGCATGCGCAACGTTCCAGCCATGGATATCTCAGGTCTGGATGCCCTTGAGGAAACTCTTGCTATCTGCCAAAAACGAGGCATGACCTTGCTTCTTTCTCACGTTAACCCCCAACCCTACCGAGTTCTCGAAAAATCAGGCTTCATCCAGACTATCGGTCCAGATAATATCTGCGACTCGACGGGCCAAGCCCTTGAAAAAGCAGAAGCCCTAGCAAAAGAAGCCTAGACAAATCCATTTAGCACAAGAAGAAAAAGCCCAGTTCAACTGAACTTGGCTTTTTAAAATACGCGATAAACATAAGGATTGTCGGGTTGACTAACCTCTTTAATCTCAGTCAAATTAAGGATAGGTAGACTCTGTTTAAGATTTTGATAATAATCCACAGTGATAGTACCGGTGACTGTTACCCAGGTATTATCCTTAAAGGTTTGGTCGCTTCCGGTCGTCGCCAGTCCGTAAACGCCTGAGTCGGCGATACAGTGGATAATACCGAAACGGAAGATGAATTGATAGCCCTCGGTCTGTGGGTCATTGTAAACAAAGCCGGTATAGGTGACCTTCTTGCCCACGAAATCGTTAGGATAGAGGTAGATGAGCTCCATGACTTCCATGTAATTTTCCGTGGTAATCTGGATGGTCTCACGTCCTTTGTACTTGGCTAGCTCCTTGGTCATTTCCTTCTCATAAGCTGAGGAGGTGAAGTAGGAGCTGGTATCCGGCTTCAAGTACTGTATGGTCGTTCCCTCTTGGTCGGCCTGGTTAGGATCGCTCCCTGCCGCCAGTGGAAAATGATAACCTTTAGCTGATACAGTATTGGCATCCAGGGTCACCGTTGGCACCAAGAGCCCAGTGAGAACTGGAAAGGCCAAGAGGACGATGCTGGCTACCTTGGCCACTCGACCTGACAAATGCGTGTGAACCTTCATTTGCTTCATCCAAACGATGAGTTGAACCACAGCGAGGATGAAGGAAAGCACCATAGAAATGTAGGCCAGGTAGGAGTAGTGGATATTAATATACTGGTTGAGCTTGCCAGAAACTTGCAAGTACATGACGAGCTCAAAATAACCAGATAAGATGAGAAAACGTAACATTAAATCACCCCCAATACCAAACAGTAAATGATTGTTACCAGACTTGCGGTTCCCACAAAGAGCCCAACAAAGCGAGTCTTAAACTGGTGTTTCATCATGATCAAGTTCTTAATATCAACCATTGGACCGATGATGAGAAAGGCCACCGTTGGAGCCACTCCAAAACTAGAGAGCAAGGAAGCTCCGATAAAGGCATCCGCCTCAGAACAAAGTGAGAGGATAAAGGCCAGGAGCATCATGATGAGGATAGCTGTCACCGAATTATGACCGATGGTCGTTAGGATTCGGGTCGGTAGGTAGGTCTGCATACTTGCGGCCACTAGGCTCCCGAAAATCAGGTAACGCCCAGTGTCGAAAAATTCATCCACCGCATGAACCAAGGCTTGAAAGATTTTCTTACTAGCCGATAGACCACTATAATCATGAACATGACTAGCCTTACGCTTGTCCTTGAGAATCTGGTCATCCACTACAAAGCCGAGCAGAATTCCCAAAATCATGGCAATCAAGAAAGCTCCAAGAAAACGTAAAATCACGTAGTACCAAGAGTTTCCAAAGGCCGTATAGGTCGCAAAGAGAACGACTGGATTGATGATAGGAGCTGTTGCCATGAAAGGAATAGCCGTGTAGCTAGGCACTTTTTTCTCTAAAAAGCGCGTGATAATGGGAACAATCCCACATTCACAAGAAGGGAAAATAAAACCGATTAGGGTTCCAAAGAGAATAGCCAGGACCTTGTTTTTCGGCAGGAAGTTTTGGACCTTTTCAGGAGTCACGAAGATTTCGATAAAGCCAGATAGGATACTTCCCAGTAAAACAAAGGGCAGGGCTTCGATAATAATAGATAGAAAAACTGCCAGAAGCTGCAAAACGCTATCTGGTAGTTGATGAAAAATAGCCATAACTATTATTTCTTCTTATCTTCTTGAAGACGTTTGTCCTTCTTAGGATCAGTTCCCGCCTTCTCAAAATCAGGGATAGCCGCAAAAGATGCCATCATGTTTTCAAGTTCATTAGTTTTTTTCTGAATAACCGCCATAAAAAGCCTCCGAGTTAATTAAGATACTAAGGGCGCAATTTCTGACAGAAAATTAGGGCATCAGACGAAGAAGCTCAGCTTCTAGGAGGATGCATCTATTTTCCGAAAGAAATAGCCCGAGTTCAGTTGCCAAAAGATACTAAGGGCGTCATTTCTGACAGAAATACCCTTAACAATAGGTTTACCTTCTTATTATACTACCTCTTGCTCAAAATTTCTCGCTTCAGCTACAAGGTTTTCTACCCAAGCCTAACCCCTATCGTGGTATAATAGAGCTTATGGAAAATCGAAATTTAGAGATATTGGCTCAGGAATTGAGCCTAAAAAAACAACAAGTTGAAACTGTTTTGGAATTGACCGCAGAAGGTAATACCATTCCCTTCATTGCCCGTTACCGTAAGGAAAAAACAGGTAATCTGGATGAGACGCAAATCAAGGCTATCATTGATATGGATAAGTCTTTGACAGCTCTCCAAGACCGAAAGGAAACGGTTTTGTCTAAGATTGAGGCTCAGGGCAAATTGACTGACCAACTCAAGGCAGCCATTGAAGCGGCTGAAAAGTTGGCAGACGTGGAGGAACTCTACCTTCCTTATAAGGAAAAACGCCGTACTAAAGCGACTATTGCCCGTGAAGCAGGTCTCTTTCCACTGGCTCGTTTTATCTTGCAAAATAGTCCAAACCTCAAAGAAGAAGCTGAAAAGCTGACATCCGAAGCCTTCCCAACAGCTGATAAGGCACTTGCGGGTGCTGTGGATATTTTGGTTGAAGCCTTTTCTGAGGACAATAGCTTGCGTTCTTGGACCTACAACGAAATCTGGAACAACAGTGACATCACTTCGACCCTAAAGGACCAATCTCTGGATGAAAAAGAAACCTTCAAGATTTACTATGATTTTGCGGATAAGGTGTCTAAACTCCAAGGTTACCGTACTTTGGCTCTTAACCGTGGTGAGAAACTAGGCGTTATCAAGGTAGCTTTTAAGCACAATCTTGAGAAAATGCACCGTTTTTACAGTGCCCGTTTCAAACAAAAAAATGATTATATCGAGGAAGTCATCAACCAATCTCTCAAGAAGAAAATCATTCCAGCTATGGAGCGTCGTATCCGTAGCGAGTTGACTGAAGCA
The DNA here is from genome assembly GCF_963545685.1 of uncultured Streptococcus sp. GTDB lineage: Bacteria > Bacillota > Bacilli > Lactobacillales > Streptococcaceae > Streptococcus. The sequence continues at coordinate 15,601 of NZ_CAUUKN010000022.1, read as the reverse complement.
GCAGAAGATGGAGCCATTAATCTTTTCTCTCAAAATCTTCGAAGTCTTCTCCTAGTCTCACCACTTAAAGGTAAGATGGTACTTGGATTTGATCCAGCCTTTCGTACAGGGGCTAAGTTGGCCGTGGTGGACCAAACAGGGAAACTTATTACAACTCAGGTCATCTATCCAGTTGCTCCAGCCAGTCAAGCGAAGATTGCCCAAGCTAAGAAAGACTTGGCTGACCTCATCAAAGAGCATGCCATTGAGATTATTGCTATCGGAAATGGAACAGCCAGTCGTGAAAGTGAAGCCTTTGTGGCAGAAGTCCTCAAAGATTTCCCAGAGACCTCTTATGTTATTGTCAATGAAAGTGGTGCCTCGGTCTACTCTGCTTCAGAGTTGGCCCGTCATGAGTTCCCAGACTTGACGGTCGAAAAACGCTCTGCCATTTCTATTGCCCGTCGTCTTCAAGACCCTCTGGCTGAATTGGTAAAGATTGACCCTAAATCAATCGGAGTAGGCCAATACCAGCATGATGTTAGCCAGAAGAAACTCTCTGAAAATCTTGATTTCGTTGTTGATACCGTGGTTAACCAGGTTGGTGTCAATGTCAATACGGCAAGTAGTACCCTCTTGTCACATGTCTCAGGTCTCAACAAGACTATCTCTGAAAATATTGTTGCCTACCGTGAGGAAAATGGGGAGATTACATCACGTGCTGAAATCAAGAAGGTCCCACGTCTTGGTGCCAAAGCCTTTGAACAAGCTGCCGGTTTCCTCCGTATTCCAAACGCTAAAAATATTTTGGATAATACGGGAGTCCACCCAGAGTCTTATCCAGCGGTGAAAGCTCTCTTCAAGCAGTTAGACATCACAGATTTGGACGACTCTGCTAAGGCAAAATTGAAGGCTCTTAATCTTAAAGACACAGCAGAGGAGTTAGGGCTTGGTCAGGAAACCCTTAAAGATATCATTGCTGACCTTTTGAAACCAGGTCGAGACTTGCGTGATGATTTTGAAGCACCGGTACTTCGCCAGGATGTTCTTGAGCTCAAAGACTTGTCGGTGGGGCAAAAACTTGAAGGAACAGTCCGTAATGTTGTGGACTTTGGTGCCTTTGTGGATATCGGTGTCCATGAGGATGGTCTTATCCACATCTCTGAGATGAGTAAGAGTTTCGTCAACCATCCAAGCCAGGTAGTTTCTGTTGGAGATCTGGTTACCGTATGGGTGTCAAAAATTGACTTAGAACACGAAAAGCTTAATCTTTCCTTGGTGAATCCACGTGAATCTAACTGATTATGTTAAGACTGTTTCTATCGAAGACTTCGGTTGGGAATTTAAGCATCAAGCCTTGTGGAACAAGCGCCTTAGGACCACTGGAGGTCGTTTCTTTCCCAAGGATGGACACTTAGATTTCAATCCAAAACTCTATGAAGAACATGGTCTTGAGACCTTTCGGAAAATTGTCCGTCATGAACTCTGTCACTACCACCTTTATTTTCAAGGAAAGGGCTACAAACATGGGGATAGAGATTTCAAGGACCTACTAGCTAGGGTAGATGGCCTAAGATATGCCCCCAAAATGCTAAACCAGGAAGAAAATGACTTCCTCTATCAGTGCCAATCTTGTGGTCACACATACCGTCGCAAACGCCGTGTCAATACACAGAAATTTGGTTGCGGTTTGTGCCGAGGTAAGCTCATTTTTCTAAATCAGTCCTAGGGCTGATTTTTTTAGTCTAAAAAAATCATATAATTAAATCAACGAAATGATAGGAGAAGAAGACCATGCCAAATCGTTTTTATAAGATACGAAAAAATAGACTCGTCGCCGGTGTTGTTGCAGGTTTGGCAGATAAGTTTGGCTGGAATCTAACTTTGGCTCGTATCTTAGCTATTATTCTCATGATTTCAACGCAGTTTGGAATCTTCTTATACTTGGTTTTAGCCCTTCTCCTTCCTTACAAAGAGGATATTTATCCCGAAATAAAACTTAAGGATGGAAGAAAACGTAAAAACGCTGAACCTGTAAAAGACGAGTGGAACTGGTGAGTAAACGATAACAGAAAAGATCTATGATTGGATTTAGTGCTAGTCATGGGTCTTTTTTACTTTGAGAACCGCATTGAAAACCTTTTTATGTTACAATGAAATTAGTAAATAATCGGAGGAAATAACATGACAGTAACCGTTAAAATGTTGGTTGACAGGCTTAAACTCAAGGTTGTCTATGGGAATAAGGAGCTTTTGGAAAAAGAGATAACAACGGCTGATATCTCTCGTCCTGGTTTAGAAATGACGGGTTATTTTGACTTTTATTCACCGGAACGACTTCAATTGGTTGGGATGAAGGAGTGGTCCTATCTTAAAACCATGACTGACTATAACCGTTATTCTGTTCTTACTAATATGTTTAAAGCGGAAACTCCAGCTGTTATCGTGTCGCGTTGTCTTGAGATTCCGGAAGAGATGCTTCGAGCTGCTAAGGAAAATGGTGTAGCAGTTCTTCAAGGACGAAACAGCACATCGTCACTTTCAGGTGACATGTCTTGGTATATCAACTCTCAATTAGCTGAACGTACTAGTGTCCATGGTGTTTTGGTAGATATCTACGGGATGGGTGTTCTTATTCAAGGAGACTCTGGTATCGGTAAGAGTGAGACAGCGCTCGAGTTGGTGAAACGTGGCCACCGTCTAGTTGCTGATGACCGTGTAGATGTCTATGCTAAGGATGAGGAAACCCTCTGGGGGGAACCTGCAGAAATTCTTCGCCATCTTCTTGAAATCCGTGGAGTTGGTATCATTGATGTTATGAGCCTTTACGGAGCTAGTGCCGTCCGTAATTCATCTCAAGTTCAGTTGTCCATATATCTTGAGAATTATGAAAATGGCAAGATCTTTGACCGTCTTGGAAATGGCAATGAAGAGATTGAATTGCAGGGCGTTAAGATTCCACGTGTCCGCATTCCTGTTAAGACAGGACGTAACGTGTCAGTCGTTATCGAAGCTGCAGCAATGAACTATCGTGCTAAGCAAATGGGATTTGATGCAACTAAAACCTTTGAGGACCGTTTGACCAACCTCATTAGTAAGAATGGGGAAGACTAATGTTAGCTACTATTGATCCAATCGCTCTAAGACTTGGTCCAATCAGTATTCATTGGTATGCCATCTGTATTGTATCTGGTCTTTTACTTGCAGTTTATCTGGCTCAACGTTGGGCTCCTGAAAAGGGGATTGATCCTGAGCATATCTTAGATTTTATTCTCTTAGCCTTTCCTATAGCCATTGTTGGTGCTAGGCTCTACTATGTGATTTTCCAGTGGTCCTATTACAGCCAAAATCCATCGGAAATTTTTGCGATTTGGAATGGTGGAATTGCCATCTATGGTGGCTTGATTGCTGGTGCAGCTGTCCTTTATTGGTTCGCCAAACGTCATGCTATTGCGGTTTTAGATTTTCTCGATATTGCGGTTCCTGGGGTCATGATAGCTCAGAGTATCGGTCGCTGGGGAAATTTTGTCAATCAGGAGGCCTACGGAAAAGCAGTTAGTCATCTCAATTATCTTCCAGAATTTATCCGTCAACAGATGTTTATTGATGGAAGCTACCGTGTACCTACCTTCCTTTATGAAAGCCTGTGGAATCTAGTTGGTTTTAGCATTATGCTGGGACTACGACGTTTTAATAAGGGATTGCGACAGGGAGACTTGACTTCATTTTACTTAATCTGGTATGGTCTTGGACGCTTTGTCATTGAAGGCATGCGTACGGATAGTCTCATGTTTGCTGGCTTGCGTGTCTCACAATGGGTCAGTATTGCCATCATTATCCTTGGAGTTGCCCTCTTATATTTCCGTAAACAACGTCCAAAAGCAGATTATAAAATGAAAAGCTAGTCATACTGTTCAGACTTTGTTATAATAAAATGATAATTATAATAACAAAGGTCATAAGAAGCAGGAGTCAAACATTCAGTTTCTTTGTGTTAACCTTTTAAGCAGGTCAAAGGAGTCTTAAACTATGGCAGAAATTGCATTTCTTATTATCGCAATCGCACTTGCTGCGTTCCTAATCGCATTAATCCCAACTCTACTTCGCACACGTCATGTTGTAAAAGAAGTTGAAGAAACAGTTGCTGTTCTTCGTACAGATATTAACGTAACACTTCACCAAACAAATGAAATTTTGGCTAAGGCTAACGTCTTGGTTGAAGATGTTAATGAAAAAGTTCAAACTATTGATCCTCTCTTTGTAGCAGTAGCTGAGCTTTCAGAAAGTGTTTCTGACTTGAATACCGAAGCTCGTTACCTCGGTGCTAAGGCAAGTGCAGCAGGAGCAAGTGTCGGTAAAGCAGGCTCAGCCTTTGCTATCGGTAAGGTTGCTTCAAAACTATTTGGTAAAAAAGACAAGAAAAAATAAGGAGGTCTTTTCATGAGTAAATTTCTAAACACCCTAATTATTGGTGCAGCTTCTGGAGCTGCAGCAGCATATTTCTTCACAACTGAAAAAGGTAAAGCAGTTAAAGCACGTATTGATGAAGAAATCGCTTCATTCAAAGAAAATCCTAAAGCTTACCAAAATCAAGTGGTGGAAAAAGCTAGCGACTATAAAGAATTGGCAGTCGATACTTTCCAAGAATACAAAACAAAATTTGAAAATGGCGATATCACTGCAGATGATTTGACAAAAGCCGTTCAAGAAAAAACGGCTCAAGTTGCCGACTTTGCAAAAGAGAGCTTTGAACTCATCAAGGAAAAAACAGCTCAAGTAACTCCTGAGCAAGCTAATGTTGAAGCAGAAACAAAAGCTATCGTTGATGATATCGTCATTGATATCAAAGATATCTCTGAAGAAGCAGCAGAAGCAAACTAAAAAAGAAAGCCCATTGGGCTTTTTTTAGAACGAAAAAAAACGTTGACTCCTTAGTCAGCGTTTTTGTGCTTTGAGATATTCGATTAGGACATAAATGCCTAACTGACCAATGACGCTAATGGTAATTGCCCAGAAGAAGGCCCAGAAGGTAGCCACCTGTGCTACCAAGAAAAGGAAGGCAACTAGGACTGTTGAAACACAGAAGCTTGAGATACGTCCAAAGAAAATCATGTCTTGTAGCTTAATACTATTACTGTTTAGCCCTTGATAGTCTTGATAATTGGTCGTTTGACGACGTTCCATCTCTAAATCTTCGATGTGATCAAATTGACGGTGTAAGTTGTCAGCCATGTCTGCCTCCTTTCTATATAAAATATCTAAATCACTGTTTCGTGTAGGATAAAATACTGAGTCAGTATTTCACTATTTAGAATCTCATTTATAATACCATAAATATTTTATATTGCAAAGCTTTTTTTGATTTTTATCAAAATTATAGTATTCAAAAACTATTTTAAAATATCTTAATACGCTATATAAGACCTAAAAGTTCTAAAAAAATCAATCAATTTGTGCTATAATGTAAGTTATGGAAAAAATAGTGATTACAGCGACTGCTGAGAGCTACGAGCAGGCACGTGAGCTCCTAGAACTTGGCGTAGATCGTATTTACATCGGCGAAAAAGCTTTTGGCCTTCGTTTGCCCAAGCCTTTTTCATTCGCAGAAATGCGAAAGATTGCAGAGCTGGTACATGAGTCAGGTAGAGAATTAACTGTTGCAGTTAATGCCCTCATGCACCAAGGTATGATGGATGCTCTTCCAGACTATCTTGATTTTCTTGAAGAAATCAAGGCAGATTATATCACGGTTGGTGATGCAGGAGTTTTCTACATCTGTAACCGTGACAAACGTCCCTTCAAAATGATTTATGATGCTTCAACCATGGTAACCTCTAGCCGTCAGATTAATTTCTGGGGCAAACAGGCAGGAGCATCTGAAGCTGTTTTGGCCCGTGAGATTCCATCTGCGGAACTCTTTATCATGGCTGAAAATCTTCAAATCCCAGCTGAAGTTTTGGTTTACGGTGCAAGTATCATTCACCACTCAAAACGACCACTTCTTCAAAATTACTACAACTTTATCAAAACAGATGAAGCTGTTACCAAAGAACGTGACCTCTTCCTTTCTGAGCCTGGTGATCCAGATTCTCACTACTCAGTCTATGAAGACTTACATGGAACACATATCTTTGCTAACAATGACTTGGATATGATGACTAAGCTTTCAGAACTCGTTGAACATGGTTTTGACCACTGGAAATTGGACGGTGTTTATTGTCCAGGTGAAAACTTCGTAAAAATTACTGAGTATTTTGTGAAGGCTCGTGACCTCATTGAGGCTGGAGAATTTTCACAAGATCAAGCCTTTCTTTTTGATGAGGCTATTCACAAATTACACCCAGCCAACCGTGGCTTGGACACAGGTTTCTATGATTATGAACCTGACCGTGTAAAATAAACATACTTTCTCCTTCGTTTGAGAGTTTTCCATTTTCAGGGAACGAAGGAGCTATACTAAAAACTAAAATCGACAATCTTGCAAATTGGAGAAATTATGACTACAACTAAAAAACGCCCAGAGGTACTGGTACCTGCTGGTACTTTGGAAAAATTGAAAGTCGCTGTAAATTACGGCGCAGATGCTGTTTTCGTTGGTGGACAAGCCTATGGTTTGCGTAGCCGTGCCGGAAACTTTACTATGGATGAACTTCGTGAAGGTATCGAATACGCTCACGCTCGTGGTGTTGATGTGCACGTTGCTTCGAACATGGTTACCCATGAAGGAAATGAAAAAGGTGCTGGTGAATGGTTCCGTGAATTGCGTGATATGGGACTTGATGCCGTTATCGTATCTGACCCAGCCTTGATTGAAATCTGTTCAACCTATGCTCCAGGACTCAACATCCACTTGTCAACGCAAGCATCTGCGACAAACGTTGAAACCTTCCATTTTTGGAAAGAGTATGGCTTGACTCGTGTTGTTCTAGCACGTGAGGTTACTATGGAAGAATTGGCTGAAATCCGTAAACGTACGGACCTTGAAATTGAAGCCTTTGTCCATGGTGCTATGTGTATCTCATACTCAGGTCGCTGTACCCTTTCTAACCACATGTCAGACCGTGATGCTAACCGTGGTGGTTGTTCACAGTCATGCCGTTGGAAATATGACCTTTACGACATGCCATTCGGTCAAGAGAGAAAGAGTATTCGCGGTGAAGTTCCTGAAGAATACTCAATGTCAGCCGTTGACATGTGTATGATTGAAAACATCCCAGACCTTATCGATAATGGTGTTGATAGTCTTAAAATCGAAGGTCGTATGAAATCTGTCCATTACGTATCAACAGTTGCCAATTGTTACAAGGCGGCCTGTGACGCTTACATGGAAAGTGCAGAAGCCTTTTATGCCATCAAAGATGATTTGATTGATGAGCTTTGGAAGGTTGCCCAACGTGAATTGGCAACAGGTTTCTACTACAAGACCCCAACAGAAAACGAGCAACTCTTTGGTGCTCGTCGTAAGATTCCACAATACAAATTTGTTGGTGAAGTCGTTGACTTTGACCCAGCAACTATGACAGCTACCATCCGTCAACGTAACGTTATCCTCGAAGGTGACCACGTTGAATTCTACGGACCAGGCTTCCGTCATTTCGAGTGTGACATCAAAGACCTTCACGATTCAAATGGTAATAAGATTGACCGTGCACCAAACCCAATGGAACTTCTTACTATTACTGTACCACAGGAAGTTAAACCTGGTGACATGATTCGTTCAACCAAAGAAGGTTTGATTAACCTCTACCAAAAAGACGGCTCAAGTAAAACTGTTCGTGCCTAATGACGAGAAAAATATATGGTCTCTTGGTAGATAATGAGAGCAGGTGTCAGCATTATCACACAGAGCTCGATATTATTGCCCTAAAATGCTTCGAGTGTCAAAGATATTATGCTTGTTATCAGTGTCATGATAGCTTAGAGGACCACAACTTTCGAGCTTATCCTTGTCAGCTCAAGCAGGATAAGGTCCTTATCTGTGGCGTTTGTCAGCATGAAATGACGATTGAGGAGTATCAAGAGGTAGTAGCTTGTCCTAATTGTCACAGTGCTTTCAACCCAGCTTGTTCAAAGCACTATGATATTTATTTTGTAAACTAAAAAAGATTGAAGATTCTGTTCGCAGGAACAAAGTCTTCAATCTTTTTCTTTAGTTAAAGTAACTATGATTTTTAAGGGCTTTTAAAACTGGCTTAGTCACCAAAGCGACGATGAGTCCTTTTAAAAGGTCAGGGATGATGAAGGGGGTTAAACCGACCGCCACAGCTGCAGACCATCCCATCTTTCCAAGAAAGTGCAGGCTAAGGATTCCACCGACAAAGACAAGTGCATCTCCCAAAACAAAAGCTAAAAAGATTTTCCAAATAGGAGTCTTAGCATGAGTCAGTGCAGATGTGACAAGAGCAAAAAATGGATAGGCAAGCAGATAGCCAGCTGAGGGACCAAAGAAGGCTTGAAGCCCACCGCCACCTCCTGCGAAAACTGGTAAACCAATAGCCCCTAGGATAAGGTAGAGGGTAGCAGCAAGAGTAGCCTCTCTTGGTTTAAGTATGGCGGCCACAAGTCCTACAGCAAAAGTCTGGAGCGTAATGGGAACTGCCCCGATCGGAATGATGATTTGAGCCAGTGCAGCAATGATGGCAGCTCCAAAGGCTGGAAGAATTAGGGACAATGTACGATTTTGTGTCATTTTAGTTAACCTTTCTTTAGTTTATGGTTAACTTATTATAACAAGCGTTTTTGTATTAGTCAACTGATAAATAAAACGAGGTTAACTAATAAACTTAACCTCGTTGTGATATGATTTTTAGACGTGTGATTTCATTGAGTTCAATCATACTAATAACTTTGTTCTGCTCGATAAAGATAGCTTGTCGCTGGCTGTCATAGCGATTGATGTAGCCTTTATAGGTCCTCTGATTAGACGTCAGCATGACCATTTGTTTATTATCAATAGCATGATAGATATCGTTAATAAGCTGATTTTGCATTAGGTGGACAGGTTTGCTGTGACCTGTTTCCACAAACTGATGAAGCTGATGCTTTACCGCTTCTAAAAAGTTTATCATGGTCATTTCCCTCGTTTCTTGATAAAATAATTATAGCATGAAAGGTGAAATTTTGTGGATAACTTTTTTCCAAATCCTGAAATCTTCATAGAAAAAAACGAATAAAGTGAGTGGAGGTAAGCAAATGGCAGAATTTTCATTTGAAATTGAAGAAAAACTCTTGGTCTTGTCTGAGAATGATAAGGGGTGGACTAAGGAGCTTAATCGTGTGAGCTTTAACGGGGCACCAGCCAAGTACGATATCCGCACGTGGAGCCCAGACCACACCAAGATGGGCAAGGGAATTACCCTTAGCAACGAAGAATTCCAAGTTCTCGTTGACGCTTTCAAAAACTAAAACAAGGTCAGCATGGTGCTGGCCTTGTTTTTTTAAAAAGTATCAAAGATAAGTTTGAGATTAAGAATGGTTAGGACAAGGGCTACGGCATAACCGAGGAAGGTATTCCACTTAGCATTGACGTGTTTTCCCATGAGCGATTTCTTAGAAGTATAGTAGATCAAAGGGAAAATAGAGAATGGCAAGGCAAGTGAAAGGAAAACTTGTGAATAAACTAAGAGTTGATCCAGAGTCTTTTCTTGATCACCGTAGAGAATGGCAACAATGATAACAGGTAGTAGGGCGAAGAGACGTGTAAACAAACGGATCACCCACTGTGGCAACCTCATGTGGAGGAAGCCTTCCATAACAATCTGACCAGTCAAGGTTCCTGTAATGGTCGAATTTTGCCCACTAGCTAAGAGAGCCAAGGCAAAGAGAGTTGAAAGTGTCGAACTAGCAACCGCACCGGCAATCTTAGAGTCCTGAAGAGCATTGTACATTTGTGAGAAGGCTGAAATATCAGAAGCGTGACCAAAGAAGAGGGCAGCCCCCAAAATCAAGAGGAGGGAGTTCACCACAAAGGCCAAGGTCAGCTGGATGTTTGAATCCCAGGTCATGAAACGGACAGCCTTTGTCACATCTTCACCATCAGAATGGTCAACCTTACGTGTTTGAGACAAGGACGAGTGCAAGTAGAGGTTATGTGGCATTACGGTCGCACCCACAATCCCAAGTGCCAAGGTTAACTGGTTGGTATGTCCAGCAGCATGAGGCTCAAAGAGAGTTGGTGTAGGGAGATATCCTTCGAGAATCCCCGTAATAGTCGGTTCAGACAAGGCTACTAGATAGACAAAGATAACCAAGATTGTCAAAATCAAGGTAGAAACGATAGCCTCGATTTTTTTGAACCCTAGCTTCATGATGAGCAGTAGTAGGAAAACGTCTAGGACTGTCACCAGAATAGCAATCATGATTGGAATACCAAAGAGCAGGTTAAGTGCGATGGCAGAACCAAGCACCTCAGCCAAGTCCGTGGCCATTAAGGCTAGCTCTAGGACTACCCAAAGCGTGTATCGCAACCATTTGGGCGAATGATAGGCAGTAGCTTGGGCCAAGTCCATCTGGGTTACAATCCCTAATTTTCCAGCCATTTGTTGCAACTGCATAGCGATTAAAGATGAGATTAAGATGACAAAGAGTAGACTGTACTTGTAGGTCGCCCCACCGACGACACTGGTAATCCAGTTCCCTGGATCCATGTACCCCACGGCCACAAGTGCCCCAGGTCCCAAGAAAGCCTTAAGATTTTGCCAAAAACGATTATTATTTGGTGTATCAATCGATTGGTTTACCTCAGAAAGGGAAACCTTTTTTAAAGATGTCATAAACACCTCTTTCTAAGTCTTATCTGAATGGAAGCGTCACCAATTACCACTCATCAAGACAACCTAATTATAACACTATGAGGAAGATGTGCAAGGTGAGGAGTACTGTGATGTAATAAGAAATTGAGGTATTGAGATATAAAGTTGCTTACATATTATAATAATTTTTGATATCTGAAACTTTTAAGCGAAAAAATAAATACTTGATCATAGGAAGAGACTGTGTTCTATATCAAAATTATTATAGAATGATGATTCATCAAATACTTGGGGATTTAAGAATATAGATATAAATGATATGAAATTATTTATTAATCTAGTCCATAAAAAGTTATGATATAATTTTGTAATAGGAAGGTGATAACAATGTTATATATAAGTGGACTAGAAGATGTTATCTTCTCAAAACATGAAATTTTAGCAGATGAACCCGACGAATTGATTATCATAAGTGGTTTTCTTGGTCCAGCACCGGTTCAACGACTGAGTGAATTTGATAATATTAAAATTACAGTCATTGGTGGGATGTACCGATCGGGGATAGATGCAAGATTATGGGATTCCTTAGAAAAAATTGATGAAAAAAATAGTAATCTAAAATTACTATTTACTACTACGGAAATACACTCTAAAATTTATATCTGGAAAAGGAATGGTAAAATATTAGCAGCTCTGATTGGTTCAGCAAATTTTTCATCGAATGGTTTACGAACTGATTATAGAGAATCTTTAGCAGATGCTACACGAGATACTTTTTCACCGCTTGAGGAATACTATAAATTTATTATCGATAATTCTGTTGAAAAACCTCATTTGCGAAAAGATCAGGAAATACTAGATTTTCAAGTGACGGATACTAAAATAGACGAAGTTGCAAAGAGTAATTTACGTTATTCAATAGAGATTCCTTTATATGATACAAAAACTAATGAAGTCCCACCGAAAAGTGGATTAAATTGGGGACTTAGTGCTGGTCATGTTGCTTTAGGGGATGCATATATACGGATTCCTAAAGAAATAATAAAAGAGAATAATCAATTATTTAAACCATTTGATCCTGATTTTATGACGCCTGAGGGAAAAAGAAAGAGAAATTCCGATCCAATTGAGTTAATTTGGGATGACGGTGTTATAATGGAAGCCTCTTTAGAGGGAGTTCAGTTCTATAACAATGAGAAATATCCTAAACAATTGGCTTCTTACTCTTCAAAAAAAGTATTTGTTGACGGGGAGAAAATTTCCAAAAAAAGTATTTTAGGTCGATATCTGAGAAATCGTTTAGGAATAGGTATTAATGAGTTGATAACAATGGAAACATTATCTACATATGGAAGAAATACGATTTCATTATCGTTAATTGGAGATGGTGTCTATTATGCAGAATTTTCGGTCGAAAAGTAGAAACTTAAGAATCATTTTAATCATGAAAAGGCAAACAAAAAATAAATTGTTTGCCTTTTATTCTATTCGTTTTCTTTTATATATTTAAATAAATCAGGTAATAATTCTCCTAATTTTTTTGCAAAGAGAGGGGGTACTGCATTACCAATCATTTCAAAATTAGCTAATTGTGATTCATTGAACTCGAAATCGTCATCGAAAGTTTGCAATCTAGCAGCCTCTCTTACTGTAATACTACGCATCTGTTTTGGATCTGGATGAATATGTCGTAGCCCATCTTTTTTTAGGTGAGCGGGAATTGTATTACTAGGTTCATCCCACCGTAGCACATGATACTTATGAACATTTGAGTTTTTTCCGGTTACTTCATAGTACAATTTTTTTAAGGAATCAGCAGAAGTGTATTTATTGGTTCCATTTTCAATATCAGATGCTAGTAAATTGAAAATTTTTTGATCTCTTTTACTATGGAAACGTGAAGTATGCCCATTAATGTTACTTGAATTATCGTATGCTTGTCTTCCTATTGCTTGTTTAAGTGGGTAGATAGGAGGTAAATCAAAAATAGCATCTCTAACAGTTTTTTGTTCTGAAAATTTGGAAGGAATTAGAACCTTATAAAAGTAATTAAGAATATTTTGGTAATTAGTAGAAGGTGAATCTCTTCTTACGCCAACTATAATAACACGTTTTCTTTTTTGTGGAACACCAAATTTAGTTAGGTCTAATAAAGCATATTTCCTAAGATCATTTATGATTTCATATCCAATATCATCGAATCCTTTTCGTATAAGTTCCGTAATTTTTTCGCCAGTGGGGATAGCACTTAGCATTCCTTCTACGTTCTCAAAGAGGACTATTTTGGGCTTATAGTAATCTACTAGTCGGATATAAGATTCAAACAAGAAGTTTCTATAATCATCTTTCATTCTATTTTTGTCTCTAATTCTGCCAGCTAATGAGTAAGCTTGACAAGGGGGACCGCCAGAAATCATATCAACTGAATGTTCATTAATAATTTTATTTAGGCCTTTTGAACTTCCAAAATCTGAATCGTTAGACCACCCATGGATGAGTTCTTCAGTACGCTGAATATCAAAATTTAAAACTCGCTCAGATGCGTCGGTAATATTATATTTACTTTCTAAACGGTTTCTAAGTGTTCTTACTTGAGGTTTTAGCCATTCAACAGAAGCTAATAAATGGATATTTCCTGATTGTTCAAGACCATCTGCTAATCCTCCTGCTCCAGCAAATAATTCGATATTATTTATCATCTTCTTTTCCTTCTTTAAGATGTTTAGCCATTTTTTCTCCTATTACTTGCGCTAATAATGGTGGAACAGCATTTCCAACCTGCTTATTTTGCTGCGTTTTTGTCCCTAAAAATTCAAAGTAATCTGGAAAAGATTGTAGTCGAGCATTTTCTCTAACTGTTGGTACGCGATTCCATTTATAATGAAAATGATTCCGATGACCGGTGTCAATCGTTTTAGATGGTTTTTTACTGTGATAACGGGTCCAAGCTTCGTTAAATTTTCTAGATTCTCCAACTCCTTCAGGTAAGTCCTTATGATTTCCTCCTTCCGGTACTTGACTAATAACCCATTTTACTTCGTCTGTATGATTAGTTCCAATATGGTTGTGAATTCGATGAGATCCTATTCTCATCATCTTTTGATAATCACTTTTAGCTTCATTTGTATATGGTATGTTTTCTTCACCTAGATCATCAATAAGAGGAGGGAGATCTGAAATGGCATCGGCAGTACTAATGTAAGTTTCAGGTGTTAGTTTAGGCGTAGGGAAAGTAAAGTAGTCGTAACCTAGGTCTTTTCGAAAGCCTACAAAGAACATCCTCTTTCTCATTTGTGGAACACCATAATCAGCTGCTAACAATGGTTTATCAGTTACACTGACGTTGTAGCCTAGGTCTTCAAATGTATTAATAATTTGTTCTTTTACTTTTCCTTTATAAAGAGTTGCCATTCCAGGAACATTCTCAATTAAAAATGCTTTTGGTTGAAAATGCTTTACAGTGTCTACTACAGCAACATAAAGTTTATTTCTAGAGTCATTAATATCTCTAGAGCCTGTTAGACTAAATCCTTGACATGGAGGGCCAGCGATTACAACATCAACAGTATTTCCTTTTAATAATTTCTCTATCTGCTTGATTGAAGCCTCTTCATCAAAAAGATCTGCTTTTAGAGCAATAGAATCCTTGAGATTATGGGCATAAGTTTTTAAGGCAGCATCATCAAAATCGACTCCCATTAAGACCTTATATCCAGCTTGTTTAAATCCTTGACTAAGTCCACCGGCACCACAAAAAAGGTCTATTACATTAATATTTTCCATTATTATCTCCTGTTAATTTAATTATATCTTTTATATCACAATTCAGGGCAACACATAGTTTAAGTATAGTCTCAGTAGTGACACATTCATTATTACGAAGTTTTGTAAATGTACTTGAACCTAGACCAGTTAGTATTTGTAACTCTTTTTGTGTCATTTTTGAAGAGGTTAATTGTTCCCACAAAGGTGAGAAAGATATTTTTTGCTCCATATTCTTCCTTTCGATTTAGGTATTATACCACAAAACAACCGTTTACGGTTGTTTTGTGAATTAATAGTTAATCATTTATGATATATCTTATTTATCTATTCGTATTTTTAAATTATAAAATTGTGATAATCAAAAAAATAGTAGTTATTTGATTCATGGATAACCTTTATAAAAACAAGAATACTTCACAATTTACTGACTTAAAAAAGTTATGTAGAAAAAACTTTTTACTTAGATTGTAGTTTAAATTAGAATCTTTTTTCTATTTATACTAGTTGTTCTTTGTAACTAGCAAACATCTCGTCAATATCATCTTCAACCAAGTGATAGATTTTCCAATCAAATTCAGTTTTTGAAACATCATCAACCAAGACTGTATAACAAAAATCCATATAATCTTCATAAAACTCAGAGATGAAGGGGAGGAGTGTGTCACTGATATCAGATGAATAAAGTTTTTCATCAAGATGTTTAAAGAGATAGTCTGTACCCGTAATCGTTTCATTTTTGAGTTTTTGTACATCCTCAAGGTTAAATCCATCGCTTTGGGGATTCAGAAAATCATGTTTTGCTAACCAAGCTACGAAAATACTGATATGAAAAGCAGCTCTTTTACCAATCTGTAGCATATCTGATTTGCTTAGTTTTTCGGAAGCGATATTATTTTCTTCACAATAAAATACAAGTGCCTGATCGAAAAAATAATCTTCGCGGTCTATGGGAAAGTCTAATTGACTATCTTCTATCCTTGTCTCAGGTTGTTCAACTACAGTTGATTTTTTCTTAAAAAGGGACTTCAGTTTTTTGAACACGTTTATACCTCATATAAAACATACTAAGATTAGTAGTGAAGAAATCTCCGACGGGAGTGAGTACT
>NZ_CAUUKN010000021.1:0-26657 GCF_963545685.1 uncultured Streptococcus sp. | reverse complement strand
TCAGAAATAGTGTTGAGTCAGAAACCGTATTATACTTGACAAATGGTAGAAAAAATCCCCACCAGAAAGAAATTCTGGTGGGGTATTTGGTGGGGAACCAAATAAAAGTAATTAGATTTTAGCGTTTTAAAACAATTCAAAATGCTATTAAATCAATCAAGTCACTTTAAATTAGGTTTATATTTTATTCCCACTCTACAGTTGCAGGTGGTTTACTTGTAATATCGTAGACGATACGGTTAACGTGGTCAACTTCGTTAACGATTCGAACAGAAATCTTTTGGAGAACTTCCCATGGAAGTTTCGCAAAGTCAGCCGTCATACCGTCAATTGAAGTGATAGCACGGATAGCGATAGTGTAGTCGTAAGTACGACCGTCACCCATAACACCGACAGAACGAACGCCTGTGTTAACAGTGAAGTATTGCCATACATCACGATCAAGACCAGCTTTAGCAATTTCTTCGCGAAGAATAGCATCAGACTCACGAACGGTTTCAAGTTTTTCTTCAGTGATTTCACCCATAACACGGATGGCAAGTCCTGGTCCTGGGAACGGTTGGCGCCAAACGACTTCGTCAGGCATTCCCATTTCAGTACCAAGAGCACGAACTTCATCTTTAAAGAGAGTGTTAAGTGGTTCAATCAATTCAAACTGCATGTCTTCTGGAAGACCACCAACGTTGTGGTGAGATTTGATTGTTTGAGCTGTTTCAGTACCTGATTCAATAATATCAGTGTAGAGTGTCCCTTGAGCTAGGAAGTCAACCCCTTTAAGTTTGCTTGCTTCGTCATCAAAAACGTAAACAAACTCGTTACCGATGATTTTACGTTTTTTCTCAGGGTCATCAACACCAGCCAAGAGGTCAAGGAAGCGTTTAGAAGCATCAACACGGATAATGTTAAGGCCAAATTTACCTCCAAGCATCTCCATAACTTGGTCGCCTTCACCTTTACGGAGAAGACCGTGGTCAACGAAGATACATGTCAATTGATCTCCGATAGCTTTTTGCAAGAGCACACCAACAACAGATGAATCAACTCCACCTGATAGTCCAAGAAGGACTTTGCGGTCGCCAACTGTTTCACGGATTTGTGCAATTTGCATATCAACGAAGTTAGCCATTGACCAGTCACCTTTGGCACCACAGATACCAAAAGCGAAGTTTTTCAAAATGTTGTTACCATATACAGAGTGACGAACTTCTGGGTGGAATTGGATACCGTAGAAGTTTTTCTCAGTATCTTCCATCGCAGCGAATGGGCAATCCACTGAGTCACCAACAAGATGGAAACCTTCTGGAATTTCTGTAACAGCATCACCGTGGCTCATCAGAACGACTTGTTCTTCAGGAGTTCCAGCAAAGAGCTCTGATTGGGCACGAAGGCGAAGTGTTGATTGACCATACTCACGGTTACCTGCTTCATCAGCAGGAACAACTTTACCACCGAGTTTGTGGGTCAAAAGTTGCATTCCGTAACAGATACCAAGAATTGGGATACCAAGCTCAAAAATTTCTTCGTCAATACCAAATGCACCTTCGGCATAAACAGAGTTAGGACCACCAGAAAGTACGATACCAATAGGATTGATGGCACGGACTTCATCAGCGGTAATTTTATGGCTCTTCAATTCAGAGAAAACGCCAAATTCACGAATACGTCGTGCAATCAGCTGATTGTATTGGCTACCATAGTCTAGAACAATGATTTTCTGCACATCATTCAAAGTAGAAATGTCAGTCATTATTACCCTTTCTTTTTACGTCACACATGGACTCTTTCTTATGCAATCATTGTATCACAAATTTATGGACTTAGCACCTAGATTTGTGGGATAAAATACAAGACGCTTAATAGCCTTTACAATTATCCCTCTTTTTTTGTAAAATAGGGATAACAAAGGGGGTATTAGATGCTACCAGCGTATATTCGCATACATGATAAGATTAAGGAAGATGTTGACGATGGTACTTGGAAAATAGGGCAACGTCTTCCTAGTGAGCGAGATCTTTGCGAGACTTTTGATGTGAGTCGCATGACTGTGCGTCAGGCGATAACACTTTTAGTGGATGAGGGAATTTTAGAACGTAAACCAGGCAGTGGAACCTTTGTGGCTAGCAGTCGAGTTAAGGAAAAGATGCGTGGAACTACGAGTTTTACTGAGATTGTCAAATCCCAAGGGAAGAAGCCATCTAGTGAGCTTATTTCATATCAACGTCTACATCCGAATGAGTTTGAAATCAAGAATTTAGGTGTCTTACCACAGTCCTATGTCATTCGTATGGAACGTGTTCGCTTTGCCGATGACATTCCAGTTGCCTATGAGATTGCCAGTATCCCTGAGAAAATTATCCGAGGTTTTAAGGAATCAGAAATTACCGAACATTTCTTCAAGACCTTAACTGATAACGGATATGAAATAGGGAAAAGTCAGCAGACCATATCAGCAAGTTTGGCCAATAGTAGTCTAGCCAAGCACCTCAAGGTTAAGACCGGTGATGCTCTCTTGAGTCTGACACAAATTTCCTTCCTCCAAGACGGGCAGGCTTTCGAATATGTACGAAGTTACTATGTTGGCGACCGTTTTGAATTTTATTTGGAGAACAATTAGAAGTCACTGCTTTTTTCTGCACAAGAATGGTGCTAACACCATGATTTTATGGTAAAATGGAGCTTATGGAAATTGAAAAAACCAATCGCATGAATGCCCTGTTTGAGTTCTATGCAGCCTTGTTAACAGATAAGCAGATGAACTATATTGAGCTATATTATGCGGACGATTATAGTTTGGCAGAAATTGCCGAGGAATTTGGTGTGAGTCGTCAGGCCGTATATGATAACATCAAGCGTACCGAGAAGATTTTAGAAGCTTACGAGATGAAATTACATATGTATTCAGATTACATCGTCCGTAGCCAAATTTTTGATGATATCATGGAAAAATACCCAGACGATAGCTATCTCCAGGAACAAATTGCAATTCTGAGCAGTATTGATAATAGAGATTAGATTCAAGCAGAAAGTAAGAGAGGAAATGATATATGGCTTTTGAAAGCTTAACGGAACGCTTGCAAGGCGTTTTCAAAAATTTAAGACGTAAAGGAAAACTTTCAGAGAAAGAAGTTCAAGAAGTCACTAAAGAGATTCGTTTGGCACTTCTTGAAGCGGACGTAGCGCTACCAGTTGTTAAGACATTTATCAAACGTGTTCGTGAACGTGCTGTAGGTCACGAAATAATTGATACTCTTGATGCTTCGCAACAAATCATCAAGATTGTTAATGAAGAATTGACTGAAATTCTTGGATCTGAAACATCTGAAATTGAGAAATCTCCAAAGATTCCAACAATCATTATGATGGTTGGTCTCCAAGGGGCTGGTAAAACAACCTTTGCTGGTAAATTAGCTAATAAGCTGATTAAAGAACAAGAAGCTCGTCCAATGATGATTGCGGCGGATATCTATCGTCCAGCAGCCATTGATCAGTTGAAGACTTTGGGACAACAAATCAATGTTCCTGTTTTTGATATGGGGACAGAGACACCAGCGGTTGAGATTGTCAAAAATGGTTTGGAGCAGGCACGTGCTAATAAAAATGACTATGTTTTGATTGATACGGCTGGTCGTTTGCAGATTGACGAGACTCTTATGCAAGAGTTGCGTGATATCAAGGATTTTGCTCATCCAAACGAGATTCTCTTGGTTGTAGATAGCATGATTGGTCAGGAAGCTGCTAACGTTGCCAAGGAGTTCAATGAACAACTAGATATCACAGGTGTCGTTCTTACTAAAATTGATGGTGACACACGTGGTGGTGCGGCTCTTTCTATTCGTGAGATTACTGGTAAGCCGATTAAATTTACGGGTACTGGTGAGAAAATCACGGATATCGAGACTTTCCACCCAGACCGCATGTCAAGCCGTATCTTGGGTATGGGTGACCTTCTTACCCTTATCGAAAAAGCTTCTCAAGAGTATGATGAGAAAAAATCTCTTGAGTTGGCTGAAAAGATGCGTGAAAATACCTTTGACTTCAATGATTTCATCGACCAATTAGACCAAGTGCAAAATATGGGTCCTATGGAGGATTTGCTTAAGATGTTGCCGGGTATGGCTAACAATCCAGCCTTGGCTAATGTTAAAGTAGACGAGAAGCAGATTGCACGCAAGCGTGCCATTGTATCATCAATGACACCAGAAGAGCGCGAAAATCCAGATCTCTTGACCCCAAGTCGTCGTCGCCGTATTGCCAATGGTTCAGGGAATACCTTCATCGAAGTAAACAAGTTTATTAAAGACTTCAATCAAGCCAAACAAATGATGCAAGGTGTTATGTCTGGCGATATGGAACAAATGATGCGTCAAATGGGTCTTAACCCAAATAATCTGCCAAAAAACATGCCAAATATGCCTGATATGGGTAATATGGACATGTCTGCTCTTGAAGGCATGATGGGTGGCGCTGGTATGCCAGATCTTGGAAATATGGATCTAAGCCAAATGCTTGGTGGTGGTCTTAAAGGTAAGGTCGGTTCATTTGCCATGAAACATGCGATGAAGCGTCAAGCTAACAAGATGAAAAAAGCTAAGAAAAAACGTAAATAAACTAGCAAAAGTAGTTGGTTTCACTTGAAGTCAACTGCTTTTTTTGATAAACTTATGTTAGTTTATTAACTTACGGAGGTGGCTATGTTTTCAGGACAAAGACTTAAAGAAATTCGAGAAGCGCAAGGAATGAGTCAAGCATCAGTAGCTAAGCATCTAGGGATTTCACGCTCCTCTTATTTTAATTGGGAAAATGGTAAGACGAAACCAAACCAAAAGAACCTATCGGTATTGGCTGAACTTTTCGGTGTAGCTGAGACCTATTTTCTGTCTGAACATGAGATTGTAGAAGTATATTTGGAATTAAATGAAGAAAATCGTCAAGAAGCTTTGCGACTTACTAAAGCTCTTCTTGAGGAGCAAGAAGCAGAGAAGCAGAAAGCACCTGTTATTCCACTATACTCTTACAAAGTTTTCGAGCGTTTATCAGCCGGAACAGGTTATACTTATTTTGGTGACGGCAATTATGATGAAGTTTTCTATGACGAAGAATTAGATCATGATTTTGCATCATGGGTATTTGGAGACTCTATGGAACCTACCTACCTAAATGGTGAAGTAGTGCTAATCAAACAAACAGGTTTTGATTATGATGGAGCGGTCTATGCTGTAGACTGGGATGGTCAAACCTATATCAAAAAGGTTTATCGTGAGAAAGACGGTCTTCGTTTAGTTTCTCTTAATAAACGCTATGGAGACAAGTTTGCTCCTTATGATGAAGACCCTCGAATTATCGGTAAAATAGTTGGTAACTTTATGCCTATTGAGGCTTAGTTGGCCTTTATCGATTGGGCATCTCAAACTAAATCTGTTATAATATAAGTAAAGCAAAGCCAATGATTTGGCTTTTTTTAAAGATTTTAAATGATATTTTGCTAAGAATACAAAAGGAGAAACATACATGGCTACTATTCAATGGTTTCCAGGTCACATGTCTAAGGCCCGTCGACAGGTTCAGGAAAATCTTAAGCATGTTGATTTTGTAACGATTTTGGTGGATGCACGTTTGCCACTTTCAAGTCAGAACCCTATGTTGACCAAAATTGTTGGCGATAAACCAAAGCTTTTAATTCTCAATAAAGCTGATCTTGCTGACAGTAATCGTACGAAAGAATGGCGTACCTATTTTGAGAGTCAGGGGATTAAAACCTTGGCCATCAATTCTAAGGAACAATCTACAGTTAAATTGGTAACAGATGCTGCTAAGAGTCTTATGACTGACAAGATTCAACGCTTGCGTGAACGTGGTATTCAGAAAGAGACCTTGAGAACCATGATTATTGGGATTCCAAATGCAGGGAAATCTACCTTGATGAACCGCTTAGCTGGTAAAAAGATTGCTGTTGTAGGAAATAAACCTGGCGTTACAAAAGGTCAACAGTGGTTGAAGTCTAATAAGGACTTGGAAATTCTTGATACCCCAGGAATTTTATGGCCTAAGTTTGAAGATGAATTGGTTGGATTGAAACTCGCTTTGACTGGTGCCATCAAGGACCAGTTATTACCAATGGATGAAGTCACGATTTTTGGTCTCAACTACTTTAAAACTTACTATCCAGAACGACTAGAGGAACGTTTTAAAGGGATTGACCTTGAAGAAGAGTCACCAGAAATCATTATGGAAATGACTCGAAAACTTGGCTTTCGTGAAGATTATGACCGTTTTTACAATCTTTTTGTCAAAGATGTTCGTGATGGAAAACTAGGCCGTTATACACTTGATATTGTTGGGGTCGATACTGATGGCGACAATTAAAGAAGTCAAGGAGCAATTGGCTACTTTGAGGGATCTTGACGACCCTAGATGGGCAAGTTTTGAGGACGATAGTCGGGCTGGTGTACAGACTGCCATTAAGCAACGCCGTAAGGCCATCCTCGCTGAAATTACTGAGGAAGAACGTTTAGAAACGATGCTTAATTATGAGAAATCACTCTATGCTCAGGGAGTAGAACTCATTGCAGGTGTCGATGAAGTTGGACGTGGACCTTTAGCGGGCCCAGTTGTGGCCGCTGCAGTCATTTTACCAAAGCTTTGCAAAATAAAAGGCCTAAATGACAGTAAAAAGATTCCAAAATCTAAACATGAAGCTATCTATAATCAAGTAATGAAGGAAGCAGTGGCTGTCGGTATTGGTGTTAAGGATAATCATGTGATTGATGACGTCAATATTTATGAAGCTACCAAATTGGCCATGGTAGAAGCTATTGAAAAACTCAATTCCCAACCAGAACATTTGCTAATTGATGCCATGACCTTGGACCTAGCTATAGGACAAACATCAATCATAAAAGGGGATGCTAATTCTTTATCTATTGCAGCAGCTTCTATCGTAGCAAAGGTGACTCGGGATAAGATGATGGCTGATTTTGAGCAGGAGTTTCCAGGATACGCCTTTGCCAAAAATGCAGGTTATGGCACCAAAGATCATCTGTCTGGTATAGATAAGTTCGGTGTCACACCAATTCATAGAAGAAGCTTCGAACCAGTAAAGTCAATAATAAAAAAAGTAGGTGAAGTGGAGTGATTTTAGCTATTGATATAGGAGGAACCTTTATCAAATTTGGATTAGTTGATTCTGATTTTAGAATTAGCAATCAATCTAAAGAGTCAACTCCAACGACAATAGACGACTTTTGGCGGACTTTAGAAAGCATAGTCTCATCATTTGAGAATGATATCTCAGGTATTGCCATTGCCTGCCCGGGTGAAATTAATAGTAAACGTGGCTTTGTTTTCAAAGGTGGTCTTATTCATTATTTGACAGCTATTCCTCTTGGGACACGCTTGTCCAAAACATTTCAACTGCCTGTTAAGGTTATCAATGATGCTGATGCGGCAGCTTTGGCTGAAGCAAGATATGGTAGTTTACAGGATTTAGATTGTGGTGCTGCCTTGGTTTTGGGTACTGGTGTTGGCTTAGGTCTCGTCTCACAGGGGGTCTTGTTAACTCCTCTGTCGGTTACCCAATATTTGCGTGCTCCAAGTCCCCAAAGCATGGCTCAAACCGTTCTTCCTTTCCAGTTGGGGCTACTTAAGCATGCTCTATTTAGTCTCGTCGATAATAAAGGTTCAGCGGTAGGTTTCATTCATGAAGCTAGTCAAATACTCGGTTTAGAACAGGATGATGGTTTAGCCGTTTTCTCCGCTTTAAATGAAAATCACTCTGAACAACTAGAACGTCTATTTAAGGACTATTGTCATGAAATTGCTGTTTTGATTCTTAATTTGCAGAGTTTCTTCAAGTTGGATAGAGTTGTTATCGGTGGAGGCATTAGCAGACAAAATTCTTTGATAGAAGGTATAGTTAATGCTTATGAAGAGTTATTTAATGAAAAGTCTGAATTAGATTTTGAGCCGCTAACAATTCAAGCTTGTCATTTCCATAACGACAGTAACCTCCTAGGAGCAGCATCATATTTTGTTTCTGAAAATGCCTTATAGTTAATAAAAGTTCCATGAAGGAGCTTTTTTTCTATTTCTCTTGCGAATAATGAAATGGAGGTAGTTACATGAATAACTTTGAACTTTTTAAACTAAAAGCTGCTGGATTGACAAATTTAAACATCCTTAATATTTTAGATTATCAAAAAAATCAAGATAAAAAACTGAGCTTACGTGATATGGCAGTGGTATCTAAGTCTAAAAATGCAGTTCTCTTTATGGAAAAATACAAGAATTTAGATATTAAGCAGCTTAAGGAAGATTTTCAGCGTTTTCCGACTTTATCAATTTTTGATAAGGAATATCCCATTGAGCTGAAACATTCCTATAATCCTCCAGTTCTCCTCTTTTATCAAGGGAATATTGATTTGCTAAGTAAACCCAAGCTAGCAGTAGTTGGTGCAAGAAAGTGTTCTGAAACAGGCAAACAGTCTGTTCGAAAAATTGTTAATGAACTTGGGAATTCCTTTACTATTGTAAGTGGCTTGGCGCGTGGAATTGATACTTGTGCCCATATGGAAGCCTTGAAAAATAAAGGTAACACCATTGCAGTTATTGGGACTGGACTAGACGTCTATTATCCTAAAGAAAATAAAGCCTTGCAGGACTATATGAGTAAAAATCATCTAGTGCTTTCAGAATATGCACCGGGTGAACAACCCCTCAAGTATCATTTTCCCGAACGCAATCGTATTATTTCAGGATTGTGTCAAGGGGTTTTAGTTGTAGAAGCTAAGCTTCGTTCGGGAAGTCTTATTACTTGTGAGCGTGCAATGGAAGAAGGTAGGGAGGTTTTCGCCATACCTGGAAATATTTTAGACGGAAAATCGGATGGATGTCATCACTTGATTCAAGAGGGTGCAAAGTGCATTACGACAGGGTTTGACATCATTTCAGAGTTTTCTTGAAAATCAAACTTCTCCTATAGAGAAAAAGTTTTTTATTGACAGTTAAAGAAAAGGACGGTATCATGTTAGTTGCTCGGTCCAAGATGTTTCATTTTTTAATGTCTTGTGACTAGATTTTAGACAGATTAGTGGCGCAGCCAGTTTATAACATTATAAGGAAATAGTCTATGGCGACAGCAACGACAACAAAAACGAAAACTAAAGCAACAAAGAAAACAACGGCTAAAAAGGCGACTAAAAAGAGGGCGACACCAAAGAAAAATTTGGTTATCGTGGAGTCTCCTGCCAAAGCGAAAACTATTGAAAAATACCTTGGGCGCAATTATAAAGTTGTAGCCTCTGTTGGGCATATCCGTGATTTGAAAAAATCAAGTATGTCTATTGATTTTGAAAACAACTACGAACCTCAGTACATTAATATTCGTGGTAAGGGACCTCTTATCAATGAATTAAAGAAAGAAGCTAAGAAAGCCAAGCAAGTCTTTCTCGCAAGTGACCCGGACCGTGAAGGGGAAGCCATTTCATGGCATTTGTCACATATACTTGGATTAGAGCCAGAAGATAAGAATCGTGTAGTTTTTAACGAAATCACTAAAGACGCGGTGAAGAATGCCTTTGTAGAGCCACGCGCCATTGACATGGACTTAGTAGATGCTCAGCAAGCTCGTCGTGTCCTGGACCGAATTGTGGGTTACTCTATTTCACCTCTTCTTTGGAAGAAGGTTAAGAAAGGTCTTTCTGCAGGTCGAGTGCAATCGGTAGCTCTTAAGCTTATTATTGACCGCGAAAATGAAATCAAGGCTTTTAAACCAGAAGAATATTGGACAATTGATGGTGCCTTTAAGAAGGGTGCTAAGAAGTTTCAGGCTAGCTTCTATGGTCTTGATGGTAAAAAGCTCAAGCTCAACAATAACGATGATGTCAAAGACGTTCTCTCTCGCATCACAAGCGATGACTTTAACGTTGATAAGGTAGAGAAAAAAGAACGCCGTCGTAATGCGCCATTGCCATATACAACATCTTCACTACAACAGGATGCTGCTAATAAAATCAACTTCCGTACACGTAAGACTATGATGGTTGCTCAACAGTTGTACGAAGGGATTAATCTTGGTTCAGGCGCTCAAGGTTTGATTACTTATATGCGTACGGACTCAACACGTATCAGTCCAGTGGCTCAAAATCAAGCGGCTGAATTTATTACAGAACGCTTTGGCTCTAAGTATTCTAAGCATGGCAGCAAGGTGAAAAATAGCTCAGCAGCTCAAGATGCCCACGAAGCAATTCGCCCTTCAAATGTTTTCCAAACACCAGAAAGCATTGCTAAATATTTGGATAAGGATCAACTTAAGCTCTATACTCTTATTTGGAATCGTTTTGTGGCCAGTCAAATGACGGCTGCAGTATTTGATACGATGAAAGTGACCTTGTCTCAAAATGGTGTCATTTTCACTGCAAATGGAAGCCAAATCAAATTTGACGGTTATATGGCCGTTTATAACGACTCTGATAAAAATAAAATGCTTCCTGATATGGCTGAAGGTGATACGGTTAAGAAGGTTGTGACAACACCAGAACAACATTTTACCCAACCACCAGCACGCTATTCTGAAGCGACCTTGATCAAGACTTTGGAAGAAAATGGCGTTGGTCGTCCGTCAACTTATGCACCAACGCTTGATGTTATCCAACGTCGCTACTATGTCAAATTGGTAGCTAAACGTTTTGAACCAACTGAACTCGGTGAAATCGTTAATAGCTTAATCGTAGAATTCTTCCCAGACATCGTGGATGTTAAATTCACCGCCGAGATGGAAGGTAAACTCGATAAAGTTGAAATCGGTAAGGAACAATGGCAGAAGGTTATTGATGAATTCTTCAAGCCTTTCCAAAAAGAATTGGAAAAAGCTGAAGAAGGTATTGAAAAAATCCAAATCAAGGATGAGCCTGCTGGTTTTGATTGTGACCTCTGTGGCCATCCAATGGTTATCAAACTGGGTCGTTACGGTAAGTTTTATGCATGTAGTAACTTCCCTGACTGTCACAATACTAAGGCTATTACCAAAGAAATTGGTGTGACTTGTCCAACCTGTGGCCAAGGTCAGGTCATCGAACGTAAGACAAAACGTAATCGTGTCTTTTACGGTTGTGATCGCTATCCAGACTGTGAATTTACCTCGTGGGATATCCCTGTTGGACGTAACTGTCCTAAATCAGGCGATTACCTCGTCGAGAAGAAAGTACGTGGTGGTGGCAAGCAAGTTATCTGTAGTAACGAAGAGTGTGACTACAAAGAATCTGTTGTAAAATAAAAACAAAGCTATCTCAAGTTTTGACTTGGGATAGTTTTTTGTATGTTATCAAAAAAACTGATACTTTCCTTAAATTTGTTTTTTATACTAAAAATGAAAAGAAAGGAGAGTTATTATGAAACGTTTAAGTTTATCAGGTTTCCAACTCAAATATATAGCCCTAATTACTATGGTATTTGACCATATTCAATATTTTTTTGATTATACAGGGAAGATTCCCATTTGGTTTGCTATGATTGGGAGATTAGCGGCTCCCTTGTTCCTTTTTTCTGTGATTGAGGGTTTTATCCATACCCGTAACCGGAAGAAATACTTTCTAAAGATTTATTCTTTAGCAATTTTGATGGGATTGATTCAATTTGGGTTTTATAATTTTTTACATCCTCTAGTGAGAGCAGATGGTTTCTTTCCACAAAATATGATGCTGTCATCGTTTGCTATCTTGCTCGTTGCTCTTCAAGGCATTGCTTGGATTCAAGAAAAGAAATACCTTAAAGGGATACCAACTTTACTTTTCCCATTGTTGCTTCCATGGTTAATGCTGCCTTTATATTTGTCAGGTCAAGACAAACCAATCTTTATGTTCTTCCTAAATTTACTTAATTTCACAGTCTTGCCAATTCATACATTTATCAGCGATGGTGGAACATGGTTGCTGTTGACTGGTATCGCTATGTATCTTTGTCACAAGAATCTTAAGAAAGAGGTGCTTGCTTTTGTGAGTGTTAGTCTAGTTTGGCTACTAATGGCGATTGTTTTAAGTAGACCTTCTTTTCACGATTTGATGTTCAAATACATTGAATGGATGGAAATATTTGCAGCACCTTTAATGCTTTCTTATAATGGTCAAAGAGGGAAAGGGGCAAAATATTTGTTCTATGTCTTTTACCCAACCCATATTTATCTCCTTTACGCCTTGTCAGTTATCTTCTATAGATGATATGATAAGAGTAACGTTGAACGAAAGGAAAGGTTATGGCTCATATACTTGTTATTGATGATCAAGAAGATATTGTTCAATTAGTTGTAAAGGCTTTAGAGCTCCAAAACCATAATGTGACAGGACTTACAAGTGTTTTAGATTTGGATAAGAACTCTTTACCTCGATTTGACTTGATTTTACTGGATATCATGATGCCTGATGTTGACGGCCTACAGTTTTGCCATGAGATTCGAAATCAGGTGGATTGCCCTATCCTCTTTATTACAGCTAAAACGCAAGAGGCAGACATAGTCCAAGGTTTGACTTATGGTGCGGATGATTACATTTGCAAACCATTTGGGGTTAAAGAACTCCAAGCGCGTGTTGCGGCTCACTTGAGGCGTGAACATCGTGAGCGTCACCATAAGCTTTCACTTGGGGATTTTCAGTTTGACTTGTCTGCTCAAGAGCTTTATTTTGAAAATCAGTTGTTAGATTTGACAAAGTCGGAATATGGTATTTGCCAGTTTTTAGCTGAAAATAAGGGCCAAGTCTTTTCAAAAGAACAAATCTACACGCATTTGTACGGCTATGAGGATAAAGGCAGTCCGACAGCAGTGGCTGAACATATCAAGAATATCCGTGCAAAGCTTAAAGAAGTTGGGCAAAATCCTATTGAAACAGTTTGGGGGATTGGTTACAAGTGGCACTAATTAAAAAAGGAGAATACTCTCTAAGAACATTATTATTAACTTATGTTGCTAGCCTTACAGTTCTCTCGGTAATCAGCAGCCTGCTTATTTTGTATCTTTTTACCTTGGGGTATCGTTTTGGTCTTGTCATTCCAGCAAATCAGGTAGAAAGTGATTTGCATGCTGTGAGGAATGATATTGAGACATCTAAGGTCTTTAATCCCGATATCTTACCTGAAGGTACTAGTTATGTCTTTTTAACTAGGGAATTTAAGCTTAAGAAGTCTAATATGCCTGTTAATCTACAAGAGGAATCCTTGTTGAATTATCAATTCAAGAATGCTCATGGTGGCAAATATGGATATTTTCAGTCATTTGAACGATCAGATGGAATAGTCATCGTCAATTATCAACTATCACCTCGGTATCGTAATGAGTGGTTGAATCAGCATTTTCCTAATGCTAATCTTATGATGATCGGCTCAATGATGATGTCCGTTTTACTCATATTTGTTGTTTTAACATTGTTCTATGCTAATAAATTACGTCAACAGCTTAGACCGATACTGAAAGCTACAGAGAAAATAGCAGAGCAAGATTTGGATTTTCAAACCTCCCAATCTACTATTAAGGAATTTAATCAGGTTCTAAGTGGCTTAGACCATATGCGTTTAGCTCTTCGTGAATCTTTGATGGAAAATTGGAAGGCAGAGCAGGATAAGCAAAATCAGATTTCAGCCTTAACCCATGACCTGAAGACACCACTGACAGTTGCTCGTGGCAATGCAGAACTCTTAGCTATGACGCCCTTAGATGAAGAGCAAACGGACTTGTTAGAACATTTTCAAAAAGGGATTGAACAAGTTGATTCCTATGTTCAAGAGTTGTCCAAACTCAATAAAACGAGTTTGAAGAAAGCCTTGACGCTTGGAGAAGTTGAGGTCAAGGACTTTGTTGAAGATATTTACGACCAAACCTTATCACTGGCACAAACGAAACAAATTAAAGTTATATGTGCTAAGAAGGAAATTGAGAATGAAATCATGGGTAATTGGGATAGGCCCTTGTTGAATCGAGCTTTTATGAATATTGTTTCGAATGGGGTGGAATATACACCTAGCGGTAGCCAGTTAACCTTGTCTACCAAAATCGAATCTGATGAATTCAAGTTTATCTGTCTTGATTCTGGACCTGGATTTTCTCTTGAATCTCTTGAAAAGGCTACTCAGCTCTTTTATCAGGAGGATAAAAGTAGACAAAATCGCAATCACAGCGGACTTGGTCTGACTATTGCCAATGATATTGTTCGATTACACCATGGTAGTCTTACTCTTTCAAATGACAATACAAGGGGTGGAGCTAAAGTAACTATCATTTTACCCCTTTAAACTCAGATGACTCCTAGTCGCCAGACGAGGAGTTTTTTGCTATACTACTAAGAGTAAAAATGAAGAAAGATTTGTGGGGATAGGATTTTATCTTGTTCCCGAAGAGGTATTAGTGTCATGTCTCAATCAAAAGCAGATTATATTAACGTGATTGGAGCTGGTTTGGCTGGCTCTGAGGCAGCTTATCAGATTGCTAAACGTGGAATTCCAGTAAAACTTTATGAAATGCGTGGTGTCAAAGCAACACCGCAGCATAAGACAACAAACTTTGCAGAATTGGTTTGCTCTAACTCTTTCCGTGGAGATAGCTTGACCAATGCTGTAGGCCTTCTTAAAGAAGAAATGCGTCGTTTGGATTCTATTATTATGCGTAATGGAGAAGCTCACCGTGTGCCAGCAGGTGGTGCTATGGCGGTGGACCGTGAAGGTTATGCAGAAGCAGTGACAGCTGAAATTGAAAGTAATCCTTTAATTGAAGTTATCCGTGAAGAAATCACAGAAATTCCTGATGATGCCATTACAGTTATTGCTTCAGGTCCCTTAACTTCTGATGCTTTAGCTGAAAAGATTCATGAGCTTAACGGTGGAGACGGATTCTATTTCTATGATGCAGCTGCACCAATTGTTGATAAAGCGACTATCGAC
Source organism: uncultured Streptococcus sp. (assembly GCF_963545685.1). Classification (GTDB taxonomy): domain Bacteria; phylum Bacillota; class Bacilli; order Lactobacillales; family Streptococcaceae; genus Streptococcus. The sequence continues at coordinate 11,741 of NZ_CAUUKN010000021.1, read as the reverse complement.
ATGAACAAGGTTTACCTTAAGTCACGCTATGACAAGGGTGAAGCAGCTTATTTAAACTGTCCAATGACCAAGGAAGAGTTCATGGCCTTCCATGAGGCTTTGACAACAGCTGAAGAAGCCCCTTTGAATTCTTTTGAAAAAGAAAAGTATTTTGAAGGGTGTATGCCTATCGAGGTAATGGCCAAACGTGGTATAAAGACAATGCTCTACGGTCCAATGAAACCAGTTGGTTTAGAGTATCCTGAAGATTATAAGGGGCCACGTGATGGTGACTTCAAGACACCTTACGCGGTTGTTCAGCTTCGTCAGGACAATGCGGCTGGTAGCCTCTACAATATCGTTGGTTTCCAAACCCACCTCAAATGGGGAGAACAAAAGCGTGTTTTCCAAATGATTCCAGGTCTTGAGAATGCAGAATTTGTACGTTACGGGGTAATGCACCGCAATTCTTACATGGATTCGCCGAACTTGCTTAAACAGACCTTCCAATCAAAATCAAACCCTAATTTGTTCTTTGCTGGACAAATGACTGGTGTTGAAGGTTATGTTGAATCGGCTGCTTCAGGTTTGGTTGCCGGCATCAATGCTGCCCGTCTCTTTAAGGGAGAGGAGGAGGTTATTTTCCCTCACACAACAGCTATCGGGAGCCTTCCATATTATGTGACTCATGCTGAAAGTAAACATTTCCAACCAATGAATGTTAACTTTGGTATTATCAAAGAATTGGAAGGCCCACGTATTCGTGACAAAAAAGAGCGTTATGAAAAGATCGCAGAGAGAGCTCTTAAGGATTTGCAAACTTTTATAGATGCATAATGCTAACATAAAAAGCCTTCACAAGAGTGAAAGCTTTTTGTTTTAGAGAAGAGCGAATAGAAATATCGATTAACCAAAGAATTTCTTAGCGATATCTTGACCTTGTTTGATTTTAGCCCATTGTTGAGGTGTTGCCAACTCATTACCTGAGTCACATGAGGCGAAACCACATTGGTGAGAGAGGAAGAGACGTTCTTTTGGAAGGATTTGACTCGCTTTTTCAAGCAAATCGAGAACACGTTCTTCGTCATCAAGCTCAGTAGTTTTAGAAGACAAAAGTCCTAGTACAACTTCAGCTTTGCTGTCTTTGAGGGCTTCGAGAGCTTTGATATCACCAGCTGTATCGCTATCCCATTCAAGGAAGAAGCGGTCATAGTGTTGCTCTGCCAAGAACTTCTTGGCGATAGCTTCGTAAGTTCCTTCAGCAGCAGAACGGCTTTCATAGTTACCACGACAGTTGTGGGTCCAAACCGTTAAACCAAGTTCGTGAGCATAGTCTACAACCTCGTTGTTGATAGCTACAAATTCATCGGCCAATTCAGCAAGATCAGCATTACCTTCTGCAAAGAAACTTGCAGGGTTTGATGGGTCAAAAAGTTCCCAGAGACAGTCATCAAATTGAACGATTTTGCCACCAACAGCCTTGTATTCTTCCAAGAATTCTTTATAGGCATTAATGAGACCTTTTTTGAGGTCTTCGTTTGTTTCATAGACTTGTCCAGGACCAGCCAAACGGTCAAAGATAGCAAGTTCAGTGTAGGCATGAGCAGGTCCCCAGATAGTTTGTTTGGTATCTTCATCACCAGCTTCAGCCTTAACCAATTTGTAAATATCTAGGTAGTGGTGGTTTTTACCTGAGAGAGGTTCAGTGATGCGAATACCGATATCTTTACGAGTTTCATATTGACCACCATCATGGTCTTTAAAAGTGTAGCCATGCTCAGCAATGTAGCGTTCAATACCTTTGAATCCCCAGACAAAGTCTAAGTGCCACATAGAACGTCCAAACTCACCATCGGTAAGAATGTCAATACCGTTAGCTTTTTGGTCAGCCACAATTTGCTTAATATTTGCAGTTTCAGTTTCTTGATAACCAGGAAGGGCATCATAGAAAGGATACTGGATGTCGTCACGATGCTCGATTTCATCCTTGTATTTCCGGAGATCCGCAGGACGAAGAAGAGAACCGACTAATTGGAATTTAGATTTTGTCATTGTATTTACCTCGAAATGTCTATTTGAATCTATGATATAACTTATTTGAACTAATGAAAAATAGTTAATTTTTTGCCGCGGATATAGTTTTAGACTATATAAGGTTTAGCTCTGCAAAGTGGTACTTCCTATGGTAGAATAGAAAGAAAACGATGAAGGTTGGGAACATGCAAAAAACATTCTTTATTATTAAACCAGATGCTGTTAAACGCCATCTAATTGGTCAAGTGCTTGATCGAATTGAGCGACGTGGCTTCGTTATTGAGCGTATGGAAATGCTGATGCTTGACGAAGAACGTCTTAAAGAACATTATGCCCAATTGGTTGATAAACCCTTTTTCCCTAGTATTTCTGATTTCATGATGAGTGGCCCAGCAGTTATTGGTGTTATGTCTGGCCCAGGTGTTATCAAGTCATGGCGTGATATGATGGGAGCAACTAATCCTGGGGATGCAGCTCCTGGAACAATTCGTGGAGACTTTGCAACAGCACCAGATGGTGATATGATTCCAAATATCGTTCATGGCTCTGATTCAGAAGAATCTGCGGCTCGAGAAATTAAGATTTGGTTTGGTGAGTAGGATGGATATAGTACAGATTCAATCAGATTTAGCTAAGGGTGGACTATTGATTGATGTCAGAACTCCAGAAGAGTATGCAGAAGGTCATGTTAAGGATGCCTTGTTAATACCTCACACGCAGTTTTTCACAGCTGATATCCCAGCTAAAAAAGACGATTCCATTTATCTTTATTGTAAAATGGGGCCTCGTGCTGAATTTGCTGCAGGAGTACTGAAAGAACGAGGTTATACTAAGGTTACCAACTTAGGTGGCTTGGATGATATGGAGGCATTAGGCTTTAAGTTTGAAAAATAATAGTAATAAGGTCACTAGCGGTGACCTTATTTGTTTTCAGAAAAGTATGACAATTACTTGACAACGTTTTCACGAAGTAGTAAAATTCTCATTGAGTTAAGACAAAGCCTATGAAAATGACTTTGCCAGAACTTGATTAACTTAGCGTATTCCAATTGAGATAGGGCTTTTAATTAAGCTTGTGACTACAATTGGTAGAGGAGGATTTCGTATGTCAAAAGTTGCTATTGTTACAGGTGCAGGTCAAGGTATTGGTTTTGCGATTGCAAAACGTTTGGTTGAAGATGGTTTTAAAGTTGGGGTATTGGACTACAACGCTGAAACTGCAGAAAAAGCGGTTGCTGAATTGTCAGCAGACAAAGCATTTGCGGTTGTAGCTGATGTGTCTAAGCAAGCTGAGGTAGCAACAGCTTTCCAAAAAGTAGTTGATCACTTTGGCGACTTGAATGTTGTAGTTAATAATGCTGGTGTGGCACCAACAACACCACTTGACACTATTACTGAAGAACAGTTCCAACGTACATTTAACATTAATGTTGGTGGCGTTATCTGGGGTGCACAAGCTGCCCAAGCACAATTTAAAGCACTTGGTCATGGAGGTAAAATCATTAATGCGACTTCACAAGCAGGTGTCGTAGGTAACCCTAACTTGACTGTATATGGTGGAACTAAATTCGCAGTTCGTGGTATCACTCAAACTTTGGCGCGTGACTTGGCTGATTCAGGCATCACTGTAAATGCTTATGCACCAGGTATCGTTAAGACTCCAATGATGTTTGACATTGCCCACGAAGTTGGTAAAAATGCCGGTAAAGATGACGAGTGGGGTATGCAAACTTTTGCTAAAGATATTACCCTTAAACGTTTGTCAGAACCTGAAGATGTTGCAGCAGCAGTTAGCTTCTTAGCTGGACCTGACTCAAACTACATCACAGGTCAAACAATCATCGTTGATGGCGGTATGCAATTCCATTAAGATTAAGAGGGAGAGCGAAAGGCTCTCTTTTTTTGCTTGATAAAACATAATATTTCTGATAATATAAGGTAAATAAGAACGCTTAAAGGAGTCTTCCCATGTCAGACATTTTACACTATATTGCTGAGCACCCGTTTTTTAGTCTTATTCTATTGGGAATTGTTGTACTAGCCTTTGTTTTAGCTCCATTTTCAAGTAGTTCAACAGAGAACAAGCGTTCAGCTATTATTGATAAGCACTACAACGATACTTTTAAGAAATAAGACGGATTAAATGCACTCAGAAAGCAGATATTAGAGATAGGCAAATGCCTGTCTTTTTTGTATAATAGAAGGTAACGATTAGTTTTTTAACAATCACAAGTAAGAACTAGGAAAGAATAAAATGCCAAATATTGAAGAATTAAAACAACGACAGGAGAAGATTCGTAACTTCTCGATTATTGCTCATATTGACCATGGTAAATCAACGCTTGCTGACCGTATCTTGGAAAAGACTGAGACTGTGTCAAGTCGTGAGATGCAGGCGCAGCTCCTTGATAGTATGGATCTTGAGCGTGAACGTGGTATCACTATCAAACTAAATGCCATTGAGCTTAACTACACAGCTAAAGATGGTGAGACTTATATTTTCCACCTTATCGACACACCGGGACACGTGGACTTTACTTATGAGGTGTCACGTTCCCTTGCTGCCTGTGAGGGTGCTATCTTGGTGGTAGATGCAGCTCAAGGGATTGAAGCACAAACACTTGCCAATGTTTATTTGGCGCTTGATAATGACTTGGAAATCTTACCAGTTATCAATAAAATCGATCTTCCAGCCGCAGACCCTGAGCGTGTCCGTACAGAGGTTGAAGATGTGATCGGACTAGATGCCTCGGAAGCTGTGCTTGCATCAGCAAAGGCTGGTATTGGTATCGAAGAGATTCTCGAACAAATCGTTGAGAAGGTTCCTGCGCCTCAAGGTGATGTGGAAGCACCTCTCCAAGCCCTTATCTTTGACTCTGTTTATGATGCCTATCGTGGTGTCATCCTTCAAGTACGTGTGGTTAACGGAATGGTTAAACCTGGCGATAAGATTCAAATGATGTCTAATGGCAAGACCTTTGATGTTACTGAGGTTGGTATTTTCACACCTAAAGCTGTTGGCCGTGACTACCTTGCGACAGGTGATGTTGGTTATGTAGCTGCCTCAATTAAGACTGTTGCGGATACTCGTGTGGGTGACACAGTAACGCTTGCAGATAATCCAGCTGCAGAACCACTTCATGGCTATAAGCAAATGAACCCAATGGTATTTGCTGGTCTATATCCAATTGAGTCAAATAAATATAACGACTTGCGTGAGGCACTTGAAAAGCTTCAATTGAATGATGCCAGTCTTCAATTTGAGCCTGAAACGTCTCAAGCCCTAGGTTTTGGTTTCCGTTGTGGTTTCTTGGGTCTTCTTCACATGGATGTTATCCAAGAGCGTTTGGAACGTGAGTTTAACATCGATCTCATCATGACAGCACCATCAGTAGTCTACCATGTTAACACTACTGACGGTGAAATGCTTGAAGTGTCCAATCCATCTGAATTCCCAGATCCTACACGCATTGATGCCATCGAAGAGCCTTATGTTAAAGCTCAAATTATGGTTCCTCAAGAGTATGTTGGTGCTGTTATGGAATTGGCGCAACGTAAACGTGGTGATTTTGAAACCATGGAATATATTGATGATAATCGTGTTAACGTTATTTATCAGATTCCACTTGCTGAAATCGTCTTTGATTTCTTTGATAAATTGAAGTCATCAACTCGAGGCTATGCAAGTTTTGACTATGAATTGTCAGAGTACCGTCGTTCACAATTGGTGAAAATGGATATTCTTCTTAATGGTGACAAGGTCGATGCCCTTAGCTTTATTGTACATAGAGAATTTGCCTACGAACGTGGTAAACTTATCGTTGATAAACTTAAAAAAATCATTCCACGTCAACAATTTGAAGTTCCTATCCAAGCTGCTATTGGTCAAAAAATTGTTGCCCGTACAGATATCAAAGCCCTTCGTAAAAACGTCTTGGCTAAGTGTTACGGTGGTGACGTTTCACGTAAACGTAAACTCCTCGAAAAACAAAAAGCTGGTAAGAAACGTATGAAAGCCATCGGTTCGGTGGAAGTGCCACAAGAAGCCTTCTTGTCAGTACTTTCAATGGACGAAGAAGAGAAATAAGAGTAATAGTCAGAATGTGATGTTCTGGCTATTTTTGTAACATAACTTATATTTCTATGAATTAAGCTCATTTAGCTCATTTAATTCCTATTTAGTTGAATTGCCCTACTTTATAAGTAGGCTTTTTTAACTTTATTGAAATTTAAAATTTATATTTATACTGACGAAAATCCAGGTTATGATGAGTTAATTTTTTCTGAGGGAAGTAGTACCTTAGTCTTCGATAAAAAAGAAAATAAAATTACTAACAAAACTGAAAATCATACAAAATCTTTTGTAGTTATCCCTGAAGACAAACTTGACGGAGAAGCTAAGGGGGCTTTTAATAAACATAAGTCAGAATACAATGCTACTGATAATTTTATTTTTACAGCCAATAAAAAGTATGACAAGGATAGCCCAAATGTTTATGTAGCAGTTTTGAGTGATGGAGGTAAAACAATTCAAATAAATGAACTTGAATACAGTGGCAAGGACGATGATTATCTATATCATTTTTCCGGCAAATCAGAATAGAAAAAATCTATACTATATTAGACTTATAAATGTAGACAAACGTCAGAAAATGATGTTTGTTTTTTATTATGTCATTCGTCTAAAATTAAGAGTAATATAAATTTGGAATTATCTATTAAGCATTTTTCTCAGCTTTAGGCTATAATAGACATAAAGGAATGTTGGGAGGGCCACTATGGATATCACGAATTTTATTCCTAGTCAGCGACAGGCTATGTTGGAACGTTTTCAGCAAGTGGAGGCCTTGGGATTAGGCGCAATTCGTATTGAGTTGAAGGTTGCTAATCCTGTTGGCATTATTTATGAGTGCTACATTATGGCAGGCGAGAATTATTTTTCTGATCAAGCTGTGGTGTCTTTCCGTATTCTATACGAAAAGGACTTGGATAGGATTTCTTTGGACGTGGTGGACATCCCTGGGCGATCAACTTTGTCTAATTACCTCAAGCTCTTGGAAATCTTTGAAGGCTTACAAAATTATCTCAATCGAGAATTTGCAAAAGTAAAAAATAGTTAAACATCTGATAGCAATCAGGTGTTTCTTTTTACGTTTGAAGTGCAAAATTTCACAATCTTTTTTTCACAAGATTGTCTGAAAACTGTGCTATAATGGTAACAGAATTGTGAAGTGATTAAAGTTTGTGAAAAATGGAGCATACTTTAACTCTATGCGACTTATAACTTGAAAGGAAAGTGGGCTCTGTTTTTGAAGAGCCAGAAGGACTGTGTGCATGTCAGATGAAAAGCAATTGTATGGTGCAGATTTGGTGGTTGATAGTTTAATCAACCATGATGTTGATTATGTCTTTGGTATCCCTGGAGCAAAAATCGATAGGATCTTTGATACCTTGGAAGATAAAGGACCTGAATTGATAGTTGCTCGTCATGAGCAAAATGCTGCTTTTATGGCTCAAGGTGTTGGACGAATTACAGGTAAACCTGGTGTTGTTTTGGTAACATCTGGTCCTGGTGTATCCAATTTAGCTACTGGATTGGTAACAGCTACGGATGAAGGAGATCCTGTTCTTGCTATTGGTGGTCAGGTTAAACGTTCAGATCTTTTGAAACGTGCCCACCAATCAATGAATAATGTTGCCATGCTTGAGCCAATTACTAAGTATGCAGCTGAAGTACATGATGCAAATACCCTTTCTGAAACAGTAGCAAATGCCTATCGTCATGCTAAATCAGGGAAACCTGGCGCAAGCTTTATTTCAATTCCTCAAGATGTAACTGATGCTACAGTCAGTGTCAAGGCTATTAAGCCAATGACAGACCCAAAACTTGGATCGGCCTCTGTTTCTGATATCAACTACTTGGCGCAAGCTATTAAGAATGCGGTTTTGCCGGTTCTTCTTTTGGGAAATGGTGCCTCATCAGAAGCTGTGACTTCGTCTATTCGTCAGATTTTGGAAAATGTTAAATTACCAGTTGTAGAGACTTTCCAAGGAGCTGGTATTGTGTCACGTGAGCTTGAAGAAGATACTTTCTTTGGTCGTGTAGGTCTTTTCCGTAACCAACCCGGCGACATGTTGCTTAAGAAGTCTGACTTGATTATTGCCATTGGTTATGACCCAATTGAATATGAAGCACGAAACTGGAATGCCGAAATTTCAGCACGTATCATTGTAATCGATGTTGAGCCTGCTGAGGTGGATACTTACTTCCAGCCAGAACGTGAATTGATTGGTAATGTAGAAGCGACTTTAGATTTGCTTTTGCCTGCTATTCAAGGCTACAAATTACCTGAAGGTTCAGTCGAGTATCTTAAAGGGTTGAAAAATACAGTCGTCGAAGATGTAAAATTTGACCGTCAGCCTAAAGAAGGTACAGTACATCCGCTAGATTTGATTGAAGTATTACAAGATCAAACTGAGGATGATATGACTGTGACAGTCGACGTTGGTAGTCACTATATCTGGATGGCGCGCTATTTCAAATCTTATGAACCACGTCATTTGCTTTTCTCAAACGGGATGCAAACTCTAGGTGTTGCCCTTCCATGGGCCATTTCTGCAGCTTTAGTGCGTCCTAAGACAAAAGTAATTTCAGTCTCTGGTGATGGAGGTTTCCTCTTCTCAGCGCAAGAATTGGAAACAGCCGTTCGTTTGAAATTGCCAATTGTTCATATCATCTGGAATGATGGCCATTACAATATGGTGGAATTCCAGGAAGAAATGAAGTATGGTCGCTCTTCAGGGGTTGACTTTGGTCCAGTTGATTTTGTAAAATATGCTGAGAGCTTTGGAGCAAAAGGATATCGTGCAACAAGCAAGGAAGAGTTTGCTAGCTTGCTTCAAAAGGCTTTGGAACAAGCTGTAGATGGACCTGTCCTTATTGATGTTCCAATTGATTATAAAGATAATATTAAACTTGGCGAAACTATCTTGCCAGATGAATTTTACTAAAAAGAGGGTGTAGACATGTCGGAAGCCATAAAACTATTTCAATATAATACCTTGGGAGCCTTGATGGCTGGGCTTTATGGAGGTACTTTAACAGTTGGTGAATTATTGGAGCATGGAGACTTGGGTCTTGGAACATTAGATTCTATTGATGGTGAATTGATTGTTCTTGATGGCAAAGCATACCAGGCTAAGGGATCAGAGGGTAAGGTTGAAGTTGTAGAAGTTTCTCCTGATGAAAAGGTTCCTTATGCGGCAGTCGTGCCTCACCAAGCTGAGGTTATCTTCCGTCAACGTTTTGAAATGACTGATAAAGAACTTGAAGAGCGCATTGAATCATACTATGATGGTGTTAATCTCTTTCGTTCAATTAAGATTAAAGGACATTTTAAACACATGCATGTCCGCATGATACCTAAGTCTACTCCTGATACGAAATTTGCTGAAGTTGCGACTCATCAACCAGAGTATGAAGCTGATAATATTTCAGGTACTATCGTTGGGATTTGGACACCTGAAATGTTCCACGGGGTTAGTGTAGCCGGCTATCATTTGCATTTTATTTCGGATGATTTGTCTTTTGGTGGGCATGTTATGGATTTCATTATAGATAATGGTATTGTTGAAGTCGGTCCAGTTGACCAACTCGATCAACGTTTCCCAGTTCAGGATCGTCAGTATCTCTTCGCTAAATTCAATGTTGATGAAATGCGTGAAGATATTACTAAGGCTGAATAAGCTCCTTTAAGAATATTAATAGATTATAGCGAGAACTTTCCTAGATGTTTAGGAAAGTTTTTTGTTTTTGAAATTATTTCGATATCGAAAGAGTTGACAGATGTAACCAGAAGAGTTACAATGAATTTGGAAGGTTCGATATAGAAGAAAAATCCAAAGAAAGACATGGTATTTTATAATGGATTATTTGAAAGCACTAGTAGAAGAGATTCACTCTGTTGTAGTTGCAACGGTTGATGAAACAGGACATCCGCATACAGCTGTTATGGACATGATGTGGGAAGATGGGAAAACCGTTTATCTTTTGACAGCTGACTTTAAACCTCTTTACAAGAGGATGAAGGAAGATGGACGTGTAGCGGTGACGGGGATGACTCAAGGAGCAGGAACCATGGATTGTGAATCCTTTTCCTTAACGGGTCAAGTCGAATGGATTAGTAAAGAGCATCTTGGAGAGTTGTTGGAAGCTAATCCATATATGTATGATATTTATCCGACAGAGGAGGGGCGTAGTCACCTACAAGTTTTTCGTTTTAAAGAAGCAGTAGGGGACTATTATGATTTGACGCAATTGCCTCTCTATCAGGCAAGATTTGAGATTGAGGTATGATAAAATGACAAAGATTGAAGAAGCAAAGAGAATTATTGAAGAAGCAGATAAGATTGTGATTGGAGCAGGTGCAGGTTTGTCTGCAGCCGCAGGTTTAACTTACTCAGGTTCACGTTTTGAAGTTTTCTTTAAAGACTATATTAGTCGTTACGGGATGCAGGATATGTATTCTGCTGGATTTTATCCTTTTGAGACCGCTGAGGAGCGCTGGGGCTACTGGGCCAAGCATATCTATCATAATCGTTACCAGCCTGAGAGTCTTCCTCTTTATCGAGATTTTTTCAACTTGGTTAAGGACAAGGATTATTTTGTGATTACGACCAATGTAGATGGGCAGTTTATGAAGACAGGATTTGCTCCGGAGCGTTTCTTTGAAGTGCAGGGCAACTACGGAGAATGGCAGTGCTCCCTTCCTTGTCGAAAGGAAGTCTTTGATAATGAAGGAGCTGTCATGGAGATGCTTAAAGAAATCAAGGACTTGAAAATTCCAACTGACTTGATACCTTATTGTCCTCATTGTGGGGCGCCAATGACAATGCATTTACGTGTCGATCATTCGTTTGTCCAAGATGAGACCTGGGAAACTTCTTATGAAGCTTATCAAAATTTTTTGGAAGGTATCGGAGATCAAAAGGTTGTCTTCTTAGAGTTGGGGGTTGGCTACAATACGCCGACCATCATTCGCTATCCTTTTGAGAAAATGACAGCCCTATTTCCAAAGGCTCATTTGATCCGCCTCAATCGTGATGATGTTGAAGGCTTTGGGGCTACAAAAGAAAAAACAATTTCTATAAAGGATAATATGAGGGAGGTTGTCCAAAAATGGCTAGTAGACTAGAATATTTGATTGAAGTTTTAAAAAGAGAGCAAGGATTGAAAGAGCTAGAGATTCCTGAAAAGGTAGAGGAGCAAGAAGTTTTGTATCGTGCTCTTCAAAATGTCCGCTATCCAGCACCAGTGACAGCAGACTTTCTCTATCAACAAGACCGCTATTTACAAGAAAAACTAGTAGAAAAAGGAGTTGTGAATTTAAAAGACTTGACGCCGATTCGGACCAATCTCTACCTGTGGCAAGGAGATATCACTCGCCTGGCAGTCGATGGCATCGTGAATGCGGCCAACAGCAAGCTTTTAGGTTGTTTCGCCCCTAATCATTCTTGTATTGACAATGCCATTCACACAGCGGCGGGGGTTGAACTCCGTTTAGCCTGTCACGAGCTCATGCAAGAACAGGGAAGAGATGAAGCTACAGGTCAGGCAAAAATTACCAAGGGCTACAACCTACCTTCCCGCTATGTCCTTCACACGGTGGGGCCTATTATCTATGAAGCAGTGACGGATTTGGAAAGACGACAGTTAGCCTCCTCCTATG
>NZ_CAUUKN010000020.1:0-28294 GCF_963545685.1 uncultured Streptococcus sp. | reverse complement strand
TCCGGTCCTCTCTAGATGTTAGCTTTTCGTCACCCACTACAGTTGACAAGGAGCCCTTCTTTCATTAGCGATTAATTTGACATGTATCCTTTTCCTTGAGCATTGAAGTATACCCATTGCCCTGAAGGAATTCGAATCCAGCGATTAATAGCCTTGTCACCAGTATGGACATCATAGTAAGAGATTGATCCATCAGGATTTGTAGCTGTTGCCCCCTTCACTTGTTTACCAGTTTGGTCAAAGTAAAGGTGTTGTCCATTGATAGTCTGTTCACCGACGACTACTTCTCCTTTAGCATCAGCATAATACCAGTTATTGTCTCCGCTAGTGAAGAAAGTTGATACTAACTTATCTCCAGTAGCCCCATGGTAATATGAGCGAGTGCCATTAGCGTTTGTTGCAAAGCCACCTTTAACTTGCTTACCATCAGTACCAAAGAAGAGTTTTTGACCGTTGATAACTTGAGCTCCTGTAACGACATTACCTTTAGAATCAGCATAATACCATTTATCATGACCAGTCGTAAAGAATGTAGAAACTAATTTATCACCAGTATTCCAATGGTAGAATGAACGGCTTCCGTCAGTGTTAGTCACAAAGCCACCCTTAACTTGGCGACCGTTAGCATCGAAGTAGAGATGTTGACCATTGATGACCTGAGCACCTGTAACATTACGTCCATAAGAGTCTGAATAGAACCAGTTATTATCTCCAGTTGTGTAGAAACCTGGTGTATGAGCCTTGGTAACAACTCCTTTAGCATCAACATTGTAGGTTTCACCATTGATAACAACTGATGTATCAACAAGTTTCACACCTGTGATAGCATCATAATATGAACGCGTACCATCAGGATTGTTTACAAAGTTACCTTTAACTTGTTTACCTGACTCATCAAAGTAAAGATCGTCACCATTGATGGTTTGAGCACCACGAAGTACATCACCAGCATTGTTGGCATAGTAAGTCGCATCTCCAACTTGGAAGAAACGGTTCTTAACTTGAACACCTTTTTCATTGAAGTAAAGGTTTTGCTTACCTACCTTAGTAAATCCAGTAGCAAGGTAGCCTTTATCATTGGCGTAGTACCAGTTACCATCTTGTTCAAAGAAGCCTGAGTACTTACGTTCACCTGAATCACCACAGAAGAACATCAACTGACCATCTTTAGTCGTAATGAAGATACCTTTGGCTTGATAACCATTGTCATAGAAGTATTTTTCTTTACCTTCTACTTCAGTCAAACCTGTGGCCATGATTCCACCTTTAAAGAAGTATTGGTAGAATTTTTCTTCTTTACCATTGTCATCTTTAACAGTGACTTCTTTCCAGCCAGTTTGAGTTGTCAATTTACCTGACTTACCATATACCAATGATTGACCTTTAGCATTCTTAATGATACCATCAGCAAACATAACACCATTTGGCAAGAAGTAATAGTTAGAACCATCGATAGTTTGCTCACCTGTCACAAGGTAACCCTTATCGTTAAAGTAATACTGTTTACCGTTATAAGTCACAAATTGACCCTTAGCTTGAGTTCCTGATGTTGTGTAATAAGTCAAACCTGTACCATCATAAGCAAATCCAGTCTTAGCTTTTGTATCACCAGTCAAAGCTGCTGGCAAGAAGACACCTTTATCATTAACGTTGAAGTACAATTTACCATCACTGAGAACGTAGTCAGAACCACGTTTTTGAATGTTTGTACCGTTAAAGTACTTAGCTTCCCACTGTTTAATCTTAACAGATGGATCAATCGTCTTACCTGAAGCTTCCATAACTTCTTTAAAGATTTCTGGATAAAGCTTTTGAAGTTTGTCTAGGAAGGCACCACCGTACTGTGCTTGGAAATCATCACCTGATGACTTAGTGTTTGTCACATAAAGTTTATTAACCAGGCTAGTATCATCCAACACCTTACCGTGCGTATCTGTACGAGTAGCTGTAACTACTTCTTTCCCTGGAAGAGTGTACAATTGGTCTGGAACCCAGTCAGCAATGACTTGGATACCTTGTTTGTGAAGAGCCTTGAGGGCATCACGAAGGTCTTCTTTTGAACCATATTTATTGTTTTTGCTCATGGCAAAGTCATAACGGTCTGTGAAGGCATAGCCATTTTCGATAATAGAATCAAGGAAGGTCCCATCATTAGATGACACATATTGAGGTGCGATTTCAAATGAAGTAATCCCCCATGATTTGAAGAGGTCAGCATTCGCTGCAATCAATTTATTCGTGTATTGGCTATCTTCTTTGACAAAGTCTTGGAAGTTTGAGAAGCCTTCGTAAATTACTTGCGCTTCAAGAGCTGCAGAAGAGCTATATACCTTATCCCCTTCTTTATAAGCTTTTGTTGATGGTGTAGCCAGAACATTTTGATCTTCAGTAGCGCCAACTGGTACCCAAACAGAAAGGTAACCACTCATATCAACAGTCTTAAAGCCTTTGATTTCATCAGCTGTGAAGACAAGATTTCCTTGCGCATCTGTGTATTTAACAACCTTAGTATCTGCATCAGTCAATGATGACACAATACCATTTTCCGTACCAAGCAAGAGAGGACGGTAGGCTTGATTCTTGTGAGCTGCCCCCATGTTTACAGTAATTGTTTCACCATCTGCCAATTTCAAATCTGGGTTATTAGCAATAAGGGTCAACATACCAGAATTGCGGCCGTATTTTCCACCCTCTGTATCTGTCTTAGACATCAAATCTTGACCATAACGTACAGAGACAAGAACTTCCTTGTTATCTTTAGCAGATGATACGCCGTCCCCAGCAAGGTTGTGAATATAAGATGTTTGACCACCAGCTACATACTTAGGACGGGCTTTAAGGAGAGTCGTGATTTGATCAAAGTATGGTGATTTCTTAGCCATATACTGACCATTGTCAGTATACAAATCTCCGTAGTAAACACGTGTTGCTGCTCCCATTGTTTGAAGCATCAATGCATATGCAGCAGGAATATTTGAATGCGTATATTCCTTATCAACTTTCAACATATCAGCATTATAAATGTCAAAAGCTTGTTTCAATTGATCCAATGTGAAAGTGAAACCATCTGTCGTTGGATCAATTTTTTTACTGATAATATCAGCAATAACTGTTTGAACTTCTGAGTCGTGTGCACGAACAAAGAGATAGGTTGCAAAACCAAGTTGGTCATATGATGTGACCTCAGCACGGTTTGAAAGGCCGAAGTAACCACCATTAATAAGATCTTTCATCGATGCATTACGAGCACCTGTACCTTTATTAGTCACCGGACGAGTCAATCCATGAACAATCGACAAACGAAGACCATTATCCATTGAAAGGGCAGCTGTATTGTGTTCGTCTACGTAATATGGGTCATTCTGTGACCAAGCTTCAAGAATTGAGATATTGGCAAGGGCACGAGCTTCAGACTCATTGACCTTATAGGCCGCCTTCATGTATGAGGAAACCAATTGAAGCATGTCGATACTGACATTATCCACGGCATCAACACGGATACCATCAAAGTGAGCATCTTTGTCCTTATCACCAAAGACGATTTGTCCCCAGTTCATGAAATAATACAATTGGTTAAGCATTTCAGCTTGCACAATTGGGTTTGAGTTATCGATATCACTTGAAAGCAAGAACTCATAACCAGCATCACTACCACTCTTAATCTTATCATTTGATAAACGGCTTGTTGCTGTTTGATCCAGTTTACGATAGTCTGAGTTAGCCCACTTCGTTAAATCACTATTTACAAATAAGAGGGCACCTTTTTGGAAGTGTTCTTTACCTGGAGATTCAGAGTTAATGTTCCATTTATCTTGCTCTTTAACAAAAGCTTCAATTGATTGACGCAACCAATCTGTTGACTTATTAGCAGCAATCTTGATTTCAATCTTACGTTGGATAATTTGGGCAGCAGCATTCAAGCTAGCTTGAGAATTTTCAATCGTAAAGACATCTTTAGTCTCTTCACCATTGCTAAGAGCCTTAGTCATGTAGTTCAAGTAAGCTACTTGAGTATCCTTATCAGGCCACCAAGCCATCAAAAGTGGACGGAAATCTTTTTCAGTTGAAGCTTTCCAAGTAGTTCCAGCTTCAAGAATTTCTTTTGGACGATACCAACTATCTGCTGTCAAATAACCATCAATAAGTTCAAAACTTGCTTTTGTTGAGTCATAAGCAGCATTATTTTTAGTGAAATCAGTCACAAGATTTGTTGTTCCTTGTGTAAATGAATAGGTTGATGTACTTGAAAGGGCACCATTTTCATCAAAATAAAGGACCTGACCATTTACAGTGATGGCAAAGTTTTTCTTGTATGAGCCATCTTCAAGAAGATAGTAATATTTACCATCTTTTTCTTTTTTAATGTTATCAAGTGAGACAGCAGCCTTAATTTCAGCCTCAGAAAGCTCGTTAGACTTTTCAGCCCTTGGGGCAGCAAGTCCAGCATTGGTTGCCACTTCCGTTGTTGTAGCTGTTTCTGGTTTAGCTGCTACTTCTGGCTTAGCAGTAGTTTCAGGTTGGCCATCAGCCTCTGCTACTGCGGCTCTATCAGAAGTCACACCAGCATTTGGTTGAACAAGTGTTTCAGCTGGTTTGTCAGCAGTAACCGTCGCATTGTCTGTCCTTGTGGCATTTGCAGCACTTGCCACCTCTGTTGTTGCACTAACTTCTTTCTCAACTACAGGATTTGTATTTTCCTCGACTGTAGTAGTTGAAGGTGAGGCATTAGAGTTATTTATTTCTTCTGCTGAAACAAGTGTAGTTGTGGTAACACTAGCACCAACAATGGTAGCCAAGGTTGCCGAAGCAACAGCCAAAGTAACCCACTGCTTCTTCACTTTGTGCAGTTTATAGCGTACTTTATTTTCCATATTCAATTTTTCCCCATATATTTTTTCGTCTTAAAATCTACAGCTTAAAGACTTATTTATTATATCATTTTTTACTGCCAAAAAAACTTGATAAATCTTATTTTAATGAGTTTTTTACTATCTTAATAATAGATTAAATGATTGTCATGTAATCGAATTGAAAAGATTTTTCAAAAGGTTTTCTTAACATAAAATAGACATAAAAAAGAGAACCGAAGTTCTCCTTTTCAATCTATTAGTTTAACACTGTAGGTGGGTAAGCAAGACCATTCTTATCAAAGAAAACGTAGATTCCTGGTTGGATTTCTATCCATGTGCTGATGGCTTTCTTACCACTATCACCATAGTAATAGCTAATACGTCCATTACCAGCAGCTACCGTTTGTCCTTTTACTTGTTTACCATCTTTAGCGAAGTAATAGGTATCAGCACCAATTTTAACTTCACCAGTTACTGTCTTACCATTAGAGCCAATGTAATACCAATTGTTATCACCTGTTGTGAAGAATTCATTAGTCAAACGTTCACCTGTTGCAGCATCGTACTTGCTATAGGTACCATCTGCATTCTTAACAACGCCACCTTTGACTTGACTTCCATCCTCTTTAAAGTAGAGGTGTTGTCCATTGATCACTTGAGCACCTGTAACAGTCTTACCGTTAGCGCCTGCATAGTACCAAGTATTTCCATCAGTTGTGAAGAATTCGTTTGTAACTAATTCTCCAGAACCGTCTTTGTACTTACTATAGGTACCATCTGCATTCTTAACAACGCCACCTTTGACTTGGCTTCCATCTTCATTAAAGTAAAGTTTTTGACCATTGATAACTTGGGCACCTGTAGCGGCAACACCATTTGCATCAAAGTGGTACCATTTACCGTCGATGTTTCTCCAAGTGTTCTTGATAGCATTACCAGTATGAGGTTCGAAGTAATAAGTCTTACCTTTATAGGTTACTAACTTATCTTTAGCTTGGAAACCATCTTCACCAAAGTATTGTGTGAAACCATCAATAACCGTAACACCTTTGGCCATGACACCTTCTTGGGTGAAGTAACGGAATTTCACAAGCTTAGATTCATTACCATCTTTATCAGTTTCAGTTACATCAAATTTAGTGTAACCACCCTTGTACATTTGACCTTTATAGTTATAAAGGTAGGTATTACCATTAGCATCAACGTAGAAGGCATTGCTCAACATGATACCATTTGGCAAGAAACGATAAACATCTTTGCCATTTGGTGAGTATTCCCCATTAGTAACCATGTGACCACGTGCATCAAAGTAATAGGTATTTCCATTGAAAGTAACAAAGGCAGATTTAGCTTGATTACCACTTGTACCGAAGTAAGTGATTCCTTTACCATCATTTGAGAACCCAGTAACAACCTTTTCATTTCCTGTCAATTGAAGAGGAATGAAGTTACCGTCTTTAGTGACAGTGAAGTATTTACCAGTTGCTTCATCGCTAAGTACATAGCCAACACCACGTTCGAGAACGTTTGTTCCGTTGAAATACTCAGCCTTCCATTGTTTCAATTTAACAGAATCATCAATTGGTTTACCAGTTGAGATCATGTTTACCTTGAACATTTCAGGGTACTTAGCTTTAAGTTCAGCTAAGAATTCACCACCATATTGAGCTTGGTAATCCTTACCTGATGACTTAGAGTTAGCCACATAAAGTGAATGATCAATGATAGCGTCTGCAATCTTACGTCCTGCACCGTCAGTACGAGTCGCTGTTACGACTTCTTTACCTGGCAATTGGTAAATTTGGTCTGGTACCCAGTCAGCGATTGCTTGAATACCCGCTTTGTGAAGGGCTTTAAGAGCATCACGAAGATCTTCTTTAGAACCATATTTATTGTTCTTACTCATGGCAAGATCATAACGGTCCGCAAAGGCATAACCATTTTGGATAACTGAATCAAGGAAGGTACCATCATCGGCAGATACAAATTGTGGTGCCATTTCAAATGATGTTACGCCCCATGATTTGAACAAATCAACATTTTCAGCAATCTTACGGTTAGTATAGACTGAAGGATCTGAACCATCCGGGATAGTTTGGAAGTTAGAGAATCCTTCATAGATCAATTGTGAATCATAAGCCTCAGTCGCTTTAAGGGTCAATTCACCTTCTTTTTTAGCTTCTGTTGAAGGTGCTACACGGATATCTTGATCATCTGAAGCTCCGACTGGAACCCAAACTGCTACGAAACCTGACATATCAAATGTTTCATAGCCCTTAATGTCATTAGCACCGAAAGTCAAGACACCATTGCTGTCTGTTTCTTTCACGTAACCTGCTGCGATTGCATCTGCATCAGATGTAAAGTTCTTGATACCATCAGCTGTACCAACAATCAAAGCACGGTATTTCTGGTTGGCATGGATTTTACCCATTTCAACATTAAGCTTAGCTGACTCATGCAAAGACAATTTGGGATTATTCACTACAAGAGTTACCTGACCAGAGGTACGGCTGTATTTAGAACCTTCTGTATCATCAGCTGTCATGATGTCTTTACCATAGCGTACTGAAGTGTAGACTTCATTTGTGCGGTAAAGTTCAACATCTGAATTGTCCATCTTACCATCAGTTGGCAACCAGTATGAACGTTGCGCTTGTCCACCAGATACATACTTGATACGGCTCTTCATCAAGTTAACGATAGTATCGTAATATGGAGATTTAGTTTCCATATAGTTACCGTTATCTGTATAAAGGTCTCCATAGTAGACACGAGTGATTGTTTCCATGTTCTGCAACATCACAGCGTAAGCTGCAGGGATATTATTCAAGGTATATTTTTTATTGCTGCTGAGCATGTCTTTGTTGTAGATTTCAAAGGCTTGCTTCATTTCAGAATCAGTGATAGTGAAACCATCTGATTTTGGATTGATTTCTTTCTTGATGATTTCAGCAATAATATCTTGAACGTTGTTGTCATGGGCACGGATAAAGACGTAGTTTCCTGACGCGTCTCCGTATTTCTCATTGTATTTACCAATTGTAGACTGTTTTACTGTACCGTCTTCGTTGTAGGCATTGCTTCCATCTTTGTTAATCCAGTCAGTCTTAACATCGCGTTGAGTCGTATTGAAAGTATTGTTATACAAAGGACTTACAGCTGGTGTACGTTCTTTAATTGGTTTAGCCAATGAGAAGAGAAGGGCCAAACGTTGTTTATTTTCCATGGCAAGCGCAGCACCATCAGTCTTGTCATTGTAGTGGTTGTCGTTAAGACTCCACGCTTCAAGAACAGAGATATGGGCAAGAGCTTGCGCCTCAGATTTATTTACACCATAGTACTCACGGAAGTAGTTTGTGTAGAGTTGAAGCATGTCAGCATTGACATTATCTACCGCATCGACACGGATACCATCGAAGTTAGCATCCTTGTCACCCATAACAATTGAGCCCCAGTTCATTAGGTAGTGAATTTGGTTCAATTGTTCCGCTTGTACAACTGGGTTAGATAAATCTACGTCATTAGCAAGCAAGAAGTCGAAACCACCCATGTGGTTTGGATCTGACTGCTCATCAAGAACTGACTTATCAATCGTACCAGTCTGGTTAGTAGCCGTACGGTTCAAAAGACGATAGTTAGAATTTGCCCATGGTGTACGTGAGTCATTCACATAAAGAAGGGCTCCACCTTGAAGGTGATCCTCTCCTCCACCTTTTGAATAGTTTTCAGTTTCTTTGTTCCATTGTGGTTGTGTCTTAACAAAGGCAGAGATAGTTTCACGCAACCATTGTGTTGATTTTTCAGCCTGAATCTTTTGTTCAATCTTAACTTGAATATCCTTAGCCGCACGATTTAAGTCTGCTTGCTTATCTGTGCTTGTGTATTTAGCATCCAAGTTGAAGACTTTAGACATATAGTTCAAGTAGTTAACTTGCGTATCTACATTTGGCCACCAAGCCATCAAAAGTGGACGGAAATCTTCTGCAGTTGATGCTTGCCAAGTCACACCATCTTTGATGATAGAAACTGGACGGTACCAGCTATCAGCAGTCAAATAACCATCAATCAATTCAAAACTTGCTTCAGATGAATCGTAGGCACGGTTATTTATTGAGAAACCATCAACAATATTTGTTGTTCCATTTGTGAAAGAGTATGTTGATGAACTTGTAAGAGCACCATCTTTACCGAAATAAAGCAATTGACCATTTACAGTAATGGCAAAGTTTTCTTTGTGTGAACCGTCTTCATTTACATAGTAATATTTACCATCAATGTTTTTGATGTTTTTCAAAGAAAGTGCTGCTTCCACTTCTGAATCTTTCAAAGCGGCTTCAGGAGCTTTAACTTCTGTATTGACGACTTCAGCCTTGACGGTAGCTGGCTGTTCTTCTGCTTTTTCAGTTGTTACAGCTGGTGCATCTGTTGTTACAACTGCTTCTTTATTTGGAACAGCTACCGCTGCTACATCAGTAGTAGTTGTTGTTGCTGTTGTTGCATCAGCTGTTACTTGCGCGTTAGTTGTAACCCCTGCTTCTACTGCATTTGTTTCTTTTGCAGGTGTTAAAATGTCTGCTTCTTTTGTTGCTTCTGTTGAAGATACTTCAGTTGACAAAACTAAGTCAGCTGTTGTATCTGAATTTGGTTGCGTTACAGTCTTATCTTGTGTTTCATCCGCTGAAACTGAAGACGTTGCTACAGACAATCCCCCTACGACAGTAGCGAGTGCTGCAGATGCAACTGCAATTGTAACCCATTGCTTCTTAACTTTATGAAGCTTATAGTGTACCTTATTTTCCATTATAATTTTCCCCGTGATTTTATTTGTCAAAATCAGACTGAAATCTATCCGATTTCAAACAATTACATTATATCATTATTTTCTAACTATTTCTCGAATTAATTGTTTTTTTATAAAATATATTTAACATAACATCAACATTAGAAATATTTTGTAACAGGTCTATTTCATGGGTTTTCAATTCTCATTTTCATGTTATTTGATAGCTGAAACTTTTTTCAGGAAAATCGCTAAAACCCCTGATACAATAGCTTTTTCATGGTTTCTAACTTAAAATTGATATTTGTCAGATTTTTTCTTTAAGGTACAAAAAAAGGCAAAATTTCTTTAAACGATTTCCGTTTTCAAGAAATTTTACCTAAAAAATCAAATAGTTTTTCACTTAATATCTCATATTAAGATTAGAATGATTGACTATTTATCGAAATCAGCATAACCATTTTCATCGAAGAAGACTGTCTTACCATCTTGGAATGTAATCCATGTGTTTGTCACACGTTCCCCGAGAACTGATTCGTAGTATTCTACTCCTTTTGGTGTGCTGATTGGACTACCTTTAACTTGACGTCCCAATTTATCAAAGTAATACTCTTTGCCATCAATATTTTGACGACCAGTCACAGCCTTACCATCTTTGAAGTAGTACCAAACATTATTTCCAGTTGTCAAGAAACGGTTATTAAGACGCTCACCTGAATCTTTATCATAGTATGACAGTGAACCATCAGCATTCTTGACAAAGTCACCTTTGACTTGGCTACCATCTTCTTTGAAGTAATAGTGTTTATCACCGATAGTATAGGCACCTGTTACGATTTCACCATTATCTTTGGCGTAGTACCATGTCTTACCACCATCAAGAGTGAAGAAGTCAGATTTAACCTGGCTACCATCAGCATTGAAGTAATAGTTAAGGTGGTCAATAGTTTGGCGACCTGTGACAAGGTTACCATCCTTATCAGCATGGTACCATTTACCATTCACTTCGAAGAACTTGTCTTTAACCTTGTAACCATTATCTACAGTATAGTAGCTAATCTTGCCGTTTTCAGTAACAAAATCACCTTTAACTTGAGCACCATTTGCACGGAAGTAGTATTCATGACCGTCCAAAGTAAGGGCACCTGTCACATTTTTACCAGTCGCATCACGGTAGAACCATGTAGAGCCATCTGTAGTGTAGAATTCGCCTTTCTTAGCTTGTGCATAGCCTTGATCGTTGAATTCATACCAGATACCATCGATTTCTGCCCAACGATTTGTGTAGGCATTACCTGAATTTTTATCGAAGAAGTAGAGTTTTCCGTCTGGAGTCACATACTTAGTGCCTTTAGCTTGGAAGCCATTTTCATCGAAGTATTGCAATCCTCCACCAGCATAAGTCAAGCCAACAGCCATTTCTCCAGTTGGTGAGAAATAACGGAATTTTGCTTCTGTTTCTGAAGTACCTTCTTTCGGTACATCGAATACAAAGTAACCATCTTTGTACTGCTCACCAAAGCTGCCAAAGTAATAATATTTACCATCTTGCTGATAAATAGAATCGCGAAGCTGGATACCATTTGGCAAGAAGAAATAAGTCTTACCATCGATATCTTGACGACCAGTCAACATATAACCTTCTTTATCGAAGTAATAGTAATTTCCAGCATATTTAATGAAGGCATTCTTAGCTTGGAAACCACTGTTATCATAGTAAGCCATACCCTTACCATCATAGTAGAAACCAGTCATACCACCTTGGTCTGTCAAAGGTTTTGGCAAGAAGATGCCATTATCAGTAACTTGATAATAGCGACCAGTAGCATCGTTGCTGAGAACATAACGATTACCACGACCAAGGATATTAGTACCATTCATGTACTTAGCAGACCATTGCTTGATTTTAACAGATGGATCAATCTTCTTACCAGTTGATATCATCACATCTTCAAACAACTGTGGATATTTCTTTTGAAGCTCATCAAGGAACTCACCTCCATATTGAGCTTGGAAGTCCTTACCTGATGATTTAGAATTTGCAACATACAAACTGTTATTGATGTAAGCATTGGCCTTTGGAGTACCATAACTATTAGCACGTGTTGCTGTTACCACTTCTTGTCCTGGCAATTGGTAAAGTTGGTCTGGTACCCAGTCAGCAATTGCTTGAATACCTTGCTTGTGAAGGGCTTTAAGGGCATCACGAAGGTCTTCTTTAGAACCGTATTTGTTATTCTTACTCATGGCAAGGTCATAACGGTCAGTAAAAGCATAGCCATTTTGGATAACAGAATCAAGGAAGGTACGGTCATCAGCCGATACAAATTGAGGAGCCATCTCGAATGATGTGATTCCCCATGACTTGAAGAGTTCTGCATTTTCTGCAATTAATTTATTAGTATATTGGCTATCGTTTTCAACAAAATCTTGGAAGTTTGAGAAACCTTCATAGATAACTTGTGAATCTAATGCTTCAGTAGCAGAAAATGTCTTATCAAGTTTCTTATCTGAACCTTTAACACGGATATCTTGGTTATCAGATGCGCCTACTGGTACCCATACACCAAGATAACCTCTCATATCAACAGTTCGATACCCCTTGATTTCATCACCACTGAATGACAAGTTCCCTTCAGAATCGGTGTATTTAATTTTTCCAGCTGCTGCTGCATCATTCTCGTAAGTGACAATTCCCTTATCAGTACCAAGAAGTAATGGTCGGTAGGCTTGGTTAGCATGAAGTTTACCCATATTAACTTTCAAAGTACCATCACCCAATGAGAAATCCTCATTATTGGCAATAAGAGTCAACATACCAGAATGTTTACTTGTTTCTGCTACACCCGTAGTTTGGTCAGCAGTCATAATATCTTTACCGTAACGAACAGAGGACAGGATCTCTTTTCCATTGAACGTGTCGACTTTCATCGATTGTCCACCTGAAACATATTTCATACGGTTCTTCAAGAGTGTTGTGATAGCATCATAGTAAGGAGACTTAGTAGCCATATATTGGCCATTATCTGTATAAAGATCTCCATAATAAACACGAGTTACCTGCTCCATATTTTGAAGAATCAAAGCATAGGCAGCTGGGATATTGTTAATAGTATAACGTTTTTCTGCCTTCTTCATATCTTCATTATAGATTTCAAAAGCACGTTTCAATTCAGCATCAGTCATGGTATAACCATCTGATTTTGGATTGATTTCTTTTTGAACAATATCACGAATGATATCTTGAACAAGGTTATCATGAGCACGTGCAAAGATATAGTTAGCTTGTGTATCACCATACTTACTATTATTTGTACGGTCTGTCAAACTGCTAGTAATCAAATCTTTCAATGAAGAACCAGATCCATAAAGTGCCCCCATAATTGCATAACGAAGGTTGTTATCCATGGCAAGGGCTGCACCATCATGTTTTTGATTATAAGCATTATCATTTAAATCCCAAGCCTCAAGGATAGAAATGTGAGCAAGCGCATTGGCTTCAGATTTATCCACACCAAAGGCTGCACGGAAGTAGTTTGTATAAACTTGGAGAAGGTCTGCATCAACATTATCAACTGCATCAACACGGATACCATCAAAGTTAGCATCCTTATCACCCATAACAATTGATCCCCAGTTCACAAGATAGTGAATTTGGTTCAACTGCTCAGCTTGCACTACTGGATTTGAGTTATCAACGTCATTGGCAAGTAGGAATTCATAACCACCCAAGTATCTTCCTGTACCATTTAGAGAACCATCTTGGTTACTTGGTGTACGGTTAAGCAAACGGTAATCAGAATTTGCCCAAGGTGTCTTATCACTATTGACATAAAGAAGAGCCCCCCCTTGAAGGTGGTCAGCAAGGGTATAGTTTTCAGTTGTAGCATTCCACTGGTCTTGTTCTTTTACAAAAGACTCAATTGCTTGACGAAGCCATTCAGTTGATTTTTTAGCTGAAATTTCTTGTTCAATCTTAATTTGAATTGTCTTAGCAGCTGCATTCAATTCTGACTGACTTTGGCTAGTTGAATAAGTTGCGTTTAGGTTAAAGTGCTTAGAGAAGGTATTGAGGTAGGCAACTTGTGTGTCTACATCAGGCCACCATGCCATCAAAAGTGGACGGAAGTCTTTCTCAGTTGATACACGCCATTTTTCACCATTTTCCAAAATAGTGACTGGACGATACCAACTGTTTGGTGTCAAATATCCATCTACCAACTCGAAGCTTTCTTTCTTAGAATCGTAAGCACGGTTATGTGAAGAGAAAGCATCAACTAGATTAGTTGTACCTGGTGTGAACGAGTGTGTTGATGTACTTGTCAAAGCACCGTCTTTACCGAAGTAAAGCAACTGGCCATTTACTGAAACAGCAAAGTTTGTTTTATATGAACCGTCTTCTTTGACATAGTAGTACTTACCATCAACTTGCTTGATGTTGTCCAAAGAGAGTGCTGCTGTTTCTTCTTTTTCAGTAACACCAGATTTTGGTTTTTCAGCTACTGTCAGCGTCGTATCTGTCGTTGCAGCTGCATTTGCTGGTGTTTCTGTAGCACCATTAGCTACTGCTGCACGATCAGTTACTGCTGGTGTTTCTGTAGCGCCATTAGCTACGGCTGCACGATCAGTTGCTGCTGGTGCTGCCGTATTAGCAGTTGTATCAGTTGTAGCCGTTGCTGGTGCTGGAGTTGCTACAGCATCTGTATCAGCTGCCTTGTCATTTGTTACTGCTGTAACATCTGTCGTAGCAGTTACTGCTGGAGTCGCTACTTCATGTGTTTCGACCACAACATCGCTTTCAGCTGTCGTAGTAGCAACTGGTTCTGTAGTTTCATCGGCTGAAACTTTTTGATTAGCTACTGTAGCACCACCTACAATAGAGGCAAGTGCTGCCGAAGTGACGGCAATCGTCACCCATTGCTTCTTAACCTTGTGAAGCTTGTAATGTACCTTTTTTCCCATTTTAGGTCCTCATTTCTTTTTCTTAGTTTGAATGAAAATCTACATAATTCAAACATTCTCATTATAGCATATTTTTTTCGCTCAATTATCGTATTTTTCATAACATCTGATTTTTTTAATCGTAATTTAAATTAAACGACATTTAGACAAATATTAAAAACTACCGAATCTTGAAAACGGTAGTTTTTCTATTTTCTAGGAAATTTTTAAAGCTATGAGAGAGGGAAATAAACACATTCTATTGAACTAGATTGCAATTTGCAAATCAACTATCAAGCAAAGACAATGTTATGTTGAACCCTATAGCTAACTAAAAATAGCAAGGTTTCTGTAACTAATTTAGCCAGAACCAGTCCTAAGCCAATAGCCACTAGACTGCTAAGCAAGAAATAGTTACAAGCTAAGAGAACCAAGACCAACATAAAGTAGCGAACACTTGATCTAAAGAGAGAACTTGTCGGATTGAAGACAACATTTGCATTTAGCAGACACTGGCTGGAAGCCGAAATGACACGCGCTAGCACGACCGAAAGGAGGAGATTTTTCGTCAAGGCAAAGAGCACAAATAAGGCTGTTGCATCAATGACTGAGGCCAAGACGGCCGTGCCAGAGAACTTTAAAAACGGGCTGTAAATACGGATGGAATCACGAATGGGCCGAAAGTGAGAACTTTTATTTTCCTCTAAATAAACCGTTTCGATTGGGACTTCAGAGATTTTGTGACCTGACTTTTTGGCTTCAAGTAGCATATTAAACTCGTACTCGAAACGATTACCATCCAGATTAAGCAACCATGGAATAAGGTCTGTTGACATACCTCGAAGACCTGTCTGTGTATCCGTTACCTTCTGACCAGTTACTAGACGGAAGAGCCCAGCAGTCACTTTATTTCCAAAGCGACTTCGTGCTGGCACTTTACCTACAAAGGCACGCGCACCCAAGATAAGATGACTTGGATTTTCCTCCGTCGCCTTGGCCACACGGACAATATCCTTAATCAGATGCTGACCATCACTGTCAACTGTTACTATAGGTTGAGCTGACAAGTGCTGCCCCACCACTTCTTCTTGAATATACGCAAAGGCAGTCTTTAGGGCAGCCCCCTTCCCCTTATTTACAGAGTGTTTAAGGACTGTAGCTCCCAAAAGAGCTGTTTCGTCATAAAAGTCGTCATAGCGTGGATCACTCCCATCATTGACAACGATAATGCGAGCTTTAGGGAGTTTTAAAGTAATATCTTGAACCACTTGAATCAGTCGAATGTCTGGTTCATAAGCTGGAATAACAATATACATAGGCACTTCCTTTCTGTTTCATCCTATGATGCTTTATTGGTCTCCACCAAAGCCACCTGCTGGGCCGCCACCTTGGGGACCACCGCCGCCTTGAGGGCCGCCACCGCCACCAGGCATTGAGTTTTCAATCTTGGTTTGTTTTTCACCATTAATAGTAATGTCACCACCGGTATAGGTCGCTGAACCATCAAAGTCAAAGCCAGATTGACCAGTCAAATTAATCGTTCCCCCCGATACAATAATATCGCCGTTAGAATCGATTGGATCTGTATCACCCTCACCGACCTCAACATTTAGGGTTCCACCAGTCATCTTGAAGAAAGTCTCACTTTGACTGGCATTAGCATTGACCGCATTGACACCATCATCCGTTGCATAAACATCGATGTTTCCACCATTGATGGTCACAGATTTACCTTCAATACCCTCGGTTGATTTTTCAACCTTGTAAGTACCACTATCAATAATCAGGTCACCAGAGGCATGAATACCATCGTCACCAGCATTGATAGTCATGGTATTATCAGACAAATACATGGTACCTACTGATGTGTCGTCATCATTGTCGACCTTAACACCATCTTCTTCTGCTTCAATGGTCATGGTTGTTCCTGTGATATTAAGTTCATCGTTGACATTGAAAGCATCACCGACTGAGGTAATCTTATAGGTTCCACCTGTCATATGAAGACTGTCGTTTGCTTTAATACCGTTGTTTTTCTTGGCATCAATGTTAAGAGTACCTGAACCGTTAATGGTCAAATCTCCTTTAGAGAAAATCACAGCATCCGCATCTTCATCACTATTAGAACTTGAATCAGAGAGAGTGCTAGTAGTTCCATCTTTAAGCGTCAAATAGACATGACCGGCACTTGTAGCATTGATTGGTGCATTTGTGTTTGTCATGGTAGCACCATCTAGAACAATATGGACATCATCTGAATCACCAGCGTCCACCTTGATCTGCACACCATCAGATTTTCCTGAAATGACATAGGTACCAGCTTTGGAGATGGTTACAGTTGAACCTGATACAGCTACACCATCTCCTGAAACATCCGCAGAAGAGCCTGATAACTTAATCGTAGAGGCTGAACTTTCATCATAGGATGTGTCTGAGTCTTTTGAAGTGAAATAGTTGCTATTATTATTAGTCGTTGCGGTTACTGCACTTGTTTTTGAACTTGCAGTTGTCCCCGTTGATTGATTGTTTGATTGGCTACAAGCTGTCATGACTGTTAAGGCAGTCGCACAGGTTAATAACGTCGTCCATTTTTTTAGTTTTTTTGATTTCATATTTTTTCCTCTCGGGTTCTTTTTGGTGATTACAGTTTACGGGACTTAGCTAAAATATTTCTGAAGGTTAACTAAAACTTTTCTTAAGTTAAGTTTGGTGAAAGTTTGGCTTAGGACTTCTTTCAGAAAAGTCCCATAAACTAATAGGCAAGCAAGCAAGAGCTATGAAATAGTTCTTGCCCGCTCAACTTTTTACTATAAAACAAAAAAGAATAAAAACAATAAGGCGACGGGTTAGGGATAGATGTGCTACCACAGCCCCCTATTTCCTGTGAGTTGCTTTACGGCTTTGTATCTTATCTATAAAAGGAGTTTTTTCATGGTTAAACAATTGGAAACACGTTTTAAACGTATTGAAACAAAATATGTGGTCTCAAAGGACAATCTTGAGGACTTGCTCACTGATCTTAAGGAGTATTTGGTAGAGGATGATTATCCGACATCTACCATTTCAAATATTTACTTTGATACGGATAATTTTGACGTCATCCAAGACGCCCTAGATGGTAATCACCGTCAAGAGAAAATCCGCATGCGTACCTACCTAGCCAATCCCAAAATTGATAGTAAGGTTTTTCTAGAGGTCAAAGCCAAAGATGAGGAGGGAATTGGCCATAAGTTTCGCCTCGTTTCAACTCCGTTTGCCATCACTAACTTGATAACAGACGGTAAGAATGATGGCCAAATCACTGATCGTCAGCTCTTGCAAGATATTCATCAGTTACGTCAGCGCTATGATGGGGGTCTCAAACCTCGCATGTATATCTACTACGACCGCTTCTCTATGAAAGAAAAAGAGACTATCGAAGGCTATGCCTACAATAAAGTTCGTGTAACCCTAGATCAAAATCTGACTTATCGTGATGAAGACATCAGTCTCTTCAAGGGAAATCATGGTTTTCCCCTTCTTGATGAAGATACGATAATCATGGAAATCAAGGCACCTGGCCAAAAGCCAGACTGGCTTCAAAGTATCTTAGACAAACATGGTTTGGAAGAGCAGAAGTTCTCAAAATACAGCTGTGCCTATCATAAGTCTCAAGGTCTAGACTATGCGCCACATCCAGTTCAAGAAAAAGGAGGTGCCGCCTATGTCTAATCTCTTCAAATCTATCTTTAATGATGCAACCTCAACTGCAAATCCCCTTCAACTCATGCTGGCCTTATTGGTCAGCCTTGTTTTGGGTTTAGCTCTTACCTGGACTTACAAATATCGGACCCTCTACACCAGAGAATTCGTCATTAGTTTGACCCTACTTCCATGTTTGATGACCCTAGTCATCTTTCTGGTTAATGGTAGTTTGGGAACCTCTATTGCTGTGGCAGGGACCTTTAGTCTGATTCGTTTTCGATCAGCGACTAGTGGTTCCAGAGAGCTAATCGCCGTCTTCATGGCCATGATTATCGGTCTGGCATCTGGGACAGGCTATTTGCTACTGGCTGTCCTCTTCACCGCCTTTCTGTTGGCTGTTTGGCTCCTTTTGGAAAATCGTCAAAGTCGTACGGACAACCAACGTCGTAGGCTCCTGACCATTAATGTCTCCCATCAGGACTTGATTGACCAAAAAATCACTAAAGCCTTGCTCAATTTCACTAGCGAATGTGACCTAATCTCCCTTAACACCACAGGTGGAGGTGAAACCATGCAGCTGGTCTACGAAGTGGACTTGAATCCTCAAGTGGACGACTTCCAATTGACTAATCACCTTATCTCAAACATTGAAAATTGTGATGTTGCCCTAACCAAAAAAGCCAAAAAGAAAAAGAATCTGTAAAACAAAAAGACATCTCCGACTGATTTTCGGAGATGTTTTTGTGTATTACAAATGATTTCTCAAAGCGAAATGAATTACTTAAACTTTTTGAATCTTTTTTCAATACAATAACTTCAAGCTTTTATTCTTAGTCTCAATCGGTTAAGATAATCCTCAATAATCTGTTACTTCTTTTCGGTCATGGACATTGCTTTGCTTACCTTGTCGTGCCTTAAGTACGGCTTCAACGTCTTCAGGGCTAACCCCTGTTTCAACTAGCATGACGGCTAGGTGATAGAGGACGTCTGCTGTCTCGTTAGCAATTTCTGCTTTATCAGCATTCTTGGCTCCAATCACAACTTCTGTTGCTTCTTCGCCAACCTTTTTAAGAATCTTGTCTAGACCCTTGTCAAAAAGGTAATTGGTATAAGACCCTTCCTTGGGATTCTTTTTACGATCTAAGGCTTCCTTATAAAGTGTTTCTAACATATCTACTCCTATCCTTGATTGTCATCATATATATCCGTAAAGAAACAGCTGTAGGCTCCTGTATGACAGGCTGCTCCTTCTTGTTCAACGGCGATAAGTAAGGTGTCCTTATCACAGTCAGTCTTGATGCTTTTGACATGCTGGAAATGACCAGACGTCGCTCCCTTATGCCAAAGTTCATTTCTGGAACGGCTCCAGTAATGCATCTGTTTGGTCTCAAGGGTCAACTGATAGGACACCTCATTCATATAGGCCAACATGAGCACCTGTCCCGTCTTGTAATCGGTCACAATGACTGGCACCAGTCCTCCTTGTTTGTCAAAATCAAGTTTAACCTCTGTCATCGTCTCACCACAATTCCTGCATTTGCCAAGACTTGTTTGGTCTCGCCTATATTTACCTCACCGAAGTGGAAGATAGAGGCAGCCAGTGCACCAGTCGCTGTTGTCTTTTCAAAGACTTCTACAATGTCCTCAATATTTCCCGCGCCACCAGAAGCAATGATCGGGACATCAACGACTTCTGCCACACGATTAAGCATTTCCAAATCAAAACCAGACTTAGTGCCGTCCTTGTCCATACTTGTTAAGAGAATTTCTCCAGCCCCCAAGGCGACGACCTCTTGAGCCCATTGGATGAGGTCTCTACCTGTATCCTTACGACCTCCCGCCACAAAAACATGCCAGCTCCCATCAGCCATCTTTTTAGCATCAATTGCAGCCACGACACACTGATTCCCAAATTTTTGAGCACAATCAGCGATTAGTTGCGGATTGGCAAGGGCTGAGGAATTGACGGCAACTTTGTCAGCACCGGCTTTGAGCATCTTGTTCATGTCTTCGACTGAACGGATACCACCACCAACTGTGAAGGGGATAAAGACCTGATCGGCAACGCGTCTCACCATGTCAACCGTTGTTTCACGATTATCTGAAGTCGCTGTGATGTCTAAAAAAACAAGCTCGTCACAACCAGCCTCATAATAGGCACGCGCAGAATCAACAGGATCACCAACATCTGTCAGATTCACAAAATTAACCCCCTTGACGACACGACCATCCTTGACATCCAAACAAGGAATAATACGTTTTTTAAGCATATTAACCTCCGAAAGACTTGAGCTGGTCTAAAGTGATATTGCCGTTATAGTAGGCTTTACCGACAATGGTTCCTGCCACACCAATCTCTTGTAGGTGATTTAAGTCGGCTACCTCTGCAATCCCACCTGAAGCGATAACTTTAGCGGTTGTGAGTTCAGATACCAAGCGTTTGTAGTGATCAAGATTGGGTCCTGTCAGTGTGCCATCTCGATCAACATCTGTATAGACAAAGAGGGTTACGCCCATCTTTTCCATTTCCTTGGCCAAGGTGATGTAATCCACATCGCTAGTTTCCAACCAACCTTCGGTAGCAACAAGACCTGCCTTGGCATCTATACCCACGACAATTTTATCGGCACCAAATTCCTCCAAAGCTGCTCTAACGAAGTCTGGATCTTTAACGGCCATCGACCCGATAATGATACGGTCGATGCCAACTGCCAAATAGTCACGAATCTGCTCTAAGGTACGGATACCGCCACCAACTTCGATACCAAGTCCAGAAACCTTCTTGACCTCTGCAATCAAGTCACGGTTAGTGGCACGACCATCAAGGGCACCATCCAAGTCGACAACGTGAATAAATTGAATGCCGGCATTCTTAAAGGTCTTTGCTTGCTCAATAACGTCTGGATTGACAACGGTTTGTTGGTTGAAATCTCCTTTGAAGAGACGAACAGCCTGTCCATCCTTAATATCAATTGCTGGTAGAATTTGCATCTCCCCTACCATCCTTTCTAACTAAAAAGTCTTTATTCTCACGAGCTTCTAGGATTTACATAAACCTACAAACTGTTCAATAATACCTAAACCAATATCACCTGATTTTTCAGGATGGAATTGGGCACCATAAACATTGTCTTTATGAATCATGGCTGGTACCTCAATACTATAATCTGCGGTAACATCAATGTATTGACTAGGGACATCTGTGAAATAACTGTGAACGAAGTAGACGGCTTGGCCATCTAAACCATCTGTCAAAGGGCTGGCTTGCTTAACAGCCAAATCATTCCACCCCATATGTGGGACAGGTTGCTCCTTGCTGGCTGGAATAGGACGGCAGACACCTGGAATAAAGCCAAGACCATCTGTTTCTTCATGTTCCAGTCCTTTTTCTGTTAAAATCTGCATGCCTAAACAAATTCCCAAAAGGGGAACTCCCTGTGCGACTGCCTCTTTGATAACAGCTACCAAACCTCTTCGCTCCAACTCTGCCATGGCCGTTGGATAAGCGCCTACACCAGGTAAAATCAACCCATCTGCAGCTAGGATTTTTTCTTTATCGGCAGACAATTCTGCAGTCACTCCGATTTTTTCAAGGGCACGCAGAACATTTGCAGTATTCCCCGCATCGTAATCAATGACGATAATCATAGCATCCCCTTTGTCGAGTTTACACCGTGAATGTCAAGATTGATTGTGATGGCTTCACGCAAGGCACGTCCTGTAGCCTTGAAAAGACTTTCTGACTTGTGGTGATTGTTTTTTCCGTGGAGAATCTTGAGGTGGAGATTCATCTGAACATTGAAAGCCAAGGCTTGGAAAAATTCTTCTACCAGTTCTGTGTCAAAATTACCTAATTTTGGATTATCGAAACTAGCATCAAAGACCAAGAAGCTACGTCCAGACAAGTCTAAACTTGCCATGCCAAGGGTTTCATCCATAGGTACAAAAGCCGTTCCATAACGGTTGATTCCTGCTTTATCGCCCAAGGCCTCTTTAAGAGCTTGACCAAGGACAATACCGACATCTTCAACAGTGTGGTGACTATCAACCCAAAGGTCACCATCAGCCTTAACCACCAAAGACATACGACCGTGACGGGCAAACAAGGTCAACATGTGGTCAAAAAATCCGACACCTGTTTGAATATCTACTGGTTCTTGAGCATCCAAGTTGAGGCTTAACTTAATTTTGGTTTCAAAGGTATTACGTTCAATTTCTGCTTGTCTCATAACTTCTTCCTCTACTCTCTCAGCTATTGTCGTTTCTGACTTCAATTGCCTTGGCGTGGGCCTGCAAACCTTCTGCGTAAGCCAAGGTTGTGATATCGTGCTGAGCCTTATTGACTGCTGCCTTATCGTATTGCGTATATTGGATACGTTTGACAAAATCGTGCACGCCTAATGCTGATGAAAAGCGGCTGGTTGCTGTCGTTGGAAGAACGTGGTTGGCACCTGCATAGTAGTCGCCAATTGGTTCACTAGTAAAGTGACCAAGAAAGACGGAACCAGCATTTTCCACTTTTTCCAAGTAATCATAAGCATTGTCCATAGCAATTTCCAAATGTTCCGGCGCAACCAAGTTCATGAGTTCGAACATGGCATCTGTATCATTAGCAATAATAATACGGCCGTTATTTTCGACAGATGGACGAGCAATCGCCTCACGTGGCAAAAGCTTGAGTTGACGTTCAATCTCACTTTCAACCGCATCAGCCAAGGCTTCAGAATCTGTGACCAAAATGGCACGTGCGCGTGTGTCGTGCTCTGCTTGAGACAAGAGGTCAGCTGCCACATAGGTTGGATTGGCACTACTATCAGCGATAACACCAATTTCTGATGGCCCTGCAATCATATCAATACCGACAATACCATAAACTTGCTTCTTAGCAGTCGCCACAAAAATATTTCCGGGACCTGTAATCTTGTCCACCTTTGGAATCGTTTCTGTACCAAAGGCCAAGGCCGCAACCCCTTGAGCCCCACCAACTTGGTAAATGCTATCCACACCAGCCAATTTGGCGGCTACCAGAATCGCAGGAACAAAGTGCTCTTGAGGCGGCGTAATCATAATAATCTCTTTAACCCCAGCAATTTTAGCGGGAATAACATTCATAAGAACTGATGACGGATAAGCCGCAGTTCCTCCAGGCACATAGACACCCACACGATTGATAGGACGAATCAATTGACCACGAATAACACCCTCACTTGGTTGGTCCTCAAAACCAGTCTCCAACTGATGTTTGTGATAAGATTCAATGTTTTCTTTAGCATTAACTAGGGCTTGGTAAACCTCTGGATCAATCTCTTTAAAGGCTTGATCAATCAAGTCCTGTCCAACTTCAAAATCAGTCAAGTCAACCTTATCAAATTTAGCTGAATAGTCACGAAGGGCCTCGTCTCCACGTTTTTTGACGTCTTCGATAATAGCTTGAACCGTACTTTCAACGTCTCTATTTTCTTTTGAAAGTTCCAATTGCTCCTGATAAAGAAGCTCAGCAATTTCTTTATTTGTTCCAGTTAATCGTTTCATTCGAACGGTACCTCCTCGTTCCCTACAAGTGATTCAATCTTACGAATGAATGGTAGAACTTCCTTATTATTTTTCAAAGAAGCCTTATTAACAATCATTCGCGCTGAAATCCGGCAAATATCTTCATAAACCTTTAAACCATTGGCAACAAGGGTATTCCCTGTTTCCACAATATCGACAATAGCATCCGCTAGACCAATAACAGGGGCAATCTCAACGCTCCCTTGAATCGAAATAATCTCGACATCCTCACCCTTTTGATTAAAATAATCAGTTGCAATGGTTGGATACTTAGTCGCAATTCGTTTACGTTTATGGTCATTAGGATTATAGTCTTCTGTTGATGCTACGGAGAATTTACAAAGGCCAAAATTAAGGTCTAACATTTCCAAGTAGCCTGTCGGATGTTCAACCAGAACATCCTTTCCAACAATCCCAATATCTGCGACACCGTGTCTAACATAAGTTGTTACATCTGGAGCTTTGACCAAGAGAAAACGGAAACGCTTGTCAGGACTCTCGAAAATCAAATTACGTCCCTTATCAGCCATGAAAGACATATCAAAGCCAGCTTTTTCCAGTAATTTAACCGCATCTTTCTCAATACGTCCCTTGGTCAAGGCAATTGTGATTTGATTGCTAGTCATCCAAATCACCTCCAAATTCCACATCGTCATGTACTGCTTGATAAACTGAGTCGATATCAATGGCCCAGCCAACGGCTGTTAACTCGGTAGCACCAAAGCGTTCAAAAAGTTTATCATAACGGCCACCTGATACAAAGGCATCTGGTACCTTGTCACCGAAGACCTTAAACATTATGCCTGTGTAGTAAGGCACTGCTGGCAATTGAGCCAAATCAAGCGTCGTCTCTGGGAGACTATCAGCTAGGCGATTGGTTAGGACTTCCAAACTATCCAAAGCCGTCAAAAAGGCTTCACTGTCTGTTAACTGTCTAGCCTTGGTCAATACAGCAGTTGTCTCACCAAAGAGGAAGGGTAACTGCTCCAAGACCTTGTCGTATTGACTTGGATTTTCTTTGGTGAATTCCTTGAGACCTGTGATTGATTTATCACGGATATAGGTCGCCAACTCTGCTTCTTTTACTGCTGGAAGGTCTAATTCTTCAAAAATGAGTTGCAAGAGGCGAGCATGCGAAAATTCAAACTTGTAATTTTTGACACCTGCATCATCTAGAGCCTCTTTGGCAGAAACTACTGCTTCTTCCAATGCCTGATGAACTGGAAAACCAATGATTTCCACACCAGCCTGCGTATGCTCATTGGACAAGCCACGCATCTCTTCATTGTAGTTAAAGACTTTTCCAGAGTAGGAAAATTTAATGGGTGTATGAACTTGTGTAGAAGCAATCACGCGCCCGATTTGACTGGTAATATCAGGACGTAGGCTAACAAGATTTCCATTTTTATCAAAGAAATTATAATTACCATTGTCCACCACATCACTAAAGACTTCAAAATGCTCTAAGGTTGGTGTCTCAATCCGAAGAAAGCCCTTTGTCATCAACAAATCACAAATACAATGTTCAATCTGATACATGGTACGGGCACGTTTGAAAAGTTTATCGTGCATTCCTAAGGCTAATGTCGTTTTTTTCATGCTTGTAACTCCTGTATTGTCATTAATACGCGCTCCATCTCATCTTGAGTTCCAATAGAAATGCGTAGTCTATCTGAAATACGCTCCACTTTTGGAAAATAACGGACATAAATTTTCTTACTTTGGAGGTAGTCAAACAATTGGCCTGCAGTCACTCCGTGAGGTTTGACCAAAACAAAATTGGTTTTTGATGGTAAGACATCAAAGCCAATAGCCTTCAATTCTTGGCTAAACCAGTCACGTGTGTCAATAATCTTAGCGCAAGTGTCCTCATAATAGTCCCAAGACTTAACCGCTGCAGTCGCCAAGACTTCAGCAATGCTATCCAC
Source organism: uncultured Streptococcus sp. (assembly GCF_963545685.1). Lineage (GTDB taxonomy): Bacteria > Bacillota > Bacilli > Lactobacillales > Streptococcaceae > Streptococcus. Next base: position 2,555 of record NZ_CAUUKN010000020.1, on the reverse strand, counting down.
ATTATAGGGATTGACTGAATTCTTGACAGCATTGATCACAGCCATTAGTTTTGGACTTCCTATGCCGTAACCGACACGCAGACCTGCAAGGGAGGCATCCTTAGAAAAGGTCCTAGTGATAAACACATTGTCATATTTTTCTAGGAGCGGTAAGGCCGTCTCCCCACCAAAGTTGATGTAGGCTTCGTCAATAATCACAACTACCGACTGGTTGGCTTTTATAATCTCCTCGATTTGATCTAACGGTTTATAAATACCTGTTGGAGCATTAGGATTGGTAATGACAATCCCACCATTTTCGACCAAATAATCTTGAGTATCAATCTCAAATGAAGAGGTCAAAGGCACCTCTCTAAAAGGGATACGGTACAAATCTGCCCATACCTTGTAAAAACCATAAGTCAAATCAGGAAATATGATTTCTTCCTCACTGTTAAAGAAAGCTAGAAAAGCCATTGATAAGATGTCATCTGACCCATTTCCAATAATTAATTGATTGGCAGGAACTCCTAACTGATCAGACAAAGCTTGACGCAGAGCAGCTTGATCCAAAGTTGAATACTTGCGCAACTGATGGGCATCAAAGGATGCTAAAGCCTGATGGACTGCTGGACTTGGTCCATAGGCATTTTCATTAGTATTCAACTTAATGATATTTTTCTCAGCGGGCTGACTACCCGCCACATAGGGTTCAATCTTTCGTAATCCTTTGATTTCCATAGTTTATCCTTTCTGTTCGACTCTAACTAAGTGTACCTCTCGCTACACACTCTAAACCTCTCGCTACACACTCTAAAAAAGTGTAACAAAAACGTCCTCGCAAAAATAACTTTTGCAAGGACGTTGGCACGTGGTTCCACCTTAATTCGAAGAGGGGTCACCCCCTCTTCCTTATGAAGTCACAAATAATCACTTGTAACTCCCAGTCTCTAACGGAACCACCCGTCGTACACTACTGTCATCCAGAGTTCGCATACACTCTCAAGAATGTGTCGTCTTTGATCTCATGCGTTTTCAGCTTCCCGCATTCTCTGTGAAACGATCTGACTTTTTCTATCAACGATTTTGATTTTAAATTATTCTACCTAAAAATTCAGAACAATGCAAGTCTTTTTTGTATATTTAATAAAGAAATACAAAGGCTTTTTTGAGACTTTCCTAAGGTGATGAGGGACGTCAGGTAACATTATCCTGTGGATGATTTCAGCAATCCAGTCAGTTTCAGGACTAAGTTTTAGTCTAAGGTCTCAAAACTTTTCAGAACTTAATATACAGTAGTTTCAGATGCTTCCATCACTAGGAAAAGTTTCCTTATATCTTTATTCCTGTCACAAAAAGCAATCTCTGTTATTTTTTATGACAATCTCTTTAGTCCATTTCCTGTTTCAGAATAATAACGCCATTTATAAGCTGTATATTTATCCTAAATAAATTTTCAAAGCAAGATAAAAAGCCTGAAGCATTACTCCAAGCTTTCATTTTTAAGCCAGTTTTCTAGGTCTAATAAATCCTGTTAGAAGACTCAAACAAAGTAGTCCAGCTGCCACATACCAATAGGGCATATCTACACTAGTTGTACGTCCTGAGACTTCAACAATGCCTTTAACTAAACAGGCACTTGCTATAACTGCGACTGCTGAATTTAATAAGAGTTTCGAGGCACGATTTCTCACCCAAGACATTCCCAGTCCTGTAAGTAGATAGATAAGTGCTCCTGCCAATGGTGCAAAGAACATCATGCGCATAAACATGGATGATTCACCGTAAGAAAAGCGTTCATAGATAAAGGTAAAGACCAGGCTAAAAATAGTTAAAGCAATGTAGGTGAAAAAGTGCTTGCTGGCTGATTTTTTAGTAACCGATGTAAACAATATCACTCACCGCCCTTTCTGAGATTTTGTTTCCGTTTGTTGTTGGCTTATTAATGACTTGACCATTGAAATACATGGTTGATGATCCGCCACCATCAAGGTTGTAAGCTGTCGTCACACCATAAGATTTCATCAATTCTGCCATTTCATAAAGAGTCAACCCTGACGACTCACTGGTACGACCATCAGAGACAATGACAATATAATGCACACTGCCGTCACTTTCTTCGATTACTCCGATGGCTGTACGTGGATTGTCAGTCATGGCTTGACCAACCTCTTCATTTTCTGATACAGCTATTTTACCATTTTCAACTAGGGTTGGTCCAAAGGCAAAGGTATTCACTACACCTGAATCGACCAGTTCTTGAGCCGTTGTATCGCTCTCGTTAAAGGTCTTGAAGCTACCGTCTGAGTAGACTGCAAGGTCTTCATAGTCACTGTTTCGATCAGTATCACGATAAACTTGACCATTTTTAATCACATAGCCTGACTGGTTAGCTCCATAGTAGTCACCATTGATAGCAAAGATAGCATTGTTTTGCTGGGCAATACTTGAAGTGGTGTCAGTAATATTGGTACCATAGGTGTTTTGTGCCAAAGCCGTTTTAAGATAGTCCGCACTTGAAAGCTTGATATCAGCAACATAGTAAGTGGTATCACTGGTTTTACCCGTCGTGATTT
>NZ_CAUUKN010000019.1:0-30775 GCF_963545685.1 uncultured Streptococcus sp. | reverse complement strand
AAAACAGACACTACTATTAGATATTTAACCTGTCTACTTGACAGGGGGCATATCAAAGTAATTGGTTAAAAATAGTGCGTTTTTTATCAATCTTTGTTATAATAGTACATAGAAAAATATAGAGGAGTGTCTCATGAAAACAGATATCGAAATTGCTCAAAGTGTAGAATTAAAACCAATCACAGAAGTAGTTGAAAAAGTTGGAATCGGCTTTGACGATTTGGAACTCTACGGAAAATATAAAGCAAAATTGTCATTTGATAAAATCAATGAAGTCAAAGACAACAAACCAGGAAAATTGATTTTGGTAACAGCCATCAACCCAACACCAGCAGGTGAAGGTAAATCAACCATGTCAATTGGTCTTGCAGACGCTCTTAACAAAATTGGTAAGAAAACGATGATTGCCCTTCGTGAACCATCTCTTGGTCCTGTTATGGGGATTAAAGGTGGTGCTGCTGGTGGTGGTTACGCTCAAGTGCTTCCAATGGAAGATATCAACCTCCATTTCACAGGTGATATGCATGCTATTACTACAGCGAATAATGCCTTGTCAGCCCTTCTTGACAATCATATTCATCAAGGCAACGCCCTAGGTATTGATCAACGTCGTATTATTTGGAAACGTGTAGTTGACCTTAATGACCGTGCTCTTCGTCACGTAACAGTTGGTCTTGGTGGTCCACTCAATGGTGTTCCACGTGAAGATGGATTTGATATTACCGTAGCCTCTGAAATCATGGCAATTCTTTGCTTGGCTACTGATATCAATGACCTTAAAGAACGCTTAGCTAACATTGTCGTTGCCTACCGTTATGACCGTACACCTGTTTATGTACGTGATCTAGAAATCGAAGGTGCGCTTACACTTATTCTAAAGGATGCCATCAAACCTAACTTGGTACAGACAATTTATGGCACACCAGCCTTGGTACACGGTGGTCCATTTGCCAACATCGCTCACGGATGTAACTCAGTTCTAGCTACATCTACAGCACTTCGCTTGGCAGACTACACGATTACTGAAGCAGGTTTCGGTGCAGACCTTGGTGCCGAAAAATTCCTTGATATTAAAACTCCAAACCTCCCAACAACTCCTGATGCTGTCGTTATTGTTGCTACACTTCGTGCTCTTAAGATGCATGGTGGTGTCGCGAAAACTGACCTTTCTGAGGAAAATGTTCAAGCCGTTCGCGATGGCTTCTCAAACTTGAAACGTCATGTAGAGAATGTACGTAAATTTGGAATTCCAGCGGTTGTTGCCATTAACGAATTTGTTGCTGACACAGAAGCTGAAATCGCAGCCCTTAAAGAACTTTGCTCAGAAATCAATGTTCCTGTTGAATTGGCTAGCGTTTGGGCTAATGGTGCTGATGGTGGTATTGACCTTGCTAATGCAGTAGTGGATGCTGTTGAAAATGGCAACGCTGATTACAAACGTCTTTATTCGGATGATGACAGCTTGGAAGAAAAGATTACTAAGATTGTTACTGAAATCTATGGTGGTAAATCAGTTGTCTTCGAGAAAAAAGCTAAAAATCAACTCAAACAGTTTGCAGAATTTGGTTGGGACAAATTGCCAGTGTGTATGGCTAAAACACAATATAGTTTCTCAGATAACCAATTCTTGCTTGGAGCACCAGAAGGCTTTGATATCACTATTCGTGAGTTTGTTCCTAAAACAGGTGCTGGATTCATCGTGGCTCTCACAGGTGATGTTATGACCATGCCAGGTCTTCCAAAAGCTCCTGCAGCCCTAAAAATGGATGTTGCTGAAGATGGAACAGCAGTTGGTTTATTCTAAGGATAACGAACGATGGACATAAAGCAGTACCTTATGGTGCTGCTATTTATACTAGTTATGAAAAACTTAAGGAAAGTATGGTAAAATGAATCTAAATAAAAGAAGAGCAAAGCACTAGAAGATTAGATGTATTTTAGATATAATGATAAGACTTAGTCAAGGTGTTCTTTGTATCTTTGACACCTAGCAAGGGGGATAATTATGATTAAAATTTTACTAGTAGAAGATGATTTGAGTTTGTCGAACTCTGTTTTTGATTTTTTAGATGACTTTGCGGATGTAATGCAAGTATTTGATGGCGATGAAGGTCTTTACGAAGCTGAAAGTGGTGTGTATGATTTGATTCTCTTGGACTTAATGTTACCTGAAAAAGATGGTTTTACAGTTCTTAGAGAATTACGTGATAAAGGTGTAACGACTCCTGTTCTTATCATGACTGCTAAGGAAAGTCTAGACGATAAGGGGCATGGCTTCGAACTTGGAGCTGATGATTATCTAACCAAGCCTTTCTATTTAGAAGAATTGAAGATGCGTATTCAAGCACTTTTGAAACGTTCTGGTAAATTTGATCAAAATACTCTTTCTTTTGGAGATGTTCGTGTCAATCTTGCTACAAATTCAACCTTTGTGGGCGACAAAGAAGTAGAACTTCTTGGTAAAGAATTTGATTTATTAGTCTACTTCCTACAAAATCAAAACGTTATCTTGCCTAAGTCGCAAATTTTTGATCGTCTTTGGGGATTTGATAGTGACACCACTGTCTCTGTTGTTGAGGTTTATGTTTCGAAAATTCGTAAAAAACTTAAGGGGACAGATTTTGCTACCAACCTACAAACCTTAAGAAGTGTGGGGTATATTTTGAAGAATGCTGACTAAATTTTTCAATTATCTCTTCAGGAGAATCAAGTCAGACGGATTTAAGTCCTTCATCCATTTCTTTGCAACTTTTTCTGGTATTTTCCTTATCATGACTGTCATGATTTTGCAGATTCTCAGTTATGGAGTCTATTCCAATGTTGACTCTAGTCTGAAAGCGGCAGCAACTAAGGCCAATTCGTATTTAGAAATGGAGATGCTAAAACGGGAACTTTTTCTGACTTCTGATGCAGATCAAAATAATACGGCAACCATCTATCAAGAATATGATAGCAAAGCATCGTCAGACGAAGTACCTAGTTCGAGTGATTCTAAGAACGAATCTAAAAAGAGCAAATCAAAAATTGAAGATGCTCCTCATGATTTGACTGTAGCGGCTAATACTAGTGTGTTAGTTCTTGATAAGAATGGTAATATCCTAAATGCTGTCGACAAATTTTCTAGCTTATCTAATTTACCCTTAGATAAAAATAATATTGGTGTAATCAGTAAGGGAAGTGCTCAGAACTATTTTGACCAAACGGAAAATTACCGCTTGATTACTGAAAAAGTAGATAATAGTCTCTATCCTGATGCTAAGTACATTGTGATTGCAATCAATACGACGCAATTAGAAGATGCTACTGAACGTTATGTAAAACTTATTGTCATTATGATGAGCTTTTTCTGGCTACTATCTATCGCGGCTAGTTTGTATTTGGCAAAATGGTCGAGACGGCCTATACAGGAAAGTCTGGAGAAGCAGAAGGCATTTGTTGAAAATGCTAGCCACGAGTTACGTACGCCACTTGCTGTGATTCAAAACAGACTAGAAGCTCTTTTCCGCAAGCCTGAGAGTACTGTTTTAGATAATTCAGAGAACATTGCTTCAAGTCTAGATGAAGTCCGTAATATGCGTCTTTTGACGACCAATCTCTTGAATTTGGCCCGTCGTGATGATGGTATTAAACCAGAAATTGAAACCTTAAATCCTTCTTTCTTTGATACTGTCTTTACCAATTATACTATGATTGCTGAAGAAAGCGAAAAGGGGTTTACTGCTCAAAATCAGGTTGGGCGCTCAATCCAAACTGATAAGACACTATTGAAGCAGCTCATGACAATTTTATTTGATAATGCTATCAAATATACAGAAGATGATGGTCATGTGACTTTCACCGTTCGTACTAATGATCGTCATCTTTATATTTCAGTGGCAGACAATGGCCCAGGTATTGCAGATGAAGATAAGAAAAAAATCTTTGATCGTTTTTACCGAGTAGATAAAGCCAGAACCAGACAAAAAGGTGGTTTTGGATTGGGCTTATCTTTGGCACAACAGATTGTTCTTGCTCTTAAAGGGACAATACTTGTCAAGGACAATCAGCCGAAGGGAACTATTTTTGAAGTTAAAATTCCCGGAGTCTAATGAGCAAATAAAAATCCTGCTAGCTTATGGTTAGCAGGATTTTTATGTTATTATGACAAGAAAAAAACTCCTACTGGAGTTTTCAATTAGTTAGCCAATTTAGCTGCAAGACGTGATTTATCGCGACTTGCTTTGTTTTTATGAATCAAACCTTTTGAAGCAGCTTTATCGATGCTAGCTGATGCAGCACGATATGCTTCTTCAGTTGGGTTAGCGTTAAATGCTTTAATAGCAGTACGCAAAGCTGATTTTTGAGCTGAGTTTTTTTCGTTTTGTTTAACGTTAAGTTCAGCGCGTTTGATAGCTGATTTAATATTTGCCAATGTTTTCACCTCCAAAATTTATCTAACTATATCATTATACGTTATTTTAAGACCCTTGGCAAGCTTTTTCTATTTTTTTAAGTGGATGAGATCAATTTTATGGTTATCTCCTTTATGAAGAATAAGCTCTGCACGATTTCGTGTGGGCTCGATATAATTTTCTAGATTTACCAAGTTGATTTCTCGCCAGGTTTTTTGCGCTAAGGAAAGTGCTTCTTCTTTTGTAAATTTGGTAAAACGATGGTAATAGTTGTTTTCATCTTTACTAGCAAGTTCAAGAAGAGTTTGAAAACGTTCAAGATACCAAGTTTTGATATTTTTCACGTCTGCATCAATATAGATAGAAAAATCAAAATAGTCACTCATATAGAGACGTTGGTTAATGGGATTCTGAAACACATTAATACCTTCAACAATTAGGAAGTTTGGTTGATTAATTTCCTGAGTAAGTCCTGGTACAATATCATAAATTTCATGTGAGTAAACAGGAATATTGACAGCTCCACCATTTTTTATGGTATCTAGAAAATTGAGAAGTAGTGGCATGTTGTAGGATTCGGGGAAGCCTTTGCGATTAAGTATTCCCTTATCTATGAGAACCTGGTTTGGATATAAAAAACCATCTGTTGTCACCATATCAACCTTGGCCTTTGGGAAGGTTCTTTGAAGAAGTAGCTGCAGAAGGCGACTGGTTGTCGATTTACCAACTGCAACAGACCCTGAGACACCAATAATAAAAGGTCTATTAGCCTGTGCTTTTTGCAAAAAAATCCCTTTTGAAAAGGTGAGGTCCTCTGCAGCTCGCTGATAGATACGAATCAAATTTATTAATGGAAGATAGACGTCACTCACTTCCTGAACGTCAATTTTGTCATTTAAACTTCTAATGGATTCTAGTTCTTCTGGAGTTAGTGATACTTGATCTTCTTGATAGAATCTTTGCCAATCGCTCCGAGATATCGTTTCAAAATTGATAAATTCGTTTAACATGGCTTAATTATAGCAGAATTTACTAATTCATGTAAGCCTTATCAAAATACTAAAAAATAAATTAAAAAATAAAAAGAAATTTAAACCTTTAATAAATTGTTGACATTACTTTTTTTGCTATGCTATACTATACTGATTTTGTAAGCCTTTTCATATCAAGAATTACTTTCTCAAGAGTTACTTGAAGAAACAAGGTGTTTTCATGATGAATTCCATTTCATTTTATATAGCATTCTCTTTTTTTTTCTGTTATACTTAGTGTAAGCCTTATCAGTTTCTACAACTTGATAAGAACACAAAGAAGGAAAAATATGTCTAAAATGTATTATGCGGAGACGCCAGATGCGGCTCATGATATTCACGATCTTAATGTAACACTCTTAGGTCAAGGTTTCCATTTTTATACTGATGCTGGTGTGTTTTCAAAAAAAATGGTGGATTATGGTAGTCAGGTCTTGCTCAATGCTTTAGATTTACAAAGAGGAAGAACCCTACTTGACGTTGGTTGTGGCTATGGTCCATTAGGAATTAGCCTAGCAAAGGTCCAAGGTGTCAAATTAACAATGATTGATATAAATAGTAGGGCTATAGATTTAGCTAAAAAAAATGCTGAACGTAATGGAGTAGTCGCTCAGATATTCCAATCAAACATCTACGAAAATGTCTCAGAAAAGTTTGATTATATAATATCCAATCCACCAATTCGTGCAGGGAAAAAGGTAGTTCATGAAATTATCGAAGGGGCATTTGATTACCTTAATCAAGGTGGAAGTTTAACAATCGTTATCCAGAAGAAACAAGGTGCACCTTCTGCTAAAGCGAAGATGGAAGATGTCTTTGGAAATTCTGAAATTATAAAAAAAGATAAGGGGTATTACATAATTAGAAGCGAAAGGTTATGAGAACAGTTGATTTAATTGAAAAAAAACGTGATGGTGGTGAGTTGACCACTGAAGAAATTGCTTATCTCATTCGAGGGTATGTATCTGGCGATATTCCAGATTATCAGATTTCAGCTTTGGCGATGGCAATCTATTACAAAGGGATGAGCATTCGTGAAATTCATGATTTAACGACAGAGATGGTTTCTTCAGGCAATCAATATGATTTATCTTGTATTGAAGGCGTTAAAGTTGATAAACATTCAACTGGTGGTGTTGGAGATAAAGTAACAATCATTTTAATGCCCTTAGTTGCAAGTTTTGGCGTACCTGTAGCTAAAATGAGTGGACGTGGATTAGGTCATACTGGAGGTACTATTGATAAACTTGAATCTATAAAAGGGTATCAAGTCGAACGTACCAAAGAAGAATTTATTCAACAAGTTAAAGACATTGGTATTTCTCTTATTGGACAATCAGAACATCTTGTTAAAGCGGACAAACTTCTTTATGCACTTAGAGATGTGACTGCTACAGTAGATTCTATTCCTTTGATTGCAAGTTCTGTTATGTCTAAGAAGATTGCTGCAGGAGCTGATAAGATCCTTCTAGACGTTACGGTAGGTCAAGGTGCTTTCATGAAGAGTTTGGATGAGGCTGAGCGTCTCTCTGAAACAATGGTTTCCTTGGGTCGTGAAGTGGGTCGAGAAACAATTGCAGTGATTACAGATATGAGTCAACCACTTGGTAGAGCTATTGGTAACCGACTTGAAATTATTGAAGCTATTGAAATTATGCAAGGTAAGGGTCGTTCAGACATTACAGAGTTCATTTGTGAATTAGCAGAGATTCTTTTAAGCTTGGCAGGTGTTGAAGCTAGTTCAGATGAAATTCGTCAACATTTAGTAGGGGGTGCAGCTCTATCTAAATTTGAAGAACTTATTGAAGCTCAAGGTGGAGACTTGAATGATCTTTATCGTAAGAGTGAAGCAGCTCATGTCACAGAAGTCTTGGCTGATGAAGAGGGTTATATTTCTGAACTACCAGCTTTAGCATTTGGTAAATATGCTATGAAATTAGGAGCCGGTCGTGCTACTAAAGGTGACACTCTCAATTATGAAACAGGTATTGTTTTCGAGAAAAAAGTAGGAGATTCTGTCAAAGTAGGTGAAGTTATCGCTAATATCTATAGTGACCAAGCCCTAACCGAAGAGCTAATGGATGAATTTAAATCTTATATTACAATTAGCAATGAATGTAAAAAGCCAAGAGAAATTTTAAAAATTATTTCTTAACCAATGAGAGAGCTTGTTTAAGGAGTATATTTATGACAGTTAATACATATATTGACCACACTTTACTAAAACCAGATGCAACGCTTGAACAAATTGAAAAATTGATTGCAGAAGCAAAAAAGTATGAATTTGCAAGTGTTTGTGTTAATCCAACTTGGGTAAAGACTGCAGCTGATTTACTAAAAGATAGTTCCGTTAAGGTTTGTACAGTAATTGGATTCCCACTAGGGGCAACAACATCGTCTGTTAAAGCGTTTGAAACACGAGATGCAGTTTCAAATGGTGCAGATGAGGTCGACATGGTAATCAATATTGGTGCTCTAAAATCTGGACAGAGTGAACTTGTTAAATCGGATATTAAAGCAGTAGTGGAGGCTAGTGGAGATAAGCTAGTCAAAGTCATTATTGAGACCTGTCTGCTTAGTGACGATGAAAAAGTTCAAGCCTGTCAACTTGCCAAACTTGCAGGAGCAGACTTCGTGAAAACATCTACGGGTTTCTCAACAGGAGGAGCTACTATAGAAGATGTCGAACTCATGCGAGAAGTGGTTGGACCAGATATGGGGGTTAAAGCAGCTGGAGGAACACGTTCCTTTAAAGATGCTCAAGCTTTCATCAAAGCAGGGGCAAATCGTATTGGAACATCTGCGGGAGTTGCGATAATGGAAGGTGAGAGTGTAGATGGTGGATACTAAGTTATCTCGAATTATTGAAGGAGCTGAAGAAGCTGCTGCTAAGGCCTATGTTCCTTACTCACATTTCCGCGTAGGTGCAGCTCTTCTGACAAAAAACGGTCAGATATATAAAGGTTGCAACATTGAGAATGCCTCTTTTGGTTTAACTAATTGCGCGGAACGTACTGCTATTTTTAAAGCAGTTTCAGAAGGTCATCGAGATTTTGAAATGCTAGCTGTCTATGGGGACACTGAGCAACCTATCTCACCTTGCGGTGCATGCCGTCAAGTAATGGCCGAATTTTTTAAACAGGATTCTAAAGTGATTCTTATCGCTGAAGATAAATCGACAGTCGTGATGACAGTCGGAGAGTTGTTGCCATACTCTTTTACAGACTTACAATAGTCTAATTGTTTTATTCTTTATTAAGCAAGTTTTCTTGCAAGTTTATAGGAGGAGTGTTCAAGATGAAATTGAACAAGAAAATTATTGGAATTGGCCTTGTTGCTGTAGCAGCACTTGGTCTTGCAGCCTGTGCTCGTGGTGGACGTGGTGGATCATCAACTGATTCAAAAGTTAAAGTTGCTCTTGTAACTGATACTGGTGGTGTTGATGATAAATCATTCAACCAATCAGCATGGGAAGGTCTTCAAGCTTGGGGGAAAGAACATAAACTCAGTAAAGATTCAGGTTACACTTACTTCCAATCTAACTCAGAATCTGACTTTGCTAATAATATGTCATCAGCTGTAGACCAAGGTTATAACCTTATCTTCGGTGTTGGTTTTGCTCTTCACGATGCAGTAGCAGATTCAGCTAGCGAAAACGAAGATGTAAAATACGTCATCGTTGACGAAGTTGTTGAGGGACACGATAACGTGAAAAGTGTCTTGTTTGCGGATAATGAAGGTGCTTACCTTGCTGGTATTGCAGCAGCAATGCAAAGTAAGACTAATAAGGTAGGATTTATTGGTGGTCAAAAATCAGACACAATTACACGTTTCGAAGCTGGTTTCACTGCAGGTGCTAAATCTGTAAAACCTGATATTGATGTTCAAGTTCAATATGCTGAGTCATTCTCTGATGCTGCTAAAGGTTCAACTATTGCTTCAACAATGTATGCTTCAGGTGTTGATGTTATCTATCAAGCAGCCGGAGGAACTGGTACAGGTGTCTTCACTGCAGCTAAAGAAATAAATGAAAAACTTGAGGCAGAAAGCGACAAGAAAGTTTGGGTAATCGGTGTTGACCGCGACCAATCAGCAGAAGGAAACTATACATCTTCAGATAACAAAGAATCAAACTTTGTATTGACTTCAACCATCAAACAAGTTGGTACTGTAGTTAAAGATATCTCTAATGCACAACTCGAAGGAGATGAGTTCGAAGGTGGTAAAACTAAGACTTATGGTATCAAAGATGGAGGTGTTGACATTGTAACATCTAGTCTTCCTTCAGATATCAAAGAAGCAGTTGTTAAAGCTAAAGATCAAATTAAGAATGGTGAATTGAAACCAACTGATGGTCTTAGCAAATAATGGTTTAAGTACACATACTTAGACTTTAAACTGGGACAATTTTTGTCTCAGCAAAGGGAAGCAGTCTATGGTTTCCTTTGCTGATACAATAATTATTTTTGAGAGGAGATTGTATGACGAAGCCAAATGTCATTGAGATGCACGATATTACCAAAAAATTTGGTGAATTTGTTGCAAATGATCACATCAATCTCGATGTGAGACCAGGAGAAATCCATGCCCTCCTCGGTGAAAATGGTGCGGGTAAGTCAACCTTGATGAATATGCTTGCAGGTCTTTTACAGCCTACAAGTGGAACAATTAAGGTAAATGGGCAAGCCGTGACAATTGATTCACCGTCTAAAGCAACAAAATTGGGAATTGGGATGGTCCACCAGCACTTTATGTTGGTTGAAGCTTTTACAGTTGCTGAAAACATCATTTTAGGTAGTGAAGTGACCAAATCTGGTGGTGTACTTGATATGAAGAAGGCTGTAAAGGAAATTACGGAATTGTCTCAACGATACGGCCTGGCGGTTGATCCATCAGCTAAGATTGCAGACATCTCTGTTGGTGCCCAACAACGTGTTGAAATCCTTAAGACCTTGTATCGTGGAGCTGATATTTTGATTTTCGATGAGCCCACAGCCGTTTTGACACCTTCTGAAATTACGGAACTTCTAAACATCATGAAAACATTGGTTAAGGAAGGTAAGTCTATTATCCTTATCACCCATAAGTTGGATGAAATTCGTGCGGTTTCTGATCGTGTTACGGTTATTAGACGTGGTAAGTCAATTGATACAGTGACTATCGAAGGGGCTACAAATGCTGATTTGGCCGAAATGATGGTTGGTCGTCATGTTTCCTTCAAGACAGAAAAAATCCCTTCAAATCCTAAAGAAGTGGTTCTTTCTATTAAAAACTTGGTGGTTAATGAGAATCGAGGCATTCCAGCTGTTAAAAACTTATCATTAGATGTCCGTGCTGGTGAGATAATTGGTATCGCTGGTATTGACGGAAATGGACAGACAGAACTTGTACAAGCGATTACGGGACTTCGTAAAATTAAATCTGGTGACATCACTATTAAGGGTGAATCTATCATTCATAAGACCACACGTCAGATTACTGAGATGAGTGTGGGTCATATTCCTGAAGACCGTCACCGTGATGGTATGATTCTTGAGATGACAGTTGCTGAAAATATTGCTCTCCAAACCTATTACAAGGAGCCTAATTCTAAGAACGGTATTTTGAATTATAACGTCATAAATGCAAAAGCTCGTGAATTGATGGAAGAATTTGACGTTCGTGGTGCTGGAGAATTAATTGCTGGTGGTGATTTGTCAGGTGGTAACCAACAAAAAGCAGTTATCGCCCGTGAAATTGACCGTAATCCGGATCTTCTTATCGTCAGTCAACCAACTCGTGGTCTTGATGTTGGTGCCATTGAGTACATTCGTAAACGTATTATCGCTGAACGTGATAAAGGTAAGGCTGTCATTGTTGTCAGCTTTGAATTGGATGAAATTCTTGATATGTCAGATCAAATTGCTGTTATCTATGATGGTGCAATTCAAGGTATCTTAGATCCTGCTAAAACTAATAAGCAAGATCTTGGTATTCTTATGGCTGGTGGACAATTGAATAAGGAGGAAGCAAATGTCTAAAAAAACACAAAATTGGGCAGTTCCTTTAATTGCTGTCTTCTTGGGAATGTTGGTCGGCGCTGTTTTGATGTTAATCTTTGGTTACGATCCATTCTGGGCTTACTACGATCTTTTCTCAACGGCCTTTGGCTCTTTGAAAAATATCGGTGAAATTCTACGTGCGATGAGTCCATTGATTCTGATTGCACTTGGTTTCTCTGTGGCATCTAAGGCAGGCTTTTTCAACGTTGGTTTGCCAGGGCAGGCCTTAGCTGGTTGGACCTCTGCTGTATGGTTTGCGCTAGCCTTTCCTGAATTACCTAAAGTAGTTTCTATTATTTGTACGGTAATTATCGGTCTTGTTGCCGGTGGTATCGCTGGTGCTATTCCAGGTATTCTTCGTGCCTACCTTGGAACTAGTGAGGTTATCGTTACCATCATGATGAACTACATCATTTTGTATGTTGCTAACAATATTGTCCGTTTCGGATTCACAGCTGATATGTTACGTTCATCAGAAGCCTCTAACAAGGTCGCAGGATCTGCAAGTTACCAAACAGATTTTCTATCTGCGTTAACAGATGGATCACGTTTCAATATTGGTTTCTTTCTTGCTATTGCAGCTGTATTCCTAGTTTGGTTCATGCTCAAGAAAACAACAACAGGGTTTGAAATTACAGCTGTTGGTCTTAACCCACATGCGTCTGAGTATGCCGGAATGTCATCAAAACGTGTGATTATCATGTCTATGATTATTTCAGGTGCACTCTGTGGTCTTGGAGGAACAGTAGAAGGACTTGGTACTTTCCAAAATGCCTTCGTACAAAATTCTTCATTGGCTATTGGTTGGAATGGTATGGCCGTTGCCCTCTTAGCAACGAATTCACCTATTGGTATTCCATTTGCAGCTCTTCTCTATGGTGTCTTGTCTGTTGGTAAGACTGGTATGATTGGTGTGCCATCAGAAATTATCGATGTTGTATCAGCTTTGATCATCTTCTTTGTTGGTGCCAACTATATTATTAAATATTGGATTCGCCCTCGTCATAAATCAGTGAAAGCTAAAGGAGGACAAAACTAATATGGACTTTATTACAATCTTAGCCTTAATCGTTGCCTCTATGCTGAAGTATTCAGCACCACTGATTTTCACAAGTATCGGTGGTACTTTCTCTGAACGAGGTGGTATCGTAAACGTCGGCCTTGAAGGAATCATGGTTATTGGTGCCTTCACAGGTGTTCTCTTTAACTTAAATTTTGCGGATAGTTTTGGCAATGCAACACCTTGGATTGCGGTCTTGGTAGCAGGACTTATTGGGCTTCTTTATTCCTTACTCCATGCTGTTGCGACAATTAACTTCCGTGCGGACCATGTAGTCTCAGGTACAGTTTTGAACCTGATTGCACCGTCTTTGGCTGTCTTCTTGACACGTGTTATCTTTGGTGCAGGTCAAACACCGGCTATCAGTCATAACTTTAAAACCGTTTCCTTCCCAATCTTAAGCCACATTCCTTTCTTGGGTAAGATTTTCTTTACTAATGTTTCTTTGATTGCTTATGTAGCTATTTTAGTTTCAGTAGTGTCATGGTGGATTATCTTCAAGACACGCTTTGGTTTGCGTCTTCGTTCAGTCGGTGAACATCCACAGGCTGCAGATACACTTGGGATTAACGTTTATCGTATGCGTTACTACGGTGTTATGATTTCTGGTTTCCTAGGTGGTATAGGTGGTGCTGTCTATGCACAATCTATTTCAAACAACTTTGCCATTACCACTATTGCTGGTCCTGGCTTCATCGCTTTGGCTGCTATGATTTTTGGTCGTTGGAATCCAATTGGTGCCATGCTTTCAAGTTTGTTCTTCGGTTTGTCACAATCTTTGGCAATTATTGGGAAACAACTTCCTGGAATTTCACATATTCCAAACGTTTATTTGCAAATTGCTCCATACGTCTTGACAATTATTGTCCTGGCTGCATTCTTCGGTAAAGCCGTTGCTCCTAAAGCAGATGGTGTTAACTACATCAAATCTAAATAAGCACTCTATAGTGTTTCAGAAAGGAAGGTCTATAGACCTTCTTTTTTTAACTAAAAAAACGACATCACCAAACGTAAGTAGGTAATGTCAACTTTTCTATTTATGAAAAATGAGGGTTAAAGACCTTTTCATGACCGATAGTTGTGTCCCATCCATGACCTGGAAAAACTTTGTAGTGGTTAGGAAGAGTGAAAAGTTGTTCTCGAATACTAGCGAGCAATTGGTCATGGTTACCCGTTGGAAGATCCCACCGGCCTACAGTCTCTTTAAAGAGGGCATCACCAGAAAAAACAGTTTCTTCTTTATCAAATATGAAAGAAACTCCTCCAATAGAGTGTCCAGGTGTTGGTACAACCTTAAACTGAAAATCCTTAATGTCATACTCCTTGGTAAAGTCAAAGTAGTAGTCTGCAGGATTGACAATAACGTCTTCCATATCGTCATGACGGGGAAGGCCCGATAAATTATCAATAGGATTCATTAACCAGTCTTTCTCAGCTTCTGCGACATAGACAGGCGGATGGTTATAAGCTTGACGGACAGCTTCGATGCTCATAATGTGATCATAGTGTGTGTGAGTCAAGAGGATAGCTGCAACAGGTTTAGCAATTGTCTCGAGTTCTGCTAAAATACTTGAAGTGTTGCTACCTGGATCAATGACTAAACTGGCTGATTCATTTTCTAAAATATAGGTGTTTTCCTGAGCAACAGGGTTTAAAATTCGTTTTATTTCCATAGCTCTAGTTTAGCACGAAATTCAGGCTTTTTCCAATATCAGAATGATGGCTTTGTCTTTTTTTGGTGCTTTGGATATGCTATAATAAGGTCACTATGAGTGAAAAAAACACGAATAAATATGCCATTGTTGATTTGGAAGCTACATCGGCTTCATCAACGGCCTGTATCATTCAGGTGGGAATTGTCATCATGCAAAATGGTCTAGTAATTGATGAATTTGCGAGTGACGTTAATCCACACCATGAACTTGATGATCATATTGTTCACCTAACAGGAATCACTGATCAACAGTTGTCTAAGGCACCTGATTTCTCAGAAATTGCTAGAACCATTTTTGAATTGATTGAGGATTGTATTTTTGTTGCCCATAATGTAAAATTTGATGCTAATTTGCTCGCAGAGGCACTTTTCATGGAGGGCTTCGAACTAAGGACGCCTCGCGTTGATACGGTCGAATTGGCTCAGGTCTTTTATCCGACGCTAGAACAATATAAACTTTCTTATTTATCACAAATTTTAAATCTTGACTTAGCTCAAGCTCATACGGCAATTGAAGATGCGAGAGCTACAGGACAGCTTTTGTTTCATTTGATGGATAAGATTGCTAGCTTACCTAGACAGACCATTGACATGCTTTTGACATTTTCTGATAATTTACTTTTTGAGTCTGAATTGGTTATACGTGATGCCATAAAAGGTAAAACTAACGGTCTTTCAAAGGAATATGTCATGCTTGAGGAATCTGGTATCGTACTTCGTAGACCTTTGACTTATATGTCGGAACGTAAGCTTTCTCAAGATTTTGAAACCAATATTGCTCTCTTAGGATTGGAATCAAGATCGAAGCAAGAGGAATTTGCGAAGGCAGTGAGGAGGGAACTTGACCATACTGATATTTCAATGATTCAAGCTCAAACTGGAATCGGGAAAACCTATGGCTATTTGCTCCCTTTGTTAGCACAAGCCGATGTCGATAAAGTAGTAGTAGCTGTTCCGACCAAGCTTCTTCAAAATCAGATTATGAGTCAGGAGGCTAAGGCCTTAGCAGAAGTCTTTAACATTAACTTTCATAGTCTCAAAGGACCACAGAACTATATCAAATTAGATGCCTTTTACCAGACCTTGTTACGTCAGGATAGTAACCGTTTGATTAATCGTTATAAAATGCAACTTTTAGTTTGGTTGACTGAGACCGAAACTGGTGATCTTGACGAAATTAAACAGAAACAACGCTACATGGCTTATTTTGATGAAATCAAACATGATGGCAAGCTGAAGGCAGATAGTCTTTTTGCAGGCTATGATTTTTGGCAACAGTCTTATCAAAAAGGTCAAGAGGCTAGAGTGGTTGTAACCAATCATGCTTATCTATTGACACGTATGGAAGATGACCATGATTTTGTTCGAGGGAAGACTCTTGTGATTGATGAAGGACAAAAGATGGTCTTGGCTTTGGAACAGTTTTCACGTCATCAAGTCAATCTTACTACCCTTTTGCAACATATTCATCGTATTCTTGATAGTGGTAGTCAAAGTTTGTTACAACAGCGTTTGCTTGAAAATTTACAGTTTGAAGTTAGTCATTTAATTCAAGAGCATCAACAATTCCCTCAAAAACAGTATAATCGACAGCAATTAAATCGTTTGCTTCAAACCATTTCTGAACTTGAAGGTGAGAGTGATGTGATGGAGATGCTGTCACCATTGAAATCACCACTTTACAGTCATTTTTGGCTTGAAACAGACTATTATCAGGAACATCGTGTTACTTATTTAAAGGCGTCACGTCAGGAGCTATTGAAATTATCTGATTATCTCCCAAGTGCTCAAAAAGTGATAATCGTCTCAGCAACAATTGATGTTGGTCCAGATGTCGATGTGGCTGATTTATTAGGACTAAGTCAGGTACGTAAAGTAAGCCTTCCAATGGATACTTTACCAAATCAAGCTATCTGGATTGATCAAAGCATGCCTATGATTGGTGTTTCTTCTGAAGAAGAATATGATGAAGCGATTGCAAAGCGACTCCAGAAACTGTCTGCAATGGGATATCCTATTATAGTATTATTTACATCTCGAAAGAGCTTGATGGCTGTTTCTGATTTACTAGATCATAGGGAAGTTCATCACTTGACTCAGGAGAAAAATGGGACAGCTTTTAATGTTAAGAAACGTTTCGATAGAGGTGAGACTAATCTCCTGCTTGGTATGGGGTCCTTCTGGGAAGGTGTTGATTTTGCCCAACAAGATAAGGTTATTGAGGTCATCGCTCGTCTTCCGTTTGACAATCCTAAAGATCCTTTCTATCAAAAAATAGAGTCTTTGTTCTCTAAGCAAGGGAAAAATACTTTTGATAGTTACAGTCTTCCGATGACGGTTTTACGTTTCAAACAGGCTATTGGACGTGCCCAAAGAAGACCAGAACAGCGATCAGCTATTCTACTAATGGATAATCGTCCCCTAGTTAAGAGCTATGGAAAACTGTTCATAAAGGAAGTGTCACAAGAAGTTACTCTTAAACATGCGCCATTTAAGCAGCTGAAAGAGGACATTCAAGAATTCTTAGAAAAAGAGTGCTAATTTTTTAGCAAAGATTTTTTAAGATGACAGAGTTTTTACGCCCTTCCTGAGTCATAAAAAGTTAGTCATAAATAGTCATTACTAGTTATAATAGCTATGTAAAGATTTATCTTTTTCTGATATAATAAATTCAGAAACTTTTTTTAGGAGGCATTATGCGTAAACAACGAACACCGTGGACAAAAAAGCAACAGCTTATTTTTGGAATGACTGTACTCGTTGTGACTGTAATTGCGTCCATTACAGCAATGCTAGTTGTTGCAACAAAGCCATATGTCGATGCCGAAAAGCAAGTGATTGCTATAGCTAAGAGCAAAGCTGATATTCGTACCGTTTCTGAATTTAATATCTACAACGGTCAGGCTACCTATTATGGCCTTCTTGGAAAGTCAAGTAAGGGTGAAAAATTAGCCCTTATCGTTAGTAAAGACTCAGGTGTGGTCGATATCTATAAGCAGTCTGAAGGTATAAGTAAGTCAGTGGCTAAGAAAGCAGCCAAGGCCTATGGTGCCAAGGATATAGACTATGTGCACCTAGGGAAATATGGCAAAACTCCTATTTGGGAAGTGAAGTCAGGGACCAAGTATTATCTGGTTGATTTTATCTCAGGTCAGGTTATTAAAGTGGAAGGACTATAATGAAATGACAAAATTATCAAATCGTGTATTACAAATGGAAGAAAGTGTTACTTTAGCTGCTAGTGCGCGTGCTAAAGCTCTTAAAGCTCAGGGACGTGATATCTTGAGCTTAACACTTGGTGAGCCAGATTTTGTGACACCTAAGAATATTCAAGATGCTGCGATTGCGTCTATTGAAAATGGGAAAGCAAGCTTTTATACCGTGGCTTCTGGGCTTCCAGAACTCAAGGAAGCTATTAGCACCTATATGGAAAATTTCTACGGTTATTCTGTTAAACCTAACGAAGTTGTTGTTGGAACAGGTGCTAAGTTTATCTTGTATGCTTTCTTTGCTACGGTTATCAATCCTGGTGATGAAGTCATTATTCCAACACCTTGCTGGGTTTCTTACGTAGACCAAGTTAAAATGGTTGAAGGTGTTCCAGTTACTTTCCAAACGACTGAAGCAAATCACTTTAAAGCTACAGTAGAGCAACTTGAAGCAGCTCGTACTGAAAAAACCAAGGTTGTTTTGCTTAATTCTCCATCAAATCCAACCGGAATGATTTACAGCAAAGAAGAATTGCAAGCAATTGGTGACTGGGCAGTTGAGCATGATATTTTGATTTTAGCTGATGACATTTATGGTCGATTGGTCTACAATGGCAATACTTTCACACCAATTTCAAGCTTGTCAGATGCTATTCGTAAGCAAACAATTGTTATCAATGGTGTTTCTAAGACATATGCTATGACAGGTTGGCGTGTAGGATTTGCTGTCGGAGAACCAGAAATTATCTCAGGAATGGCGAAGATTATCAGTCAAACGACATCAAATCTTACAGCAGTTTCTCAATATGCTGCTATTGAAGCCTTAACCGGTGATCAGTCTTCTATCGAAGAGATGCGTCAAGCCTTTGAAGAGCGTTTGAATACGATTTACCCACTCTTGGCTGAAGTCCCTGGTTTTGAAGTCATTAAACCTCAAGGAGCTTTCTACCTCTTCCCTAATGTCAAAAAAGCTATGGAAATCAAAGGCTACACAGATGTCAATGAGTTTACAAATGCAATTCTTGAAGAGGCAGAGGTGGCTTTAGTGACAGGTGCAGGATTTGGTGCTCCTGAAAATATTCGTCTTAGCTATGCTACAGATTTGGATACTTTGAAAGAGGCTGTTCGTCGTATCAAAGCATTTATGGAAAAATAAATTTTAATATAGATCAAAAGAAAAGAGAAGTAAATTACATGTCTAAACAATTAGTTTCAATTATTGATGTGCCTAAACACGTTGGTGAAGAAATCACTATCGGGGCTTGGGTGGCGAATAAATCAGGAAAAGGTAAAATTGCTTTCTTGCAATTGCGTGATGGAACAGCCTTTTTCCAAGGTGTTGCTTTCAAACCAAACTTTATCGAAAAATTTGGTGAAGAAGAAGGTCTTGAAAAATTTGACAAAATCAAACACCTTAGCCAAGAAACTTCTATCTACGTAACTGGTATTGTCAAAGAAGATGAGCGTTCAAAATTTGGTTATGAATTGGATATTACTGATATTGAAGTTATCGGTGAGTCTAAAGACTACCCAATTACTCCAAAAGAACACGGAACTGACTTCTTGATGGATAACCGTCACTTGTGGTTGCGTTCTCGCAAACAAGTAGCAGTGATGCAAATCCGTAATGCTATTATCTATGCCACTTATGAGTTTTTCGACAAGAATGGCTTCATGAAATTTGATAGCCCAATTCTTTCAGGAAATGCTGCAGAAGATTCTACAGAGCTTTTTGAAACAGACTACTTCGGAACACCAGCTTACTTGAGCCAATCAGGACAGCTTTATCTTGAAGCAGGTGCTATGGCTCTTGGTCGTGTCTTTGACTTTGGTCCAGTATTCCGTGCTGAGAAATCTAAGACTCGCCGTCACTTGACTGAGTTCTGGATGATGGATGCTGAGTACTCATACTTGACACATGATGAGTCACTTGACTTGCAAGAAGCTTATGTAAAAGCTTTGCTTCAAGGTGTTCTGGATCGTGCTCCTCAAGCTTTGGAAACATTGGAACGTGATACTGAACTCTTGAAACGCTATATTGCAGAGCCATTCAAACGCATCACTTATGATGAAGCCATTGATCTTTTGCAAGAGCATGAAAACGACGAAGATGCTGACTATGAACATCTCGAGCATGGTGATGATTTCGGTTCACCACACGAAACTTGGATTTCAAACCACTTTGGCGTACCTACTTTCGTCATCAACTACCCAGCAGCTATCAAGGCTTTCTACATGAAACCAGTTCCTGGAAACCCAGATCGCGTGCTTTGTGCAGACTTGCTCGCACCAGAAGGTTACGGCGAAATCATCGGTGGTTCCATGCGTGAGGAAGACTACGATGCCCTTGTTGCTAAGATGGAATCACTTGGTATGGATCGTACAGAATACGAATTCTACCTTGACCTTCGTAAATACGGTACAGTACCACACGGTGGATTTGGTATCGGTATCGAGCGTATGGTAACCTTCGCAGCTGGAACTAAACACATCCGTGAAGCTATTCCGTTCCCACGTATGCTACACCGTATCAAACCATAAGTAAATTTTCTAGGAGTGCAAAGTATGAAAAGATGGCTACTTGGTTTATCAGCCCTAGTTTGTTTGGTTTTATTAGTTGCTTGTAGCAAATCTGCTCCCTCTTTACAAGGAGAGTGGAAAGCTCAAGACGCTTTGAAAAAAGATTATAAGGTTATTTTCAAGAAAGATAAAGTTAAGATTGGTGAGCAGGATTATAACTATACAGTAGATGGTCCTAAGTCTAAAGATAACCATACTTATTATTCTCTTAAAGTAAAAGATCAGGGAAAAGAAACAACTTATACAGTCTTTTTTCCAACAAATTCTAAAGAGATTGCTCTCTTTCTAGAACCTAGTGATACTAAAGAACCCCTAAAAGGGCAAATGCTCTTCGCACTCAATAAAAAGGAAAAACCAGACTACTATGACTATGTCAAAAAGTATCTGAAATAAAGAGAGAAGAATCATCCTTGAGGTGATTCTTTTCTTTTTGAAAATATATATTTCAATTTTCTGAATATTTTGTTATAATAACAACATACTAGTCAAAGGAGAACTATCATGGCAAAAACTATTCATACTGATAAAGCACCAGCTGCAATTGGACCTTATGTTCAAGGTAAAATCGTAGGAAATCTTTTGTTTGCATCTGGTCAAGTGCCATTATCACCAGAAACAGGTGAAATCATTGGTGAAACGATTCAAGAACAAACAGAACAAGTCCTTAAAAATGTTGGTGCTATTTTGGCGGAAGCTGGAACAGACTTTGACCATGTTGTCAAAACAACATGTTTCCTAAGTGACATTAACGATTTCGTTCCATTTAACGAAGTTTATGCAACTGCATTTAAAGCTGACTTCCCTGCTCGTTCAGCAGTTGAAGTGGCGCGCTTGCCAAAAGATGTAAAAATTGAAATCGAAGTTATTGCTGAGATTGATTAAGGAAGAGAGCCTTGGCTCTTTTCTTTTTGTCTTAACTATGATACACTATCATAGATAAATAATTTTCGATGTTTGGGAGACACCATCGCTAAAAAAAACCAGAAATGGCGTTTTTTGGCTCCCTCAAGGGAGCTTTTTATGTGTCTAAGACATCAGAGATAAAGAGGAATATTATGAAACGTCAATCTGCTGTGGTCGTCTTTAGTGGCGGTCAAGACTCTACAACCTGCCTATTTTGGGCTTTAAAACATTATGAAACAGTTGAATTAGTTACCTTTGCTTATGGGCAACGTCATAGCTTGGAAATTGAGGTTGCCAAAGAAATTGCAAAAGAACAA
This sequence comes from uncultured Streptococcus sp., assembly GCF_963545685.1. Taxonomy (GTDB): domain Bacteria; phylum Bacillota; class Bacilli; order Lactobacillales; family Streptococcaceae; genus Streptococcus. The sequence goes on along the minus strand of NZ_CAUUKN010000019.1, from coordinate 9,529 downwards.
GGGCTAAAGCATCATGTTTTGGATATGTCTTTGCTTGGTCAAATCACTGAAAATGCCTTAACATCTGATATTGAGATTGAAGCTGAAGAAGGTGAAGTGCCTAATACCTTTGTGGACGGACGTAACCATCTCTTCCTTTCTTTTGCAGCTGTGCTAGCTAAGCAACGTGGTATCACTGACATTGTTACGGGTGTTTGTGAGACAGACTTTTCTGGTTATCCAGACTGTCGTGATGTTTTTGTTAAATCACTTAATGTCACACTCAACCTTGCTATGGCCTATGACTTTGTTATTCAGATCCCTCTTATGTGGTTAGATAAGGCTGAGACTTGGGCTTTGGCTGACCAACTCGGAGCTTTTGACTACGTTCGTGAAAAAACGCTGACTTGCTATAACGGTATTATAGGGACAGGATGTGGTGAATGCCCTGCCTGTCACTTGCGTCAAAAAGGTCTTGAAAAATATCTGGCTGAAAGAGGAGAAGTTTAATGTTCTTTGCACCGAAAGAAATCAAGACTGAGACAGGGGAGTCACTAGTGTACAATCCACACCGTACGATGGTTTCTAAAGAATTTACTTTTGATGCTGCCCATCATCTCTTTAATTATGAAGGAAAGTGCAAATCCCTTCATGGGCATACTTACCATCTTCAGATAGCAGTAAGTGGTTACTTGGATGAGCGTGGTATGACTTATGATTTTGGTGATCTTAAGAGTATTTACAAAAATCATTTGGAACCTTATCTTGATCACCGTTATCTCAATGAGACTTTGCCTTATATGAATACGACTGCAGAAAATATGGTTTTCTGGATTTTCCAGACGACGAGTCAACATTTGCCTGAGGAAAGAGGGCTTCGTTTGGAATATGTACGCCTATATGAGACACCGACAGCTTTTGCGGAGTTTAGACGGGAGTGGTTAGATGACTAGAGAACGAGTACTTAAACTACCAGTTCTTGAAATTTTTGGGCCGACCTTTCAAGGTGAAGGTCGAGCTATTGGGCAAAAGACCATGTTTGTAAGAACTGCAGGATGTGATTATCACTGTGATTGGTGTGATTCTGCCTTCACATGGGATGGTTCAGAAAAACCAACCCGTATGACAGCTGATGAAGTAATTGAAGCTTTGGATGCTTTAGGAACTTACGACTATGTTACCCTATCTGGTGGTAACCCTGCCCTTTTAGCAGCTAATATGGCAGAACTCGTATCAAAACTCAAGGCAAGAGGCGTGACTTTGGCTGTTGAAACCCAAGGATCTCGTTGGCAGGAGTGGCTAAGAGATATTGATCAAGTAACCTTAAGTCCTAAACCACCATCATCTAAGATGGAAGTCAATATGGAGACACTTGATTTTATTGTTTCCCAGCTTGATCCTGATAAGCTTACTTTTAAGGTTCCCGTCTTTGATGACGCTGATTTGGCTTTTGCTAAGATGATTCAAGAGCGTTATCAACCAGATGTTATGTTTCTCTCAGCTGGCAATCCTGAACCAAAAGCAGAAGGAAATATTGTCCAACATCAATTAGATCGCCTCAAGGAACTCTGGGAAACAGTAGCTTCTGATGACACATGGGGTAATGTTCGTGTCCTCCCACAGCTTCATACCCTACTGTATGATAATGAGCGTGGTGTCTAGTCTTCAATAATTTAGATTAACATTGATAGTATTTTTGTTTTTCTTAAGTAAAATATTAGAATATCAAAGTGTAAATTGACCATGTTATGGTCTAGCTAATTAACAATAAAGGAAGAAAAAATGTCACAACAAGAAGAAATGAAAAACCTAACCCTCCTAGGTAGTAAGGAGACACCTTATATTTTTGAATACTCTCCACAAGTTTTGGAATCTTTTGATAATCGTCATGTTGATAATGATTATTTTATCAAATTCAACTGTCCAGAATTTACGTCACTTTGTCCTATTACTGGGCAACCAGATTTCGCTAGCATCTATATCTCTTATATTCCAGATCAGCTTTGTGTGGAGTCTAAATCTCTAAAGCTTTATCTCTTTAGTTATCGTAATCATGGAGACTTCCACGAAAACTGTATTAATACCATTGGTAAAGATTTGGTGGAGCTTTTGAACCCTCGTTACCTCGAGGTTTGGGGTAAATTTACGCCTCGTGGCGGTATTTCAATTGACCCCTATTACAACTATGGTCGTCCAGAAACAAAGTATGAAAAGATGGCTGAGCAACGTCTTTTTAATCATGATCTTTATCCTGAAAATATTGATAATCGCTAACCAAATAATGAAAGTCCTTATGAGAATAATGGACTTTTTTTCTTGCTAAAAAATCGATTAAACGGTACCAGAAGTAAAAATCCTATTAACATTATATTGGTCAGATATTAGAAACTTCTATTATTAAAATAATTTGACAATAGAAGTTTTATTTCTTACAATTAAGGTGTAAAAGGAAGTGTAAGCGGTTGCTTACAAAAAGGTATATTTGTTTTTAAAAAGGGGATGAAAACAATGAGAAAAAGTTTACGTTTAATTTCGTGTGCTGTATTAGGAGCAGCCATATTATCACCAACGCTGGTCGGTAAGGATCATGCTGAAGCTGATAGTTATTATGGTCGTGGATATTCTTATAACTATACTTATAACCCATGGTATAACAACTATTATTCAGGATATAACTACGGACATAATGGTTATTACCCAGGTTATAACTACAATTATGGTTATCCAAATTACAACTATGGCTACAATGGTTACTATCCAAACTATAACTATGGCTATGATTATGGTTATAACAATTACAACGAATCAGGTACTTACCGATATAGCAATGGTTATTTGTACTACATCTTAAGTGATGGTAGCTACTATGTGAACTATAACGGTCGTTGGGTTCGTGGTGGCGACTATAATAATAATGGTGGTTCTAACAACACACCAACGACTGGTTATGAGGTTTTGAGAAATGACCCTCACTACCGTTATGAAAATGGTATTCACTATTATTTGAAAGATAATGGCGACTATTACTATTATTCAAAGGGTAAGTGGATCCTTGTTAAAGCTTCAAGCACAGATTCTGAAGCTCCAACAACCTCAGAAACAGCTTCAACCGCTGACTCAACATCATCAGCGAGCTCAGAAACAGCATCAACCGCTGATTCAACTTCGGCAGCAAGGTCAGAAACAGCTTCAACAGCTGATTCAACATCATCAGCGAGCTCAGAAACAGCTTCAACCGCTGACTCAACATCATCAGCGAGCTCAGAAACAGCTTCAACCGCTGACTCAACTTCAGCAGCGACCTCAACTGGTAACTCAAGTTCAACTGTAACATCTGAATCTTCTTCAGCAGCAAGTTCAGAAACTGGTTCAACCTCAGAAACAAGTTCCGAAGCTCCTGAACTTGAAAAACCAGCATATGCACCTGAAACGAACATTGATTATGATAAGTTGCCAAAACCAACATTGCCACCGACAGATTATCGTATGTACTCAGATCCAAGATTTGTAGATGACAATGGTACCTATTACTACCGTGTAGCTACGACTGATGAAGATTATGCGCGTGGTATTGATGGTTACTACAAATGGGTTGATGGCAAGTGGAAACTCTACAATGGTACTGCAAGTGATGATCCAGAGCTTGATCCAGAATTCCACAAACCAGCAGATAATGACGAGTACGTGTATGATGATAACGCATCAAGCGTTAAATTGTATTCTGAAAATGTAGTTGGTACAGGTAAAGCTGGTGAAGCTCTTCCATTCCAAAATGTTGATGAATTCAAAGACTATGTCATTAATAATTTTGCTCCAAAATTCGTAGACAATGCTGGCTGGGACTGTAATGTAACTTGGGAAATTGAAGATGTTGATAACTTCAACGCTTCTAAGGGTAGTGCTTGGGCACGTGACTATGTTATTACAGCTAACCTCAAGAGCGGCGTTAACGACAAAAAATATAGTGATGTTGAATTTGGATATGTTAAATTTATTTATCATGTAGAACCAACTGAAAATTCTGACTATGTTGAACTTGATTCAGCGAGGGCTGCATTTAACGAAATTAATGCACAACGTAAAGCAGCAGGTTTGCCAGAGCTTACATGGTCTGATGATCTTTACAATAGCACAACTCTTCCACATGCCAAAGATATTTCACACACATATAACAGTGATGGTGTTGTTTACCGTCGTGAATCTGATGGTTCAGTGGTAGCAAATAAATGGTTGAGTAGTGGTATTCGTGAGCTTCTAATGAGTCCGGATGCTACCCAAGCAGCAGTTGCTTGTGTTGTCGCTGGTGATGGTACTTACTACTGGACTTTGAACTACCAATAAGAAGATTTTAAATAATTGTCCCAATATAGGAGGAGTCCGAGGTTAGTCTTGGACTCTTTTACTTTATCGATTGAACGTTTGAGTCTTCAATGTGGTATAATAGAGCCTAGAAAGAAGGCGAAACTATGCAGGTAAAGAGAGTTCAAGATTATATCTCCAAAGAGTGGTTTGACGAAACAGATGGTTCTTATTTTGAACGACTGAATAGTCGTTTACAGGTCCTTCTGAGAGAAGACTACCCTGATTTACAAGGGCATGATTTTATAAGTAATATCAGCCTTTTAGATTATAGGTTAGTTTTTCTCGACGAGGTTATTGCAAATGCCAATGAGAAAAATGAGCACGTGCGTGAAACAGTTCATGATGTGACTAAGAGTTTGCTCTACGAGGACCAGGATGTCCAGGAACAATTGGATAGTCGAATTACTTTTGGACAAAAAGTTGCGGATGAAGTGGCCAGATTTGGTGGATCTTGGACTTTTATCTTGTCATTCATTGCTTTTATGGCTATTTGGATGGGGCTAAATGTTGTCCAACCCTTTGGCATTGCTTTTGACAAGTATCCATTTATTCTGTTGAATCTCGCCTTATCCACACTGGCTGCAGTTCAGGCACCTCTAATTATGATGAGTCAGAATCGAGCATCGGATTACGATCGATTGCAAGCACGAAATGACTATCACGTCAATAAACAATCAAAGGAAGAAATCCGACTTTTACATGAAAAGATTGATCACTTGGTGCAACAAGACCAATCAGATTTGCTCACTATTCAAAAATTGCAGACAGAAATGATAATGGCAGTTAGTCAACAAGTTGAGAAAATGTCAGATGATATTCGTGTTTTGAAAGAAATGAGACTAGAAAGGGAGACTCATGAAGACAAAGAAAATTAATTTAGTTGTTGTTACTGGTATGAGTGGTGCCGGTAAGACTGTAGCAATTCAATCATTTGAGGATATTGGTTATTTTACCATTGATAATATGCCACCTTCATTGGTACCAAAGGTTATCGAGTTGGTGAAACATAGTGAAGAGACAGATAAGATTGCTCTTGTAGTAGACATGCGTAGTCGAGTTTTCTTTGACGAAATTAACGATATTTTAGATCGGTTGGAAAGCAATGAGGAACTCAATTTCAAGATTCTTTTCTTGGATGCTACGGATGGTGAATTGGTTTCTCGTTATAAAGAGACACGTCGTAGTCATCCATTGGCGGCAGATGGACGTGTTTTGGATGGAATTAAGCTAGAGCGTGAACTTTTGTCACCACTTAAGAGCCTGAGTCAAAATGTGGTGGACACAACTGAACTTACTCCACGTCAGCTTCGTAAGGCTATTTCTGAACAATTCTCATCAGAGCAAGACCAATCTTCTTTCCGTATTGAAGTTTTAAGTTTTGGGTTTAAATATGGATTGCCATTAGATGCAGATTTGGTATTTGATGTCCGTTTCTTGCCAAATCCATATTATGATCCTGCTCTTCGTAACCTCACTGGCTTGGACAAAGAAGTTTATGATTTTGTTATGACTCATAAGGAATCAGAGAATTTTTACAAGCATTTAAGTCAGCTCATTAAACCAATCCTTCCAGGCTATCAAAAAGAAGGTAAATCTGTTCTTACCATTGCTGTTGGATGTACAGGTGGTCAACACCGTAGTGTAGCATTTGCGCATCGTCTAGCTCAAGATTTAAAAAATGATTGGACGGTAAATGAAACACATCGTGATAAGAATCGACGTAAGGAGACGGTGAATCGTTCATGAAAAAACCAAGAATTACAGTAATAGGTGGTGGAACTGGTATTCCAGTTATTCTTCGTAGTTTGCGTCATAAAGATGTTGATATCACAGCTGTGGTAACTGTGGCTGATGATGGCGGTTCTTCAGGAAATTTGCGTGATATCATGCAATTGACCCCTCCAGGGGATTTGCGTAATGTTTTGGTGGCTATGAGTGATATGCCCAAACTTTATGAACGCGTCTTCCAATACCGTTTTGATCAGACTGATGGTGCTTTGGCTGGTCACCCACTTGGAAACCTGATTATCGCTGGAATCTCAGAAATGCAAGGGTCTACCTATAATGCTATGCAGCTTCTAACGAAGTTTTTCCATGTTACAGGTAAGATTTATCCTGCCAGCGAGACTGCTCTAACCCTTCATGCCGTTTTTCAAGATGGACATGAGGTGGCAGGTGAGAGTAGCATTTCCCAATACGACGGCATGATTGAACGCGTCTATGTGACTAACGCTTACAATGAAGAGGTGCCGAAAGCTAGTCGTAAGGTTGTCGCTGCTATTATGAATAGTGACATGATTGTACTAGGACCTGGCTCCCTTTATACATCGATTTTGCCAAATCTGGTTATACCCGAGATTCGTCAGGCACTTATAGAGACTAAGGCTGATGTCACTTACATTTGTAATATTATGACTCAGTACGGAGAAACGGAACAATTTTCTGATGCTGACCATGTGGCTGTTCTCAATCGTCATCTTGGCTCTGATGTTATTGATAATGTTTTGGTTAACATCAAGAAGGTTCCTCAGGAATACATGGCTAGTAATAAATTTGATGAATACCTTGTTCAGGTTGAGCATGATTTCGAGGGCTTACGTAGTGAAGCAAAAACAGTAGTTTCTTCTAATTTTCTGCGACTTGAGAACGGAGGTGCCTTCCACCATGGCGATTTGGTAGTGGAAGAGCTTATGCATCTAGTGAGGAAGAGGTCATGAGTTTCACGATTAAGGTTAAAGAAGAGATAATTGCAGCCTCGAGTAGAGATATAGCGGAATTGTCAGCATTGATTAAGATGTCTGGTTCCGTTGGTTTAACGAATCAAGGGCTGACTCTTTCTATTTCGACAGAGAATGCAAAGATTGCTCGTCATATCTACCAGTTGATGGAAAATCGCTACCATTGCAATCCTGAATTGAGGCATTATAACAAGACTAATCTCAAGAAAAATCGTGTTTACACTGTCTTTGTTGCTGAGAATGTCAATGACATTTTGTCTGATTTACAATTAGCAGATTCTTTCTTTGGCTTTGAAACAGGCATTGAAACCTCAATAATGGAAGATGACGAGGCTGGAAGATCCTATTTACGGGGTGCTTTTTTGGCAACTGGAACGGTACGTGATCCTGAAAAAGGACGTTATCAATTGGAAATCTTCTCTGTCTATCAGGACCATGCAGAAGATTTAGCATCTCTCATGAAAAAATTTATGCTTGATGCCAAGGTTTTGAGCCATAAAAATGGTTTTGTAACCTATCTTCAAAAAGCTGAGGATATTATGGATTTTCTAATCGTTATTGGTGCTATGACTTCTAAAGAGATTTTTGAAGAGGTCAAAATCATGAGGGAGACCAGAAATGATCTCAATCGTGCTAATAATGCTGAGACAGCTAATATTGCTAGGACAATTAGTGCTAGTATGAAAACAATAAATAACATTATCAAGATTATGGACACGGTTGGCTTAGAGATTTTACCAGTTGAACTGCGTCAAATTGCCCAACTCCGTATTGCCAATCCAGATTACTCTATCCAGCAAATCGCAGATAGTATAGAACCTCCTCTAACCAAGAGTGGTGTCAACCATCGTCTCAGAAAAATTAATAAGATAGCAGACGATTTGTAAGTAGAAAGGAAGCTTTTATGGCTTGTACAACGATTTTAGTAGGTAAGAAAGCCTCATATGATGGCTCTACCATGATTGCACGTACTGAAGATTCTCAATCAGGCGTTTTTACGCCCAAAGAGTTCCTGGTAGTAACCCCTGAAGACCAACCGCGTCATTATCAGTCTGTGCTTAGCAAGTTTTCAATTGATTTGCCAGATAATCCTTTACGTTATACCTCTGTACCAGATGCGCTTGGTAAAGACGGTATCTGGGGTGAAGCTGGTATTAACTCAGCTAATGTTGCCATGAGTGCAACAGAAACAATCACCACTAATGCGCGTGTTCTTGGTGCAGATCCTCTTGTTAAAGATGGATTTGGCGAGGAGGATATGCTGACTCTGGTTTTACCTTATATTAAAACTGCGCGTGAAGGTGTCCTTCGCTTGGGTCAACTCCTTGAAACTTATGGAACTTATGAGTCAAATGGTATTGCTTTTTCTGACACTGAAGAAATTTGGTGGCTAGAAACAATTGGTGGTCACCATTGGATTGCTAGACGTGTTCCGGATGATGCCTATGTTACCAACCCAAACCAACTTGGTATCGATCATTATGAGTTTGAAAATCCAGACGACTATCTTGCCTCACCAGATATTCGTGACTTTATCAATAAGCATCATTTGGATTTAACCTATTCTAACGAACATTTTAATCCACGCTACGCTTTCGGTAGCCAACGAGATAAGGATCGTCATTACAATACACCACGCGCTTGGGCTATGCAGAAATTTTTGAATCCTGAAAAGGACTATGATCCAAAATCATTCTTCATTCCATGGTGCCAAAAACCTTACCGCAAAATTACAGTTGAAGATGTTAAATATGTTTTGAGTCTTCATTACCAAGATACGTCTTATGATCCTTATGGTCCTCAAGGAGACGCTGTAAGTCAACGCCAATTCCGTCCAATCGGTATTAATCGTACAAGTCAAACGGCACTTTTGCAAATGCGTCCTAACAAACCTGCAGAAACGACTGGTATCCAATGGTTAGCCTATGGATCAATGCCTTTCGCAACGATGGTGCCATTCTGGACTCAGGTCGGAACGACACCTGCTTATTTCCGTCAAACGACAGATAAGGTTGATACAGGTAATTTTTACTGGAGCAACCGTTTGATTGCTGCAATCTGTGATCCACATTTCCAACAGCATGAAGCAGATTTGGATGATTACGTCGAAACAACTATGTCACTTGGACATGCCATGATTAATCGTGTAGATACTGCTTTGGCAAATGATGAAAGTGTTAATTTTGAAGCTGAAAATCAAAAGATAAGTGATCAGATACAGTTAGAAACAGATAAACTATTGGCAAAAGTTATAGATGATGCAAGTAATTTAATGACTAATCGTTTTTCTATGAGTGATTAAAGTCATCAAAAAAGGGCTCTTTGTCAACTGTAGTGGGTGACGAAAAGCTAACATCTAGAGAGGACCTGATAGGTTTTCTCTTTTTGTATGTTCAGAGTGATGAAAACACGTTTCTTAAAGTTGATGAAGTTTCTAAAACCAAAGCCCA
>NZ_CAUUKN010000018.1:0-31560 GCF_963545685.1 uncultured Streptococcus sp. | reverse complement strand
AAGCTCTATAATCTCTACGGTGGTTTTACCCACTACAGAAATTATAGAGCCGTTTCTTTTGAGACTTGATTTTTTATTCTATAAATACTTTGACTAATGACTCTTTTTAGCGTAAAATAGAGGGTAGCGAAATTTGATTGCTGAGCTATTTTCCAGTAGGAACTAACTTGAGTAATAATGAAGGAGAACCACTTTGGAACTAGACGTATTTGCTGGACAAGAAAAAAGTGAATTATCAATGATTGAAGTGGCCCGTGCTATCTTAGAAACACGTGGTCGTGATAATGAAATGTATTTCAACGATTTAGTCAATGAAATTCAAAATTACTTAGAAAAATCGGATGCCGATATCCGTAGTGCTTTGCCATTCTTTTATTCAGATTTGAATACGGATGGAAGTTTCATTCCACTAGGTGATAACAAATGGGGCTTGCGTTCATGGTATGCTATTGATGAAATCGATGAAGAGGTCATCACATTGGAAGATACTGATGAAAATGCACCAAAACGTAAAAACAAGAAAGTTAATGCCTTCATGGATGGTGATGAAGATGCCATCGACTATAATGATGACGATCCAGAAGACGAGAACTTTACACCTGCTTCTGATAGTCTTGAATATGACGACGATAACGAAGATGATGAGAAAGCCGAAGTGGAATCTTATGATTCTGAGTTGAATGAAATTATTCCAGATGACGATTTGGATGATGTTGAGTTGTCAGAAGAAGATGACGACGATGACTATGAGGATGAGTCAAACGACTAAGTTTTCATTGACAAATGGTCTTGGATAGTTTAGACTATTTATCGGGCACCTCTTTTTAAGAGGTCATGATTAAGGCTCCCAGAGTAAAACTCTTGGGGGCCATTTTTGTTTTCAGTCATTTACTGGTTTTGTTGATATTGAGTTACTAAATAGTACTCATGTTGGACACTGGTAATGGACTACTTTGATTATCGAATACGGTAATCAATCTGCTTTTTTCATTGTTTTGTATTATTTTATAAGGAGTTAACATGACAAAATATATTTTCGTCACTGGTGGTGTGGTATCTTCAATTGGTAAAGGGATTGTAGCTGCGAGTCTTGGACGTTTGCTTAAGAATCGTGGACTTAAGGTTACCATTCAAAAATTTGACCCTTACATCAATATTGACCCAGGAACGATGAGTCCTTACCAACATGGTGAAGTTTATGTCACTGATGATGGTGCTGAAACGGACCTTGACCTTGGTCACTACGAACGTTTTATCGACATCAATCTTAATAAATACTCTAATGTTACTACTGGTAAGATTTATAGTGAAGTTTTACGTAAAGAACGTAAAGGGGAGTATCTAGGTGCGACTGTTCAGGTAATTCCGCATATCACAGATGCTTTGAAAGACAAGATTAAGCGTGCGGCAACAACGACCGATTCAGATGTTATTATCACTGAAGTTGGTGGGACTGTTGGTGATATTGAAAGTCTTCCATTCCTTGAAGCTCTTCGCCAAATGAAGGCTGATGTGGGCTCTGACAACGTTATGTATATCCACACAACGCTTCTTCCATACTTGAAGGCTGCTGGTGAAATGAAGACAAAACCAACGCAACACTCTGTTAAGGAATTGCGTGGTTTAGGTATTCAACCCAATATGTTGGTTATTCGTACAGAGGAACCTGCTGGGCAAGGAATCAAGAATAAGCTGGCTCAGTTTTGCGATGTAGCACCTGAGGCTGTTATTGAATCACTAGATGTGGAACATATCTATCAAGTGCCACTTAACATGCAGGCTCAGGGTATGGATCAAATCGTTTGTGATCATTTGAAACTGAATGCACCAGCTGCAGATATGACAGAATGGTCTGCTATGGTTGATAAGGTACTTAACCTTAAGAAAACTACTAAAATTGCTCTTGTTGGGAAATATGTGGAGCTTCACGATGCTTATTTGTCGGTGGTTGAGGCGCTTAAACACTCAGGTTTGGCAAATGATACTGCCATTGATATTGACTGGGTTAATGCTAATGATTTGACTGCTGAAAATGTTGATTCTCGTTTGGCTGATGCTGATGGAATCATCGTTCCTGGTGGTTTCGGTCAACGTGGTACAGAGGGCAAGATTCAAGCTATTCGTTATGCACGTGAAAATGATGTGCCGATGTTGGGTGTCTGCCTCGGTATGCAATTGACATGTATTGAATTTGCTCGCCACGTTCTTCACTTGGATGGCGCTAATTCAGCTGAGCTTGATCCAGAAACGAAGTACCCAATTATCGATATTATGCGTGATCAAATTGACATTGAAGATATGGGGGGAACACTTCGTCTAGGTCTTTACCCATGTAAGTTGAAACCAGGTTCTAAGGCAGCAGCCGCTTACGGTAACCAAGAGGTAGTGCAACGTCGTCACCGTCACCGTTATGAATTTAATACCAAGTTCCGTGAACAGTTTGAGGCTGAAGGCTTTGTCTTCTCAGGTGTGTCACCAGATAATCGTTTGATGGAAGTTGTAGAACTCCCAGATAAGAAATTCTTTGTGGCAGCGCAATACCACCCAGAATACCATAGCCGTCCAAACCATGCTGAAGAACTTTACACTGCCTTTGTAACAGCAGCGGTTGAAAATGCTAAATAACGAACTAGAACAGAGTGGAACAGTCTACTCTGTTTTTTATTGTCTTCTTTTATGCTAAAATAAAGGGAATACTAAGAAAGAACGAGGAAAACAAATGGCTAAATTCGGCTTTTTGTCAGTATTAGAAGAAGAACTGGATAAGCATCTAGACTTTGATTTTGCAATGGACTGGGATAAAAAGAATTACGCTGTGGAGGTAACCTTTATCCTAGAAGCGCAAAACAGTAGCAATGTGGAGACTATTGATGATAAGGGTGAAGTGTCTGATGAAGATGTAATTTTTGAGGATTACGTGCTCTTTTACAATCCAGCAAAATCACGTTTTGATGAAGAGGACTACCTAGTGACAATTCCATATGAACCTAAGAAAGGTCTATCTCGTGAGTTTTTGTCCTATTTTGCGGAGACCTTGAATGAGGTGGCAACAGAAGGATTGAGTGACTTGATGGATTTTCTATCTGATGATGGACCTGAGGAATTCGGTTTGGTTTGGGACAAAGAAGCTTTCGAAAAAGGGAAAGCTCAACTTGAAGAGAAGGATTTTTTTGCTTATCCAAGGTATTAAAGGGAGCGAAAAGGGATGGATGCTTATCTAAAGAATCAGTTTGATTTTACAGGTGTTAAGGCTGCCTTACTCGTAGAGAAAAGTATTCTGGTCATTCTCAGAGATAATAAGCCAGCTATTCCTTGGCCTAATATGTGGGAGTTGACTGGTGGTGGAAGAGAGGGCCTAGAAACGCCACTTGAGTGTCTTCAACGTGAAGTCTGGGAGGAGCTGGGCTTGACTTTGAAAGAGGAATCGATTATTTGGTCGAGAATCTATCCTAGTATGTTGGATAAAGATAGGTTAGCCGTTTTTGTAGTTGCCCACATTAGTCAGAAGCAGTATCAGGAGATTGATTTTGGAGACGAGGGCCAAGAATTTAAATTGACGCCTATAGAGGATTTTATAAAAGCAGAAGGTGTCGTTCCCCAGTTGCAAGAACGTTTTAAAGATTATTTAGTAGGAAAGGAAATAGATAATTAATGGACAAATGGCAAGAATTAACGATTGAAGTTAATCGTGAGGTCGAAGAGGCGGCTTCTAATATTTTAATCGAATCTGGGAGCCAGGGTGTGGCTATTGATGATAGTGCAGATTATTTGGAAAATGCGGACCGTTTTGGGGAACTTTATCCTGAGGTTGAGCAGGTTGAGACGGTTAAAATTACGGCTTATTATCCGGAATCAGCAGATATCGAGTCTATTACCAAGCAAGTCAATGAGCGTTTGGCTGAGTTGACGGATTTTGGTCTTGAAACGGGAGATATTCACTTGGCAACTCAAGAATTGGTTGAGGAAGATTGGGCTGAGAATTGGAAGAAATACTATGAACCAGCTCGTATCACTCATGACTTGACCATCGTGCCGTCCTGGACGGACTACGAAGCGACGGCGGGAGAAAAGATTATCAAGTTGGATCCTGGTATGGCCTTTGGGACAGGGACACACCCAACGACTAAGATGAGCCTTTTTGCACTTGAACAGGTGCTTCGTGGTGGCGAGACTGTGATTGATGTGGGAACTGGTTCGGGAGTCCTCTCGATTGCTAGCTCTCTTCTTGGAGCCAAGGAAATCTATGCCTATGACCTTGATGATGTGGCGGTTCGAGTGGCACAGGAAAATATCGACATGAACCCTGGTATGGAAAATATCCACGTTGCTACGGGAGATCTTTTGAAGGGTGTGACTCAAGAAGCTGATGTTATCGTGGCTAATATTTTGGCGGATATTCTCATCCACCTGACTGAAGACGCCTACCGTTTGGTTAAAGATGAAGGTTATTTGATTATGTCAGGGATTATCTCTGAAAAATGGGATATGGTGCGTGAATCGGCTGAGAAAGCTGGTTTCTTCCTGGAAACTCACATGGTTCAGGGAGAGTGGAATGCTTGTGTCTTCAAGAAGACAGATGATATTTCAGGTGTGATTGGAGGCTAAATGCAACAGTATTTTATAAAGGGGCAGGTTGAAAATCCAGTAATTATCAAAGACAAGGATACTGTGAAGCATATGTTTAACGTTATGCGTTTAACAGAGGATGATCAGGTGGTCTTGGTTTTTGAAGACGGTATCAAGTATCTTGCACGTGTGATTGATCGTGAGAATCATGTCTTTGAAGTGATTGAAGACTTAAATGAGAATGTCGAGATGCCTGTATCTGTAACCATTGCTTCTGGTTTTCCCAAGGGAGATAAGCTGGAGCTGGTGACACAAAAGGCAACAGAACTTGGAGCTCGGGCTATTTGGGCCTTCCCTGCCGACTGGTCTGTGGTTAAGTGGGATGGTAAGAAGCTTGCCAAGAAGGAAGATAAGCTTGCCAAAATTGCTTTAGGAGCTGCAGAACAATCCAAGCGTAATCGTGTTCCAGAAGTCAGATTGTTCGAGAAGAAGGGAGAATTTCTATCAGAATTAGATAATTTTGATAAGATTTTTATCGCCTATGAGGAAACAGCCAAAGCAGGCGAGTTGGCTACTCTAGCTCGTGAGTTGGCTCAGGTAGAGAGTGGTCAGAAAATTCTCTTTATCTTTGGACCAGAAGGTGGTATTTCTCCGTCTGAGGTTGATGCATTTGAAGAAGCTGGTGGCGTTAAAGTTGGCCTTGGACCGCGTATTATGCGTACGGAAACAGCTCCCCTCTATGCTTTGAGCAGTGTGAGTTATGCCCTAGAATTGAATAATTAAGATAAAGTTGGCTTTGTTCCAACTTTTTTTATTTGACACTTTTAAGCTAAGGTTGAATCTTGCCATTGGTTTTGTATGACAAATCGAGCATTTCTAAAAAAAGTTGATATTCTTATTTAGGTTTAATATAATTGTATTATCTTTATAAAAGGGGAAGATTTTAATGAAAACGAATCGTTATATGACTCAATCCGCTGTGGTTTTGGGACTTTTTGCTCTCTTGACTGTACCACAAGTCGTTGGGCATGCTGATGAGGCAACGGTATCAGTTCCAACGACCTCAACTGAAACTGTGACAAATGGTGAGACTGCTGCCGTATCAAGACAAGGAACTTCAGGAACAGCTGTTCAAGGAGGAACAGAGACTGTATCTGATACACCAACAACAGTAGCGACAAATACGTCTGCAGAAGCATCATCTACTACCTCAACAGCCCAAGCAAGTCAAGAAGCTAGTGATGTTTTGACTAATGCCAATCAGGTGACACCAGCGGTGCCAGTACAAGCTGAAACCGTTACAGAGCCCGCTCATGAGGGGCAGACTGTTGATATGCAGATTTTGTCAACAACAGATCTTCATACCAACTTGGTTAACTATGACTATTATCAAGATAAGCCGTCTCAAACAGTTGGTCTGTCTAAAACAGCTGTCCTTATCAAGAAAGCTCGTGAAACCAATCCAAATACGGTCTTGGTGGACAGTGGGGATACGATTCAGGGAACCCCTTTTGGAACTTATAAGGCCTTGATTGATCCTGTTGCTCAAGGTGAGACTCACCCTATGTATAAGGCTTTTGAGATGCTTGGTTACGATGCTGAGACGCTTGGAAACCACGAGTTTAACTATGGCCTTGAATTTTTGGATCGTATGGTTAAGGCTGCTAAGATTAATATTATCAATGCTAATGTGCGCAATGCTCAGACAGGTGACTACTATTACAATCCCTATAAGATTGTTAATAAGACCTTTACCGATACGGATGGCAAACAGGTAACGCTAAAAATCGGGATTACTGGTGTCCTTCCAACACAGATTTTGGTTTGGGACAAGGCCAATCTTGAAGGTAAGGTAACTGTTGACGATCCAATGGAGGCTGTTAAGACTATTGTTCCTCAAATGAAGGCTGCTGGGGCTGATTTTATTCTTGTTGCTGCTCATTCTGGTATTGGCGACAATGAATATACTAAGAACGAGGAAAATGAAGGTTACCAAATTGCTGGTATCGAAGGTGTTGATGCTGTTGCGACAGGGCATTCTCATGCGGATTTCCCAAATGGTGATGGCACAAGTTTTTATGCCAAGTACCCTGGTGTAGATGATGTCAATGGCCTCATCAATGGGAAACCTGTGGTTATGGCTGGTAAATTCGGAGACCATCTGGGTATCATGGATATCAAATTAACTTATACGGATGGCAAATGGAAAGTTGTCAATAGTAAAGCTAAGCTTGAAAAAATTGATACTAAGTCAGATGTTGCGGACAAGGACTTAATTGATATGGCTGCTCATGACCATAATGGGACAATCAACTATGTCCGTAAGGAAGTTGGTGAGACCACTGCCCCAATCACTAGCTACTTTGCTCAAGTTCAGGATGATCCATCTATTCAGATCGTTAATAATGCGCAACTATGGTATGCTAAGAAACAAGTAGCCGGAACAGCAGATGAGAATCTTCCACTCCTTTCAGCTGCAGCACCTTTCAAAGCTGGGACTCGTGGGGATGCGACCTACTATACTGATATCCCAGCGGGGCCATTAGCCATTAAGAATGTTGCAGACCTCTACCTCTATGATAATGTTACTGCTCTTCTCAAGGTGACTGGTGCGCAGATTAAAGAATGGTTGGAAATGTCTGCAGGTCAGTTCAATCAAATTGACCCTAATAGTAAGGAACCCCAACAACTCATTAACAGTAGCTATCGCTCATATAATTACGATGTGATTGATGGGTTGACTTACAAGTTTGATTTGACGCAACCTAATAAGTATGATCGTGAAGGTAAGTTGGTTAACCCAGACGCTAGCCGTGTTCGTGATTTAGCTTATCAAGGTCAACCCATTGATTTGAATCAAACCTTCCTTGTGGTAACCAACAACTATCGTGCGACTGGTAATTTCCCTGGTGTTAGAGATGCTGCGGAAAAACGTCTCCTCAATCTTGAAAATCGTCAGGCTATCATTGATTATATTGTCAGTGAGAAAACGATTAATCCGAGTGCCGATGGAAATTGGAGTTTTGTTCCAAACATTACAAATGCAGATATCCGTTTTGCCTCATCGGACAATGCACGTGCCCACCTTGCTGGTCAGGATGCCATTAGTTATGTAGGACCATCAACACAGGCAGGATTTGCAGAGTACCGTTTGATTGTTAAGGAAAAGGCAAATCAAGTCGAGGATACGACTAAGAAAGAATCTGAACAGTCATCAAAAGGTGCTGAGACAGTGGACCAAACGAAGCACGTAACACCAAAGGTTATCGAAGGGTCTAGCTTAGCTAAATCTACTACAGCTATCCAGTTGTCAAATTCTCAGATAATTATCTTGCCTCAAGCCCAAATCCAAGAAACTCAAGTTTCAAGTTCTGCTAAGACTTTACCAAATACAGGTTCAGATGAATCCATGTCAGTAACTTTAGCTGGTCTGGTTCTTGTGACCTTGGCTGGTTTCTTTGGAATCAAGAAATACGAAAAAAATTAAGTACGAGAAAAAGCCCTGATTCGGGCTTTTTTGCTCTTGTCTTACAAATTAAAGTTCTTTTGTGCTTCTAGGATAATAGGTGCCAGACGCTCAATATCGGATTGTGTACCACGTAGCTCAAAGTCTCCCAACATTGGGAAGCCAAAACGCTGGCTGTACTGTTTAGCAGTTAGGCAGTATTGGTTATTGAAGTTGCGGTTTCCAGAACCGATGATACCAAAACAACGTTTGTGGTTGTCATGGGCTGCGATAAAGTCTCCCAGTGGATTGGTTAGGATTTCGACATCTCCATTGTCAACACCATTCCCACCTTCAAGGTAGGTTGGCAAGAGTGCAACAAATGGTTCATCCACTTGGAAGGTTTCATGATTAAGCTCTTTGATATTGATTTGGCGGCAATTAATCCCATGATTTAGGGAGAGATAATCAGACATACGTTTGACAAAGCTTTGGGTGTTACCGCTCAGACTAATATACACGAGGGTGAGTTGAGACATGAGTGTCCTCTTTCTATCTATATCTTGTGTTTGCTCAATCATTCTAACACAAGATGTTGTGTTTTTCAAGTTAACTCCTCCTAGTTAAGAATTGCTTACCTAGCTCTTTTTCTTTACTTATAAAAGTGATAAAATAAAGGTTAATTAAAAGAAGCGAAGGAAGAAATCATGGCTAAAGATAAAAATGTAACAGGAGAAGAAATTTTAGACGTTTGCTCGGCATATATGTCAGCAGATGATTTGAAATTAGTCGAAAAGGCCTGGCATTATGCGACGGAAGCTCATAGTGAACAATTTCGTCAGTCAGGAGAACCTTATATAATCCATCCTATTCAAGTGGCAGGTATCTTGGCAGATCTCCATCTTGATGCAGTAACAGTGGCCTGTGGTTTCTTGCATGATGTCGTCGAAGACACGGAAAAGACGCTAGATGATTTAGAAGCGGATTTTGGTACGGATGTACGCAATATTGTAGACGGTGTTACTAAGCTTGGTAAGGTTGAATATAAGTCTCACGAGGAGCAGTTGGCTGAAAATCACCGTAAGATGCTTATGGCTATGTCTAAGGATATCCGAGTAATCTTGGTTAAGTTGGCAGACCGTCTGCACAATATGCGTACCCTCAAGCATCTTCGTAAGGATAAGCAGGAGCGCATTTCTCGTGAAACGATGGAAATTTACGCTCCTTTGGCTCACCGTTTGGGTATCAGCCGTATCAAATGGGAATTGGAAGACCTGGCTTTCCGTTACCTTAACGAGGTAGAATTTTATAAGATTTCCCACATGATGAAGGAAAAACGCCGAGAGCGTGAGGCACTTGTGGACGAGATTGTCGATAAAATTAAGACCTATACAGCTGAACAAGGGCTTGTCGGTGATGTTTATGGCCGTCCAAAACACATCTACTCTATTTTTCGTAAGATGCGTGACAAGAAGAAACGCTTTGATCAGATTTATGATTTGATTGCTATTCGTTGTGTCATGGAGACGCATAGTGACGTTTATGCTATGTTGGGCTACATCCACGAGCTTTGGCGTCCTATGCCTGGACGTTTCAAAGACTATATTGCCAATCCTAAATCCAATGGTTATCAGTCTATCCATACGACGGTTTATGGACCCAAAGGGCCTATTGAAATCCAAATCCGTACTAAGGAGATGCACCAAGTTGCCGAATACGGGGTTGCAGCTCACTGGGCTTACAAGAAAGGTATCAAGGGCAAGGTAGATTCGAAAGAGTCTGCTTTGGGAATGAATTGGATTAAAGATCTTGTGGAACTCCAAGATGCCTCAAACGGGGATGCGAAGGGATTTGTTGACTCTGTAAAAGAGGATATCTTCTCAGAGCGAATTTATGTCTTTACACCAAATGGTGCTGTTCAGGAATTGCCTAAAGATTCAGGTCCTATTGACTTTGCCTATGCCATCCATACCCAAGTCGGTGAGAAGGCCACAGGTGCCAAGGTTAATGGTCGTATGGTGCCTCTGACTGCCAAACTCAAGACGGGTGATGTGGTTGAGATTGTCACCAATGCCAATTCCTTTGGCCCTAGTCGTGACTGGATTAAGATGGTCAAAACTACCAAGGCCAGAAATAAGATTCGTCAATTCTTTAAGAATCAAGACAAGGAAGCTTCAATC
This sequence comes from uncultured Streptococcus sp., assembly GCF_963545685.1. Taxonomy (GTDB): domain Bacteria; phylum Bacillota; class Bacilli; order Lactobacillales; family Streptococcaceae; genus Streptococcus. The sequence goes on along the minus strand of NZ_CAUUKN010000018.1, from coordinate 21,369 downwards.
ACCAAGGGTCGTGAGCTTTTGATTGCCTATTTCCAAGAGCATGGCTATATTGCCAATAAGTACTTAGACAAGAAACATATAGAGGAGATCCTTCCTCGTATGAGCGTGCGTAGTGAGGAAGCTCTCTATGCTGCTGTTGGTTTTGGCGAAATTAGTGCTGCTGCTGTTTTCAATCGTCTGACAGAAAAAGAACGCCGTGAGGAAGAGCGTGCTAAGGCAAAAGCTGAAGCTGAAGAGCTAATGAATGGTGGCGAAGTTAAGACTGAGAAGAAAGAAGTTCTCAAGGTTAAAAGTGAAAATGGAGTTATCATTCAAGGTGCCTCAGGTCTCCTTATGCGTATCGCTAAGTGTTGTAACCCAGTACCTGGAGATGAGATTGATGGTTACATCACTAAGGGACGTGGAATAGCTATTCATCGCTCAGATTGTAATAATATCAAGAGTCAAGAAGGTTATGAGCAACGTTTAATTGAAGTTGAGTGGGATGAACGCAATACCAATAAATCTTACTTAGCTGAGATTGACATCTATGGCCTTAATCGTTCGGGTCTTTTGAACGATGTTCTTCAAATCTTGTCAAATACAACTAAGAGCATCGCTACGGTTAATGCACAACCAACTAAGGATATGAAGTTTGCCAATATTCATGTTAGCTTTGAAATTGCCAACCTTATTGAATTGACTGGCCTTGTGGATAAGATTAAGATTATCCCAGATGTTTATAGTGTTAAACGTACCAATGGTTAAGGAGTTGCTGCTATGAAGATTGTGATTCAGCGCGTGCAAAGTGCTTCTGTAGCTATTGAGGATAGTACGGTCGGTGCTATTAAGCAAGGGCTCTTACTCTTGGTTGGAGTTGGCCCAGAGGATACTAAAGAGGATCTTGACTATGCGGTTCGTAAGATTGTCAATATGCGCATTTTTTCAGATGAAGATGGCAAGATGAATCTCTCTGTTAAGGATATTGGTGGTCAGATTTTGTCGATTTCTCAGTTTACGCTTTTTGCAGATACGAAAAAAGGGAATCGACCGGCATTTACGGGAGCTGCAAAGCCTGATATGGCCGATCAGTTCTATGACGATTTCAACCAATCCTTGTCAAGTCATGTTCCTGTAGAAAGAGGACGCTTTGGTGCAGATATGCAGGTTAGCCTGGTCAACGATGGACCTGTCACCATTATCTTGGATACTAAAAATAGATAAACAAATCATTTCTCACTTTGTGTGGGAGATGTTTTTTTATTCTCATAAAATTTAGTATTTTAGGAGCTGAAATATCATCATTTACTGTTTATTTTTGCCATTTTATATAGAATTAGATGACTGAATATCTAATGAAATTAGAAAATGCACTTCTCAAATTTCTGAAAAAAACTGACCATTCAAGATGAAAAAGTTACCGTTTACGAGGATTGCCGGAAATTCCCTTGTTTTACAAAAAAGATTAAGTTAACATTAGTTTCATAAGAAACACCAAGCGATTTTTATGAAACTAAAAATAACTCGAGTTTACAGCATGCAAATACAAATAGTGATAATTTGAAACGCCGAGGTGATTTAAACTTTTTTAGAGGGATAGAGAGATATGTCAAAGAAAGTAGCGTCAACTAAATTATTATCAGGGTTGTTTGTAGCCGGTGGTGTTCTTGGGATGAATCAGGTTGCCAAGGCAGATAACGTGGTCAGCTCAGAAGCAACAAAACCAGTTATTACAACTGAAGCAGATAACTTAGTTGTGGTACCAACTGAAGCAGTTGCTCCAATTGCGACAACAGAAGTAGGTCCAGCGTCTGCAGCTGTTGCGACAGATACTGCAACAACAGCGACAGCTTCCACAATATTTTCACAAGCTGTGCCAACAGAGAGCGCTAGCTCAGAAACGCTTGTAGCTAGTGAAACACTAGCTTCTGAGTCAGCAGCTGAGGAAACCATCACATCATCATCTGATAATGCTACTGAAGCAGGACGCCATTCAACAGCCCAAGTAACACCAGTTACAGAAGTGACAGAACAAAACTTGAATGGCGATGCTTACTTGACAGATCCAGAAACAACAAAAGCCGCCTATACCAAGACAGATGGTGATGTTAACTATTCCGTTGTTGTATCTAACCCAACAGCAGAAACGAAGACGATGACTGTCAACTTGACACTTCAACATGCTTCAGAAATCATCGGTCAAGATAATGTTGACATCATGTTGGCAGCAGGAGCTTCAGCTAAGGTTTCAAACTTGACAGTAGCGTCAGAATGGTTGACAAACAATACAGGTTACTTGGTGACAATCAGTGTCAACGACAAATCAGGTGAAGTCTTGTCAAGCAAGCGTGCGGGCTTGTCTGTTGAGGAGGATTGGACTGTCTTCCCACGTTACGGTATCGTAGCAGGTTCACCAACTGATCAAAACAGTATTCTTGTTAAAAATCTTAAGGCCTACCGTAAAGAGCTTGAGCTCATGAAGTCTATGAATATCAATTCATATTTCTTCTATGATGCTTATAGTGAAGCTACAGATCCTTTCCCAGAGGGTGTCGATAGCTTTGTTCAAAAATGGAATACTTGGAGTCATACTCAGGTTGACACTAAGGCTGTTAAAGAATTGGTTGCCCAAGTTCATCAGTCAGGTGCTGTTGCCATGCTTTATAACATGATTTCAGCAGATTCAAATCCAAAGAATCCAGCCCTTCCACTGGCTGCTTTGGCTTATAACTTCTACGATAGTTTTGGTAAGAAGGGTGAACCAATGACTTACACTATCGGTGATAACCCAACTCAAGTTTACTATGACCCAGCTAATCCAGATTGGCAAAAATACATAGCAGGTGTTATGAAGTCAGCTATGGATCGTATGGGATTCGATGGTTGGCAAGGTGATACAATTGGCGACAACCGTGTGACTGATTATGAGCATCGTAACAGCACAGACGAGGCTGACTCACACATGATGTCTGATTCCTATGCATCATTTATTAATGCTATGAAAGACCTCATTGGTGAAAACTACTACATCACAATCAATGATGTTAACGGTGGTAATGATGATAAATTAGCCAAGGCTCGTCAAGATGTTGTTTATAATGAGCTTTGGACAAATGGTGGTTCAGTTATTCCTGGTCGTATGCAGGTTGCCTACGGTGATTTAAAAGCACGTATCGATATGGTACGCAACAAAACTGGTAAATCACTTATCGTTGGTGCCTACATGGAAGAACCAGGGATTGACTATACTGTTCCTGGCGGAAAAGCAACTAACGGTGCTGGTAAAGATGCTCTTGCAGGTAAGCCGTTACAAGCTGACGCGACTCTTCTTGTAGATGCGACAGTAGCTGCAGCCGGTGGTTATCACATGTCCATTGCAGCCCTTGCCAATGCTAATGCAGCTCTTAACGTCCTTCAAAGTGCTTATTACCCAACTCAATACCTTAGTGTAGCTAAGGATACTATTCGTAAGCTTTACAACTACCAACAGTTTATCACTGCTTATGAAAATCTTCTCCGTGGTGAGGGTGTGACTAACAGCAATCGGTCTGTATCTACTAAGAATGCTTCTGGTGAAATCCTTTCTAAGGATGCTCTAGGTGTGACAGGAAATCAAGTTTGGACATTTGCCAAGTCCGGGAAAGGCTTCTCAACTGTTCAAATGATTAACATGATGGGTATCAATGCGGGCTGGCATAATGAAGAGGGGTATGCGGACAATAAAACACCGGATGCTCAAGAAAATCTCACAGTTCGTCTTAGCCTAGCAGGTAAAACAGCCCAAGAAGCTGCTAAAATTGCAGATCAAGTCTATGTGACGTCACCAGATGATTGGGCAACTTCGAGTATGAAAAAGGCACAAGCAAGCCTTAAAACAGATGAAAATGGTCAACCAGTGCTTGTCATTTTAGTTCCTAAACTAACTCTTTGGAACATGCTCTATATCAAGGAAGATACAAGAGAAACACCGGTAGAACCAGTTGTCTTAAAACCAGTAACTAATCAAGCTGGTAAGAAGGTAGATAATACCGAAACATCAGAAGCGAGCTCAGAAACAGCTAAATCAGAACATGCTTTAGTATACAACGATTCAGAGACTACAACAGATGTGAAACCATCTATTGAATCTCCTAAATTAGATGAGACACTTAAACCAGCACCATCAATTGACGAGCTAGTAAATTCAGCAGCAGCTCCGGTAGCAATAGCTCTATCAGAGATCTCACATGATAAGAAAGATGATAACTCAGCGTCTAATACGGATCAAGGTTCAGCAGTATCAGATTCAATCAATACTTTAATTTCGGAGGCTCCAAGTACAGCTGTTTCAGTCGTCTCGTCAGAAGTATCAGAAAGTACAACAGTATCATCAGAAGAGTCAGAAACTGAAATTAGTTCAGGAGCATCAACTTCAGAGTCAGCAATTCCAACGACGACAGCTATTTCAGAGATTTCAACATCTGTTTTGGACTCTACAAGTACTATCGTTTCAGAGTCAGAAGTAGTTGAAGAACCAGTAGTTTCTTTGACAGACTCAGAGAGTCAGGCAAGCACATCAGAAGTGGTTTCGGCGATTTCAGAGACAGTCAGCACATCAGAGGAAATCATCTTCGATGGAATGTCAGAAAACATCAATAGTTGGAATCGTCTTTCTGAAACTTCACGTGTCTCAGAATTTTTACCAAGTACTTCTGAAACAATCACAGAAGCAGCATCGCTCTTTAGTAATTATGCAAGATATTCAGAAACAGCTAGCTCAGAATCTCACTCTATGGTAGCACCTTCTTCAGAGGTTTCTATCGAAAAATTAGCAGTATCTATCTTGAAGGATACGGAGGGTGGTTTGTACGATGCAGCAACAATCAGAAATATTGTTGAGATGATTGATAGCATCACAACAAATGTCAGCTATACGCGTAGCAGTCATCAAGACCTTGTCAATACAGCTTCGTCAGATAACACCTATAATGGTAGTCAAGATCTTAACCTTGCAAGTAAGACAACGACGCAAGCAGGTGATAAAGGATCAACTGAAGATCTTAAGGCTACAATTGCTAAAACAGCAAAATCTCATAAGTGGGGAGAACATGCTGTTGCTATCCTTACGGCTATAGTCCTAGCAGGTGCGACAGCTCTTGCAGCTCTTCGTAATTTCTTGATGTCAAAAAAGGCTAATAAATAATAAATTAAACTCTTTGTACAAACAAAGAGTTTTCTTTTGGCAGACTGCTATTTTTCTGAAAATTGTGATACAATAGAAATAGTTTGAATATTGTGTCAAAGGAGAGCCAATGATTACTGCAAATGATATCGTAAAGGCTAATGAAGTCTTAAAAAACGTGGTGGATCGTACCCCACTAGATTTTGATCGCTACTTATCTGAAAAATATGGAGCGACTATTTATATTAAAAAAGAAAATATGCAAAAGGTACGTTCCTTTAAATTACGTGGTGCCTACTATGCCATCCATCAGTTAAGCGATGAGGATAAGTCGCGTGGTGTGGTTTGTGCTTCAGCCGGAAACCATGCCCAAGGGGTTGCTTACACTTGTAATGAGATGAAGATTCCTGCAACCATCTTTATGCCAGTAACCACGCCTCTTCAAAAAATTGGTCAAGTACGTTTCTTTGGTGGCAAGTTTGTAACAATTAAATTGGTTGGAGATACCTTTGATGCATCCGCTAAAGCAGCACAAGAGTATACGAAGTCAGAAGGGATGACTTTCATCGATCCATTCGATGATTATAATGTTCAAGCGGGTCAAGGAACTGTTGCCTATGAAATTTATGAGCAAGCTCAAGAGGAAGGTGTTTCCTTTGATAGTATCTTAGTGCCAGTAGGTGGGGGAGGCCTCATCTCTGGTGTGGCTACTTATATCAAGGATGTGGCACCCTCTATGGAGGTTGTCGGTGTTGAGGCTAGTGGGGCTCGTAGTATGCGTGCTGCCTTTGACCGTGGTTATCCTATAAAACTCGAAGAAATTGATAAGTTTGCAGACGGGATTGCTGTCCAAAAAGTAGGTGCAAAAACCTATGAAGTCGCTCGTAAATATGTAGATCGTCTCTTGGGAGTTGATGAAGGATTAATCTCAGAAACCTTACTTGATATGTACTCGAAGGTTGGTACCATCGCAGAACCTGCAGGAGCAGCATCAGTTGCGGCACTTGAAGTGATTAAAGATGAAATTAAAGGAAAAACTATCGTCTGCATCATTTCAGGTGGTAATAACGATATCAACCGTATGCCAGAGATGGAAGAACGTGCCCTTATCTATGATGGAATCAAGCACTATTTTGTGGTTAATTTCCCACAACGTCCAGGAGCCCTTCGTGAGTTTGTAAATGATATCTTAGGGCCAAATGATGACATTACTCGTTTTGAGTACATCAAGCGTGCTAATAAAGGGAAGGGTCCAGTTCTCATTGGTATAGCTCTTAGTGATAAGAATGATTATGATGGTCTTCTTGAGCGTCTTTCTGAATTTGATCCAAGTTACATTAACCTTCACGGAAATGAAACTCTTTACAACATGCTTGTCTGAGGATAGGTTCACATAATGAAAAAAGAACTGAGATTAGTCAGTTCTTTTCTATATGTAAAATAGCTATGAAATACTTCGAAGAATCTATCATAATCTAAAGAAAGACTCAAGGAAAACCATGTCTTCAATTTAAATCCCCAGTATTTCTACTGAGGATTTTCATTATTCGATAATCAAGAGTCCATCCTTGATAGTAAATGGATTGTCTTTATTGATACGGTCATAGAACATGATGCCGTTAGTATGGTCAATTTCATGTTGAACAACGATTGAGTTGTAACCACGGAGTTTAATGCGTTTCTTTTCACCCTCTTTGTTGTAGTACTCAATAGTGACACGAGCATGACGAACAACATATCCAGGAACGTCGCGATCAACTGAAAGGCATCCTTCACCGTCACCTAGAGCAGCCTCCTGAACAGAATGGGCAACGACTTTAGGATTATACATGATTTCTTGAAGGCTATAAGCTTCTTTAGGTGGATTACCCTCAGCATCTTCAGGATTTGGAACGAGAACGGCGATAATGCGTTTTGAAATATCTAATTGTGGTGCTGCAAGACCGACACCTCCGCGAAGCCCCATTTTTTCAGCGATAACAGGGTCCTGTGAATTACGAAGAAACTGCATCATTTTTTCACCAAGGATAATATCTTCATCTGAAAGTGGTAGGCTTACGTCTTCAGCGACAGCACGCAAGGTTGGGTTACCTTCGCGGATGATATCATTCATATCAATCATGTGGCTGGCGCGGATAATTTTGGTTTGAGCGTCCATTTGTATACCTCTTATTTTCTTTGATTTACTTGTTTATAACTATAGCACAAAAGGGGTGAAAGTTAAACCATCAAGGGCTAAAATAGCACTTTTTCTAATCGATGAAAGCCAACGTTTCCAAGCTCTTTCTCTGCAAAATACGATAGGTTTTAAAAGCTTTCTTCTCAATGATTCCTTGGTCGATAAACTGTTTGATGACTCGCTGTACATGTCGATAGCTAGTCCCAAAACTGGCTGCTAAAATAGATGGCGATAGTTGGAAGATACCCTCTTCCTCAATACTCAAGATGTGGGTAGCCAAACGCTCCCTAACAGGATAGCTAACATTTCTTGAGGCAGAAATACCTTGCTTATGTAGTGCCGTTGCTAGGTTACGCCCAATTTGATAGAGAAAAGCTGGATCTTGGAGGAGTGATTCTTTATCATTTAATGGAAGTTGAACTGCTTGAACTTCTTCGAGGGCAATGACTGAGGAACCCGCTAATTGATTAGTCATGAGTTCAACATCTCCCAGTAGCTGTGGTTGGTGAGGCATTTCTAAGATATGTTCTTTACCATTGGATAGGGAGCGAACAATTTTTACCCTACCTGATAAAATGTAGGTTAGCTCAGTGATAGCCTGCCCTTGTGTGCATATGTAGTCGCCTTTCTGAAAGCTGACCTTTTGTAATTGATTAAGATAGGCTACAGGAAAGATTTGTTCAAGCTGAGGTCTTATAGTGGGATTAGGCATATGTCTCCTTTTTAGGACCTAGGTCCTATTTTTTTAGCTCTTCTTAGATTATAATGAAAAAATAACTATCAGACAAGTAAAGAAAGGATGCTCTTATCCCTATATTATGACAAAGATTTTAGAAAAAATGAGCCTGCTTGGGCTATCCTTGCTTTTGATTTCGGCTTTCTCGATTTCAACCGCTCTACCACCTATGTTGGACTACTATAGTCCAACATATACTGCTTCTCAAGTTGAGCTTTTGGTGTCTGTCCCTTCTTTTTCCGTAGTGGCTATGCTCTTACTTAACCCTTTTGTTGACAAGTGGTTAAGTGACAGGCAATTGATTATGACAGGTTTAATTTTACTAAGTAGTGCTGGAATCTTCCCCTTCTTTGTACAATTGTATCCACTTGTTTTACTGTCACGTCTTGTTTTTGGAATGGGTATCGGTTTAATCAATGCCAAGGCTATTTCGATCATTAGTCAGCGTTACCAGGGCAAAGAGAGGGTTCAGATGCTTGGGATTCGAGGTTCCATGGAATTGATTGGTGGGGCATCGTGTTCCCTTTTAGTTGGACAATTACTGAAAATTCATTGGACGCTTGCTTTTCTTATCTATGGTTTTGGTTTTATCATCCTAGCCATGTACCTCCTCTTTGTACCACCAATGGAGCAGACAGAGAAGAAAGAGGCACAAAAGAGTAAGCAAGATTTGGATAAAAAAGATTTGGCTATGATTTTAGGCATGGCCCTCTTGGCAGGTTTTGTGATTTGCATTAATTCATCGATTAGTTTGCGCGTGCCTCTGTTTCAAGTTGATGGTAAGACCATTGCAAGCGGTCAATCAGCTCTGGTCCTTAGTTTGGAGCAGGGAATTGGGATTGTAGCTGGACTTAGCTTTGCTTCATTGCTAGGTCACCTTAAGAACCGTCTCTTGCCGATGGCGCTGTTTTGCCTATCTATTTGCCTATTTGGAATGTCCCTAGCTAACAACTTGTTGATATTGATTTTGTCTGCTGTTGGTGTTGGTTTCTTTTACAGTATTGTTTTGACCATTATCTTTCACCGTCTTTCTGAACGTATTGCTAGAAATTTGCTGAATAAGGCGACGGCTTATGTTCTCCTAGGATGCAACCTTGGCTCAGCCTTATCCCCTTATGTTTTGAAATTGTTGGCACTGGTCTCTCCAAGTTTTAGTTGGATTTTCCTAGCTTATGCTATAGTCAGTTTTTTACTTTTCTTAGGATTCCTTCTGAATTCAAGAGTGTTCAAAAAAGCCTAAGTTAGAAAGTCTCAAACAGTGAATCTGACGATTGACAAAGATTAGTAGATAAGCTAAAATAGAGAGGTCGTAAAGACAAACCAACTCTTTCTTGGTTTTAGGAGAGCCAATCCTAAGACTCGGATGGAGCAAAAAAAGGAGAAAAAACATGGCAATCTCAAAAGAGAAAAAAAATGAAATCATTGCACAATACGCACGTCACGAAGGTGACACTGGTTCAGTAGAGGTTCAAGTTGCTGTCCTTACTTGGGAAATCAACCACCTTAACGACCACATCAAACAACACAAAAAAGACCACGCTACTTACCGTGGTTTGATGAAAAAAATCGGTCACCGTCGTAACTTGTTGGCATACCTTCGCCGCACAGACGTTAACCGTTACCGTGAGTTGATCAGCTCACTTGGACTTCGTCGTTAATAACGATACTAAGGGCGTAAAAAATCCGTATGAAAATAGGGAAACTCCATCGTGTACGAGAAACACAAGGAGGTTCATCTTTTGTACTAGGATTTTAGTCCAAGTTCAAAACAGCTCTCTGGATTCAGGGAGCTGTTATTTTTGTCTTTTATTCCGAGCCTATAAGACGTCCTTCTTTAATTTTTTTGGATTTATCTAAAAAAGTGCCCTAACGAAACCTCCAAATTTAAGTTCTGGAGGTTCTTCTATGTTAACATTTTTTTGATTACTGTTTGAAACTGAGGAAGTTGATGAATTGCAGTCCCGACGAGGATACCTAACATATTTAAGACGATATCTCCTAAATCAAATATTCCCAGATGTCCGAAATATTGGATGGATTCGACGGAGAAAAGGGCGATGAGACAGAGCAGGAGATTACTCATTCGGGAAGAAAAGAGGAGTCCTAGGGGGATGAACATTAATAGGTTCATGATGGGAACAAAGTGGCTGCCCCAGTATAGTTCCCGAGCGAAGGAAAGAGGATTAAGGGATAGCCCTTGAATGCCGATGTTTTTCAAGAAAAGTAGGTAGAAGAGAGCAAGAAAGTAAATGAAGTAAAGTAGGAGAAGCGTCTGTTTTTTCAGTTTCCTAGTGAGAAGGAGTTTCAAAAAAGCGTAGACGAAGTACCCCAGTAAAATAATAATGACTAGGTTTAGGAAAATTTGGAAGTTGGGACCATAATGGGCGATGTAATGAACATACTGTTCCAGATGTCCTCTGTAAAGCCAGTAAGACAAGCCAAGTGAGGTTATTCCTAGTAGGATGTCACTCAATGTTTTTAATACTTTTTTCACTTTGCCCTTCCTTTTGCATATGATGAGTACACATTATATCAAAAAAACGTTTAAAGAAAGTTAAGAAACTGTAACGAAGATTTGATAGAATAGCTGGGTAAGGCAAAATCAAAGGCTAAAAAGGGACTTTGAAACAGCAATTCTACTTTTGACTAACAATTTAATAATTTTTATAAACAGGCTATGAAAGCTTATAAAATAATTAAATTTTAAAAATTAGGAGATAGCATCTTGTTTCAAGATTATTAAAATGTTATTATATAGTAGTGATTTTTTAACAAAAAAGGAGTTCGTCTTATGAATAAAAGGGTTTTGGCGACAGCTGGGATTGCAGCACTTGCAGTTTCTGCCACAGTTGCTAAAGCTGATGAGGTAACGACAAATGATCAAGCCTCAACAACAGCATCAGTATCATCGACAACTACACAAGCTGTCCCAACTCAATCTCAAGTCGAAACGGCTAGAGAACAAGCAAATGCTGCAAGTCAAGCGGTATCACAGCAAGAGTCAGTAGTCGCTAATCACGAAGCGACTGTCAATCAGGCTCAGGCAAACTTAGCGACTGCAGATGCTAACTTGCAAAAGGCACAAACAGCAGCCGATGAAGCAAGTCCAGAAGCTATTGCTGCCGCTCAAGGTCAAGTAACCAGCGCTGAAAATGCAGCTAACGAAGCTAAGTCAGCAGTAGCAACTGCTCAAGCAGCAGAAAAAACTGCCAAAGATGCAGTAGACAAACAACAAGCTGTAGTTAATGCAGATCAAGCTAATGTTAATGCTAAAGCAACTGAAGTTGTTGCCGCTCAAAAATCAGTAGATGCAGCAAAAGCAGCACTTAATGGTTCTAGCGCCTCTGAGGCAGCTTCTAACCAAGCAAAAGCACAATCAGCTTTTGATGCTGCAACTGCAGCTGAGAAAAAAGCCCAAGAAGAATTGGCAGCCGCTCAGGCAGCTGATAAGGAAAAAGCTACTGCTATTTCAGCTAAAGAAGGCCAATTGACTGCAGATCAAAATGCTGCTAACCAAGCAAAAGCAGCCTATGAAACTGCTCAAACAGTAGCGAATGAAAAGGCAGCTGCTCTTGCTGCTGCTGAAGCAGCTAAGAAAAAAGCAGAAGCTTCAACAACTTCAACAACTAATGTTAGTCAAAAATTCTCAGTATCATCAGAGTATATCGATGCTCTTAAGATTCATGAGTCAAAAACATCAACTGCAGCAGAAAAAGCGCAAGCTGAACAAATCTTGAAGAACGTTAACAAACGTGATCGTGGAAACAATAGCTACCAAGATAATGAAGCGGATAAAAACATTACAATCAGCGATTTGAACAACCTTAGTGAAGCTCAAATTACAGATTTGTCATTGTATGCTTCAAGCTTGATTAACCAAATCCGTTCAGCTTTTGGTACAACTCAAACGTCTGTATCAAAAGGTAGTGTTCTTGCAACAGACCGCGTTACAGACGGCTATGTGGCAGATAACTGGGGTTGGGAATCTATCAGTAACCATCAACACGATAGTGCTGCTCTTGACCGTGCTGGTAAGTCATTTAATACTGTAAGTATTGGTGAAAACCTTAATACTTGGCAAGGTTTGACAGGACCATTTACTCTTAACGAGATTAAGAAGTATATCTATGAAGCTATGCTTGACTTCATGTTTAATGGTACGGAGTGGAACCACGCCCGTTCTATTGCTGGCCTTACGTCTGATGGTGGCGAAACATACATTGGTACTGATATCAGTGTCGTTGCTGGTGCCTTTAACGTCCACGTAAATAATGTCAATAAAAATTCTATCTCTTCTGATAGTAGCTTTGACACAACTAAGATTGCTAACCCATATGTAGGTAACCAATCTCAACCATCTTCAAATGCAAATCTAGCAGCTGCAAAAGCAGCTTATGAAGCTGCTAAGCAAGCTAATGATCAAGCTCAAAGTGACCTAGCTAGCAAGAAAGCTGCTTCTGAGTCTGCAACTCTTAAACTTAAAAATACTCAGTCAGAACTTGCAGCTCTTAAAGCGACTGCAAGCAAGTTAGCAGCAGCTCAGACTAACCTTTCTGAAAAACAAGCAGCCCTTGCAACTGCTAAATCAGAATTGGAAAAAGCTAACGCTGCAGTTGAAAATCTTAATGCTAACGCTCAAGAAAAAGCAGCAGCTCTTAGCATTGCGCAAGCTACTCTTGATGAAAAACAAGCTGAGCTTCAAGCAGCTAAAGATAAACTTGCTACAAGCTCTGCGACCTTGCAAAGTTTGACAAATGCTTACAACACTGCTAAGCAAGAAACTGCTAAGAAACAAGCAGCCTTGGAACAAGCTAACCAAGCTTTGGCTTCTGCTAAGAATCGTGTGGCCGCTCTTACAAATGCTTCAGCTAACCTAGCTAAGGCTAAAGAAGAACGTGCAACAGCCTTTGCTAAACTTACGGCGGCTAAAGATGCACTTTCAACTGAGCGTGCAAAACTTGTTGAATTGTCAGCTAAACGTGATAAATTAACGAGCGAATACACAACTGTTCAAACTGCCTTTGATAACTATATGAAAGCTAAGGCAGACAAAGAGCGTCAAACACAATTGGCTAAAGAGTTTGCTAACATCACATCTAAAGGTCTTACACCAGTACCAGTTTATGATGTAGATGGGAAAGTTGTTGCTTTCACAACACAAGAAAAAGCAGCTCAAACAGTAGCCCAAATTCCTGTAAATTATGCTCAAACAAAAGCTGAAAAACAAGCACCTGTTCAAGATGCAGACAGCTTGCCAGAAACAGGTGAGGAAACTGTAGCAGGACTTGGCTTTGTAGGTCTCTTCATGACACTATTGGCCTTTCTTGGTTTTGTTGACAGACGTACACGTCGCAACTAAGCAATTAGAGGCAAAAAAACGGCAGTTGCCGTTTTTTTTATATCAGAAAATCTAAAAAAAGTTAAGGTCGAAACCTTAACTTTTTCGTTTTTTAACCCAAGAAACGTTTAAGGAATTCCTTGGTACGTTCTTCTTTAGGATTTTCAAAGATTTGTTCAGGGCTACCTTGTTCAGCAATTACCCCTTGATCCATGAAGATGACACGGTCTGAAACATCACGTGCGAACTCCATTTCATGGGTAACGATAATCATGGTCAAACCAGTTTCAGATAGCTCCTGCATAGTCTTGAGTACTTCTCCTACCATTTCTGGGTCAAGGGCTGAAGTTGGCTCGTCAAAGAGGATGGCTTCTGGATCAACAGAGAGGGCACGAGCAATCGCCACACGTTGTTTTTGTCCCCCTGAAAGTTGTTTTGGTTTAGCTTTCCAGTATTGTTCCCCCATACCAACTTTTTCCAAGTTAGCTTTGGCGATACTTTCAGCTTCTTTGCGGTCACGTTTGAGAACAGTTGTTTGAGCTACGATAGCATTTTCCAAGACATTAAGGTTTTCAAAGAGGTTGAAGGATTGGAACACCATACCGAGTCTCTCACGATAGGTAGTAAGATCGTAACCTTTTTCAAGGACGTTGTCCCCATGATAGAGGATTTCACCACCTGAAGGTGATTCAAGTAGGTTAATAGAGCGAAGGAAGGTTGATTTTCCTGAACCTGAAGAACCAATAATTGAGATAACCTCACCCTTTTTGACACTGAGGGAGATATCTTTGAGGACTTCATTTTTTCCGTATGATTTTTTGAGGTTTTTGATTTCTAAAATCGTCTCAGTCATTAGTGAACCCCTCCTTGTGTGTAAGTATCTTGATCCAAACGGCGTTCCACATAACGCAAGATGCGAGTTACTGTGAACGTAAGAACAAAGTAGATTGCTGCGATAACAAAGAATGTCTGGAAGTATTGGTAAGTTTGGGTTGCGACAGTGTTACCTGCGAAGTAAAGTTCTACAACAGAGATAACGTTCAAAACAGAAGTATCTTTGATATTAATAACGAACTCATTACCAGTGGCTGGCAAGATGTTACGGATAACCTGTGGAAGAATAATCTTACGCATGGTTTGACCGTGGGTAAATCCAAGAGCGGTTGCAGCTTCGAATTGCCCCTTATCCACAGCGAAGATACCACCACGAACGATTTCACTCATGTAGGCTCCGGTGTTAATAGAAACAATGAATACAGCTGCCAGTGTACGGTCAATATTGATGCCAAAAGCTTGGGCAGTACCGTAGTAGATAACCATAGATTGTACAATCATTGGGGTACCGCGGAAAACTTCGATATAAACGTTAAGAATCCAACCGAAGAGTTTTTGGAGCAAGGCTACAACTTTATTAGCAGCCTTAGGAGCTGTACGGTAAACACCAATCATAAGACCGATAAAAGTTCCGACAACAGTACCGATAATAGAGATAAGAAGTGTTATTGCTGTACCACGCAAGAATTGTGGCCAGTTTTTAGCAACAATAGTAGTCATCTGGCTAAAGAAGTTTCCTTTTTTAGCTTCATCAGTCTTATCTGCAGGTTGAATATCAATGATATGATCCATCAGTTTGATACGTTCTTCTTGGCTGATACCAGCAAGGACCTTATTGACTTGTTCTATTTGCTGGCTATCTCCTTTACGAAGACCGACAGCCAAGGAAACATCATCGTCTGAGACCTGGAAACCGCCATCTTTAAGTGAAATCATCTTATATTTTGAGCTAGCTTCTTCAGCAGTTCGTGCTTCTGGTCGCTCTGAGACATAACCATCGATGATGCCAGATGCAAGGGCTTGGCGCATCGCACCGAAGTCCCCCATGGCAGTTTGCTTGTTCACATTTGGAATCTGATTAATCAAGTTGTAGAGGTAAACTCCTTGTTGACCTGTGATTTTAGCATCCTTGAAATCCTTGAGGCTCTTAGCGTTGGCGTAATCACCATCAGAGCTAACAACTATAACAGGTTCACTACGGTAGTAGCTATCTGAAAAGTCAATTTCTTGACGACGTTCAGCTGTTGGACTCATACCTGCGATAATCATATCAATCTTGCCAGAAGTGAGTGCAGGAATCAAACCTGTCCAAGCTGTTTTGACCACCAAGGGTTTCTTACCTTGGGCTTCAGCGATTTTTTTAGCGATTTGCACGTCATAACCGTTGGCATACTGTTTAGTACCTTCGATTGGAACGGCTCCGTTTGAGTTATCATCCTGTGTCCAGTTGAAAGGTGCATAGGCAGCTTCCATACCGACACGGAGATACTCGTCTGCTTGAGCGCTTGATACTCCACCAAAAACGAGGAGGAGGGCTGTAAAGCAGGCTACAATAAATTTTTTCATTGAAACAATGTCTCCTATAAAAATGTCATTCCTTACTATTTTACAGGAAATTGAGACTGATGACAATAAGTTGGGGTTAGAAAAAAACTGTATATCAGGATTGGCTTTAAATACAGTTGCTAATTTGATATAATGAGAAGGACGATTTGGAGTCTTATTCACTGTTGATGTGATAAGGCTAACATTTAAAAACGGAGATAATTATGCAAACGGCACAGTATATTATTGAATTACTAAAGGCAGTCTTCCTTGGGATTGTCGAAGGGGTCACTGAGTGGTTACCCATTTCATCAACAGGTCATTTGATCTTGGTTAATGAATTCTTGAACTTAAGACAAAGTAAAGATTTCATTGATATGTTTAATATCGTTATTCAGCTTGGGGCTATTCTAGCAGTTATAGTCATCTACTTTAAACGTTTGAATCCCTTCCAACCTGGTAAAACAGCACGTGAAGTGCAGTTGACTTGGCAACTTTGGCTTAAGGTGTTCATTGCCTGTATTCCTTCGGCCTTCTTTGGTCTTCTTTTAGATGATTGGATGGAGGCCCACCTCAGTAATTTCTTTGTAGTAGCTATCATGTTGGTGGTCTACGGGATTGCCTTTATTTGGATTGAGGACCGCAATCGACATGTAGAGCCTAAGGTAACGGACTTGGCACGTATGTCTTACAAGACCGCTTTCTATATTGGTCTTTTCCAAGTCTTGAGTATCATTCCAGGGACTAGTCGTTCAGGTGCTACTATTCTTGGGGGAATCATCGTTGGTACTAGTCGTAGCGTAGCTGCTGACTTTACCTTCTTCCTTGGTATTCCAACTATGTTTGGTTATAGTGGGCTTAAGGCAGTTAAGTACTTTATTGATGGGAACACCTTGACTGGTGGACAAGCGGCTATTCTCTTGGTAGCTAGTGTGACAGCCTTTGTTGTCAGCTTGTTTGTGATTCGCTTCTTGATGAACTATATTAAGAAACACGATTTCACTGTTTTCGGGAAATACCGTATCGTACTCGGTATCATTGTTCTTCTTTATGGGGCTGTCAAACTTATTTTTGGATAAAAAATTGAAAGGACTTCGCTTGAAGTCCTTTTTATCTGGTTTAGAGATTATTTATTGAGAAGTTTTCCAAAGATAAGGTAAGCTAGTGTCCAAAGGACCAGTCCGCAGGTTAAGAAGCTAGCTAGGATTTTCAAGAAGTCTACCACATTATGCAAAGGATACCATCCGGATAAACAGAGAATTAGCAGGATGGTAACACACATGATTGAGAAGTGGAGGAGTGATTGTTGTCTGAGTGTCAAACGGTTATCGTCGTAAATGGGTGCAGTTGCCAGTATGATGGCAACGATTAGTCCTGTAAGAAAGGTAGATTTGTTTACTTGATGAGGTTGTCCTGACAAGTAGAGAAAGAAGGTCAATAAACTCGTTATTCCTACAGCAATGCTGGCTCGTAACAATCCTTTTTTATAGGCAGTCATGGTTATCACCTCCAACTATATATCCACTATTATTATACTCCTTTCTAGGATAGATGACGGCTATTAATAGGAAACATCAAGATTTTGTTAGCATTAGGATTTTTTAGAAAACCTGTCCTAAATAAGACCTAAACTTGCTCAGAAATTGCTATCTCTTTGCTTTTCTAGTATAATGAAATAACTACTCGTGCGAGGTTTTTTACATATGGAAATGAAACAAATAAGCGAGACAACTCTAAAAATCATGATTACCATGGAAGATCTTGAAGAACATGGTATGGAGCTGAAAGATTTCTTGATTCCCCAGGAAAAAACAGAGGAATTTTTCTATACTGTCATGGATGAGTTGGACTTGCCTGATAACTTTAAAAATAGTGGGATGCTGAGCTTCCGTGTCACGCCACGCAAGGATCGTGTGGATGTTTTTGTGACTAAATCAGATCTTAAGGAAGACCTTGATTTCAACGATTTGTCAGATATGGATGACTACTCGGGCCTTTCTCCAGAAGAATTTCTCAAGGCTCTTGAAGGAACCTTCATGGATAAAGGAGATATTGAGGCTCACCATAAGCTTGAAGAACTCGAAAAGACCTTGGAAGAAGTCGATAAGTCTATGACAGAGCCGGCTAAGGAAGTGGCTGAGGAAAATATTCGTGAAGATTATACTCACTATGTCTTGGCTTTCTCTGACTTTGATCAAGTAGTGACCTTTACGCAAGGTTTGAAGGGTGTGCCAGTGGAAGGTTCTGAACTTTATAAACTTGGTGATGTCTACTATATGACTATCCTTCTTTACTTGGCTGATGAGCCTGACTATTACGCGAACAATATGTATGCGCGTTTTCTTGAATATGCGAATGTGGCAGACCGAACACGTGCCTACCTACAAGAGCATGCAACAATCTTGATGGAAGAGGACGCCTTACCGGTATTACAAGCAACGAAATGGAGCTAGGACATGCCTTGGACCATTAATTATATCTTTGTCTTGATTGGGACCTTTCTGATTGCCATTGTGGGAACTCCATTGGTTCGCTCTTTGGCCTTTCGAGTCGGAGCGGTTGATAATCCAAATGCAAGACGTATTAATAAAAAGCCAATGCCGAGTGCTGGTGGTCTAGCTATTTTCTTGGCCTTTGTACTGGCGACCTTGGTATTTATGCCTATGATTATTCAGAAGGATGTCTGGCATATTTCTTATTTAAGATACATCCTACCGGTTGTTGTGGGTGGTGCTATTGTGGCACTGACAGGTTTCATTGATGATATCTTTGAATTAAAACCCTTGCCTAAGATGCTCGGTATTGTTATCGGAGCTGTCATTGTTTGGGCTTTTACGGATTTTCGATTTGATAGCTTTAAGATACCTTTTGGCGGCCCCATGATTCATTTTGGGCCAGTCTTGACCTTGATTCTAACAGTGTTATGGATTGTGGCTATCACCAATGCCATTAATCTGATTGATGGTTTGGATGGCTTGGTTGGAGGAGTTTCTATCATTTCCCTGATGACTATGGGGGTGATTTCTTATTTCTTTCTTTATGATACTGATATTTTCTTGACCATGACCATCTTTGTCTTAGTGGCTGCCATTATGGGCTTTTTCCCTTACAATTATCATCCAGCGATTATCTATCTAGGTGATACGGGAGCACTCTTTATTGGCTTTATGATAGGTGTTTTGTCATTGCAAGGGCTGAAAAATGCGACAGCAGTAGCTATTTTGTCACCTGTTATTATCCTGGGGGTGCCCATTGTTGATACAGTGGTGGCCATTGTCCGCCGTAAGTTGTCAGGGCGACCAGCCACGGAGGCTGACAAGATGCACTTGCATCATCGTCTTTTAGCTATGGGGTTCACTCATCGAGGGGCGGTTCTGGTGGTTTATGCTATCGCTATTCTCTTTTCATTAATTGCCCTCTTGTTGAATGTTTCCAGTCGTCTTGGTGGTATCCTCCTGCTCTTGAGTTTACTTCTAGGGATGGAAATTCTGATTGAAGGGCTTGAGATTTGGGGCGTTGGTCGAACACCTCTCTTTGATTTCCTGAAATTTATCGGGAACAGTGATTATCGTCAAGCAACCATGTTAAAATGGAAGCAAGGGCGAAAAAAATAAACGTTTAAAAAGCCAAGTAATGGCTTTTTTGTTATAATGATTCTAATTAAGGAAAATGGAAGGTCTCTTTTTATTTTCCGGAAAATAGTTGTGCTATTTTCAAAAAAATAACGCAAATTAGCGAGCACCTGCTCGCTGTATATATGAAAAAGGAGTATACAATGTCTGTACTTGAAATCAAAAATCTTCATGTTTCTGTTGAAGATAAAGAAATCCTGAAGGGTCTTAATTTGACTCTTAAAACTGGTGAGATTGCTGCTATTATGGGTCCTAATGGAACTGGTAAATCTACCCTTTCGGCTGCTATCATGGGTAACCCAAATTATGAAATCACAGAAGGGGACATCCTTTTTGATGGTGAAAGCATCCTTGACTTGGAAGTTGACGAGCGTGCACGCCTAGGTCTTTTCCTTGCTATGCAATACCCGGCTGAAATCCCAGGGATTACAAATGCTGAGTTTATCCGTGCGGCTATGAACGCTGGTAAAGAAGATGACGAAAAGATTTCTGTCCTTGATTTCATCACTAAATTGGATGAAAAGATGGAATTGCTTGGTATGCGTGAAGAAATGGCTGAGCGTTACCTTAACGAAGGTTTCTCAGGTGGTGAGAAGAAACGTAATGAGATTCTTCAATTGCTTATGTTGGAACCTAAGTTTGCCCTTCTTGACGAGATTGACTCAGGTCTTGATATTGATGCCCTTAAAGTGGTTTCAAAAGGGGTTAACGCTATGCGTGGCGAAGGCTTTGGTGCTATGATTATCACTCACTACCAACGTCTCTTGAACTACATCACTCCAGATGTTGTACACGTAATGATGGAAGGTAAAGTGGTTCTTTCAGGTGGTCCTGAATTGGCTGCCCGTCTTGAGCAAGAAGGTTATGCGAAAATCGCTGAAGAGCTCGGTTACGAGTACCACGAAGAAGCGTAAGTCTGTTACTCGAAATAACTAGAAAAGGAGTAACCTATGTCAAAAGAATCTATTATCGCTTTTTCACAAGCAAAAGCAGAGCCAGTCTGGTTGCAAGACCTTCGTCAAGCAGCCTTTGATAAGCTTGACAGCTTGGCTCTTCCGAAAATTGAGCGTGTTAAATTCCACCGTTGGAACCTAGGCGATGGAACGATTACTGAAAATGAACCGTCAGCAAATGTGCCTGACTTTACAGCGCTTGGAAACAACCCTAAATTGGTCCAAGTAGGAACAAATACAGTCCTTGAACAACTGCCAGCTGACTTGATTGGTCAAGGTGTGGTCTTCACAGATCTTGCGACTGCTCTTGAGGAAATCCCAGAAGTCGTTGAAGCCTTCTTTGGTAAGGCTGTAGCCTACGATGAGGACAAATTGGCAGCTTATAACTATGCCTATTTCAATAGTGCAGCAGTCCTTTATGTACCAGATAATGTTGAAATTGACTTGCCAGTTGAGAGCTATTTCTACCAAGATGGTGATTCATCTGTTCCATTTAACAAACATGTTTTGATTGTAGCAGGTAAAAACAGTAAATTGACTTATCTTGAGCGTTTTGAAACGCTAGGTGAAGCTACTGAAAAAGCTAGTGCCAACATTTCTGTTGAAGTTATCGCACAAGACGGTGCTCAAGTTAAGTTTGCGGCTATTGACCGTTTAGGTGAAAATGTCACAACATACATCAGCCGTCGTGGTCGTATTGGTCGTGATGCAAGCATTGACTGGGCTCTCGGCATCATGAACGAGGGTAATGTTGTTGCTGACTTTGATAGCGACTTGATTGGCAATGGAAGTCATGCCAACCTTAAAGTTATTGGTCTGTCATCAGGCCGTCAAGTTCAAGGGATTGATACTCGTGTGACTAACTATGGTAACAACTCTGTGGGACATATCTTACAACATGGCGTTATCTTAGAACGCGGTACCTTGACTTTCAATGGTATTGGTCACATTGTCAAGGGTGCTAAGGGTGCTGATGCACAACAAGAAAGCCGTGTTCTTATGCTTTCTGATA
>NZ_CAUUKN010000017.1:0-35448 GCF_963545685.1 uncultured Streptococcus sp. | reverse complement strand
AGCTTGATATCAGCAACATAGTAAGTGGTATCACTGGTTTTACCCGTCGTGATTTCAATTTCCATATTGTCATCTTTATAAGTCGTATCCGTCTTAGTGACCGTTCCAGTGCTGGTAGATGCTGTCGACGAAGCTGTGCTTGAGCTAGTCGTATTAGCCGAAACCGTTGAGACTGCTGAGGGAATGACAAAGACCTTTAAAAGAGAATAAACATTTGCCCCCATCAGAAAAAGGGTAAATAGTAAGGCATAAGCATGCCTTTTTAAGAATTTCATAGAAAACCTCCAATTGTAAAAGATAAGATAGAAACCATAAGTTCCTTTTGCTTGAAATTAGCATAACAAGCAAAACTTAAAATCTTCTATAAATCCCATAACAACGCTTTTCCTTTAAGTTTTCCTTAAGAAAAGACAGCCTCAATTGAAGCTGTCTACGCTAGATAATCATATCTTCTGTAATGTCAAATTCTCTCAAGAGCTCCTGAATCTTATCAAAGTTCAGACGGAAATGTTCTAACTTATGCCCATCAGAGCCAATAGAATACTTGCAACAACCCAAATCCTTAACAAGGCCCAAGGCATAACGATAAAGATCTTCATGATGATAAAGGTACATGCTCTTTGAATTCAGCTCAAAAGCCAAATCATTAGCAATCATTTTCTTAAAAATACGTTCAAGCTGATTCTCATAGGCTTTTAGCTCATCAACAGTCACATCAAAAAGTCGGAAACCGTAGTCAAAGTGGGCCAGAACATCTGCGTCCACACGACCAATAGCATACTCCAACTTGTCCAGATATTCTTGAATAATGCTAGCCTTGTCCATATCAGCCACCTCATCATCAAGATAATCATTAACCCCATTATGGTGAACAGAAAGCAGTTTGAGATCATAGTCCTTACCATCCAAAAAGTCTAAAATATCGCTTTCTCTAGGCTGGTAATAACCAATCTCGATGCCTCGTTTAATACGATTGCCATACTTGAGGTTGAGATTTTCAATCTCGTGACTATAAGCCTCGTACTCTGGCACATCGTCCTGTTTCGTGTAAGGATTAGAGAGATCATAATGCTCTGTCGTTACAATCTCTCCATCAAAATGTGTCAAATAATCAGTAAAATCCGCATCCGAATCATAGGAATGATGGGTATGTAAATGGTTATCACGAATAGACATAATTACTCCTTATTTTTTAAATAGCCTTTCACCTGCTTATGGGCTAGCCAGGTCAACCCCACCATGATTCCCTCATAAATAATAAAGAAAATCACAAAACATTGAAGGAAATACTCTTCAGGCAAAACATTTATAATCGGGTCCAACATTGGATTAAAGAGCCAACTACTATCTCCAGGAAAGAGAGCCTCATGAAAGAGGATGAAGAACTGATCAAATCCTAGGAAAAGTCCCACTACTCCAATAAGGATTGGTAAAACAGCTAGACTCAGATAAAGTCTACGATAAAGACCAAAGGTCCCCTTCTTCACATTTCGCCAAAGAAAACTCATAGCTGGATAAGCCAGTAGGATAACAAGCCCCTGAACCAAATGAAAGAGCCACTTAACATCATGAAAATGCTTAAGGCCACTCTCTGACGACGGAAAATCAGGCATGGCCAGACGACCCACCCAAGGAAAGGTCAGGTATTGCATGAGGACATTGAAGTTATGCCAAAGCTCCGTCTTTCCGATAATGACATAGTTCAAAAGATGCATCCAGTCAATATCAAAATAATAGAAGCCCCATGCTAGATAAATCGTAACCAGAATAGACAAGGCCAGGAGCCAAATGGGAGTCAGAACAGCTTCAATCTTAGTGCGCATCAAAATCCCACTCCGCTAGACTAGAAAGTACATGGTCTGGTTTGACAGGTAGATTTGCAACCTCTTCTGCCATGGTGAAACCGGTTGTCACAAGAAGTGTTGGAAAGTCATTTTTAATGCCAGCTGTAATATCAGTCAAATAATTATCGCCAACTACGATAGTCTGGTTACGTTCTGTACCAAGGATATCTAAGGCTTTATTCATGATGACTGCTTCAGGTTTACCAATAACAATTGGTTTCACACGCGTCGCTGCCTCGATAAGGGCCAAGAGGGAACCAGCACCTGGAAGCAGACCCCGTTCTGTTGGGATGTTCAAATCTGGGTTTGTTCCAATAAACATAGCCCCTTTTTGGATAGCAAGGGTTGCTGTAACCAGCATTTCATAAGTGACGTCACGATCCAATCCCACTACCACATAAGCAGGATTTTCCTCATCTACCGTATAACCCGCATCCGCAATAGCAGATTTAAGCCCAGTCTCACCAATAACATAAACAGTCTTACCACGATTCATATCATTCATGTAGTCAACTGTCGCCAATGTTGCTGTATAAATCGTTTCAAGAGGCGTTTCCAACTCGCACTGATTACGCAAAAGCTCTTGGACCATCTCTGGTGTACGCATACTGTTATTAGTCACAAAAAGATAGGGAATCTGACGCTTCTGCAACTCCTTAACAAAGGCCTCCCCTTCAGGAATACGATCCTTCCCCTTATAAATTGTTCCATCTAAATCAATCAAATAACCTTTATATGTCATCTTACTCGTCTCCTATTTCTTTCCATTGAATAATGGCCTGGGCATGAACATTACCATCAACACAAATCTGGTGTTGACTGCTCAAATTGTCTTGGTCAAACTCATAGCTAGAATAAATTTCTGAACCATGATGAATTTCCTTAACGTACTTGAGATCAATATGGGCTGGTGTGTACTTGGTCAAAAAGTCCAAATCGAAAACATCCAACATCCACTCCAAGTACTTACTATTATTAACGTGACCGTTCATATCTAGGTCAAAATAGCGTACACGATAAAAAGTCTCAAGCGGATTTTCTAAAGCCTTATAGCGAGGCCCTCGAAGCAACTTTTTAGTTTTTTCAGCTCCATAAGGTGCTACCACCTCATTTGGCACCTCAGCAACCTTACGGGTCTCATAATCCATGAGGGCAAAAGTAGTCTTAAAGAGCATGATTTGCTGACCAGCTTCATCTGTGATGTAAAAATTACGATAACAAAAAATTTTATTATAGGATATGGCTTCCGTTGTAATGGTCACCTTTTCATTGTAGCGAGGCAGGCGGTCAATCTCAATAGCATAGTCTGTAACAATCCAAACGAGACCGTAATTATTAAAAACGTCCTTATCCGTATTACCCAAAGACTCTGACTGCATGCCAGATACTTGCAGTGAAAATGCCAATAAGTGTGGTAATTTCACATGATGCGTGATGTCCGTCTCATAAAACGGAATCTGATAAGGAATACTAAATTTTAATCCCATCTAATCCTCCAAGATAAATTGCTCAGCGACACTATCCCCCAGAAAGAGTCCACGTTTGGTCATACGAACGACCTCTGGAGCCTTGACCAAGAGACCATCTGCCTGTAGTTTTTCCACAATGTCTCCATAGGTATCCGCAAATGACAAACCAAACTTCTCTTCAAACCGTTTGATAGACACACCCGACTTTTTACGTAAACCAAGGAAGAACTCCTCCTCCATCATCTCCGCCTTAGTCAGATGTTCTTCATTAAGTCTAGCATGGCCATCCTCTGCTATAGCTTTTAAGTAATGTTGGATAGGCCCTCGATTACGGTAACGAACACCATTGACATAACCAGAGGCCCCAGCACCAACTCCATAGTACTCATCATTATTCCAATACATGAGATTATGTCGACTCTCCATCCCAGGTTTGGTAAAGTTAGAAATCTCGTAGTGCTCAAAACCATTTTTTTCCAACTCTTGGATAATATAGTCAAACATCTCTGCTTCCAAGTCCTCAGTTGGTAGATTAAGCTTACCCCGACGCATCTTATTCATAAAGACCGTGTGATGTTCCAATATCAAACTGTAGAGACTTAGATGTGGAATATCCAGTTCCAGTGCCTTTCTCACATTTTCCTTGACCTGATCCATGGTTTGACCAGGTAGAGCATAAATGAGGTCAATGGAAATATTATGGAAACCAGCAGACTTCAAGCTATCAATGCTTTCATAAATCTGTGCTTGATTGTGGCTGCGACCAATTTGACGCAAGTGCTTGTCATCAAAGGTCTGAACCCCTAAAGACACCCGATTAACAGCAGATTTTTTGAGTACTTCAATCTTATCAACCGTCAAATCACCAGGATTGGCCTCAATGGTAAACTCCTCCAGCTTAGACAAATCCAAGTTCTTCTGAAGATGACTTAAAAGGTAGTCCAATTGCTCGGCAGAAATAGCCGTTGGGGTCCCCCCACCAATATAAAGGGTACGAAGCTCCTTGATATCTAAAAGCTCCCACTCACGAATCAAAGCCCGTAGGTAGTCATCAACGGGCTGATTTTTAATAAAGACCTTGGAAAAGTCACAATAATAACAAATTTGTGTGCAAAATGGAATATGCACATAAGCTGACGTTGGTTTTGTTTGCATGTAACTATTCTACCATTTTTTAAGCAGAAATGAGACCTTGAAAAAGAGGAGTTTGAAGCAAAAAAAGAAACCATCTCTCCAGATAGCTTCTTTACTTTATTTTGTTAATGAAAATGGGAAAGCATTATAGTTGCTATAATCAAAGGTTGGTCCCAAATCAGAGATAAATTGAACTGGCGTATAGGTTCCATTTTCAAGAATAAAACCAGGCTTAGCTTGGAAACCAGCTCCCCCTAGTCCAGTAATACCAGGAAGCAAGGTTGAAAAATCGCCACCTTCCCAAACGTAGAGATTACCAGAAATCTGAACAGCTTTTGCAGTTGTTGAGCTTTGACGATAGGGTTCGTAATCAACATTGAAATTCGCCTTTGAAGTAATGTTGCCATCAGCATCAACTGTAAAACTAATATCTGTTGCTTGAGGACTGGTACCAGTCCAAGTTCCAACCAAAGCTGCTGGAACAGGAAAGTCACTTTGGGTATCAGGTCTTGCTTGACTAGACTTGCTTGAGTCAGAAGCAGCACTACTACTTGCTCCTGCTTGAGCATCGGTTCCTGCTGTGGCTTGATCTTTTCCTGAGCTAGATTCAGAATCACTTGCTAGGTCTTGGCCTTGAGAATCCTTTGAAGCTTCTGACTTGGCCTTTTTATCAGATTTCCTTTCAGCTGTTTTGGTCTTTGCTGATGACTTTACTACTTTAGAAGTTGAAGTGGTAGATGATGACGCAGTGTCTTTTTCTGACTTAGAGCCACATCCGACAAGAACCCCAGAGACAGCTACAGATAACAAAACAAGTAAACAAACACGGATAACTTTACTTTTCATTTTCATAAACCTCTTTTCTATATGTCTATTATATCTATTCTGTTACAAAAATCAAGTTATTTATGTAATTTTAGTAATATTTTTGTAATCATTTGTATCACTGTTATAAGTTAATATTTCCCTGTAGCCAAAAAAATCTATCACTCCCATAGGAATGATAGACTCTTGACTATTATTTAAGTACTTCTTATCTTATCTGATAGAGATATCGTGATTAGCGCGTGTCTTCTCTTTCAAGATAACCTGTATAAGAGAGAAGCTTGAAGCTATCCTCCAAGATAATAATGCGCTTACCACCATCTACAACTACATAAAGGTATGATTTTCCCGCATTGTGGTAGATGTCATTAACACTCTTAGCTTGATAACCATGTGACTTAAGAAACTTCTGTATTTTAGCAAACTCTTTTTGCACCTTACCATTATCTACGCTGCCTGATTGATCCACCAGATATTCTTTTAAAGGTTTAGCAATTAAGATATCTATACCATCAGAATCTGTAGTCATAACACCATTTTCAGAGATAGTCCCTTCTCCTTCTGATTCATCTTCATCATCAAATGTCTTCCAGTTTCCAACAAAAACTTTGGGAACCCCTGCCTTATGAAAAAGACATGTCTTTTTTAAATCTTTGGTACTTCTTGATCCGTAGTAGAGGTCTGTTAAGAATAAATCTAGAACTAAGTTTGTCCCATCCTTCTGAATCAGATTGTAGTAACCAAACACTTCCGTCTTTACCAATATAATCTCTTTGGTCTGTAATTGGTATTTCTTGTCAAAATCAGCAATAGTTTTGAGTTTTGAATCACTGACGTCCACTAAGTTTTCTTCAAATTTCTGTCTAGCTTTCTTACCAATAGAGACTTCTTTGATTTCTTCTTCCCTATGGCCTGCAACGAGTTTTGACTTCTTCCCACTTAAATCATAAACCAAACCAGCATTATTACTATTTACCCACAAACCACTCAAGTTTGTTCCTCTGGAAGAAAACAAAAAGAAGGCAAGGCTTGTTGCTAGGACAAGAAGTAAAGCTATGGCAAGACCTATAAAAGTCTTTTTACCAAACTTTTTCTGTTTAACAAAGACAGTCTGCTGTGCAGAGGCTTGATTGACCATTTGACCAGTCATTTGATATGGTGAAGGCATGGCTCCTCCAGTCACGGAATTACCATTACTCGAAAAAGTAGCCTGCCTTCCTTCCATAACAAATTCACCATTTAAAAGAGCCTGCTGACACTCCTGGATAGTGGGCTTACGATTATTAATCGCTTCAAAATATTCAATCCATTCTTTCCTATTCATCATCTCTCCTAACAATTCTTAATAGAAAGATCTATCACTAGCTTATAAGTGATAGATCTTCCAATTATTTAAGCACTTCTTGTGTCTTAGCGTAGTTAGCTTCAACAGCTTCTTTTTCAGCTTTCCACCAGTCTTGGTGATCAGTGTACCACTTGATTGTTTCTTCCAAACCTGATTCGAAGTTTGTGAATTGTGGTTCCCAACCGAGTTCTTCACGCAATTTTGTTGAATCAATAGCGTAACGCAAATCGTGACCAGCACGGTCTGTTACACGGTCGTAGGCATCTTTTGGTTGACCCATTTTTTCAAGGATGAGTTCAAGCACTTCCTTGTTGTTCTTTTCACCATCAGCACCGATCAAGTAAGTTTCACCGATACGGCCCTTAGTAAGGATGGCCCAAACACCAGTTGAGTGGTCGTTAGTGTGAATCCAGTCACGGACGTTTTTACCTTCACCATAAAGTTTTGGTTTAATACCTGACAAGATATTGGTGATTTGACGTGGGATGAACTTTTCGATGTGTTGGTATGGTCCATAGTTGTTTGAGCAGTTTGAGATCGTTGCCTTAACACCAAATGAACGAACCCATGCTTTAACAATAAGGTCTGAAGCAGCCTTAGTTGATGAATAAGGTGATGATGGGTTGTATTTGGTTTCTGCAGTAAATTTTTCACCAGGACCTTCACCATGTCCAGGAAGATCTTCACGCAATGGAAGGTCACCATACACTTCGTCTGTTGACACGTGGTGGAAACGAATATCGTATTTACGAGCAGCTTCCAAGAGTGTGTAAGTACCAATAAAGTTTGTGTGGATAAATGGTGATGGGTCGTTCAATGAATTGTCATTGTGGCTTTCGGCTGCATAGTGAACGATGGCATCAGCCTTAGCAGCCAATTTATCAACCAATTCAGCATCAGCAATATCACCAACAACCAATTCAACACGGTCACCAAGGATTTCTTCAATGTTGGCACGGTTACCAGCATATGTGAGTTTGTCAAGGACAGTCACATGAACGTCTGGATGATTGTTGTAGA
This sequence comes from uncultured Streptococcus sp., assembly GCF_963545685.1. GTDB lineage: Bacteria > Bacillota > Bacilli > Lactobacillales > Streptococcaceae > Streptococcus. The sequence continues at coordinate 27,811 of NZ_CAUUKN010000017.1, read as the reverse complement.
CATAGTGTACGAAGTTTGAACCGATGAAACCTGCGCCACCGGTTACGATAATGTTTTTATATTCAGTCATTTTTTCTCCAAATAGTTTTTTCCTTGGATTGTTCCTTTAGCTAGTGAGGGACGCCAGCAACCCTTCGGTTTCATGGCTAAATCCGGAGCCGAAGTCTCCGGATTTCCCTACAAGATTCCCAAGGGAATCTTGTTTTCACTAGGGCAGGAACAATCTAATAACGCTCCTTGCAGTCGCGATACCGCTGCGCAAAGTTCGTTTTTACAAATCTTCTGCTTTTAGGGGTTTGACGTCTTTGAGCAGTGGGTGGTTCTTATCTGCTTCTGAGACCTCTGCTTCTTCTAAGTTTTCCCACTTGATATCAAGGCTTGGATCTGCATAGTTGACAAAGGCGTATTTTGGTTTGAGTTCAAGTGCCCAGTAGTCGTTCACAAGATAGCTGTATGAGACCTTATCAGACAAAACTTGGAAACCATTGGCAACACCACGAGGAACGAAGATTCCTTTTGAGGCATCAATGACTGTTTGGTAAGTATTCCCAAAAGTTTCGCCTTCACGAAGATCAACCCATGTTCCAAGAACCTTTCCTTCATCTGCTACTGAGATGTATTTATCCCAAGGCTCAGCGTGCAAACCACGCAAAACATTTTTACGTGAGAAAGAAACGTTGTTTTGTAATTTTCCTTCTGCAAAGAATGATTCTGGAAAACCAAGCGGCAACATTTTTTCTTTTTGGAAGTTTTCCTTAAACCAACCACGGTTGTCCCCGTGTACTGGAATATCAAATTCAAGCAAGCCTGGAATGGCCTCAATCTTACGTGCAGCTAGTTCTTTTCCAAAAAATTGTTCAGTCATTATGCTTCTCCAATCAAACGGAGCAAATATTGTCCGTATTCATTTTTCTTAAGCGGTTGTGCCAATTCGAGGACCTGTTCTTTAGTGATGTAACCCATGCGATAGGCAATTTCTTCAAGGTTAGCCACTTGGACATTTTGCAAACGTTGAACTGTTTCAATGTACTGCGCCGCTTGCAAGAGACTCTCGTGAGTGCCTGTATCCAACCAAGCAAAGCCACGTCCCATCAGCTCAACAGAAAGATCTCCACGATCTAAGTAAGCCTTGTTAACATCAGTGATTTCAAGCTCTCCACGAGGACTTGGTTTGATGTTTTTAGCAATTTCCACAACATCATTGTCATAGAAATAAAGACCAGTTACAGCAAAGTTGGATTTTGGATGTTCTGGTTTTTCTTCGATTGAGATGGCATTCATATCTTCATCAAACTCAACCACACCAAAACGTTCTGGGTCTTTAACTTGGTAGCCAAAGACTGTAGCACCTTTTTCCTTAGCTTCAGCACGTTGAAGCATTGCAGAAAGACCATTGCCATGGAAAATGTTGTCTCCGAGCACAAGAGCAACGCTGTCATCACCGATGAAGTCTTCACCAATGATAAAAGCTTGAGCCAGGCCATCTGGACTTGGTTGTACAGCGTAAGAAAGGGAAATACCAAACTCTGAACCATCGCCAAGGAGCTCTTCAAAACGTGGAAGGTCCTGTGGTGTTGAGATGATGAGAATTTCCTTGATTCCAGCCAACATGAGCGTTGACAGTGGGTAGTAAATCATTGGTTTATCATAAATCGGCATCAGTTGTTTGGATGCGGCACGTGTTAGTGGATACAAACGCGTCCCTGAACCGCCGGCAAGAATAATACCTTTCATAAGAAGGCTCCTTTTTTCTCTAATATATTACCTTTATTTTAGCATTTTTCAGGCCCCTTGTCACGACAAAGCCTGAGCTATTAAGCTTTCATTAAGAAAATCAAAGGTGTCCATTTTCTTAATGAAATGGAAAAAGGACTTCAATTGAAATCCTTTTCTTGCAATATTACTCTTGAGAAGAGTGATTTTCATCCTCTTAGTGTCTTTGTGCACTCATCCAGTCAAAAATACTGTTATATGTTTGTCCATTGACACTAGCACGAGAACCACCACCATTGGTTGGGTCAGTGGCTACCATACCACTATAACCGTCCCAATTTTTCGTATTTTCAGGATGCTGAACACCAATCACCTGGTCATGGAAGAAATAAATCCAAGCCCAATGACCGTCATACTCTGTGCCAGGGAGATCAGTTCCTGTTGCTGTTTCAAAGTATGAGAACCATTTGTTCGTTGCTCCTGAAGTAATCAGACTCTTGTATAAAGGTAGAGCACTATTTTCTGGTTGTACTGTTGCGTCTGCCTTCGTATGAATCAACCACATAGGCTGATTCTTAAGTTTATCAATCCCAGATTGGTCAACAGTTAGGGGAGCAGCAATTGGAATGAGTGCTGCAAAATAGTCTGGGTAGGTTGCTCCCATGGTCAATACCATACCACCACCGTTGGATGCACCAGCCAAATAGATACGTCCCTTATCTACTTCTGGGTGATTAGAAAGGTAGCTATCAATGGTTTCTTTGAGTTGTGCTGCATTATCCGCCCCCCATGGCGTCTGGCTTTGAACAGCTAATACATTGACTCCACGCGCCTGGTCACCAGTCGTTAGGAAATGGCCTTGAATATCAGGCTGGGTAAGCGCATAAACGTCATTTGAAAGAAGGGGAATATTCATATCTGTCCCTCTCTCACCAATTCCGTGTAGCCAAACAATTAAAGGTTTGGTGCTATTACCTGTACCAGTCTGAGCACTATAGGCTGCGTACTGCATATTGCCAACCTGTCCTCGCTCGTCGAAAACCTCCGTAGTTGGCATTAAACGATTGTTGATGGCATCCTGCTCAGATGAAATCATCTGCGACTGACTACTACCTTCTGTCACTACTGACAAATCTTTCATTGATACCATGTAACTTTCCAGCCATTGGTTGGTCCATGTAGTAAGGTTAAAATACATAGGTTCAGCATTTCCACCCATGTTATAGCGATTGTAAGACGGTAAACTCAATTCAAGTGTCACATACTTGCTATTATCATAATAGACTACATGCCCCTTATCATCGGACACATAAGAATTCGTTACCTGACGACTAACTCCTGCTGTTGTAACCTGAGTTGAGCTGTGGACAACCTCAGGCGTGACCTTCTGGTTAAATTCAAAAATGACTTTGGTTACAGCTGGCCCAAACTCATAGCTCTCCAAGACAATACTTGTCTTTGTTACAGCTAAATCTTCGGCTGCTACTGCTTTGACTGACAAGCCTAAACTGATAACCAGCATGGCTAGTAAGGCTGCCATATAAATTTTAACTTTTTGGAACATAGTCCCCTCCCATTTTTATTAGTATTCACCTACAAGCGATGAACACTTACTATTTTATCATCTTCTAATTAAATAAGAAATAGATGTAAATGATTCTAATAAAAAAGAATCAGCAAACATCTCTCGATAAAGAGAAATAGCTTACTGATTCTTAAATCTTAATATATTGAAGGGCTTTACAACTATTGGACTTTCTTCTTAACGTATTGAGTCACTGGATAATCTGTACTGTCCAAGCTACCAGAGCGGTTCATGACCAAATCAACTAGATTTTTTCCAATAAGTGGGCCAGTTGTAAGCCCTGAAGATCCTAAACCTGAGGCAACGAAGACGTTTTTAAGCTCTGGAACTTCTCCAAAGAAAGGCGAGAAGTCACTGGTATATGCTCTAGTTCCCACACGTTCAGAGCAGGACTTGACAGTACTTAAGTTAGGGAAATAGGTCTTAGCCTCCTCCTCCAGACCTTCTAGAACAGATTCATCAACCGTCAAATCAAAGCCTTTGTCATTTTCGTGACTGGCCCCTACCGAAATCTTTCCACCCGCAAAAGGAATGATATCTAATTCTCCCTCTGGCATCAGAACAGGCAACTTACCAGTATCTAAGCCCTCAAAGAAATAATCTCGTAATTGACCCTTTTGGGGGCGAACATCTACTTCAAAACCAAGGGGGTCAAGTGTTTGACCTAGCCAGGCACCACAAGCGAGAATGACCTTGTCAAAAGTTTGACCGTTAATCTCATAAGTACCGTTGTCAAGAGGAGAGAGTGTAACTTGACCTTTTATCTTTTCAAAACCAGAGGCCTCAATCAAAGTCGCTGTCAATTCTGCCCCTTCGACTCTGGCTCCTCCAGAAGCATAGAGATAACGGTCAAATCCAGTGAATTCAGGGAGGTCATCAGCATTTTTTAGAGAGAGTTCACCAATAATAGGTGACTCTTCTAGCCTAGTCTCAGCATGCTGATACAAACCATCCAATTTACTATCGTCTTTCTTGAGAAGGGCCACACCAGACTGATCATAAAAGCTCGTGTCATAACCATCATTTTCAAGATCTGAAGCTAACTCTTGGTAAAAATCAGCTCCTAAACGAGCCATGCGATACCAAGCCTTATTTCGGCGTTTAGAAAACCAGGGGCTGATAATCCCTGCTGCTGCCTTGGTTGCTTGTCCAAGACCATGGTCAAAAATAGTAACCTCTACGTCTTTTTCTTTTGATAGGTAATAGGCAGCCGTTGAACCGACAATACCTGCTCCAACAATTGCAATTTTCATCTCTAACTCCATCTATTTGAAAAAAGCTGAGACCTATACACATAGGCACAGCTCATCATTAATCATTTATCCCAAGGCAACATCCATGACCATCATGACTACAAAGCCAACCATAAGTCCCAAGGTTGCCACGTCAGTATTACCATTGGTCTGTGATTCGGGAATCAATTCCTCTGTTACCACAAAAATCATGGCACCTGCTGCAAAGGCCAAGGCATAAGGAATAATAGCCATCATCCACATAACAAGAGCAGCTCCCATGATAGCTCCGATAGGCTCCACGATAGCTGACATAGAACCCCAATAGAAAGCCTTGATTCGAGATTTTCCATCTGCTCGAATAGGAACTGAGAGGGCTGCACCTTCAGGGACATTCTGCAAACCAATCCCGATAGCTAGCCCAATAGCTCCCATGAGACCAGCGAGTGTCATATTACCACCGGCCAAGGCACCAAAGGTAACCCCGACTGCCAAGCCCTCTGGAAAGTTATGAATGGTAATAGCCAAAAAGAGTAGGGCTGTTTTTGATAATTTTTTCTTACGAGGCTGAATGCCTTCCGCTTTTGAAATATCATTTCCCAAATGCAAGTGAGGGACGACAGCATCAATCAAACGAAGGGCGATACCACCAAGTAGGAAGCCAGCTGCCGCTGGAAACCAAGACCACTTCCCATAGCCATTTTGGCTGGCATAAGCTAAAGAAGGGTCCAAGAGTGACCAAAAAGAGGCTGCAATCATGACACCAGCCGCAAAGCCCATCATGATGTCTAGCAATTTACGACTAATATTCTTGAAGAAGAAAACTATGGCTGAGCCAACAATAGTACATGCCCAGGTAAAGAGACCTGCAAGAAAAGCCAAGAAAACCACATTTTGATGTAAAAGCCAATTCATAAACAAATCCTCCTACAAATGATCAAAAGGATTAGTTGATGACTGACTTTCAAGTATAGTCACATTCCAATTATGCTCAAGTTTCCAGGCCTCAAGTTTCTCAGCAACCTTTGAGATAAAGAGGGATTCGATATGGTGACCAGGGTCAATAGCCAAGAGGCCGTTAGTAATCATCTCCTGACCTGTATGGTAATAAACATCACCCGTGATAAAGACCTGTGCTCCCTTTTTCAAAGCATCCTTGTAAAATCCTTGGCCACTACCACCGCAAATAGCCACACGGTTAACCAGAGGATTGTCATGATTATAACGAACCAAACGAATACTATCTAAGCCAAAAACAACCTTGACTTTAAGGGCAAGCTCTTCAAGCGTCTGTGGCACAATATCACCCACTCGACCGATTCCTTGATTTTCAGCAGTCTCTGTCAAATAAGTAGTATCCTTAATGTCGAGTAGGTCACAAAACCAATCATTAAGGCCATCATCAACGACATCAATATTTGTATGGCTGACATAGACAGCAATGTCGTGCTTAACTAGGTCAAGCAAAATATCACGGTCCGGCGAAGACACCAAATCCTTTACAGGACGGAAAATAGGTGCATGCTTGGCAATAATGAGGTCCACACCCTTGTCAATTGCTTCAGCTACCGTATTTTCACGAACATCCAAGGTGACCATAACCTTCTGAATATCCTTGTCCAGACTACCAATCTGCAAACCTACTACATCACCCTCCATGGAAAGTTCCGGTGGACAAAAGGCCTCATAAGACTTGATAAGATCACTAGCTAACATGGTCCAAAACCTCCTTAATGGTTTGAATTTTTTCTTCAATCACTGCACGGTCATCCTGATTGGCAAGGGGGATAGATCCCAAGGCAATCTCTAATTTATTAATTTCACGTTGCCATTTGAGTTGGAAAACCTGAGACTGCTCTTGCATAAGATGAGGGCCAAAGCGAATCTCCCTCTCTGAAAGATTCATTTGACCAACTTCTGCCACTATGATTTCGTAATATTTGCCATTTTCAGTCATAATGGCTTCTGCAACAATAGTAAAACCATTTTCCATCAACCAGATACGGAGATCATCTTCACGATTATTTGGTTGCAAAATCAGACGATCTACATACTTAAGTTTTTCCTTTCCTGCATCAAGAATATCCGCAATAAGACGTCCCCCCATACCACAAATCGTAATAGTTGTAACGGCATCAGAAGGCTCAAAGGCAGCCAAGCCATTAGCCAAACGCACGTCGATTTTATCATTGAAACCAGAAGCTGAGACATTTGCGAGAGCTGATTCGTAAGGGCCCTTTACCACTTCGCCAGCAATGGCTGAAGTAATCAAGCCCTTTTCAAGTAAATAAATCGGAAGATAGGCATGATCACTTCCTACATCCAAGAGTTTTGCACCTTTAGGAACATAGGTTGCTACGTCCTTGAGGCGTTGAGATAATTGTACGTACATGTTTCATCTTTCTATTTTTTAAGTCTCTTCAATTATATCAAAAAAGGAGGTTGGGAAGAAATGCTTTTAACACATTTCCTAACAACTTCCTTTTTGTTTATACTTTTTCGCCAGTAAAGACGAAGAATTTAGAAATAATATAGTTCAAAACAATGATAAGGACCTGAGAAAATAGGCTTTCGATACCATTTACCCATGCCTGACTGTGACCAACGAATTGACCAATAATTTCTGGATAAGTATCCACCAAGAAATAGGCTAATGCCAAATCCAAGACCAAGGTCAAAAGGCGGGCTCCTACGAACTTAACAAAGCGCTTGGCCATACCTGTCTTTTCCTGATTAAAGACAAACATGTCATTTGTAAAAAAGGCAAAGATAATGGCAATCGCATTGGCCAAGACAGCCGATAAGGTCCCTTGTTGGGTCAACTGAAAAATCAAGGTACGGCTAAGCATGTAAACCAAAGTTGCCAAAACCCCAAAGAAGAGATATTTGAAAACTTCGGTTGCCATAAAGCCTCTGAGTTTAGCTATCATACTTAGTCCAATCCAATTTCTGCACGAACAACATCGGCAATAGTATCGACGTAGTAGTTCACTTCATCATCTGTTGGTGCTTCTGCCATAACACGAAGGAGAGGCTCTGTACCACTTGGACGAACCAAGATACGACCATTTCCAGCCATCTCAGTTTCCATTTTTTCAATGATAGCAGCAATTGCAGGAACTTCCATAGCTTTATCTTTCATGCTATTTTCCACACGGATATTAACCAATTTTTGAGGGTAAATAGTCACTTCTGCTGCCAATTCAGACAAGCTCTTACCTGTTTCAACCATGACTTTAGTCAATTGGATAGCTGTCAATTGACCATCACCAGTTGTGTTGTAATCCATGATAATAACGTGACCAGACTGTTCGCCACCAAGATTATAATCGTTTTTACGCATTTCTTCAACAACGTAACGGTCACCAACAGCAGTCACAGCCTTGTTAATACCTTCACGGTCGAGAGCCTTGTGGAAACCAAGGTTTGACATAACTGTTGTAACAATAGTGTTTTTAGCTAACTCACCTTTTTGAGATAAGTATTTACCAATGATGTACATCACCTTGTCACCATCGACAATATCGCCATTTTCATCAACGGCAATGAGGCGGTCACTGTCTCCATCAAAGGCAAGACCGATTGCTGAACCAGTTTCTCTAACTAAGGCCTGCAATTGCTCTGGGTGTGTAGAACCTACACCATCATTGATGTTAAGGCCATCAGGTTGATCACCAATAACAGCGATTTCTGCATTCAAGTCAAGGAAAATGTTACGAGCAGATACCGCAGCCGCACCGTTAGCTGCATCCAAGGCAACCTTCATACCACCGAGGTCAAGACCAGTAGCCACCAAGAATTTTTCGTATTTACGAAGACCTTCTGGATAATCTACAAGCGTCCCAAGTCCTTCAGCTGATGGGCGTGGAAGAGTATCTTCTGCAGCATCTAGAAGAGCTTCAATTTCCGCTTCACGTGCATCATCCAATTTAAAGCCATCTCCACCAAAGAACTTGATACCATTATCAAGAGCTGGATTGTGGCTAGCTGAAATCATTACACCAGCACTAGCATTTTCTGTACGTACCAAGTATGATACACCTGGTGTCGCAAGTACTCCGAGTTTGTAGACCTCGATACCTACTGAGAGCAGTCCCGCTACCAATGCAGATTCTAACATCTCACCAGAAATACGTGTATCACGAGCCACAAAAACTTTAGGACGGCCAGTTTCATGTTGACTAAGCACATAACCACCAAAACGACCTAATTTGAAGGCCAATTCAGGCGTAAGCTCAACGTTTGCTTCTCCACGAACACCGTCTGTTCCAAAATATTTACCCATTATTTTACTATTAGTGCCTGTGCACTAAATCCTCCTTAAACTTTGATGCTGTTTAGCAAGGGCCAACCCAATCTAGTGAAACCTATCTAGATAATCTAACTTTATAAGATTTCACCAATATTTTCAACCCTTGTTTTAAAACATTATTAATTGGTTACATTTTTATGAGATTAGTCCCTCTCAATCCAATCTATTATACCTAAATTTGACGGAAATGTAACTCCCTCACTTTTGCGTGACTTTCAAGTTAACCGTCACAGTACTTGGTTGCACTGTGACACCCTCTGCTGTAAGCTCTACGGTTTTTGATGTATCCTTAGTTACTTGGCTAATGTCTACAGGGACTGTGATGCTATCGATTTTATCCATGGCTTCTTGACTACCAACAATAGTCACATTCCCACGATCAAAGCTATAACTAATGCTAGACACGTTGCTAGCCTTATCGCCAGTCAACTCTACCTTAACTGGAACTGATTTACTCAATTTTCTCAAACTAATCTTAGCATGAACCTTAGCTGGGGAAATCGAACTAGCTAGAACCGTTCCATTAGACGAAACTGCTTGAAGAACCAAGTTTCCATTATAATCTTCGGACAACTCTGAATCGCCTTCCAATACCGCCTGAACGTGATCAATTTGATTAATGATATCTTCGCTCGATGTCACCTCTACCTTGGTTTCATCCAAGCTAACCTTTTTCACTTCATAGCCATTAGCCAACTTATCCGGTGTGATATTTGCAACCACATCAAATGTCTTACTAGCTTTTTTACCTATGGTTGCTGTCAAGGTCGATGGTGAAACCTGTGCAGACATGCCGTTTGGAAGATCCTTGACCTGAATAGAAACGCGGCTAGTACCCTGACCAAAATTTGACAAATCAGCCACCAATTTAAAGTGACGCGTATCACTATTTGCTTCAGTCGTCAAGGCCAATTGTGTCGTCGCTGTCAGATAGACCTCAGCATCATAGGAATAGCCACTGATAAAGTACTTATCACTATCGTATTTGATATCGACAGGGACCGACTCAACGGTCTGCGTGAAAGTATTGGATGCAATTGAGCTATTATTTTTATTTTGCGTATTCCCCGACCAGGCTGTGAAAAAAAGTATGACAGCAAAGAAGAGGGCAACTACTATCTGCCACAAGCGATCATTTGTGAAAAATCTTACTAAACGCTTCATTTTTCACCACCTCCCATCCAACGTTGGAAAAATGACTGACGTGGTTCCTGCTCTTTCAACAAGATAAGACTTAACTCTTGTTCAAATTCTTGAACTGATAGGTCGTGCAAAAAATTGCCCTTGTGAGCAATGGAAATCGCACCCGTTTCTTCAGAAACGACAAAGGTAAGTGCATCTGTTTGTTCTGAAAGACCAATGGCAGCTCTGTGTCTTGTCCCAAATTCCTTGGAAATCTTATTAGACTCTGATAATGGCAGATAAGAACAAGCTGTTGCCACCTTATTATCTCTTATGATTACTGCACCATCATGAAGCGGCGTATTTGGGATGAAGATATTTATTAAAAGTTCCCCTGTCACCACCGCATCTAGCGGAATCCCTGTCGCAATCTGTTCTTGTAAGGTCTGGGTCTGTTCAATAGAAACCAAGGCTCCAATCTTTCGCGGGCTCATATACTTGACGGCCTTAACAAAGGCCTGAACCAATTTTTCATCTGAACTGACCTCTTTATTTTGCAAAAAATGCTGAGGTGTCCGTCCAAATGTCTCAAGTGCCGAACGAAGTTCTGGCGCAAAAATAACGACTGCTGCAATAGGGCCATAATTGATGACCTGATTCATCAAATAAGAAATCGTCGTGAATCCAATAAAATCAGAGATAATCTTTACAAAAATAAATAAGACTACCCCTTGGACTAGGGTCATGATTTTTGTTCCTCTCAGAGCCCTAATAAACCGATAAATTAAAAAAGCAACAATCAATATGTCCAAACTATTGACGAGAACTTTCAACGGACTATCAAATAGTGACCGCCAAAAATCAATGTCAATGGACGAAAGTAATCCCATACATATCACACTTTCTTTTAATTTTTAAACAGTTTCTATTATACCACGAATTCTAACTATTTTGAGACTACAATCACTACTTTTTGTGATAAAATAAATTCATGACTATGAAAACTACCATGGGAATTCTAGCGGGAAAAGCTAGCCATTTCGTCCTTTCAAAATTGGGACGTGGCTCAACCCTGCCTGGAAAAATCGCCCTTAAATTTGACAAAGATATTTTAGACACTTTAGCCAAGGATTACGAGATTGTCGTTGTCACTGGAACCAATGGTAAGACTCTGACAACAGCTTTAACAGTAGGAATTCTTAAAGAAGCTTTTGGTGAGATTGTGACCAACCCTAGTGGAGCCAACATGATCACAGGAATCACTTCTACTTTCCTAACAGCTAAAAAAGCCAAGTCTGGTAAGAAAATCGCTGTCTTGGAAATTGACGAGGCTAGCCTTCCAAAAATCACTGAATACATCACTCCAAGTCTTTTTGTCTTCACAAATATTTTCCGTGACCAAATGGACCGCTACGGTGAAATCTACACTACTTATCAGATGATTTTAGATGGTGCTGCTAAGGCGCCAGAGGCAACTATTTTGGCTAATGGGGACAGTCCTCTCTTTAATTCTAAAGAGGTAGTCAATCCCGTGCGTTTCTACGGTTTTGACACTGAAAAACATGCACCAGAGCTTGCACACTATAATACTGAAGGAATAGTGTGTCCTAAGTGTGAGAGCATTCTTCAGTATCACCTTAATACTTACGCTAACTTGGGTGACTATGTGTGCCTTAACTGTGACTTCCACCGTCCAGAATTAGATTATAAGCTAACGCAGCTGACAAATATCACCAATACCACTTCTGAATTTATCATTGATGGCCAAGATTACAAGATTAACGTCGGAGGGCTCTACAACATCTACAATGCTCTTGCTGCCGTTTCTGTCGCTGAATTCTTCGGTGTTGCTCCAGAGCAAATCAAAGCTGGTTTTGATAAGAGTCGTGCTGTCTTTGGACGCCAAGAAACCTTTAAAATCGGTGATAAATCATGTACTCTGGTACTGATTAAGAATCCAGTTGGAGCTAGCCAAGCTCTGGATATGATTAAACTTGCAGACTATCCATTTAGCTTGTCAGTCCTTCTTAACGCCAACTATGCTGATGGTATTGATACTAGCTGGATTTGGGATGCCAACTTTGAAAGCATTCTCGACATGGATATTCCTGAGATTAATGCTGGTGGCGTCCGTCACTCTGAAATTGCCCGCCGTCTGCGTGTCACTGGCTATCCAGAGAACAAAATTACACAAGCAGAAAAACTCGAAGATATTATGGCCCTAATTGAAAAGCAAGACTGCGACCATGCCTATATCCTAGCGACCTATACGGCCATGCTTGAGTTTCGTGATATTCTTGCCCAACGTCATGCTGTCGGAAAGGAGATGAACTAATGACCTATACTTCTCTCAAATCTCCAGAAAATCGTGACTATACCTACGACCTAAATGTTGCTCATCTTTATGGTAATCTGCTCAATACCTATGGTGACAACGGTAATGTCCTAATGATGAAATACGTGGGGGAAAAGCTTGGTGCTAAAATGACCTTCGACATCGTTTCTGTTGGGGACGACTTCGACAAAGACTACTACGACATGGTCTTCTTTGGTGGTGGTCAAGACTATGAACAATCCATCGTGGCCAAAGATCTCCCATCCAAACGTGACGCTATTGATCAATTCATCCAAGATAATAAGGTTATCCTAGCCATTTGTGGTGGTTTCCAGCTTTTGGGACAATACTACATCCAAGCTAACGGGGTTCGTATCGATGGCATTGGCGTCATGGGCCACTACACTCTTAATCAAGAAAATAACCGTTATATCGGTGACATCAAAATTCATAACGAAGAGTTCAATGAAACCTATTATGGCTTTGAAAATCACCAAGGTCGTACCTTCCTTTCTGATGATGAAAAGCCACTTGGAAAGGTGGTCTACGGTAATGGCAATAACAAGGAAGATGGTACGGAAGGTGTCCACTACAAGAACGTCTTTGGTAGCTACTTCCATGGCCCAATTCTTTCTCGTAACGCCAACCTTGCTTACCGCTTGGTAACAACTGCCCTTCGTAACAAGTATGGTCAGGATATTCCATTACCAAGTTATGATGACATCCTCTCGAGCGAGGTCGCTGAAGAGTATGCAGATACTAAATCAAAAGCAGAATTCGAGAAATAATGCTCTTAAACAAAAAAGTGAACCCTCAAGGTTCACTTTTTTTGTCGTATTTATTTCCAAAGACGTCTTTTCTTCATTCCATCTTCAATTTTACGATTATCAATCCTCAGAATAGCAATCATATCAAACAAGAGCCAGGTTCTTTTTGGATAGACAATGTATTTTGGAGACCAAATTGGAGAGAATTTTTCCTTGTAACGTTGGAGACCACTGAAAGAGTAAAATCGTTGTGCAAAAATATAAACCAAATTGGCAACCTTTTCCTCTAAGAAACTATCTTCTTCAGTACCTACGTTGGCTAGGGGAGCCATACCCATATCAAAGTATTGCTTGCCTTCTGTTTGGAAGTATTGGAAGAGCTTGACAAAGAGGTAGTCCATGATACCTTCAGGTGCTTTTTCAAAGTCATAACGCATAAGGTCAATGGTCGCCACCCGTTTATTTTGGGTCGGCATGATATTAGCAAAGGCCACAATTTCTCCTTCTTCACTCTCAACAATAGCAATCGGTGCTTGTTGTAAATAGGCTTCATCAAAGAAACCAAGAGAGAAACCTTTCTCCTTACGGCCGTTAAGCCAAATATCTGAAACTGCCTTCATTTCCTGCATCTGAGTCTCCGAAAATGGAGGATTAAGTAATTTAAACTGGAAGCCTGCTTTTTCCACACGATTGGTTGGTTTACGAAATTTCTTACCATGCTTACCATCGACAGAAAATGTTGTCAAATCAACCATGGCATTTTCTCCAAATTTCATGAAGTCAAATCCATAATCGTGAAGCATAAGGGTAACACTCTCATCCGCCTCATAAAATAAAGCCTGTAGATTCCAATCAGATAAGTTTTTCAAGAAAGCTTCCCAAGCTGGACGATAATAGATTTCATTACCAATGGGATTACCCATAACCACACACTTGTTACTGGTTTGTGCAAATTGGAAAACTACCTGGTCTTGTCCATCGACACGATACCAAAAGAGGCGTTTATCATGTAAATAAGCTAGGGCACTTTCTGATGCGCCCCCATATTTCTCAAGAAGTGCTGTGAAGCGTTCATCATCCATGCTTTGACCAAAAGGCTTACGAGGTGCCAAAATTCTCAACACAACCCAAACTATGGTTGCAATGATTACCGATGCCAGTAAAATATCAAACCAAATATGAACAAAATGTCCAAGAACATCTCGGCTCCTAGGTGGCAATAAATGAGACCAAAAACCACTACCACCTAAAACAAGGAGAACCAAAATAGTAAAGGCTAGAAAAAGGAAATCCTTGGTTTTATCTTCCCAGCTATAAACAAAATAGTGATGATTCAATCTTTTCCTTATAAGTAACATAAGCACCATAGAAAGCACAATCAGGAAAGACATGGCCCAGGAAATACCATTGAGATTGACGTAAATCAAGGTCAAGACAAAGGTAATCAAGGATACGAGAAAAGCTCCCTTAACGCGTCGCCTGATGAGGCGAGCCATGAAAACAAAGAGGCTTCCAAATAAAATACTTGGAAACTGCCAAATCAACTGTTCCTGAATAGGATCGAAACGACTAATAAAGTAAACATTTTCCAAGCGTTCTTGGATTAAGGCAGAAAAAATCAGGAAGATTCCTAATAAACGTAATAAATAAACAAGGATACAATGAAGACTTCCACCAAATACTCGTGAAGAAATCTTGAAGTATTGCTCATTGATGCGGCCTCCCATGTGTTTGAAAAAGAGGACAACGCCTAACAAAAATGGAATGATGTAGTAGGTTAGACGAAAGAGCAAGAGTAGACTGACCGCAAGAGCATTACTGACACCCATAGACGTCAGACCAGTAATCACAATCAAATCAAAACTACCAATCCCACCTGGAATCATGGAGAAGATACCAATGATAACTGCTAGAAAATATAGGGGAATCAGATTATAAAGAGGAATATGCAGCCCCATTAAATAAGTCACACTAAGAAAACTCACAAGAGCTGTGCCCCATTCAACAGTTGATACTAAAAGAAGGCTCAGTCTCGTTTTCAAAGGGACTTGCCCAAAATAGGTCAATTTTTCGCGACTTGAGACAAAGAAAATAAAAGGTAGGTATAAAAAGATTCCTAATAAAAGTAGCCAATATTTTCTCAAGTCTGGACTTAGAGGGAAAAACCAAAAGGTAGCAAACACCAAGCCACTTAGGAGTGACAACCCCGACATAAAGTAAGGCAATAAACGTGATAGTGCCTTAACACCAGACTTCTCCTGCCCATCTTCAGAATAAAAGGAATACCTCAACCCCACGTCGACTAAACCGGCAAAACCAGCCAAGTTATTAATGGTATTGACAGCCCAACTCGTTTCTAGTATATAGGATGTGGAATAATCTGTCTCTAGCTCCCTATTCAAGATAAGGTCATAAAAAAGCATGGGTAACACAGCAACTAAGCCTATCACTACCATCAAAGCAAGATGCCAAATTGACAAACCTGATAAAGCTGACTCTAGCGATTCTAAAGTGATAGTTCGTTTTAAACGAACCATCTCTACAACAACAAGAACCGTGATTGAGATAAAGAAGATAGATTTAACGGCAGTTTTTAAAGGTTGAAGTCTCTCTAAAAGTCGCTTCATTCTACCACCTCTTTTCTACTAATTCTAACTAACTCACGAATCATTTGATTAAAGACCTTATATTTTTGTTGAGCTAAACGATGCCCCTGTCTACGTTCAACATAGAGCTTATGAATTGGAAAGAGCTCCGAAATCTCCCTTGAATGCCTAATGGTAATGACATCCCTTTGCCCCATAACTACCCAAACAGGATAGGATGCCTGACGTAGTCGTTCCCTATCCAGTGTCAAATCATGTAGCATGAGCCCCGTTACCTGAGCCATGATGTCCATTTTTGATGAAAATGGCGACAAGGCTTTTAAGCAATAATACTGTAAATAAACCAGAAATCTTGAGCGTCTGGTCAACCCATTAAAGGTCATGTTTCCTGCATTTAGTAAAAGCCCTGCAATTCGGTCAGGAAAATGACTGGCATAAACCATAGCCAAATTGGCCCCATCACTATGACCCACAAACAAAGCCTTTTTGATATTCAAATATTGCAAAATTTCCTCCAAATCGGCAGCCATCTGCTCAAAGGTCATCTTAGCACTATGACGACTGGATCTGCCATGATTACGACTATCAATGAAAATTAAACGATAGTCTCGATATAGAATTCCTTGCTTACCAAAATAGTTTCCTGATAAATTATTGCCATGCAAGAATACAATTGGAAAGCCTTTACCGAGATCACGGTAATAGATGATTTGACCATCTTTCACTTTAAATTCCATGATATTACCTACCTTTTCACTAACGCATTCTTCTACGATAATTAGCCTTTTAAGGTATGGGGAGCTGATGTAATGGATTCCAAGTAAAGCAGAACTCTCAGCTCCTCTTTACTCCATTATAACACTTCCATTTATCAAAAGTCAGAATATTTGTACATTTTCTGCAAAAAGAAAAAGCCTTTTCAGGCTTCCCCTCTTATTCTTCATAAGTTTGTTGGGCGATGAGTTTGTTATAGTTTTCTTCATGTTCTTGGTTATCACGGACACCCCTAGATACTGTAAATGATGATGAAATCAAGCCAACACATTCCATAAGATAGTAACCCTTAACCATCAAAGGTTCTTTAAGAGTATAGAGGCCTACCAACATCAAGATTACAAAGAAGGCAAATGATCCCCATGCCATCATGTTGAAAGATGTCGTATTACGATACACTTTTTTCTTTACTTTGTTCATAAAGCTAGTCTCCTTTTATATACTAAGACTAGTATGACAACAATGAAAGCCTTTTACAACTCAAAACATAAAAAGGCTCTCATATTCCCTTAACCTTCCAACTGTTCCGAAAGGTCACTCCATTCTTCCATCAGAGCATCTTGGTTGACTGATAACTCATCTAGTTCTTTCTGCAATTCAGACAATTCCACCACATCATTGGTTTCTAGCATGGTAGCAGAGATTTCTTCCAAGCGTTTTTCAATAGTCTCAAGCTCATTTTCGATTTGCTCAATACGTCGACTTAGTTTACGCATCTCTTTTTGACTAGCTTTTTGAGCTTGATAATCACTAGCACCCGCTGAAGCTACTTGGATCTCCTCTGACCCTTGATTTTCCTCTGCTTCAAGTTGTGCTAATTCTTCAAGCTCCGCCTTCTTCTCAAGGTAGTAATCGTAATCTCCAAGATAAATGGTTGCTCCATCCTCAGAAATTTCCATCACTTTTGTGGCCACACGGTTGATAAAGTAACGGTCGTGACTGACAAAGAGAAGCGTTCCATCAAAGTCAATAAGAGCATTTTCCAGGACTTCCTTGCTATCAATATCCAAGTGGTTGGTCGGCTCATCCAGGATTAGGAAGTTATTATTTTCCATTGACAATTTGGCTAGGAGCAAGCGAGCTTTCTCACCACCAGAAAGCATAGAAACTGACTTTTTGACATCATCACCTGAGAAGAGGAAGGCTCCCAGACGGTTACGAATCTCAACTTCAGGAGTTGTCGCAAAATCATTCCACAACTCATCAAGTACAGTGTTTGATGGTGTCAAGGCTGATTGGGTTTGATCATAATAACCCACTTCAACATTAGCACCATAGGTTGATACTCCCTTGATAAATGGTAATTTACCTACTACCGACTTAATAAAGGTCGTTTTACCGATTCCATTTGGACCCACAATGGCAATGGCATCCATTTTTTTAACATCCAGAGAAATAGGCTCCGAGAGAATCTCATCATCGTAACCAATGGCAGCATCTCTAACTGTCAAGACCACATTCCCAGATACCTTGTCCGCATGGAAAGTCATATTGGCTGACTTCTGACCTTCTGTTGGCTTATCCAGGCGTTCCATTTTCTCCAGCTGTTTGCGACGGGCCTGAGCACGCTTGGTTGTAGAGGCACGGACAATATTCCGATTAACAAAGTCTTCCAACTTAGCAATTTCCTTTTGTTGCTTTTCGAAGTTCTTTGCTTCAGTGGCCAACTTTTCAGCCTTGAGGTCCATGAATTTTGAATAGTTTCCGACATAACGATCTAAACTATGTTTGGTCAAATCTAGGGTTACTGTCGCTACCTTATCCAAAAAATAACGGTCGTGACTGACAATGATTAGAGCTCCCTGATAATTGACCAGGTAATTTTCCAACCAAGCGATAGTCTCAATATCCAAGTGGTTGGTCGGTTCGTCCAGTACCAAGAGCTCAGGCTTCTCAAGCAACATTTTAGCCAAGGCCAAGCGTGTATTTTGGCCCCCAGAAAGATCTGAAATAGGCATCTCCCACATGCTTTCATCAAACTTAAAACCATTGAGAATAGCTCTGATGTCAGATTCATAGGTAAAACCACCGCGCTGTCTGAAATCCTCGGAAAGTCTATCATAGTCTGTCATTAACTTGTTCAAGTCTTCCCCAGTTAACTCAGCCATCTTCATTTCCAAGGCACGAAGACGTTTTTCATCTGCACGTAGGTCTGCAAAGACATTCAACATTTCCGCATAGATGGTATTACTAGACTCAAAACGACTGTCCTGAGCTAAGTAAGACAGGTTCAAATCACGCTTTGTGTTGATCTCACCACTTGTCGGTGCTTCCTCTCCAACCAAGATTTTCAACAAGGTTGATTTCCCAGCACCATTGCGCCCAACCAGGGCGATACGATCACGTTCATCCACCTGAATATTAATATTATCAAAGAGCACATCTCCTGAGAAAGAGCGCTCAATTTTATTTCCTTGTAAAATAATCATAACGGTTTAATTATACCAAAAAAGCCAAGCTCCTGCTTAGGCTTTCTTACTTTCTTCTAAAATGCTAGCAACCTTGGTATTAATCAAGTCAATAGCAACCGTATTAGTCACACCTTCGGGAATCACAACATCCGCATAGCGTTTGGTTGGCTCAATAAACTGATGATACATAGGTTTAACCACACTGATATACTGCTCTATAATACTATCTAAACTACGGCCACGCTCTTCCATATCACGCTTAATACGGCGGATAATACGGATGTCATCATCAGTATCTACAAAGAGCTTGATATCCATCAAATCACGCAAGCGTTTATCCTCAAGTACCAAAATCCCTTCAACAATGAAGACATCCTGTGGCTCTTGACGGTAAGTCTTATCACTGCGCGTATGCTGCGTGTAGTCATAAATCGGAATATCTACAGGACGCCCAGCAATCAGCTCATTGATATGTTCAATCATAAGATCTGTATCAAAGGCAAAAGGATGGTCATAGTTAGTTGAGACACGCTCTTCGAAAGTCAAATGTGACTGATCCTTATAATAAGAATCATGCTCAATCATGGCAATTTTCTCATCTGGAAAATTGGATAGAATGGCACGAGAAACACTGGTCTTACCACCACCAGAGCCACCCGTAACCCCAATAATAATCGGTTTTTTAGGCATGGTAAATTCCTATCTAATATAGTCTTTCGTATCTATTCTACACTAAATCATGATATAATAAAAGAAAATCCATATAGAAAATGAGACTTTTATTTTTATGTTTAAAAACTTTCCTGAACAATGGCAAAACCTTCTTAAAGAAAAAGGAATCACAACAGAAACCGCCATCCAAAAAGAACTATTTACACCAATTACTGAAGGGGACAATATCTTGGGTATCAGTCCAACTGGAACAGGTAAGACCCTTGCCTACCTTCTCCCACTTCTTCTCTCTCTCAGGCCCAAAAAAGCTCAGCAACTGCTTGTCTTAGCACCTAACTCTGAACTTGCTGGTCAAATTTTTGATGTAAGCAAACAATGGGCTGAGCCACTAGGACTCACTGCTCAACTCTTTCTTTCTGGCTCTAGTCAAAAACGACAAATTGAACGTCTAAAAAAAGGACCAGAGATTCTTATTGGAACCCCAGGTCGTGTCTTTGAGTTGATTAAACTCAAAAAAATCAAAATGATGAACGTCAATACCATTGTTCTCGATGAATTTGATGAGCTTCTCAGTGATAGCCAATATCATTTCGTAACAAAAATCAGCCACCATGTCCCTCGCGACCACCAAATGATCTACATTTCAGCAACCAACAAAATTGATAGTCAAAATCTTGTCGAAAATACTATCGTTTATGACTTATCTGATCAGGAACTAGACACCATCAAACATTATTATATCAGCGTTGATAAACGTAACCGTGTCGAACTTCTTCGTAAGTTCTCCAATATTCCTGACTTCCGTGGCCTTGTCTTTTTCAATAGCCTTTCTGACCTTGGTGCTACTGAAGAACGTCTCCAATTTAACGGAGCTTCAGCTGTATCCCTAGCTAGTGACATTAATGTGAAATTCCGCAAAGTTATTCTGGAAAAATTTAAAAATCACGAGATTTCACTCTTATTAGGGACTGATCTCTTAGCACGAGGTATTGATATTGAGAACCTTGAAGTAGTCATCAACTTTGATATTCCTCGAGACCGAGAAGCCTACACTCACCGTTCAGGACGTACTGGCCGTATGGGAAATGAAGGTAGTGTGATTAGCTTGGTAACCCATCCAGAAAATCTCAAAAAACTTAAAAAATTCGCTAAAGTTTCAGAACTAGTTCTTAAAAATCAAGAACTTCACGAAAAATAAAGGATGACAAAAGCACTTCAGAAGCAACTGAAGTGCTTTTAACATATAAAGATTAAGCTTTTTTACCAAAGTTCTCAATCATTTGTTCCATTTCCTCACGACTTGGAGTTGTCAACATATAGAGGAAGTCACCTTGCAACTCTGCAAAGGCAGCTGGCATGATTTTCTTAACTTTAAGTTGTTCACGATACTTGTCGAAAAGTTCTTCTTCTGAATAAGCGTAGTGAGAACTTGCACGACGTGAAGTCGCCAAACAATAAAGTGGTTCAAAGTGAGATCCAGGGAAAGGATCACCAGCAACGATATCTGCATAGCCCTTATACAAATCAAAAGAGTGGGCATAGTTATAGACATCAATCGTGAAACCACCTGCTGGTCGATTGTTGTACTCAATAGCAATATAATCATCACCATCACGGAAAAATTCAATATGGAAGAAACGTTCCTTCATACCAAATTCTTTGACAATCGCTTCACCATACTTACGCAATTTAGGATCCATTTCCTTAAGAACGTAGTAAGAATTATCCATCTTGTAGATCATCAAGTCAAGTGGAGTATGAGCATAGTCAAAGGTAGTTGAAAATACAATATTACCATCTCTATCAACCAAACCATCGAAAGTACAGATTTCACTTGAATTGACAAATTTTTCAAAGAAATAAACTGTTTCACGGTCCCACTCAGCTTTGAAGTGATTGATATCATCATCTGTTTCGAGTTTGAAGGTTGCAGCTGCACCAACTCCATTATCTGGCTTAGCAATCATTGGAAGACCGATTTCTTGTACAGCTTTATCCACATCTTCATCAGTTGCAATAACAGCACCAGGTACAACTGGAACTCCAGCTTTTTGGAAATGTTTCTTCATTTCAGACTTGAATTTAGTCTTCTTAAGATTTTCTGGCTTAGCACCAAAAACATTAAACTGTTCACGAAGAGCTGCATCCAATTCCAACCAGTATTCATTATGAGATTCGATACGATCGATTGGTCCATGTTTATAGAAGAGAAAGGCTACTGCACGTTTCACTTCTTCCAAATTTTCCAAATTATCTACACGGAAATACTCAGTCAGAGCATCTTTCAAAGGTTGATCCAACTGTTCATAAGGTTCTTGACCAATACCAAGAACTGTGATTCCCTTGTTAGCAAGTTCGACTGTAAACTGTTGGAAGTTTTGTGGATAGTATGGTGAAATAACAAGATAATTCATTAGTGATTCCTCTTTTATGGTTATTTAGATAGCTTAGATAAAATATTATAGGTTCATGTTATCAAGGAAATAAGGCATTTGTTTGCGCCACCATTCCCAATCGTGAGCAACATCGTGGCCCCACTCAGAGAACCAAGCTGGAATATTCTTTTGTTCAAAGGCTTCCTTAAGTTTGTAATAAGAAGGAAGACCATCTTGTTCCCAAGCACCAAGACCTGTACATACGACAATCTCAGCTTGACGATAACGATCAATAAACCAACCATCATTTTGGTTCCAAATATAATCTGAAGGTGAATTTTGGTAGATGGCTTCATCTCCTCCAAACTCTCCAACAAAGAAACGAGCATCATAAACACCACTAAGTGCTACTACTTTATTGAAAACATCAGGGTGTTGCAAGAAGAAATTAAGAGCATGGTAAGCACCCATTGAACAACCTGTTGTCATCATTGGATCAAACCAACCAGTCTTATGTTTGATAAATGGAATAGCTTCTTCAATAACATAACGTTCATAAGCACGATGCATTTCAGCACGATCGTGTGGATTTTTCCAATCGCAAAGCCAACTTTCACTATCTACACTTGAAAGTGTAAAGAATTGTACGCGTCCTTCTTCAATAAAACGTGCACAAGCATCAATCATACCAAAGTCATAGTATTCGTTATGGCTACCACCTGATGAGGCAAAAACCACAACAGGGATACCAGCGTGCCCATAACGGTTAACATACATTTCACGATTAAGCTGACCACTCCAGTGGCTAAGATGTTCGATATTCATATTTTAATTCCTTTTCCTTTATTACAATTTTAATAGTTATGATAAGTAAAACTAGTCCCAGTTTTCAGCGAAAAAGCGAAGGCAGTCAGGTAAATTCTCGGCCCAGGCCTCCTCATTATGTTCAGCTCCAGATTGAATGTGAATCTTGATATTCTCCAAATCAACTCCACGCTGGATCAAATCATGATAATATCTCAAAGACGAATCAATATAAGCCTGCTTAATATTACCAGCCATAAGAGTTTTGTCTGTATCATCGGCTTCTTCTGTACCTACATAGATATAGACACGTTGATCAGCATCTAGATTTTGACGGGATATATATCGATCAAAGGCCTCCTGATGCAACCAGTTAGCTGAAGAAAATATCCCTAGACAGCCAATTTGATCCTTGTAATCAAGACCCATAAACTGAGTGATATTACCACCAAGGGAAGAGCCAATCATAGCAGTATGCTGACGGTCTGGAAGGGTACGGTATTTCTTATCAATGAAGGGTTTTACCAAATCCATAATAAACTCAGCATACTCTACTCCCTTACCACCAAACTGCATTCCTGGGATATTAGATTCTTGATACTTCCATGCAGAATACTCATTCATACGGGCTGGACCATCATTATCAATGGCCACAACAATCATACGCGAAATATCAGGGTTACGCTTGATTGTTGGGATAATCTTCCAAGAATAGCCAGAAAATGACTCCTTACTATAAAGAACATTCTGACCATCATGAAAATATACAACAGGGTAGGAACGCTCTGTATCCGTTTCATAGTTTTTAGGCAGAAGAACACGCACACGACGAAGTTTACCAGTGTAAGGCACTTCTAACTCATGTGTCTTCATCACCAAATAAAAATAAGCTTTATCCATTGTCAGAAAACTCTCTATATTCGAAATTTAAATCTATTATACCACATTTTAAAAGAAAAAGAGCCCCTATAATGAACTACGCCCCAAAAGTTAGACAGAAAAAATCTAACTTTTTGAGGTCAGCATATACTAGGACCCTTTACACTTTTTTAATTGTAGAATAGCTAAACTCTTAGTAGTTTGCAATATCAAATACTGTTGATTTCACACGAGTCATAGCTTCGATAGAGTATTTCACACCCTGAGTTCCGGCACCAGATCCTTTAACACCAAGGAATGGGAAGTTATCTGTACCACGTTGTGTTTTATTGTTGATGTGAACTGTACCAACTTCAAGTTGCTCAGCAATTGCGAATGCACGTGGGTAGTCTTGTGTGAAGACAGCACCTTGAAGTCCAAATTCAGATTCGTTAGAAATCTTGATTGCTTCTTCAACTGAAGATACACGGATGAATGGCAATACTGGACCAAATGGCTCTTCCCAAGCAATACGCATGTCAGTAGTTACATGGTCAAAGACAGCTGGGTAGATAAGGTTTCCTTCACGTTTCAATTCAGTTTTAGCAGTAGCACCTTGCTCAACTGCGTCATCAATTAAACCTTGAACAAAGTCAGCTGCTTTTGTATCGATAAGTGGTGTAACACTTGCACTTTCTTCAGGCATACCAACAGTAATATTCCCCACCAAAGCTGTTACTTTTTCTACCAATTCATCTGCAACACTATCCATTACAAGAACACGTTTGATAGCTGTACAACGTTGTCCTGAATAGTCAAAAGCACCAGCTACAATGTTTTTAGCAGTCAAGTCAAGATCAGCATCTTCAAGAACGATAGCGGCATCTTTACCACCAAGTTCAAGCATGATTGGACGCATACCTGCCAAACGACCAATGTTTTCACCGACTGGAGTTGAACCTGTAAAGTTGATAAAGTCAACTGCTTTGTGTTCAACGATGTAGTCACCAATAACTGAACCACGTCCTGTGATAGAGTTCAAGACACCTGCAGGAATACCAGCTTCAACGAATGCTTCTACCAAGAGAAGACCTGAGATAGAACCTTGTGTTGGTGGTTTAAAGGCAACAACGTCACCAGCAATCAAGGCAGGAGCAATTTTAGAACCAGCCAAGTTTACTGGATAGTTAAATGGTGAGATAGCAAGTACAAGACCTACTGGTTCGCGACGAACAACAGCGATTTTTTTCTTGCTACCAGCGTCAAACGATCCACCCTCAAGGACTTCACCTTCCATACGCAAACCTTCTTCGGCTGCATAATGGATAATCTCAGCAGTACGAACGACCTCCCCAATTGAAGATTTCAAACCTTTTGAAATTTCTTTAGAAAGAACTTGTCCAATTTTTTCTGCATCACGTTCCAAGATATCAGCTGCTTTATGAAGGTATGCTGCACGTTCAGCATAAGAAAGCGCACGCCATGCTGGAAGTGCTGCTTTAGCTGCTGCGTAGACTTCATCTACTTCAGCTTGGCTCATAGCTGGAACTGATCCAAGTTCCTCACCGCTTGCAGGTGCGTAGATAGTAATTTCGTTTTCAGATGTTTTCCACTCACCATTGACATAGTTTTTGTATTGTTTAGCCAAGATAGTAACTCCTTTTATCTATTATGAAATCTATTTTATCACTTTTTTAGAAATATTCCAAGATTTAAACGAGGATTATTCAGAAAATTTTGACAAAAATACTAAAAATTATTAACCTAGGTTAGCCGTATTCTACTCCTAACCAAAGGATGAGTCAATTATTTTGTCTCAGCTTAGATATAAAAAAGTGAAAGCTCAAGCCTCCACTTTTTTGATTAGTCTACGTTAACATATTCTTTTGAAAGTTCAAGAACTTCTTCCATTGTTGAACATTCAGTAAGTGCACGGTTAGCGTATTCTTCCATTTTTGCTGTGTCAAGTTTCTTCATCAAGCTACGTGTACGAAGTACTGATGTAGCTGACATTGAGAACTCATCCAAGCCCATTCCAACAAGGAGTGGAACAGCAGTTTGGTCACCGGCCATTTCACCACACATACCAGCCCATTTACCTTCAGCGTGAGCTGCCTTGATAACGTTGTTAATCAAGCGAAGGATTGATGGGTTATATGGTTGGTAAAGGTATGATACTTGTTCGTTCATACGGTCAGCAGCCATTGTGTATTGGATAAGGTCGTTTGTACCAATTGAGAAGAAATCAACTTCCTTAGCAAATTGATCAGCAAGCATTGCTGCAGCTGGGATTTCAATCATGATACCTACTTCGATGTCGTCTGCAACGGCAACACCTTCAGCAACCAATTTAGCTTTTTCTTCTTCAAGAATACCTTTAGCAGTACGGAACTCAGTCAACAAAGCAACCATTGGGAACATGATCCGCAATTTACCGTGAACAGATGCACGAAGCAAAGCACGCAATTGTGTACGGAACATTTGGTTACCAGTTTCAGAGATAGAAATACGTAGTGCACGGTAACCCAAGAATGGGTTCATTTCTTTAGGAAGATCAAAGTAAGGAAGTTCTTTATCCCCACCGATATCCATTGTACGAACAACAACAGGTTTACCGTTCATACCTTCAAGAACTGCTTTATATGCTTCATATTGGTCTTCTTCAGTTGGGAAGTCTTGAGAATCCATGTACAAGAATTCTGTACGATAAAGACCAACTGCTTCTGCACCATTATCGTTAACACCTTCAACGTCTTTAGGTGTACCGATGTTTGCTGCCAACTCGAAGTGTTTTCCGTCAGCAGTAACTGTTTTAGCATCTTTAAGTTGAGCCCATTCAGCTTTTTGTTTAGCATAAGCTTCACCAGCTGCTTTAAACTCAGCAATTTGTTCTTCAGTTGGATTAATAACAACTTCACCAGTAATACCTGAAACTGCCAAAATGTCACCATCTTTAACAAGTTCAGTGATGTTGTTTGTTCCAAGAACGGCCGCGATTTCAAGTGTACGAGCCATGATTGCAGAGTGACTAGTACGTCCACCGATATTAGTAACAAAAGCTTTTACAAATTTTTTGTTCAACTGAGCTGTATCAGATGGAGTCAAGTCATGAGCAACAACGATTGATTCTTCATCGATTGTTGCTGGGTTTGGCAATTTCTTACCAAGCAAGTTTGCAAGCACACGTTTAGTAACGTCACGAATATCTGCTGCACGTTCTTGCATGTATGGGTTATCTTCCATACCTTCAAAGATTGCGATAAACATGTTAGTTACTTCTGTCAAAGCAGCTTCGGCATTAACTTGTTTAGCACGGATAGTTTCTTTGATTTGACCAGTCATTTCTGGGTCAGCAAGAACCATCAAATGAGCATCAAAAACGGCTGCCGCTTCTTCACCAAGGCTTTCAACTGCTTTTTCACGGATAACAGAAAGCTCGTCTTGTGACGCCGCTAGAGCAGCATCTAGACGAGCCTCTTCTGCACTTGTATCTTCAACTGTAACAGTTTCAAATGACAAGTCCGGTTGAACAAGCAGATATGCCTTAGCAACTGCAACACCATCAGATGCTGCGATTCCTTTAAGCATTTCTGTCATATTCTTATGCCAATCCTTCTTTTGTCATTGTTTCTGCGATTGCTGCGATTGCATCATCAGCATCAGCACCTTCTGCAGAAATAGTTACGTCAGCACCTTGACCAACACCAAGGCTCATAACACCCATGATAGATTTAAGGTTAACTGCTTTACCTTTGTAGTCAAGAGTGATATCTGAAGCAAATTTACTTGCTGTTTGAACAAGCAAAGTAGCTGGACGTGCGTGAATACCAGTTTCTGCAACAATGTGGAAATCTTTAGAAGCCATAATGGACTCTCCTTCTTAATTTGGAATATTTGAGTTATCAATGATAACCCTTACAATTTAGAATTATAACATAGCTATTTGATATTATCAAGGTTAAAACGTACTTTGTAAAAGTTTTTCAGGAGCTAATCTCTCATTTTATTTCCTATTTTCATTTTTCAAACCATATTCAAATACCTGTCTTTATCCATTTGCAATATTTTCGGAAAATTTCTTTCACGTTGTTTTCAATCATTAATTTTCATTTCCGAGCAAAAACAATCATATAATTGAGAGAATTTGATTGCTAAAATCACTGGTTGAATAGGCTTGCTTTCCAAAGGCTAAGTCAGCTGTAAAAATCCCTGATTTAAAGTTTTTTTCAATAGCACGTATAATGA
>NZ_CAUUKN010000016.1:0-37129 GCF_963545685.1 uncultured Streptococcus sp. | reverse complement strand
GTGAAACATAGGGAACACCTCACAACTCTTCTTATATCTATTATACGACTTTACACAAAGAAAAGCCCTTGGAAACTTGTGTTCCAAGGACTTTGTCTTCAATCTGAAACCATGAAAATAAGATTTTCATGGTTTTTTTATTACCAAATATAACAGTCATTCGTTCTAGTAAAAAGATCACAAAAGCATAATAGCCTCTATTAATATCTTACTCCTACCTTCCTGTCGCAAAGAGGATACAATAAAGCAAAAAATTCATTGTTCAATATAAAGTTTACCACCTAGATAAAAAAACTCGATATTAATTTTGAAAATCATTTTAGTAATAATCTAAACTCCTATATCAGAAATAGATTTTACTCCATTGATACCAAATTAACAACTTAACTAATAGCAAAAAAGATCAACGCTAGTATGTTGATCTTTTATTTTCACTCTAAATCTTTCAAAATATCTGTAAACCTATGTGTAAACATAGCTGTCATCCCCCATATATTTTCTGTCAAGTTTCTGTAAAAAGGAATATGACGTTCACTGTACCCAAAATTATATTTTTCTCTGTTTTTCACCAGGAAAAACGGGAAATCTTTGGCATTACTTAAGGTCGAAGTTACAGTGTAATAAATCGGTTCTCTTGTCAATAATATGTCAACGTCAACTGTAAACAACCGCTCTACCTCTTCATTCGGATGAATATACTCCCAATTCTCTATATTTATCTTTCCAACAAAGCAATGGATAGTTCTACCCTGATGAATCAGATAATCAATCTCCCCCCAAATGTCAATTTGATCAGGAACTAGGTTTAATTCCTCACAAGTTTCTCGTATAGCGGCCTCTTGAAAAGTCTCGCCGTCTTCGACACGTCCACCAGGAAAAGAAACCTCACCCGGTTGAGAAATATGTTCGCTTCGCACTTGGTAAAGAACTTGATACTTATCAGTTTTTACATCATATATTAAGGGCAAGAGAACTGCATAACGTCCTTTCTCGCCCAGTGGCTTCGGCTCGTAATGAGCTAATTTATCTTTAATAGTCATAAGTACTCCTTGACTTCATATTATCATAAAAAATAAGATAGCCCTATTATATAAAAATTTTATATATAAAATATTGACATATCTTTCTAAAAGAGATACACTCAATATGTAAAATAATTATAT
The DNA here is from genome assembly GCF_963545685.1 of uncultured Streptococcus sp. Classification (GTDB taxonomy): domain Bacteria; phylum Bacillota; class Bacilli; order Lactobacillales; family Streptococcaceae; genus Streptococcus. The sequence goes on along the minus strand of NZ_CAUUKN010000016.1, from coordinate 35,966 downwards.
ATAAATTTTATACATATCCTAAAAGAAAAGGAGCAAACTATGTATTTTCCAACATCGTCAGCCCTGATAGAGTTCTTAATATTAGCTATTATTGATAGAGAAGACTCTTATGGTTATGAGATTAGTCAAACCATAAAGCTTGCTGCTAATATCAAGGAGTCAACACTTTATCCTATTCTAAAAAAACTTGAAAAAGCAGGCTATATGACCACCTACAGCCAAGAGTATCAAGGGCGCAAACGTAAATATTATAGTATTACCCCAAATGGCCAAGAGCAACTTCAATTTCTTAATAAGGAATGGTTAACTTACAAAGAAACTCTGGATGGTATTGTGGAAGGGAGTTTAAGACATGACAAAGACTGAATATATAGCCAAATTAACAAAATATCTACGAAAATTACCACAAAAGGACTACGAAGAAGCTCTAGAATATTTCATGGAGTATTTTGAGGAGGCTGGACCCGAAAATGAATCTCTAATTATTGCAGAACTGGGTACACCTAAGGAAGCAGCACATGAAGTCATTAGCCGTCTACTAGATGAAAAGGTTATTGAGGATACGACTAGTTTGCGCAATAAAACAACTATTATTTGGATTGCCATTCTTGCAGTCTTAGCTAGTCCAGTAGCTTTTCCAATTCTCCTTTTCTTCTTAGCTATGCTAATGACACTTCTTATGATTATTTTTGCGGTCATGGTGACTGCCTTAGCTCTTACTCTTGTCTTACTCATTAGTGGTGTTCACACTTTCTTTACAAGTTTCTCTCTCCTAAGTGTTTCACTAGCTTCAACACTGTTTGGACTAGGTGTAGGACTATTGATGTTCGGGGGAGCACTTTTACTACTTTTGATTTCATTTGAAATCTGTAAACTTATTGTAAAGCTAATTACTCTATCGATTAAATGGCTCATCAAGAAAGGAAGAAAATCATGAAAACTTGGAAAAAGATTGTCCTTAGAGTATCTCTCATATCTCTATTTTTAGGTGGGGGATTAGCAACTTGGGGTTATAGTCAAGGTGGCTTGACAGATTTACAAAATCAAAATAAAAGTGAGCTAGATTATGTCAAGAAGGAAGTTGATGACTTCAATAAGATTGATATTAAAAGTAGTAGCTACAATGTTCTTATTAAAAGTGCTGACGTTAACAAAACTACGCTTTCTTACTACCAAAAAACAAAAAATCCAATTGACACAACTGTAAAGGATGGTCAATTAACTATTAATGATAACAACTCTAAATTAGATTCGACTTCAAAAAAACACATTAACTTTTTCGAATTAAAAGATTTAATAAGCCTCTCTACTATCAACCAGGAGGTCAGAAAGCAAACCATTATCATTACACTTCCTAAAAAACAAACGATTGATTTCTTAAAGGCTGATTTAGCAACTGGAAATCTAGATTTAAGCGATAGCACAGTTAGACAAGCAGACATTAATCTAAGTATGGGGGACCTAACTTTTACTAAAATGATAGTCAGCAACCTAAAGGCTAACCTTGATGTTGGTAGTGTTGATAGTGATAATACCCTTTTTACTAACGCAGATTTATCTATTGCAATGGGAGAATTCTCCGGTAATAACTTAATTTTTAATGGTCACAATAAAATTGACGCTACAACCGGTGAAATTGAAATAGCTCTTAAAGATTACACTATCAATGTTCAAGCAGATAGTCACTCAGGAGAGGTGGAGGTTACAAATAACCTTAAGAACTCAAAAGATAGCACACTTACCATTATCTCAGATCTCGGTGATGTAACTGTTGAATAACATAAAAAGCCAGCTCACATTAGAGCCGGCTTTTAGTTTATACATTCTCAGTCTTTGGTTTATAAATAACAATACCTACAACTACAAAAATAAGTAAGAAAATGAATAGCATACGTACTTGATCTGAGATTTGTCCTGTCATAGAAATGGTTTGGCGAAGACCTGACACAGAGTAGGACATTGGTAAGAATGGTTGTATGACCTTAAAGAACTTAGGACTCAGTTCAATTGGATAAGTCCCCGCACTAGAACCTAGCTGTAAAAGCAACAGAATCATGGAAGCAAATGCACCATATCTATCATCCCAACCTATAAGGGCCGTAACGATCGCCATTAAAGTCAATGCTGCAAGGAGAATCATACCAAATGTAGCTAGTGGATGATTTGGTTCAACTCCCACAAATCGAATAGCAATATAAAGGGCAATTGCAGCCATAGTTGTAATGATACCATTGATAAATAACTTATTTTTAGCCCAGTCAAAACGACTCGTAAAGCTTCTTCCTGTCAAGCTTTTAGCAAAGATTACATTGGTTGAAAGAGCTACAACCATAAGAGAAACCGAAATCATATATGGAGCCATTCCCACACCATTAGTGTCAACCTTATCCTTATCAGTTTTCTTCTCTTTTAGAGGAGCACTGACTATCTTAGCATTTTCTGAGTCTACAGAAACAAGTGATAACTGTTGGTTAGCCTTGTTTAATGAATCAGACAAGGTAGAAAGATTAGTTGACAGGCTTGTCAATCCATTTGTTAAGGTGTTTCCTCCAGTTGCTAATTGTTGAGCTCCTGTATTAAGAGCACTTGTACCACTTTGAAGAGTAGAAAATCCAGTCATTAAGCTACTACTGTTAGCATCTAGAGTTTGTGCACCACTAGCAATCGTTGACACAGCACCAGTGTAGGTTGACAAACCTGTTGAGAGATTGCTTGCACCTGTGGCTAAAGTACTTTGAGCTGTTGACACACCTGAAGCAACTTGAATTGCCCCTGGTGATAATTGATTAACAAGTACTGAGTTAACATTAGCAATATTAGCTTGCATTGATGATACAGTTGAGGAAGCTACAGGTAGAAGAGCATTTGCCGAACTTGCAATGCCTGAAATAGACGTTTGTAGAGAAGCAAGGTTGCTTGAATCTCCACTACTAGTTGTTGTCGTACCTGTCAAGCTAGATAAAGCTGTTGACATACTTGACACATCTGATGCAATAGTTGAAGCATAGCTACTAGCTGTAGAGCCTGCATTACTAATTGCTGAAGTAATCTCCGCTTGTTGATCTGCTGTCAAGCTTTGGTATGCAGCTGTTCCTTGTACCGCAGCCAAATCGTTCGCTTTGTCAGTGGCACTAGCTGTAGCTATAGAACTAGCTGCAGTAGAAATATTTGAAAGATACGTCGCTATTGAACTTGTATCTACTGATGTTGTTGATGTTCCACTAGGTAATGATGTATTACTTACTGCCGTATTAAGATTTTGAATTGCTGTATTGAGTTCAGTTAAATTAGTTGACAAGCTTGACAACTGTGCTTGCTGTTCTTCAGATAAGCTTGTTGCTGTAGCCATTTGACTAAGTGCTGTAGACAAAGAATCTGCACCCGTCACCAGAGTGTTCATGGCTTCTGCACCTGAAGCAAATTGACCTGCAGCAGAATTAACAGCCTCTGAGTTACTATTTAACTGTGACAAAGCACCTGACAAAGTTGACACACCTGAAGTATAGGCAGATACACCTGAACTCAGGGTATCAACACCTGTCGCCAATGTTTGAGTAGAACCAGCAAGAGTTCCTAGGCCATTTGATAAGGTCTGACTTCCAGATTGAAGTGCACCTGCACCTGCATATAATTGACTGGCCCCATTAGCTGCAGTTCCCATACCGCTTTGAAGTTGAGACATACTCTTAAAGACTGCTCCAACATAAGTTGACGTAATATTTTTAGAAACGGTATCCTTTAACTTAGACATAGCAGAATCACTCATTTTCGAAGAAACAAAGCTATGACCTGCTGTTGTCTGATAAGAAATTTCAAGTTTCTTAGGGGCATTTGTCAAAAGACTTGCTGCGTTACTTGAGAGATTTTCTGGGAAAGTGATGACCATATAGTAATCACCGTCTTTTATTCCTTTTTGTGCTTCATTTTCAGTTACAAAATGATAGTCTAAATTTTTATTTTTAGACATATTGTCCACCATATCGTGACCAATATTTAGTGTTTTATCTTGAAAACTAGCACTCTTATCTTTATTTACTACAGCCACTGGCAAATGTTTCACATTACCATAAGGATTCCACATAGAAGATAAAAAGATTAGATTATACAAAGCTGGTATCAATGAGACACCAATAATGGTCATCCAGAGCTTGGGACTTTTTAGAAGAACCTTTAATTCTGATAACATAATTCTCCTTTTTAGACATCGTGTTTATTTTTATGATATAATCAATTATAAACTCATTTATATGAAAATCAATATTAAAGAATCATTTTTTGGACATATCGTCTAAAAGTGTGTAAAAGGAGAAATACATGACAAAAGATCAAAGACGTTCACAGACTAAAAAAGCTCTTTTAGATGCTTTGGTAATATGCCTTAAAGACCAAGATTTCAATGAGATTACAACTATTCGTCTAGTTCAAACAGCTGGGATTAGCCGTTCGAGTTTTTATACCCACTATAAAGATAAATATGAAATGATTGATAGTTATCAGAAAGAGCTTTTTCATAAACTAGAATACATCTTTGATAAATATGAAGGAAAGAAAGAAGGAGCCTTTCTCGAAATCTTTGAATTTCTTACTCGTGAAAAGCTCCTATCAGCTCTATTATCTACAAATGGTTCAAAAGAAATTCAAGATTTTCTGATACACAAACTTCAGCGTATGATAGCTGAAGACTTTATCGACCCTACTGCTGAAAAAAGAGCTCTCAAAGGATTCGAGAAGGATTATGCCAGTATTTATTTTGCTCATGCTATTTTTGGCGCTTGTCAAGCCTGGATAAATAAAGGAAAAAAAGAGTCTCCTCAAGAAATGACAGACTTCCTTCTACGCTTTATTCCACAATAAAATAACTCCAAAAACAAAAAAAGCTACAAAGTATCTCGGTAGATAAAGTAGCTTTCTTCTCTTATAATTAAATCCCTAGAACAATGAGATAATAAGTGAAAACAAGGTCAATATTGCGGGTCCACCTTGCGTAAAAATAATCTTCTTATTAGCAGTTACAGCACCGTAAACAGCAGCAAAGAAAACATTAAGAATAAAAACAGTTACAAGTAGTTGACTATTGGTAAAAATACCATACAAGAGAAATACAGCGATTAAACCATTGTAAATACCTTGATTTTTAAATAAGTTTGTAACAGAATCACGTTGAAGCTCCTCTTTGCTCATATTGAAGACTCTACTAGTTGTGTCTGAATGTGTTGCAAAAGTTTCCAAATACATGATATAAAGATGCTCCAAAGCAACAATCCCAGCTAAAATTAGTGTAATAATAGACATAGTATCTCCCTTCTTAAATAACTTTGACAATATATCAAAAGTAAAACATTAAAACAACACATATGTTTTATACAATTTAAAATATGGTAAAATAAAGAGTGAAAGTGAGGTCATTATGACAAAAACAGAAGTAATACAACGTCTACAAAAAGACTTGAAAATCCCTAGATTTCAAGCTTATATAGAGGATAAAGAATACTCTGAAGAAGAGTACAAACAACTAAAAAAAGATTTTGAAGCCTACTTCACCAACTACGTTTCAAATGTTTCAGCAGACTTTGAAGGTGGACTGGAAAATAAATAAACTATACCTCAAAATCACATATCATAAGATAATGGAACAAGCTCCTAGTCTAATACAAGTGACTAGGAGCTTATTAATGTTAGAAAACAAAAAAGCCGTCTCATTCTATGAAATGGCTTTAGGGAACTTGTAACTGAACAAATAACTGAAAAAACCTAGAAATCAATGATTTAAGACAAAGCAAAAAGCCCATAATAACGGGCTTTGCGATACAATAATCTTAAAATTAAAGCATTTTGTTGTAGAACTCAACGACAAGTGCTTCGTTGATTTCTGGGTTGATTTCATCACGTTCTGGAAGACGTGTCAATGAACCTTCAAGTTTTTCAGCATCAAATGATACGAATGCTGGACGTCCGATAGTAGCTTCTACTGCTTCAAGGATAGCAGGAACTTTAGCTGACTTTTCGCGAACTGAGATTACTTGGCCAACTTCAACGCGGTATGATGGGATATCAACACGTTTACCGTCAACAAGGATGTGACCGTGGTTTACAAATTGACGTGCTTGACGACGAGTTGTTGCAAGACCAAGACGGTACACAACGTTGTCAAGACGACGTTCCAAAAGAACCATAAAGTTGAAACCAAGTGTTCCACCTTTAACTTTAGTAGCTTGTACGAACAAGTTACGGAATTGTTTTTCACCCAAACCGTATGAGAAACGAAGTTTTTGTTTTTCAGCCAATTGTAAACCGTACTCTGAAAGTTTTGAACGGTTATTTGGGCCGTGTTGACCTGGTACGTAGTTACGACGTGCCAATTCTTTACCTGTGCCTGTAAGTGAGAAACCAAGGCGACGTGATTGTTTCCATGATGGACCTGTATAACGTGACATTAATAATGTCCTCCTATAAAAAATATTTTTAGGAAATAACGTTTTAGATAAACCTGATTCGTTCAGAAAGACTTCGCCCAAACAGCAAAGGTTACTTTTCTAGCCGACTTCCTGTTGACGAGCTTCATTTTATCCTGCTATTATTTCACATACTTGACTATTTTACCACGAAAAAAAGCCCAAGTAAAGGCCTTTTCTTATTTATTTTCGATTTCAGCTTGTTCCTCAGGACTCAAATAACGAATGAGAGTCTTTTCAGTCAAAATATCTGAATAAGTATAAGATTCAACATAACTATTATTAATAGCCCCAGCTTGAGAACTGAAGTCCTGATACTCAACAATAAACAATGATGGATAGACTTCTGTCAAACGACCAATCTTATTCTTTTCACGTTTACGTCCATTCTCTAGAGTCAATTCTACCAACTGACCTTCGTGAGCTTTAATAGCTTCCTTAATATTTTTCATTTTAGCAACATCTGCAAATGCGTCACTCATATATATCTCCTTAAATCTGAAAGTTACGATTCCTCAAACTGAGCAATCGATGAAAATTTATTATATTCTTTTTGGAATAGTAACTTGACTGTTCCACGCGCACCAGCACGGTTTTTTTCTAGGATAACTTCGATTGTATTATCTTCAATCGCATTCTCTGGTTCTTCATTCTCTTTTCGGTAGTAATCATCACGATATAAGAAAGCTACAATGTCTGCATCCTGCTCGATAGATCCTGACTCACGGATATCAGACAAGACTGGACGTTTATCCTGACGTTGTTCAACCCCACGAGATAACTGACTCAAGGCAATTACAGGAACTTTGAGCTCCTTGGCTAAGATTTTTAACTGTCTTGAAATATCTGAGACCTCTTGTTGGCGATTTTCTGGTCGCGTCCCTGTAATCAACTGCAAATAGTCAATCACAATGAGACCGAGACCCCCCTCTACTTCTTGTGACAATTTACGGGATCGTGCACGAATCTCAGTAATCTTTATACCAGGGGTATCATCTATGTAAATAGGTGCCTCAGCCAGTGCCCCTTGAGCAATCATAACATTATTCCAATCTTGCTCTGTCAATTGACCTGTACGTAAAGCATGGGAATCAATCATACCTTCGGCTGCTAACATACGATCAACCAAGCTTTCTGCACCCATCTCTAGGGAAAAGACTGCAACAGCTTTATTTTGCTTGGTGCCAACATTCTGAGCAATGTTCAACACAAAGGCTGTTTTACCAACAGCAGGACGAGCTGCTAAAATAATTAATTGATCCGGGTGTAAACCTGTTGTAATCTTGTCAAGGTCACGAAAACCTGTTGGTAATCCAGTAACATCTGATGTTTGCTGTGAACGCATCTCCAAAGTATTAAAATTGACATCAAGAACTTCAGATATTTTGCGGAAACCACTACGATTGCTATGCTCTGAAACATCAACTAAGGCTTTCTCCGCATTTGCAATAATTTCATCAGATTCAGTTGCGCCCTCATATGCTTGGTTGACAGTTTCTGTCAACCTATTTATAATACGGCGAAGCATGGCTTTCTCAGCCACAATCTTAGCATAGTACTCAGCATTTGCGGATGTTGGAACACTGTTGACCAAATCTACAAGATAAGAAATACCCCCTATATTTTGGAGGTCATCTTGGTCATCTAGAATAGTACGTACTGTCGTGGCATCAATAGCATCATTTCGATCCGACAGGGTTACCATTGCTTTAAAAATGACACGATGGGAATACTTGTAAAAGTCATCTGCTTCGATAAACTCTCGAACTGTAATTAACTTTTCCGGGTTAATGAAAATAGCCCCCAAAACAGACTGTTCCGCTACTAAATCATGAGGTTGCACTCGTAATTCTTGAGCTTCTGCCACAATTATTCCCTCCTTTACAAGATTTACTTATAGTGTCAACGAATTACTCAGCACTATTTTTGATGTTAAGCTTAATTTGTGCACTCACTTCTTTATGAAGCTTTACAGGAACCTCAATCAGACCAATCGCTCGAATAGGATGTTCAAGTTCAATATGACGTTTATCAATCTTGATTCCAAACTGTTTCTGAAGTCCTTCCGCAATCTTTTTAGCTGTAATTGAACCAAATGTACGACCATCTGGTCCAACCTTCTCAGTAAATTGAAGACGATTTTCTTCTTTCTCAAGTTGTTCTTTAACACGTTTTGCTTCAGCTAACAACTCTGCAGCATGCTTTTCTTCTGATTTTTGTTTTCCTTTCAACTCCCCGATAGCTTGGTTTGTTGCTTCTTTAGCAAGATTCTTTTTAATCAAGAAGTTTTGAGCATAACCTGATGGTACTTCTTTAATTTCACCTTTTTTTCCTTTACCCTTAACGTCTTGTAAGAAAATAACTTTCATTTTAATCCTCCTTGGGAGCCAACTCTCCCATAATAGTTTCAATTAATTTATTTTGCGCTTGAGCAACACTACAGTCTCGTAACTGGCAGGCAGCTAGGTTGAAATGTCCTCCACCACCTAATTTTTCCATAATACGTTGTACATTAATCGCATTATGGCTTCGAGAAGATATGTTTACAGTAGAATTATTTGTTCGAGCAACAACAAAGGTTGCTTCGATTCCAGCCATTGCAAGCATAGTATCTGCCGCCTTAGAAATCTCAACATTATTATAACACTTATGGTTATCTCCTGTAGCAACGATTATATCATCAGTAATTCGTTCGCCTGCAAGAATTAACTCATTAATACGTCGATATTCGTCAAAATCAGTAGCAGAAATCGTTTGAATTTCTCCACTGTCACTTCCTAAACTACGAAGGTAAGAGGCAACATCAAAAGTTCGACTAGTAACACGCGTAGAGAAATTCTTGGTATCCAGCATTATACCTGCCATAAGGATAGAAGCTTGGATTTTACTCAAACGTTCTGGAGCTCCTTGGAATTGTAACAACTCCGTAACCAATTCACAAGCAGAGCTTGCTCCACTTTCAATAAAAGTCAAAACCGCATTTTCAGGGAAGTCATCATCTCGACGGTGATGGTCTACGACAATAACTTCATTAAATCGATTATAAAAATCCTGAGATAGGGTTAAATTGATTTTTGAATGGTCAACCATAATTAACAACGAGTGTTGGTTAACTAGTTCTTCAGCTTCTGAGAGTGTAATAAGTGGTGACTGCCCATCTTCTTTCAAACGTTCGACCGCACGCTCAATATCCGCATTCATAGCCATATCATCATAAACAGCATAGCTCTTTCTAACAATCTGACTAGCAAAATGGGCCATCCCAACAGTAGCCCCTAAGGCGTCCATATCAAGATTCTTGTGACCAACAACAAATACTTTTTCGACTGTTTTTAACTTATCTGAGATTGCAGTCATCATAGCCCTTGTTCTTGTACGAGAACGCTTAACTGTTGAGACAGAGCCTCCTCCAAAATAAAGAAGTTCCTTGTGATCATCATTTTCTTTAACAACAGCTTGATCCCCACCTCGAACAAGTGCAATATTAAGGTTCTGCAAGGCAACTTGCCCGATTTGATCATGCTTAAGCGTCCCAAAGGATATTCCCATACTCAAAGTCAGTGGTAAACCACGTTCTTGAGCTTGTTGACGGAAGTCATCCAAGACAGAAAATTTTTGATCCATGAATTCTGTCAAAACACTGTAATTGGTAAAGAAGTAAAAGCGATCCCCTTCAATACGTCGATAATGAATATGCTTAGCCTTAGCAAACTCAGAAATAAATCCTGCCACAAATGTATTGATTTTTGAAACATCCGCATCTGGCAAACTTCCTGTCACATCGTCGTAGTTATCAACTGAAATAATCCCAATAACAGGTCGAGTCATATTTGGATCGACATTTTCATCTTGATCATAGACATTGTCAATAAAATATATTAGCTTATTATCAAAATCCACAAAAGCAGCATATTTATTGTCACCAACAGTTATTACATTTGAAGGTGATCCCTTTCGTTTCTGGGAGATAAAATCTGCAATCAACTGCTTATTGAAATTCCCATATTCATCTGAGAGCACTAACTTGGCATAGGGGTTGAACCATTCAATATGATCATTTTCGTCAAAAGTAATAACTCCGACAGGCATCTTTCCAAGAAGTGTCTTCAAAGAATCTTCTACATCCTGATTCAGTTCATCTAATTGCTCTATTTCCAAAGACTCATATGTTGTCTTTTGGTAATGCAATAGTGCAACAACTACTACCATAATGATAAAAAGCGCAAAAATGAGTGCAGACTCCGATTGTAATACGCGAACAAAAATGGTAGCAATTCCAAAAAGAATTAGTCCTATCATTACCAGATGAATAGTTGCAAAGTGAAATCTTTTCATATAAAACCTCTTAATCTAACGATTATAACATAAAAAAGCCTTAATTAAAAGGCTTTTACAAGTGTTACGACTGTTAATCCACTTTACGTCGAGCTTTATTATTACCTTCAAGGTAAACCATCAAAATAGAGATATCTGCTGGATTAACCCCTGAAATACGGCTTGCTTGACCAATGGTTTCAGGATTTATTTTCTTAAATTTTTGACGAGCTTCAGTTGCAATAGAATCAATAGCATCCCAATCAATATTTTTCGGGATCTTTTTTTCTTCCATTCGCTTCATCTTAGCTACTTGATCCAAAGCTTTATTGATATAACCTTCGTACTTGATTTCAGTTTCAAGCAACTCTATAACCCTAGCATCCAAATCTTCTGCAGCTAGACCGACAAATTGAGTAGCAGTAGCGTAATCAATCTCTGGTCGACGCATAAACTCTTTGGCTGTCATGGCATCTGTCAAAGGCTTAAATCCTAGGGCTTGAATTTTTTCATTTGTTTCTTTGATAGGCTTTAATTTTTCTTTTGACAGACGTGTCAACTCACTGTCAAACTGATTTTTCTTGATTTCAAAGACATTCCAACGTTCATCATCAACCAAGCCAACTTCTCGACCAATAGGTGTCAAGCGTATATCAGCATTATCATGACGTAATATAAGACGATACTCTGCGCGTGAAGTCAATAAACGATATGGCTCCAAGGTTCCTTTCGTGACAAGATCGTCAATCATTACACCAATATAGGCATCACTACGTTTGAGAATAAGCTCTGGCTTACCTTGAACTTTAAGAGCTGCATTAATACCAGCAACTAGACCTTGACCTGCTGCCTCCTCGTATCCAGAAGTCCCGTTGGTCTGTCCTGCTGTGAAGAGACCTGAAATTAACTTCGTTTCAAGTGTTGCACGTAATTGATGTGGAAGGACAATATCATACTCAATCGCATAGCCAGTTCTCATCATCTCTGCCTTTTCCAGACCTTTGATTGAGTGAATCAATTCTTTTTGAACATCTTCGGGTAAGCTTGTTGAGAGACCTTGTACATAAACTTCTTCAGTCTCTCTTCCTTCAGGTTCAAGGAAAAGCTGATGACGATTCTTATCTGCAAAGCGGACAATTTTATCTTCGATTGATGGACAGTAACGAGGACCTACCCCCTTGACAATACCTGAGAACATCGGTGCACGGTGTAAATTGTTATTGATAATCTCGTGGCTCTCTTGATTCGTATAAGTTAGCCAACAAGGAATTTGATCCTGAAGATAGTCTTCATCCTTCGACAAGAATGAAAAATGATTCGGCTTTTCGTCACCTGGTTGAATCTCTGTCTCTTCGTAATTAATTGATGATGCCTTGACACGAGGAGGAGTACCTGTTTTAAATCGACCAATTTCAAGTCCAAGTTCCTTCAAATTATCAGCCAAAGTAACTGATGCAAGACTATTATTTGGCCCTGATGAATATTTGAGTTCTCCTAGGATAATTTCTCCACGAAGAGCTGTACCTGTTGTCACAACAACGACTTTAGCTCCATATTTTTGATTTGTAGCTGTTCTTACACCGACTACCTTGCCATCTTCAACAAGTATTTCATCAACCATAGATTGACGTAGAGTCAAGTTTTCCTGACGCTCAACTGTATGTTTCATTGTCATGGCATACAAGGCTTTGTCTGCTTGAGCACGCAAAGCTCGAACTGCGGGTCCTTTACCAGTATTCAACATTTTCATTTGAATGTAGGTTTTGTCGATGTTCTTACCCATCTCTCCACCAAGAGCATCAATTTCACGAACAACAATCCCCTTGGCCGATCCACCGATAGAAGGGTTACATGGCATAAAAGCCAGCATCTCTAGGTTAATAGTCGCTAATAAAACCTTACATCCCATACGGGCTGCAGCCAAGCTAGCTTCCACACCGGCGTGACCAGCACCAACAACAATTACATCAAAATTTTCATCAAACTCGTAAGACATTTTTTAGATTTTTGCAGTGATTTACAGTCAACTGCCTCATCCTTTCTTTGTTTTTTTCCTACAAAAATAGTCAAAACTCCAGAAAACTGTACGCAAAAACGCACAATTCCCATGAGCTTTGACCATCATGACTATTGTTAAAATTATTTTATCAAATCAAATAGTTTTGTCAATTACAATCACTATTTGATTAATGACTGAACACTAGTGATAATCATTTGTACACCTATTGAAAATAGTAAAAGTCCCATCATTTTCGTTATAATTTTCATCAAATTCTCTCCCAAAAATCCTGCAATTTGTTTTGCACTTCTTAAAAGAAGATAAGTGATGACACATAGTAAAGCAAAGGCAACTACTGTTATCAATTGATTATTTATACCCCCATTAGCTAAGTTTAGGGTTGTCGTAATCGTCCCTGGTCCTGCAAAAAGTGGCATCGCGAGAGGAGAAATAGCAACAGACATAGGATTTGAATTTGAAGCCTGCTGCTCCATACCCTTGTAGCTTGGTGAATGGTTTCCATTAATCATATGATAACCTATAACAGCGACCAATATTCCTCCTGCAATTCTAAAAGATTCAATTGTAATCCCAAAAACTTTGAAAATCAAATCTCCAGAAAAAACAAAGACTGTAACAATTATAAAAGCAATTAGAAGACTCTTAAATGCAATTTTTCGTGAAATCTTTTGACTATCATCTGCTACTAAAGCCATATAGGCAGGAAGGTTTGAAATTGGATTCATTATGGCAAAGAAGGCCATAAACGCATAAAAAAATTGAGAACTCATACTTTTTTCCTTATTCAGCTAGATATACTGACAAACTTTTCCGTCTTTATAGGCTTGGTCAATAATACCGCCGCCCAAACATTCCTGTCCATCATAGAAAACAACAGCTTGACCAGGTGTAATAGCACGCTGAGGTTCCGCGAAAATCACCTCAGCTTTATCACCCTTAACCTTTACAGTAACTTTACTATCAGGTTGACGATAACGGAATTTTGCTGTGCATTCCATTTCAAATTCTTCTGGCATGTCTCGAGTAAAGTGAATCATTGAAGCGTCAAGAGAAGTTGACATCAGTGACTCATGGTGGAAACCTTGACCCACGTAAAGAATGTTTTTAGAAAGATCCTTCCCTACTACAAACCAAGGAGCATTATCACCACCTTTTTGGCCACCGATACCCATACCTCCACGTTGACCAATAGTGTAATACATAAGTCCGTTGTGTTCACCCATGTCACGACCATCAACGGTCATCATACGACCTTTTTGAGCTGGCAAGTACTGACTAAGAAACTCTTTAAAGTTTTTTTCACCAATAAAACAAATTCCTGTTGAATCCTTTTTCTTGGCCGTTGCAAGACCTGCACGTTCAGCAATTTCACGAACTTCTGGCTTTTGCAGATGTCCTAAAGGAAACATCGTTTTCTGCAACTGCTCTTGCGAAAGTTGACTAAGGAAGTAGGTTTGATCTTTATTGTTATCTGCACCACGCAACATATGGACAATACCATCTTCATCGCGCACAACTTGTGCATAGTGCCCTGTAGCCACATAGTCCGCTCCCAATGTCATAGCATAGTCGAGGAAAGCCTTGAACTTGATTTCCTTATTACACATAACGTCTGGATTAGGGGTACGACCTGCGCGGTATTCTGCAAGGAAATACTCAAATACACGGTCCCAATACTCTTTTTCAAAATTGACAGAGTAGTATGGAATACCAATCTGATCAGCTACTGCTGCTACATCTTTGTAATCTTCGGTTGCCGTACATACACCGAATTCGTCTGTGTCATCCCAGTTTTTCATGAAAACACCGATTACATCATAACCCTGCTCTTTTAAGAGTAAGGCTGTTACTGATGAATCAACGCCACCACTCATACCAACAACAACACGTATTTTTGAATTATCAGTCATTGATAACTCCTCCCATCAAATAAAATTTAACATAGACTTGAAGGGTCTAGTTATTCAAATATCGATTTGAAGGTCGAATTTGAAGCGTAAAAGCACGCAAGCTTAATTATATCATGATTAAAGAATAATGCAAAAAGGTTACACTAGGCAACCTTTTTTATGTTTACTTTCGTGTAAATCCACTGTAAAGATATTACTCCCAAGACTAATATCGGAATCAATATAGCTATAACTAACCATCTCGGTTCCTGGTAACTTAACACCAGCTTATTCTGCCCTTTTTGTGATGAAACTATTGGTGTACCAATTGTTGTCAATCTATAATCATCCTTATTCAGCTCTTGACCATTTAGTGTCAAGATGGAATCTCTATAGACAACTATTGGTAAGTTTAGCTCCTCTCCTTCAGCAGCTTGCCAAGTTAATACAAGATAACCATCTTCGAGTAGCTTTTCTGCACTCTGATTCTTAACGACATTTTTATAGTAAAGATCGTAAGTATTCTGCTTACCGATTGTCCCATAAATTGGTACATAATCTGGTGTCGGTTTCACAACTAAATTTAAAAACTGTGACAAATCACTGTCATTCATAGTAAGACTTATCGTCTGGTAATCACCCTCAACATAAGTATGTTTAGCAATGGAAATAAGTTCACCATCCTGTGCCGCAGTTTTTACATGATCGGTAGTATCCATCATATTCTGAATAAGACCAATACCCGCAAAGGCAAAGAGTAACACAGCAATACTTTTTCGCCAGTTAACAAATCGTGTGACAGTTAATCCTGTAATGGCTAGAAGCATGATGGTTGTAGGAACAAAGAATCGAAATGGAAATTGAATCAATTCAGCAAATGTATTTCCATTTTCGACTAGATACTGCCAGGGAAAAAGACCTGTTGATAAGAAGAAGAAGATAAAATAAATAAAATGCAATATTTTTTTCCAATTAGCCAATTTTTTCCAATTCAAAATAGCGTAAGCAATCTGGAAAACGAGTAACACCATTAAGGAAATGGGGGTATATAGCCAGTATCTTGCTGTTCCATCAATCCCATTCTTACCCATTTCCCTATTTATAAATGGATTTAAAAGATGATTCGTACCTCTCAAATATAGGAGTACTAACCAGACATTGACAGTCAGTAAGAGGAAAAGAATGACTGCTATAAAAACTTGTACGAAAGTTTCCTTCTTCTTAGTGACAGATGCCTTTACAAAGGTGTAAAGGTAAAAAGGAATATACATCATCACTAGCATTAAAGCGCTAAGTATATGAACTTGAAAAATCAACGCCATGGATAAGGCAAGTCTAATTGGCTCTACTTTTTGATAAAAAATGTAGTGAATTGCTGGGATAAAACAAAAAGGTAGTAAAGCTGCTCCCCAACTAGAGAACCCCTGACGCATCGTCCAGTACTGGATAGAGAATGTTGTAGCATAGAGTAAACCTAATGACAAGGCAATAGTTGTCTTAACTTTACACTGCTTGAGTAAAGCGTACATTGAAGATTCAGCTAATATATGTAGTAGTATCCTTGACAAAATCTGATAACGAAACCAAGTGCCACTTATTAAAACAAGTCCTCCTTGTAAATAAGCAAAAAAAGGACCGTAAAGAGCATTGACAATGCGGCCTGACTGTTGGAAACCGTACAAAGACAAAAAGTAAGAAAAGTTACCATCCTTTAATTGCATAGCGGCTTCATAAAATCTGTTATAATGAAAAATGGAATCTGAACCTAAAATAACTTTTCTTGTAAATAATTGTGGCGTAACCAATAACACAGCAAAAGCTATAATAATAAGGGAAACCCATAACTTTTCTTTTGATTTAAAAAATTGTTTCATTGCTAAACCTCTCATTCCCTATTATAACAAAAAGCTCCGTGAAAACGTTCGCTAATATCCGAAATAAAAAGCTGAGAGATGTCTCCCAACTTCTATAAATCTTAGTAATTCCAAGCTGACAACCCTTGTGCGTTATAGGCATTCAAGGCTGATTGAATTTGATCTTCAACTGTTGCAGTTGAACCCCATCCTGGCATTGTTTGGAAAAGGCCTGATGCTCCTGAACTGTTTGCTACAGTATGATCACCATTTGATTCACGCGCAATAATCGACTCCCAAGTTGACTGTGGAACTCCAGTTGCTGCTGCCATCTGTGCTGCTGCATAAGAACCGATTTCTCCTGCAGTGTTTCCATTTGAGAGAATAACCGAACCATTGCCAGCAGTTGCAGCAGCACCCGAAGACGCTGCCCCATTATTTTGAGTCAATGTAGCCTCTGTGCTTGCTGTTGTTGAAGGCTCTGATTGAGGGGTTTCTGCTGCTTCTACTGTTTCGGTCGTTATCTCTGATTGAAGTTTACTTTCTTCAACCTTTTCTTTATTCTCTTTGCTTGAACTAACCTCTGTTGATTTCACCAAATCTGCTGTTGATTCTGTTGTTGTTGATGTTGTTGAAGGAGTTGGTGTAACTGAATCTGAGAATGCGTTAACCAATCCTTTATTAACTAACGTAGAGAGTGAGACTCCCAAAATGACAATAAAACTCGTTACAATTGCCACTGGTACCGCCAATGATTTTTTTACTGCTAATTTGATACGGCGTCCCTTATAACTTTTTTTAAACATAAATCCCTCCTATTTCTTATAACTATATTCATCATAACCTAGTAATATTACTGCCGATTATTCGTATTATGTCTAATATTACAATAATTTATCATTTCAATAAAAAAACACCAAAAATCTGGCATTTTTCTCTTATTTGTATGAGTTTCTACTTTATTCTCTCATAATTCAATAACAAAATTTTAGTACCAGCCATTGGCGTTCCAGAAAGCAAGAGCTGCTGTCCATGAACCATAACGACTTGCTACATAATTATCTGCTACTTTTTCTTGGTTCTCAGGAGACAAATCACCATTCAAATATGATGAAGATAATTGATAACGTCCATAATATTGTCCATTTTGAGCTGTGTAGCTACCACTTGACTCACGTTGAGCGATTTCTTCCTTAGCAGCTGCCTCTGAAGAAGAAAGATTTGTGTCGGTCGTTTGGTTACTTTCACTTTGTGTAGAATCTGTTGATGTTGCTGATTCAGAAACAGTTTCTGTTGCAGTTGATGGTTCTACTGAAGCAGGTGTCTCTGTTGGCTCTTCAGTGGTTTCATTAATCGTTAAGTTTTGACCAATAGAAATCTTATTAGCATCTTGAATGCCATTTTTTGAAACGATTTCGTCCACTGTCGTACCATTCTTCTTAGCAATAGCTGAAAGGGTATCTCCTTTTTGAACTGTGTAAGTTTCCGCATTAGCTAAAGCTGTTGCTCCAAGTGTTGCCACTGTAACAAGTCCAAAAAGACCTAATTTTTTAGTGTTAGATGTATTCTTTGTTTGCATGATGATGCTCCTTTATCTATTTATAGTCCAATCCATACTAGTCAAAGATATTAAATTATTTTATTTATGACCAATAGGTTAATCAACTGGCTTATTCTCTATAGGGATTTTTTATCCAGATTAAGCCGAAGAACTATAACCATGTATCTATAATACCGTGCAAATATAACATCCTCTTGTTAAGGATATTAAAAATATTACAGGTAGGTTGGGATTAGACGAAAAAGAACGCCTAAATAGACGTTCTTCAAATACTTCTAGGTCTTAAGACCTAGTTTTTATTCATTTTTACGAATTAGCTCTTAAGATAAAAAAGTATTAACCCCAAAGCTAAAATAGCAGTAATTGACAAAGTATCTCGACCGTTCCATAAAAGTCGACGATATTTTGTTCGTCCCTCACCACCTTGATAACCTCGCGCTTCCATAGCAATAGCCAGAGCATCTGCTCGTTTAAAGCTAGATGCAAACAAAGGAATTAAGATTGGTATAATTGACCGAACCTTTTGAATAATATTTCCTTCACCAAAATCAACACCACGCGCCTTCTGAGCATTCATAATACGCGTTGTATCGTCCATCAAGGTTGGTACAAAACGTAAACTCAAAGATAACATTAGACCAATTTCATGTGCTGGTACTTTAAAAATAGTCAGCGGTTTTAAAAGTGACTCTACTGCATCAGATAAACTTAACGGCGTAGTTGTTAGAGTAAGTAAGGTGGAAAAACTAATAATGAGAATAAACCTAAGGAATATCATCCAACCTTGATTTAAACCAACTTCCGTAATCTTAAAAAAGCCAATGGACCAAAGCACATTCCCTCTTGTATTGAAGAAAACTTGAAACAAGGTAGAGAATAATATAATCCAAATCATCGGTTTAATACCACCCAAAAAGAAACCAAGCTTAATTTTAGACAAGAAAACCAAGAAAAGTGTAAATAGAGTTATCACAGCATAAGTTACAGGATTATTAGCCCAAAAAATGATGACAATATAAATTAGCATGGCTAATAATTTACTTCTAGGATCTAATCGGTGTATGAAAGAATCACCAACAATATAACGTCCAATAATTAACTTATCCATGAACCAACACCTCTACAAATTCCTCTATTGTAATAGGAAGAGTTTCAAAGCTATAACCTTTTTCTTGTAGTTGTAGCGCAAACTCTGTGATTTTAGGAACACCTAACTGTTTTTCTTTGAGAAAAGCGACTTTTTGGAAAACATCTTTAGGGGTTCCTGACAATACTAGGTGTCCTTTTTCCATAACATTCACAGCTGTTGCATAATCTGCAACGTCATCCATCAAATGTGTAACCAAGACAATCGTCATTCCAGAAAGATGTAACTGCTTAAAGAGTGACATTAACTCCTTTCGTCCCTGAGGATCAAGACCAGCAGTCGGTTCATCCAATACTAGAATATCTGGTTGCATAGCTAGAATACCTGCAATAGCGACACGTCGCATCTGCCCTCCCGATAAATCAAAAGGATTCTGGTCACGCAACTCATCTGAGAGACCAACTAATCTTAGACTTTCCAGAGCACGCTGTTCAGCCTCTTTCTTAGAAACTCCGAAATTCTGGGGTCCAAAAGCAATATCTTCTAAAACAGTTTCTGCAAATAACTGACTTTCTGGAAATTGAAAAACTAAACCGACCTTTTTACGGATTGTCTTTATTTCCTTATTCTTGGATTGACTAGTTATAATAGCATCATCAACTTTAACCTGACCACTAGTTGGTAAATAAAGTCCATTCAGCAACTGCATAATCGTTGATTTACCACTCCCTGTATGTCCAATAAAGGCTGTATACGAACCATCTTTTATCGTAGTTGTCATATCAAAAAGGGCACGCCCCTCAAAAGGAGTACCCGCTTGATAGGTATAACTTACATTTTCGAGAGAGATTCCCATAATTGTTCTACCAATTCCTTTTCTGTCAGATAGTCTTCACAATCTATCAAACCTTGATTTCTAAGTTTCTGAGTTAGTAATGCACTAAAAGGGATATCAAGACCTAAGTTAACCAACTCTGAGCCTCTGCTAAACAGTTCACGAGGACTTGAAATGGACTCCACTTTACCTTTTTTTAAAACTAAAACACGATCGCTCATCGCAACCTCATCGAGATCATGAGTAATTGATAAAACAGTCATTCCATATTGTTGACGAATAGCCTTAATAGATTGAATTAATTCCTGACGACCTTCTGGATCAAGCATACTTGTTGCTTCATCCAAAATCAGAATAGAAGGTCTCATCGCAACAATCCCAGCAATAGCCACACGTTGTTTTTGACCACCAGATAATCTGGCTGGTTCTCTGTCCTTAAACTCCGTCATACCTACAAAAGATAATGCCTCTTGAACTCTAGAAACCATCTCCTCATAGGAAAGGCCCTTATTTTCAAGACCAAAAGCAACATCATCTTCAACAGTGGCTCCAACAAATTGATTATCTGGATTTTGAAAAACCATGCCAATTTTATCACGAATATCCCAGACATTCTCTTCTGTTAATTCTTGACCATCAATAATAATCTGCCCAGACTCTGCCACTAATAGTCCGTCAATTAGACGTGCTGTCGTAGATTTTCCAGATCCATTATGGCCTACAATGGATAACCATTCCCCACGTTTCACGTGAAACGATACATCATTTAGGGTATAGGAGGTTTGATCTTGATTATATTTAAACTTTAAATTTTTTATTTCAATCATTGGTTTATCGTATTACTTAAAGGTGTCCTCAAACAAGAAACCTGCACCCTTGAAATAATCATAGCCTGAGTAAATCGTAAAGAATAAAGCAACATACAGCATGATTGTCCCTACAAAATGTACGTGACACAATAATAAAATGATAGATAACATCTGAGTCACTGTCTTAATCTTACCAGGCATAGCCGCAGCGAGAACTGTACCACCGTTTTCGACTAACAAAAGACGAAGTCCTGTAACTGCCAACTCCCGACAGATGATAACTGAAACAACCCAAGCAGGAGCTTGATTAATACCTACTAGCATAATAAAAGCTGACATTACCAACATTTTATCTGCTAAAGGATCTGCAAATTTCCCAAAATTAGTAACAACATGCCATTTTCGTGCCAAATAACCATCTAAATAATCTGTAATACTGGCAATAGCAAAGACAACTGCTGCAGCAATATGCATCACATTACTAGATGCAAGTGATGTCATCAATAAAAAGATGGGAATTAAAACAATTCTGGCAAGTGTCAATAAGTTAGGTAAATTTTCTTTTTTAAACATTTCTTCTCGATTCTATTGGATTCTTAATGTTAGGTAGCTAGGTGTATTTTGGTCTAGTTGAGATAAATCAAGTGACTCCCCATTTACCTTTAGAGTAACTTTTGAAGATTGAGCGATAATAATTTGAGTTGTTTTGATTTTATCAGAAAAATCTAGTGAGTATTTTGATTTATTCGTTTTTGAAAGATGATAACTCTCTGAAGTATCTGAGTTGTCTACAGAAAACCATGTATCGCTACTATTTTCTGATAACTCCACTTCTAAAACTACTGAAGATTTTACATTGGAGAAATCAACCATTAATTGATTCCCTTGAGTTGTCGTTGCAACATTTGCCCCCGATACTGTAACCTCAGAAATGCTTCGAGATGACTTAGATCCACCTGCAATTGATAAGTGATTAACTGTAGAGATCGTATTGGGTTTAATCACCTGAGGTTGATTAGAGAGGTGCCTAAAAATAATATATCCAACTGAACAGATGATAAGTAATGAAACTGCACTCAGAATTAGTAAGGGGATATAGTTAGACTTTCTTTTTTCTTCACGTTTATGTTTTGAAAAACGTGACATAGGCGTTTTAGTATCTAAAATATCTTCCTTACGTTCAGCTCGTTTCTTTTCTTCTTTAACTTTTTGCTCATTCTTTTTCTGCTCTTCGTACAGACGTTTTCCATCTAAACCAACCGAAGTAGCGTACTTTTCAAGTGCTTCTTGCTGAATGTCCTTTGGTAAAGCTTTAAGTTGATCCATTTCCATAGCTAGAAGATACTGAGCTTCAACCCCAGAAATTTTTTCTACATCATATAGACTTAATTCTTTTTTTATTCGCGCTGCACGTAATTGCTCACCAAGAGAGTATCGCTTCATTTTTCCCCTTTCTAATATTCTTCTTTGTTTTAATGTTTATATTATAGCAAATAATTACTTATTTAGGGAAGACAACAAAATCGGTAATCACCATATTTGAGAGATAGTGTTTTAGAAAATCCTTCAAATCCTTAGAAGTAATACTCATCAATTCCTGACCAAAATCAAAGTATGTTTTGCCCTCATCTGAATAAGCTAAATACTGGCTACCTAAATTCTGAATATTGTCTAAACTACGTAAAAATTCACCATACAAAGCTTTCTTTTGTAAATCCAATGCTTCTTCTGTCAACAATCTTTGTTTATCTGCTGACGTCATCACTTGACGAATTAAACTTGACATACGGATGGGTTCTGCAGTGTCCATAGTCATAATAACAAATGAATATCTGCTAGATACCTCATATTCAATTGATACAGACTCATCTATTTTTCCTTCTGCATACCAACTTTGATAATAAGGAGATGTCCATCCAAACAATAAATTAAATAACAATTGTACCAATAAGCTCTCTCTCATACGATTATCGGAAAAATGAACGTTCTTAAAACCAATGGCTAGTTTTGAAATCGAGATGTCCATTTGAAGACTATCTAACTTTTGGATATCCGATTCAATGGGTTGCTTTTCTTTTTCGACTATTTTATGATTTGTTGTAAACTTACTTTGCTTTTCCTTTACAAAACTGTAAATTCGCTCAATATCAAAATCGCCTATTAAGACAAGATGACAGTTCTCTGGTCTATAAAAATAATTAAAATTATTTTTCAAATCTTTTTCAGTAATTTTTCCAATGCTATCAATGCTTCCAGCAATATCTTGCCCTAAGATAGTATTGGGATACAAACTTTGTAAACACCCTAAATAAACTCTATAATCAGGGTCATCCTGATACATGTTTATTTCTTGTTCAATGATTCTTTTTTCATGGTTGACAGCATCTTCGGAACTTGTAAACTCAGTTGTAAACTTCATCAAAAGCTCCAGTGACTCCTCAAAGTGATCAATTGTTGAAAAATAGTATGTTGTCCTATCCAAGGTTGTAAAAGCATTAACATCAGCCCCAAGCCTTACAAAGTCCAATGTAACATCCCTTCCCTGATCATCCTCAAATAACTTGTGTTCAAGAAAATGAGCAATACCAGCAGGGTATGTCTGCAACTTACCATCAATATAAAAGTGATTATCTAGCGATCCAAAATTTGTAGACAAAAAGGCGGCTTTTTCAATGAATCCTTTTTTCTTGATAATAGATAAAGACATACCATTATCTAAAGTTGCTGAATAAACTTCCTCAGCAAGCTTTGGATAATAACGTTTTTTCAAAGCAGCCATTTTAAGATACTCCTTCTAAAAAGAACAAACTCTGTAGCTTGACTTGACGTGCTACACGGCAAACATCTTTTTTAGTAACTTTCTCGATTTTATCTAACCAATCCTCTAATGAGATACTTTTATCGCCAAAAATAACCTTATTAAAATGTTGTTCTACTAGTGTTAATGCATGATCCTCAGAGAGAAGAGCATTCATTCGTATAATTTTTTTTGTTTGTTTCAAAAGGGAGCTTGAAAAACGTCCTAATTTAATATGATTCAACTCTCTGCTAATCCCTCGCATAGCTTGATTTCTATTAGATTTTTCAATTCCAGCGTAAACTTCTAGTAAACCTGTAAAGACATCAAATTGACTACTAATTGAATAAGCCAGTCCTTCTTTTTCTCGAATCTTTGTAAATAAAGCTGAATGAGCAAATTCACCAAACATGGCATTGAAAACAATTAAAGCAAAATAATCTTTATCTCCATATTGACAAGGAAATTGATAACCTAACTGTAAAATAGATTGACTACTCTGCCTAGCCTCTATCTTTTCTTTCACAACTTTGGAATAAGGTTGATTATAACTAAACTGTAAATCAACTTGACGTCCTTCTAAAGGAAAGCGGTGTAAACCTTGAAGTACCTGATAGTCATCAAATTCCCCAACCATAAAGATATCAATTCGATCTCTAGTCAACATGCTTTGAAATTCTTGATAAGCTGTATACGATGTTTCCGCTTCAACAAGTTCTACTCGCCCATACTTGGGAACTTTCAAGGCCTCGTTTACAAAGTAAAGCTCTCGTCCCTGAACTTCACTATAGTAATAATTATTCTCTGTATCGACATCCAGGTAGGTCATTAAATTTTGTCTTTCTATATCAAATACTTTATTTTGGTATTGAGCTACTCTTGACAATGGCTTGTAAAGACAATCCTTCAAAAAATCTAAGACTTCCCAAAATAAACCTGTATTCATTGGAATAAAGGAGTCTTTTAGGTATGTCAACTCAATGTCAACACTATGTGTCAACCCTTTCGTTGACACTCTGGTTGACAACTGTGTCCCATAAAGTGAAGCTAATCTCTCTTTGAAAGACTGTACTGTTGGATATGTTTGATTAGCTGTAGCTAACATTTGTGAAACTAGAGCCCGTTTAGCAATTGTTTGTTTATTCAAAGAACCCGTCATTCGAAAAACAATACGGTTAGTTTTATATTTTTGTGTTGGAATGAAGTGTACATATACACCATCAGCAATTTTCATTGATAACCTCTAAAAAGTTTATGCTTTCAATTATACCATTTTTATGCTATCTTATCTCAAGAGAAAGTTGAGGTTCTATGGAATATAAATTATTTGATGAATACATCACACTGCAGGCACTTTTAAAAGAATTAAGCATCATTCACAGTGGTGGAGCTATTAAAGGTTTTTTAGCTAACAATGTTGTTTTATTCAACGGTGAGGATGAAAAACGTCGTGGAAAAAAACTTCGTTATGGAGATGTTATTACCATACCGTCTGAAGAGCTTGAAATTACTATGGTAGTTCCTACACAAGATGAAATTGAAAAACATAAAAAAGAAGTCGCTGAGAAAGCACGTGTTTCTGCTATTGTTAAAAAAATGAATCAAGATAACAAAAAGAAACAAAAAAAACGCCAAACAAAAGAAAGTAATAAAACAAAAAGGAAACCTGTCCGTTTCCCAGGAATCTAACCATGTGGCTTGAAAAAATTGATATTCAACACTTTAGAAATTATTCTGAAGTCTCTGTGAGCTTTTCACCCCATCTCAATATTTTTCTTGGACGCAATGCCCAAGGAAAAACAAATATTCTTGAAGCTATCTATTTTCTAGCATTAACACGTAGTCATCGGACCCGTTCAGACAAGGAACTAATTCAATTTCAGCAAAATAATCTTAAACTAAACGGCATCGTGCATCGTCATAGTGGAAAGCTACCTCTGGAAATCAACTTATCTAATAAAGGACGAGTTACAAAGGTCAACCACCTCAAGCAAGCAAAATTATCTGATTATATAGGTCACATGACGGTGGTACTCTTTGCTCCTGAGGATTTACAACTTGTAAAAGGGTCTCCAAGCCTAAGACGTAAATTTATAGATATTGATTTAGGACAGATTAAGCCTGTTTACCTCTCAGACCTATCAAGTTACAATCATGTTCTTAAGCAACGTAATGCTTATCTCAAATCTACTGACAAGGTA
This sequence comes from uncultured Streptococcus sp., assembly GCF_963545685.1. Lineage (GTDB taxonomy): Bacteria > Bacillota > Bacilli > Lactobacillales > Streptococcaceae > Streptococcus. The sequence goes on along the minus strand of NZ_CAUUKN010000016.1, from coordinate 10,148 downwards.
GACATTAATTTCCTCTCAGTTTTAGATGAGCAACTTGCTGATTTTGGAACACGAGTTATTAAACATAGACTAGAATTTATCAAGCAATTAGAAGAGGAAGCTGATAGACATCATAGTAATCTCTCAAATCAGATTGAGCGTCTTAAAATCTCCTACGAATCTAATATCCCAATACAAAATAGTAAAGATATTCGAGAATCATTTTTAACTACATTAAACCAAAATCACAAAAGAGATATCTTCAAAAAGAATACCGGTGTTGGTCCACATAGGGATGATTTAACATTTTACATTAATGACATGAACGCATCTTTCGGTAGTCAGGGGCAGCAACGTAGCCTTATTCTTTCATTAAAAATGGCTGAGATTGCTCTGATTAAAAAAGTGACAGGGGATTTTCCTGTTCTTCTCCTTGATGATGTCATGAGTGAGCTTGACAATCACCGTCAACTTAAATTACTAGAAAGTATTGATGAAGAGGTTCAAACTTTCATGACAACAACCTCACTCAATCATCTTAGCAACCTACCACCCAATTTAAAGACCTTCTTAGTTAAGAATGGTACTATTTATGAAAAGCAAGTCGATTAATGACCTACACCCCAAAAGTTAGACAGAAAAAATCTAACTTTTGTTTTTTTTGTGAAGTTGACACATGTGGCAATTAATGTTAAACATCTTGTAAACCAGTCCCATTAAACCCTGTACCAACAACTTTATTTGCGTAAACGTGTTGTAAACCTATTATAAATTTTGATGTAAAGAAAAGTACTTGCCGCCTGGTAAGTACTTTTGTGTCTTTTAATGAGCTGAATAGTTAGGTGCCTCGTTTGTAATTTGAACATCATGAGGGTGACTTTCAATAAGTCCTGCACCTGACATTTCAACAAACTGTGCTTTGTCATGTAAATCTTTGATATCTTCCGCCCCTGTATAACCCATACCTGCGCGGATGCCTCCAATCAATTGGAATACGATATCAGCAGCAGAACCTTTATAAGCTACACGTCCTTCAATTCCTTCTGGAACTAGTTTATTAGCTTCGTTCACAGCGCCTTGGAAATAACGATCACTTGATCCTTTCTTCATAGCTGCAATTGATCCCATACCACGGTAAGACTTATATTTACGACCTTGGAAAATCTCAGTTTCACCTGGTGCTTCATCAGTACCGGCAAACATAGAACCAAGCATTACAGCATTACCACCTGCTGCAAGAGCTTTTACAATATCACCTGAGTATTTGATACCTCCATCAGCAATAATTGTTTTTCCGTATTCGCGCGCAACACTAGCAGCATCGTAAATAGCAGTCACTTGAGGTACACCTACACCCGCAACCACACGTGTTGTACAAATAGAACCTGGTCCGATACCTACTTTAACGACATCAACACCTGCTTCATAAAGCGCACGCGCACCTTCAGCCGTTGCAATATTTCCTGCAATCAAAGTACGGTCTGGGAAGTGAGCACGAATTTCAGAAATTTTGCGAAGAACACCTGCTGAGTGACCATGCGCTGTATCAATAACAATAGCGTCTGCACCTGCTTCAAAGAGAGCTTCTGCACGTTCAAAAGTATCAGAAGTAACCCCTACAGCACCTGCCACCAAAAGACGACCAAATTCATCCTTAGCTGCATTAGGAAACTCAATGACTTTTTCGATATCCTTAATAGTAATGAGACCTGACAAACGACCATCTTCATCAACTAAAGGCAACTTTTCAATGCGATGCTCATGAAGAATGCTTTCAGCAGTTTCAAGATCTGTTCCAACTGGAGCAGTGACCAATTTCTCAGAAGTCATATGTTCTGAAATTGGTGTCTCGTAATTAGAGATAAAGCGCATATCACGGTTTGTGATAATACCAACCAATTTACGATTTTCAAGTGTCTCAACGATTGGAACACCTGAGATACGATAGCGTTGCATCAATTCTTCAGCTTCAGCAACTTTATGTTCTGGTGTTAAGAAGAATGGATCAATGATTACACCATTTTCAGAGCGTTTTACTTTGCGAACTTCTTCAGCTTGTTCCGCAATAGACATATTTTTGTGAATAACACCCAAGCCACCTGCACGAGCAATTGAGATAGCCATCTTACTATCTGTTACCGTATCCATGGCTGCAGTGATTATTGGGATATTTAATGTCAAATTTTTAGCCAATTTCGTCTTCAAGTTGACGTTGTTTGGTAGAACATGACTTTCCGCAGGAATAAGCAATACATCATCAAAAGTGTAACCTTTTTTCAAGAATTTAGTGTTCCAATTTGACATTATAATCGTCCTCTTTTCTCAAAGTTTTGAGGTACAAAAACCCCAGTCTATTTTTTAATTGATAATATCATATCATGCTAAACAGATTTGTCAACAGATTTCGCATAAGATTATAAGAAAACCTTTTTCCAAATAAAATAGGGCCCCAGATGATCTTGAGTCCCTATTTTTATATCTTAGAAATATTTAATTCCCATCGCTTCTTTTACTTCTGCTAATGTTTGTCCAGCAACCTCGCGCGCAGCTTGACTACCATTTTCAAGCATACGGAAAACTTCCCCCATATCCTTGGCATACTCTAAACGACGTTCACGAATTGGATTCAACTCACGTTCTAAAATTTCTAGAAGATAACGTTTTGTTTTCACATCTCCCAAACCACCGCGCTGATAATGTTCCTTCATTTCAGCAATTGTAACAGCATCCTCTTCGCGACCAAAGATATCAAGATAATGGAAAACCATATTACCTTCGATTTGGCCTGGATCTTCCACACGAATATGATTTGGATCAGTATACATGCTCATGACTTTTTTACGAACAGTATCCTCATCATCTGAAAGGAAGATTCCATTTCCCAAGGATTTAGACATCTTAGCATTACCATCTAGACCCGGGAGGCGTCCTGCAGCTTCATTTTCGGGGTATATTCCCTCTGGTTCAACCAAAATATTGCAGTTGTAAGTATGATTAAAACTACGTACAATTTCACGTGTCTGCTCAATCATTGGCTTTTGGTCATTCCCTACAGGAACATAATTTGCTTTAAATGCCGTGATATCAGCTGCCTGAGAAATTGGATAAACTAGAAAACCTGTTGGAATAGATTCTCCAAAGCCTTTTTGAGCAATTTCTGTCTTAACTGTTGGATTACGCTCTAAACGTGCCAATGAAACTAGGTTCATGTAATACATAGTCAACTCAGCTAACTCAGGAATCTGACTTTGAATGAAAATAGTCGACTTCGCTGGATCCAAACCTACAGAAAGATAATCTAAAGCAACATTCCCAATCGATTCTTTGATGATTTCTGACTCTTTCGCGTGATCAGTAAGGGCTTGCTGGTCAGCTAAAAATACAAACATCTTGTATTTATCTTCATTTTGTAACAGTACACGATTCTTTAGACTACCCACATAATGTCCAAGATGGAGTTTTCCTGTTGGACGGTCTCCCGTTAAAATAATCGGTTTCGTCATATAATTACCTCTCTAATAAAAAAATCCCCACGCAAAAATATGCGTGAGGGCGTTAATCACTTTTGATACGCGGTACCACCTCAGTTGATAACTCTTTGTAAAGCTATCATCTCAAAACTTCTCAACAAAGAAGTTGCACGGTAAGGGGTGCCAAACCTAACGTTTATGTGTTCACGTTAATCGTCAAATTTCTTCAGCCCATTCATTCTACCCTCATACTGGTTTACACCTACCACCAGCTCTCTAAAAAGAAAGAAAGAATTACTCTTCTGATGACTATTATTCTACATTGTTTTATCTATTTTTGTCAAGGTTATGTTTCTAGTTTCACGTGAAACATAACCTTCTAAACAATCAAAATAGTCATTACTTGACGGATACTAAAAAAGACTTGATAATAGGAATATCATATCTGGGAGATAATATATGAAACGTCGAATAATAGACATACTTTTAGTTACAATCGGTTCTTTTATAGCTGCAGTTGGTTATAACTCACTTTTAGTTAAGAATAATATTGCTTCAGGTGGTGTCGGAGGGCTAGCCATTAGTTTAAATGCTCTTTTTGGTTGGAATAATGCTAATTTTGTCTTAGCAACAACTATCCCTTTGTTAATTTTATGTTGGTGCTTCCTTGGCCGCGAAGTTCTCCTAAAAACTTTCTATGGATCTCTAATTTTCCCGACTTTTATTAAATTAACCGAAGGTTTACCTACGCTTACCAAACAACCTTTGTTAGCAGCGATTTTTGGTGGAATTGTACTAGGATTAGGACTAGGAATAGTCTTTTATGGGAATTCCTCAACTGGGGGAACAGGGATTATCACACAAATTCTTAATAAATACACACCTCTACCTCTAGGAGTGGTCCTACTCATAGTTGATGGAATCATTGTCACCATTAGTGCCATCGCCTTTCCTCCTGATACTGTAATGTATTCCATTCTATCGCTTGGAGTTGTCTCTCTTACAATTGACAAAATGATGGTGGGACTCAACTCTTCACGGAATCTACTAATCATTTCGCAAAAGAGTAATCAAATCCTAAACTACATCACTAATGTTGCTGATCGAGGTGCAACAAAAATTCCAGTTCTTGGTGGGCATACTGGACATTCTCAAAATATGATTATGACCACCTTGTCAACTCATGAGGTCCCAAAAGTCCAAGAAGAAATCCAAAAAATAGACGAAACTGCCTTCATTGTCATTATCCCTGCTTCTACAGTTATGGGACGTGGATTTAGCCTTCAAAAAGATTACCAGAGTGTTCCAAATGACTTTATTAATCCCTTATAAAATCGATTGAAATAAAGTCTAATTTCTCGTAAAATAGTATTTAAGAATAAAAATAAAGGATATTATATGCTTACTGTATCGGATGTATCGCTTCGTTTTAGCGATCGTAAACTTTTTGATGATGTTAACATTGCCTTCACACCCGGTAATACTTACGGTCTTATTGGTGCTAATGGTGCTGGGAAATCTACTTTTTTGAAAATTTTAGCTGGTGATATCGAACCAACAACAGGACATATCTCTCTTGGTCCTGATGAGCGTCTTTCTGTTCTTCGTCAGAACCACTTTGACTATGAAGATGAACGCGTCATTGATGTTGTTATCATGGGAAATGAACGACTCTACGACATTATGAAAGAAAAAGACGCCATCTACATGAAGGAAGATTTTTCAGATGAGGATGGTGTTCGTGCTGCTGAATTAGAAGGTCTATTTGCTGAATTAGGTGGTTGGGAAGCTGAAAGCGAAGCCTCACAATTACTCCAGAATCTAAATATTTCAGAAGACCTTCACTATCAAAATATGAGCGAATTATCTAATGGTGACAAGGTGAAAGTCCTCCTTGCAAAAGCGCTCTTTGGTAAACCTGATGTACTTCTTCTTGACGAACCTACCAACGGTCTTGATATCCAGTCAATCTCTTGGCTTGAAGATTTCTTGATTGATTTTGAAAATACTGTAATTGTCGTATCCCATGACCGTCACTTCTTGAACAAGGTTTGTACGCATATGGCCGACCTTGACTTTGGTAAAATCAAACTCTATGTTGGTAACTATGATTTCTGGAAACAATCTTCAGAATTGGCTGCACGCTTGCAAGCTGACCGCAATGCCAAAGCAGAAGAAAAAATCAAAGAACTTCAAGAGTTCGTTGCACGTTTCTCTGCCAACGCTTCAAAATCTAAACAAGCGACTTCTCGTAAGAAAATGCTTGATAAAATTGAGCTAGAAGAAATCGTCCCATCAAGCCGTAAATATCCGTTTATCAACTTCAAAGCAGAACGTGAAATCGGTAATGATCTTCTGACAGTTGAAAATCTCACTGTTAAGATGGATGGTGAAACCATTCTTGATAACATTAGTTTCATCCTACGTCCAGGGGATAAGACAGCTATTATCGGTCAAAACGATATTCAAACCACTGCTTTAATTCGTGCCCTAGCTGATGATATCGACTATGAAGGGACAATCAAATGGGGTGTTACAACTAGCCGTTCTTACCTTCCAAAAGACAATTCTAAAGACTTTGCATCCGGTGAATCAATCCTTGAATGGCTTCGTCAGTTTGCTGAAAAAGGGGAAGACGATGATACCTTCTTGCGTGGATTCCTTGGGCGTATGCTCTTCTCAGGAGATGAGGTTAAGAAGTCTGTTAGCGTCCTCTCAGGGGGAGAAAAAGTACGTGTCATGCTTTCTAAACTCATGCTTCTGAAATCTAACGTCCTCCTTCTAGATGATCCAACTAATCACTTGGATTTGGAGTCAATTTCAAGTCTGAATGATGGCGTCCGTGACTTCAAAGAGTCTGTTATCTTTGCCAGCCATGACCACGAATTTATCCAAACGATAGCGAACCACATCGTAGTTGTTTCTAAAAATGGTGTTATTGACCGTATCGATGAAACTTATGATGAGTTCCTTGAAAATGAAGAAGTTCAAGCTAAAGTCAAAGCACTATGGGCTGATTAAACTTTAAAAAGATGCAGGTTGGGATATCCCAACCTGTCTTAATATCATTATGACAAATAAAAAATACTATACGACCTTATTATTCTATCTGGCTGCTTTTTTCTTGCCAGTACTAATCATGATAGGTGTATTATACAGCCAAAAAATCTATCCTGGTAGTGAGAGAACTATTTTAACAAGTGATGGTTTTCATCAGTATGTGATATTTGCAACCGAACTGAGAAATATACTTCATGGAGATGGGAGCCTCTTTTACACCTTTACAAGTGGATTAGGGCTTAATTTCTATGCCCTAACAAGCTATTACTTAGGTTCCTTCTTGTCTCCACTCTACTATTTCTTTACCGTCAACCAAATGGCAGATGCTTTTTATTACATAACACTGCTTAAGTTCGGACTTATTGGTCTGTCAGGAGCCTTCAGTTTTAAGCATCTCTTTACAAAAGTCTCAAGAAGTTTCATCTTATGTCTTTCTACAGGATTTTCTTTGATGAGCTTTGCTACCAGTCAGTTAGAAATTAATACTTGGCTAGATGCCTTTATTTTAGCACCTTTAATCATATTAGGGTTACACCTTTTACTAAGATTCAATAAACGTGGGCTATACTTTTTGAGTCTAACCTGTCTTTTTATCCAAAACTACTATTTTGGATATATGATGTCTATCTTTTTAACCCTTTACACTATTATACAACTAATAACTATCACGGGATGGAAGAGCAAAATCCTTCATTTTATAGACTTTGGAATTGTCTCTATACTTGCTGGTCTAAGTAGCACTATCATGCTACTTCCAACACTCCTTGATTTAACTACACATGGTGAGAAGTTTACAGCTGCGTCAAGTTTATTGACAGAATCCACATACTATTTTGATTTCTTTGCCAAAAATCTGGTCGGAGTTTACGATACTACTAAATTTGGATCAATCCCTATGATTTATGTCGGACTCTTACCTTTGATTCTTTTTCTACTTTTCTTTATTAGTAAGGAAATCAAGCTATCACTACGTTTAGGCTACTTCTTGTTATTAGCTTTCTTTATTGCTAGTTTCAACTTACAACCTCTTGATTTGTTTTGGCAAGGCATGCATGCACCTAACATGTTTCTCCATCGCTATTCTTGGCTTCTTTCTCTCCTAATTGTTCTTTTGGCAGGAGAAACTCTCAACAGAATTAAAAAGTTTTCTCTAAAAAGACTACTCTTACCTTTCATAGGATTGAGTGCTGCTTACTTACTAACTTGGATATTTCGGTCTCATTATAGTTTCATTGAACCAGTTTCCTGGCTATTAAGCATAGCATTTCTATTAGCCTATGCCATTCTATTTATTAGCTATTTTAAACAGCAGATTCCTAGGAGTGTTTTTCGCTATTTCACCTTCTTATTCTGCATTTTTGAGCTTGGACTAAGTACTTACTATGTTGTTGGAGCTCTTGGAAATGAGTGGATTTTTCCAACTCGTGAAGGCTACCTACGGAATATGTCGGCAATTTCAAAATTGGTTTCAGATACGAAGCTGACTAATAAGTATTTTTTCCGTACGGAGACACTTGAGGCTCAAACTGGTAACGACAGTATGAAATTCAATTATAATGGTATTTCTCAATTTTCATCCATTCGAAATACTGCTTCAAGCTCAACACTAGACAGGTTGGGGTTCAAATCTGAAGGAACTAATTTAAACCTCCGTTACCAAAATAATACACTTATTGCTGATAGCCTCTTCGGAGTAAAATATAATTTATCGAACTTTGACCTGAATAAGTATGGATTTAATTACATAGCTTCTGAGAAGGCAGTAAGACTTTACCAAAATGATAATGCTAGCCAGCTTGCTATCTTAACTGATGGGGTTTACACTGATGTTGACTTTACTGTCAATACACTTGACAACCAAACTAGCTTGATAAATGCTCTAGCTGGACTTAACTTAACATACTTTAAACGGGCTTCGTCCCAACTTTCTGATAATGAGGCTAAATCTTTGAATCAGCGCGTGGCTAAAAATGTTAGCAACTCGAATAACGATTTTGCTACTATCACTTATCAAGTCATTGCTCCACCACATAGTCAACTCTATGTTAGTATACCTAATATTTCTTGGTCTGATGACAACAATCACTCCCTGTCAACTACTGTAAATGGAGTGACAAGGACTCAAGTTACTGACAATACTTTTGATTTCTTCGATCTTGGCTATTTTGAAACAGAAGAAACAGTCACCATCAAGCTAAATTTCCCCGGAAATAAAGCAATATCCTTTGATAATCCTAGTTTTTATGCCCTTGATACTCAAAACTACAAGCTTGCTATGGATACTATTAATGAACGTGATAGCAAGGTTACTACATCAAAAAATAAAGTATTTACTGATTATAGTAGCAATAAGAATGCCTCGTTATTTTTCACCATTCCATACGATAAGGGGTGGACAGCAACAGTAAATAATAAAAAAGTTAAGATTCATCGAGCTCAAAAGGGTTTCATGAAGGTTGATGTCCCTAGTGGTAAAGGAAAAGTTGTACTTACCTTTATTCCCTATGGCCTTAAGATTGGCTTGGTTATTAGTTGCTTGGCATTTGGAACATTTTGTTGCTATGCTTACTTCATCAATAAAAAAACAATTACTCAAAAAGATACTCGTCCTAAATAAAAAAACAAAAGGTCTAGAGCATTCGTTCTAGACCTTTTGTATTTCGGGTACAAAAAAACTCAAGCTATACAACTTGAGGTGTCTTATCACTCCGCCAGTAGGACTCGAACCTACGACATCATGATTAACAGTCATGCGCTACTACCAACTGAGCTATGGCGGATAAAACTGCTAAGTAGCAAAAATAGTCCGTACGGGATTCGAACCCGTGTTACCGCCGTGAAAAGGCGGTGTCTTAACCCCTTGACCAACGGACCAAGTTTTGAGATTTTTATCTCGTTAACACTCTTATTATTATATCAGAGTATTCGATTTTGTCCATACTTTTTTTCCAAAAAAAACATTAAATTTTGCTGAATTTATTCGAATTTTACGTTAGTTTTTATCTAGCTTTTACAAAGTATTGACATGTTGCTATATATTTTGTAAACTAATAGAGTTATTGGTCCCATAGCTCAGCTGGATAGAGCATTCGCCTTCTAAGCGAACGGTCGCAGGTTCGAATCCTGCTGGGATCAGATGAAAAAACGCAATCTAGAATCTCTAGTTGCGTTTTTCTTTGGCTTCGATAAATAGAAAATAATTTAAAATAAACAAGGGGAGCAAAATTGTATACAGACTGTACTCATGTAAATATTGGGCAAACCAAGTTGATGCTGCAACTCCCACCATAAAGGTAAAGATGATAATAGTAGTGTAAGAAGCTTGTTTTAGTAATTTAGGATCACTCTCATCGATAGCTCTTGCAACTGTTAGGGAAGTATTAGTGATATTACCAGTCATCATGAAGGAGGCATAATTTACTCCTCTGACCCGCTTAAAAATACCTACTTGGAGAGAGGCAAAGAAGGCCAATCCTGCAATAGTAATAGTGGAATCAACATAAGGGGTGATAATTGCAAGAATAGTCATTAATAGAAAGGCAAGCCTGATTGCTTGTAAATGCCATCTCCATTTATGGTTAATAAGCCACTTCTTAACAAAAAAAACAAAAAACTGACCTAAAACAAAGAAAAAAATAG
>NZ_CAUUKN010000015.1:0-40840 GCF_963545685.1 uncultured Streptococcus sp. | reverse complement strand
TATTATGGGCTTATAGCCCATGATCAAACCACCCGTTAGACGGGTGGTTATGATTTGTTTTTGGGCCGTCAGTTGATTAGCAGAACAAGAAAACCACTAGCTTGGCTAGTGGTCAATAGTAATTAATTATTTCTTTGGATTTTGTTTAGTTAAATTAAGTCCAAAGGGTACCAAGTTTTCTTGATGATTACGGATACGAGCTATATTTTCAGTGTGACGGAAAATAATCACTAAAGCCATGATGATAAGAACAGCACTAAAGATTGGGTCATAGCCATCTAGCAAGAAGTGGATGGCTGGAAAAGTAGCCAAGGTAATCAGTCCAACAACTGCGGCAGTGACACTTGAAAATGAAATCATGCTGGTCAGATAGAGCGTTAAAACAAAGACTAGGAGCAGGAAGATGCAGTAGAGGGGAGCAAAACCAAGCAGCACCCCAGCGCTTGTCGCAACGGCTTTTCCACCCTTAAATCCCGCAAAGATTGGAAAAACATGTCCGATAATGGCAAAGAAACCAATGACTAGGGGTGATACTTCTGTGACACCCAACCAAACTGGTAGGAGCACTGCCAAAGTCCCTTTAAGCATGTCCACTAAGAAAGTGATTGTTCCGGCAGTCTTACCAAGAACACGGAAGGTATTGGTTGTTCCAGTATTTCCAGATCCGTGCTCTCGAAGATTAGTATGAAAGAAAACTTTTCCAATCCAGAGACCAGTCTGAATGGAACCTAGCAGGTAGGCGATAAGAATTAATAATAAGATTTTCATGAGATAATTATAGCATACAGCCTAGTAATTGACAAAGTTGGCCAGCCCTAAGATAAGCTAACAGCTTTCTTGATTTCCTTTGCAAATTCTTTTGAAAACTTATAAAATAATAAGGATGAAAATTTTGGAGGTCACTCTTGGCTAAAAAAGAAATAAATGTAAATAATTATAATGATGATGCCATTCAGGTACTGGAAGGGTTAGATGCGGTTCGCAAACGCCCAGGAATGTATATTGGCTCAACAGATGGGACAGGTCTTCATCATCTGGTTTGGGAGATTGTTGACAATGCGGTCGATGAAGCTCTCTCAGGCTTTGGTGATGTCATCGCTGTTACCCTAAATAAGGACGGTTCCGTTTCCGTTTCTGACTCTGGACGTGGGATGCCGACAGGTATGCATGCCATGGGTAAACCAACGGTAGAAGTTATCTTCACAGTCCTCCACGCAGGTGGAAAATTTGGACAAGGTGGTTACAAGACTTCTGGAGGTCTTCACGGTGTGGGTTCCTCAGTTGTTAATGCGCTGTCTAGCTGGCTTGAGGTAGAGATTACTCGTGATGGTAGTGTTTATCGCCAGCGTTTTGAAAATGGTGGTCACCCTGTTACAGGGCTTGAAAAGATTGGCAAGGCGCCTAAGTCTAAGACAGGTACAAAAGTAACCTTCATGCCTGATGCTAGCATCTTTTCAACGACAGACTTTAAATTTAATACTATCTCAGAGCGTCTCAAAGAATCAGCCTTCCTTCTCAAAAATGTCACCATGACATTGACAGACTTGCGTGGCGAAGAAGAAGTACGTGAAGAATTCCATTATGAAAATGGGGTCCAAGACTTTGTGTCTTACTTGAATGAAGATAAGGAAACGCTGACGCCGGTCATCTATATTGATGGAGACCAGCAAGAATTTCACTTAGAAGTAGCCCTTCAGTACAATGATGGCTACTCTGACAATATTCTTTCCTTTGTTAATAATGTTCGTACGAAGGACGGTGGTACCCACGAGACGGGCTTCAAATCAGCTATTACCAAGGCCTTTAACGATTATGCCCGTAAGACAGGACTCCTCAAAGAAAAGGATAAGAACCTTGAAGGGTCAGATTATCGTGAGGGCTTGTCAGCGGTTATCTCGCTCTTGGTTCCAGAAGAACACCTACAGTTTGAGGGGCAAACTAAGGATAAGTTGGGGTCTCCACTAGCTCGTCCGATTGTTGATAGTGTCGTTTCAGAGTATCTGACTTATTTCCTTATGGAAAATGGGGATCTGGCTTCTAACTTGGTGCGTAAGGCTATCAAGGCCCGTGATGCCCGTGAAGCTGCCAGAAAAGCTCGTGATGCTAGCCGAAATGGTAAGAAAAATAAAAAAGACAAGGGGCTCTTGTCGGGAAAACTGACGCCAGCCCAGTCTAAAAATCCTAAGAAAAATGAGCTCTATCTGGTCGAAGGGGACTCTGCCGGTGGATCAGCCAAACAAGGCCGTGATCGTAAATTCCAGGCCATCCTACCCCTACGAGGTAAGGTCCTAAATACTGAGAAAGCCAAAATGGCAGATATTCTCAAAAATGAAGAAATCAATACCATGATTTACACTATTGGTGCAGGTGTTGGAGCTGATTTTAACCTTGACGATATCAACTATGACAAGATTATTATCATGACCGATGCCGATACCGATGGAGCTCACATTCAGACCTTGTTGCTTACTTTCTTCTATCGTTATATGCGTCCACTGGTTGAAGCAGGGCACGTCTATATCGCTCTACCTCCACTTTACAAGATGTCTAAAGGTAAAGGCAAGAAGGAAGTTGTCGAATATGCTTGGACTGATGGTGAGCTTGAGGACCTTCGCCAAAAATTTGGTCGAGGAGCTCTTCTCCAACGCTACAAGGGACTTGGTGAAATGAATGCGGACCAACTGTGGGAAACAACCATGGATCCAGAGACCAGAACGCTTATCCGAGTGACTATTGACGATTTAGCGCGTGCCGAACGCCGAGTCTCAGTCCTTATGGGAGATAAGGCTGCACCTCGTCGCCAATGGATTGAAGATAACGTTAAATTCACCTTGGAAGAAACGACTGCGTTTTAAGGGATGTGACTAATGGCTTTATACTTGGTTTTTCTTTTATTAGTCTCTTTGCCTTCAATTCTTCTCGCAATCAACATGAATCGTCGAAGAATTAGACTGTTAGGCTTGTATGCACCGGTAGTGTTTACTCTATGCATGCTGAAGGTACTTGAATCCAATATTTGACTCCCAGAATCTGGATCTTTAGAGGCAACCTTTCTCATGATGTTATATGGATTCCCCTTGATAATTGGATCCTTAGTTTTTACACTGATTCGTTTGTGTTTTGTCTATTCGGAGAAACTTTGGAAGGCATTTTTGATTTTTCTATCCTATATTTTGGGTCCTCTTCTTGTGGGTGCTTTGGCCATATATGTGGAATTGATATTTCGGATCGATCATTTCTTTTACGTAGTCATTTTTTCGATGATTCTGGTGTCCTATCTTCCTCCTATCTATCTTTATTATTTCGACCGAGATCAGTAGGATTCAGAATTATTTCTTGATAAGGTCTAGTCGTTGATTGTTTAACTAATGTTTAGAAGTGATCGATGGTTTACTGCTTTTTACCGTTAAAAATATCTAACACCTTTGAGTAATGAAGGAATAAAAAATGAGAACTGAGACAGAAATGATGGATCGGATTGTGGGAATTGCTGAAACCCTCCAAGTAGAAGCAGCAGCCTTATCCGGCTCACGTACCAATCCACAGTCCCGAGAAGATGAGTTTCAAGATTATGATGTGGTCTATATAGTTGAGAATCTGGAAGAGCTTATTTCAGATTTATCTTGGCTAGACCAGTTTGGAAACCGCGTGATTGAACAGCACAATATAGTAGGACACCGTCGTCTTTATCTTATGCTCTTTAAAGATGGCAATCGCATCGATTTGACACTCTGTCCTAAAGAACATATCCAAGAGTGGGTGGACAGCGAGGCAGGTTTCAGCGTCTTAAAAGACGACAAAGGTTTGTTTGAAGCCTATCTGCCTAATCCGAAACGCTATTGGATTTGGCCACCTACCGAAGAGGAATTTGCATCAACCTGCAATGAATTTTGGTGGGTATCGGCTTATGTCGTCAAAGGGATACGAAGAAATCAGCTGATCTATGCGACCGATCATCTTTATGGCATTTGCCAGCAAGAGCTCTTTAAGGTCTTGGCTTGGCAAGTAGTAAGTGATAGGGGAGTAGTCGATATCGGGAAAAACTACAAGTACCTCTTTCACTACTTGCCTGCTGAAAAGGAGAAGAAGTTCTCAACACTTCTTAATTTGTCCAGTCTAGAAAAGATTACTCAGTCTTTGTTTGTCACTATGAATATCTTTCATCAGGAAGCTCAAAGTCTAGCCCAAAAGATGGGGTTTGCCTACAATCACAAAGAGGCTAAGAAGATGATGGCTTATGCTGAGGAAAAACTTTTGAATCTTTGATACAATAATTTATTTTAAACACTTTAAACTACAGAAAGGATCGTTTGGTTACTTGTAGTAACTGAACACGGTCTACACTCTTTTATCATTACACATACTCTACATTCTTTGAAAGGAGTTGAACACGCCCTAAATACTGTGTGAAAAAGATAAATTCTCTTGTGAGCATGGCTCACTGCAAGAATTTCCTATTTTCACTTTGTATTTTACGGGCTTTGTATCCTATATGAGTAATATTCAAAACATGTCCCTTGAGGACATCATGGGAGAGCGTTTTGGGCGCTACTCCAAATACATCATTCAGGAGCGTGCGCTTCCTGACATTCGTGACGGTCTGAAACCCGTTCAACGTCGTATTCTTTATTCCATGAATAAGGATGGCAATACCCATGACAAGGGCTATCGTAAATCCGCCAAGTCTGTTGGTAACATCATGGGTAATTTCCACCCACATGGTGATAGCTCTATCTATGATGCCATGGTGCGTATGTCCCAGGACTGGAAGAATCGTGAAATCCTAGTTGAGATGCACGGGAACAACGGTTCCATGGACGGTGATCCACCAGCGGCTATGCGTTATACCGAGGCGCGCTTGTCAGAGATTGCTGGCTACCTTCTTCAAGATATCGATAAAAACACTGTTCCTTGGGCTTGGAACTTTGATGATACAGAGAAGGAACCAACCGTTTTACCTGCAGCCTTTCCAAACCTCTTGGTCAATGGTGCTACAGGGATTTCTGCTGGTTATGCTACAGATATTCCGCCGCATAATCTGGCAGAAGTCATTGATGCCGTTGTCTACATGATTGACCACCCATCTGCTAAACTGGATAAGTTGATGGAATTCTTGCCTGGTCCAGATTTCCCAACAGGGGCTATTATTCAGGGTAAAGATGAGATTCGTAAGGCTTACGAATCTGGTAAGGGCCGAGTAGTTGTGCGTTCACGTACTGAAATTGAACCACTCAAAGGTGGCAAGGAACAGATTATTGTTACTGAGATTCCTTACGATGTCAATAAGGCAGTTCTTGTTAAAAAAATCGATGATGTTCGAGTCAATAACAAGGTTCCAGGCATTTCAGAAGTTCGTGACGAGTCTGACCGTACAGGTTTGCGTATTGCTATCGAACTTAAGAAGGATGCTGACAGCCAAACCATTCTTAACTACCTTTTGAAATATACGGACCTTCAGGTCAACTATAATTTCAACATGGTGGCTATTGACAATTTCACCCCACGTCAAGTGGGCTTACAAAAGATCTTGTCTAGCTACATTGCTCACCGTCGCGATATTATCGTTGCGCGTTCAAAATTTGACAAGGAAAAAGCTGAAAAACGCCTTCATATTGTTGAAGGGCTGATTCGTGTTATCTCTATTTTGGATGAGGTTATTGCCCTTATCCGAGCTTCTGAAAATAAGGCTGATGCCAAGGAAAATCTTAAAGTTAGCTATGATTTTTCAGAAGAACAAGCCGAAGCTATTGTGACCTTGCAACTTTATCGTTTAACAAATACGGATATCGTCACTCTCCAAAATGAGGAAGCCGATTTACGTGAGCAGATCGCGACCTTGGCTGCTATCATTGGTGATGAGCGCACCATGTTTAATGTCATGAAGCGTGAACTCCGTGATATCAAGAAAAAGTTTGGTAATGACCGTCGTTCAGAGTTGCAAGCAGAAACCAAGACTATTGAAATTGATACTGCAAGTTTGATTGTTGAAGAAGAAACTTATGTCAGCATCACTAGCGGTGGTTATGTCAAACGAACTAGCCCACGTTCTTTTAATGCTTCGACGATTGAAGAAGTTGGAAAACGCGATGATGACGATTTAGTTCTAGTTCAGCAGGCTAAGACAACACAACATCTTCTGATTTTTACCAATCAGGCCAATGTGATTTATCGCCCAATTCACGAATTACCAGACATTCGTTGGAAGGATCTGGGGGAGCATTTATCACAAACCATCACCAATTTATCTAAGGATGAAGAAGTGCTTTACGCTGAAATTCTGGATGATTTTGAAGCTGGTACTTACCTAGCAGCTACCAAGCTTGGTCAGATTAAACGTTTCGAACGCAAGGAATTTGCCCCATGGCGTACCTACAAGTCTAAGTCAGTTAAATATGGTAAACTCAAGGATGAAAGTGATTTAATTGTTACAGTCACTCCAATTCAATTGGATGATATCATGATTATCACTCAAAAAGGATATGCCCTTCGTTTCAATGCTGATGAAGTTCCAGTGGTTGGCGCTAAGGCAGCAGGTGTTAAGGCAATCAATCTTAAGGATGATGATACCGTTCAGGCCGTTTTTGTTGCAAATACGCAAAGTTTCTACTTGCTTACACAAAGAGCTAGTCTCAAACGTGTGGCTACATCCGACATTCCACAGGCTAAGCGAGCTGGTCGAGGTCTCCAGGTTCTTCGTGAGCTTAAGACTAAGCCACATCGTGTCTTTACGGCTGGTCCAGTCTTTACAGAAAATGCTGGAGCTGAGATAAATCTTCTAGCGACACCCGTGGAAGAGACTCCTCAGACCTTATTTGTAACAGCTACGACAGGTGAGACTGCAGAGGTTGATTTATCACTTCTTAATCTTTCAGAGCGTACTAGCAATGGAAGTTTCATTGAAGGACTAGCAGACAAGGAAGTCTTCTCCGCCAAGATTCTTGAAAAATAGAGTTTAGAAAGCTTTGTTCTCTTACTAGAGGGCAGAGTTTTTTCTTTGGCTGACAAAACAACTGTTATAAAAGAATTGTCAGAATTTTGCAACATAACCTTGAAATTTTCAATGAAAAGGACTATACTAGAAAGCACATAGTAACAGAAAAGAGGACATACACATGACAGTTGATTTAGACTGGGAAAATCTAGGATTTAATTACCGTAAACTTCCATTCCGTTATATTTCATATTACAAAGACGGTAAATGGGATGAGGGGCAATTGACTGAGGATGCAACCTTGCACATTTCAGAAGCATCTCCAGCCCTTCACTATGGTCAAGAAGCTTTTGAAGGTCTCAAAGCTTACCGAACTAAAGATGGCTCTATTCAATTGTTCCGTCCAGATGAAAATGCCAAACGTCTGCAACGTACTGCTGATCGTCTTTTGATGCCACAAGTTCCAGTGGAAAAATTTGTAGATGCTTGTAAAAAAGTAGTCCGTGCTAATGAAGAATACGTTCCACCATATGGTACTGGGGCAACACTCTATCTTCGTCCACTCTTGATTGGGGTTGGTGATATTATTGGTGTTCACCCAGCAGATGAGTATATCTTTACAATTTTTGCTATGCCAGTAGGTAACTACTTCAAAGGCGGATTGGCTCCAACAAACTTCCTTATCCAAGACGAATACGACCGTGCTGCACCACATGGTACTGGTGCTGCTAAGGTTGGTGGTAACTACGCGGCAAGTATGTTGCCAGGTAAAATTGCCCATGATCGTAATTTCTCTGATGTTATCTACCTTGACCCAGCAACCCACACTAAGATTGAAGAGGTAGGTTCAGCCAACTTCTTTGGTATCACAGCTGATAACGAATTTGTTACGCCACTCAGCCCATCTATCTTGCCATCAATCACGAAGTTTTCATTGCTTTACTTGGCCGAAAATCGTTTTGGTATGAAAGCTATTCAAGGCGATGTTAAGATTGCTGAGTTGGATAAATTCGTTGAAGCTGGTGCCTGTGGTACAGCTGCTGTTATCTCACCAATTGGTGGGGTGCAACATGGCGATGATTTCCATGTCTTCTATTCAGAAACAGAAGTCGGACCTGTAATACGTAAACTTTATGATGAGTTGACAGGTATCCAATTTGGTGACGTTGAAGCCCCAGAAGGATGGATTGTCAAAGTTGACTAATTCCAAGTAAATAAATGATTATTTTAAAGCTTGCTCTTGCAAGCTTTTTTCTTTTTCGGTAAAATTAAAAACATATACTAAGAAAGGATGGCTCGATTTAGGTATCGGGTATAGATCTATGAGTAAAAAAGACAAAAAAATTGAAATTCAAATCAAAGATGCCAAAGTCATTGTAAACAAAGCAACCATTGAAGGTTTTGAGCTTCTTGTTGGTAAGAAAGTCATCGGACAAATTGTAGAAATCGATGGAAAGTTTGCCGTTGTTGATAAAGAAAACGTAGCAGGTTTCCACAAGAAAATGGATGATGCAATAGCTGCCATTATCGAAGCCTATAATCTTAATCATTAAAATCCAAAGTAAAGGCTTGCTTTGGTCAAGAAACTGTGTTATACTATTTCTTGTTCTTATGGAGAGATAGCGAAGAGGCTAAACGCGGCGGACTGTAAATCCGCTCCTTCGGGTTCGGGGGTTCGAATCCCTCTCTCTCCATGTCTAAGAAACTGAATCGGAATATTCGATATCAAGTGCTTAGATGTTTTTTTATAGCATTTTGCTATTGGGGTATAGCCAAGCGGTAAGGCAAGGGACTTTGACTCCCTCATGCGTTGGTTCGAATCCAGCTACCCCAGTCAAAGGTATCGGGTGCATTGGCACCGTCTATGTTAATAATTGTCTTTGCGGGTACCTTGAAAAATATATTGTTATCAAGGGTCAGAATTGGCTGGCTCTTGTTGGAGGATTTTTTTAGAATGAACGAATTTGAAGAATTGCTAAACAGTGTTAGCGAAGTTAACACAGGTGACGTTGTAACAGCTGAAGTTATCTCAGTAGATAATGATCAAGCAAATGTTGTTATCGAAGGAACTGGTATCGAAGGTGTTTTGACACGTCGTGAATTGACAAACGACCGTGACGCAAACGTTGCAGACCTTGTTAAAGTTGGTGAAACACTTGAAGTGCTTGTTCTTCGTCAAGTTGTTGGTAAAGATACTGATACTGTAACTTACCTTGTCTCTAAAAAACGCTTGGAAGCTCGCAAAGCTTGGGATAAACTTGTTGGTCGTGAAGAAGAAGTTGTTACTGTTAAAGGAACACGTGCTGTTAAGGGTGGACTTTCAGTTGAATTTGAAGGACTCCGTGGATTTATTCCAGCTTCAATGATTGATACTCGTTTTGTTCGTAACACTGAACAATTCGTAGGTCAAGAATTTGACGCTAAAATTAAAGAAGTTGATCCAGCTGAAAACCGTTTCATCCTTTCACGTCGTGAAGTTGTTGAAGCAGAAGCTGCAGAAGCTCGTAAAGAAGTCTTCTCTAAACTTGAAGTTGGTTCAGTAGTAACTGGTAAAGTTGCTCGTTTGACAAGCTTCGGTGCTTTCATTGACCTTGGTGGTGTTGACGGACTTGTTCACGTGACTGAATTGTCTCACGAACGTAACGTTTCACCTAAATCAGTTGTATCTGTTGGTGATGAAGTTGAAGTTAAAGTTCTTGCTATCGACGAAGAAGCAGGACGTGTATCACTTTCACTTAAAGCAACAACACCTGGACCATGGGATGGCGTTGAACAAAAACTTGCTGCTGGTGATGTAATCGAAGGTAAAGTTAAACGTTTGACTGACTTTGGTGCTTTCGTTGAAGTATTGCCAGGAATTGATGGACTTGTTCACATCTCACAAATTTCACACAAACGTGTTGAAAATCCAAAAGATGTTCTTTCAGTAGGTCAAGACGTTACTGTTAAAGTTCTTGAAGTAAACGCTGATGCTGAACGTGTATCGCTTTCTATCAAAGCTCTTGAAGAACGTCCAGCTAACGCTGAAGGCGAAAACAACGAAAAACGTCAATCACGTCCACGTCGTCCAAAACGTCAAGAAAAACGTGACTACGAACTTCCAGAAACTCAATCTGGATTCTCAATGGCGGATCTTTTCGGAGATATCGAATTGTAAGATAATAAAGAGGCATGGAAACATGTCTTTTTTTATATTTTAGAGTATGCTATAATAGTATACTGTTAGCACCCTTAGTGTAATGGATATCACGTAAGATTCCGGTTCTTGAGATAGGGGTTCGATTCCCTTAGGGTGCAAAGAGGAAACGTTGAGAGCGTAGTTCTTTCAGCGTTTTTTACTTGTTAAATTTAGCAAGAGTGCTCTGTAAATTCAGGGAATCCTAGAAAAGATAAATGACATAGAATCTTTTTAGAGATTAGGAAGAAAGTCATTGATGAGTAATTTGTAATGATAAGCGTATTATCTATTTCTATAATTGGGTAGAAAGGTAGATGCTAATAAATCGTACATAGGCTATACTTTTGTGTAGATCTTGATAATTTTTTGCTATTTATTAGAAATTTTGTTATAATAATCAGTATCTCATATTGGGGTCGTTACGGATTCGACAGGCATTATGAGGCATATTCTGCGACTCGTGTGGCGACGTTAACGCTCAGTTAAATATAACTGCAAAAAATACTAATTCTTACGCTGTAGCAGCCTAAACACCTGCTCGCGTGACTTCTAGCAGATTGCTTATGTTTGCTTAGAGGTTTTATTGATTTATAAGCTACGTTTGACCATTGTCTAGCTGGTCGAAAAGAGATTTATAGGCTCGCATATAGAAGGCTTGAGTTATGTGTCGTCTATCTGTTAAATGAAAGACATAACCTATGGTTGTAGACGAATATGTTGGCAGATGTTTGGACGTGGGTTCGACTCCCACCGGCTCCATAAAAACTTGAGGCGTCAGCCTTTTATTTGTGTATAGGAACTTATTATGAAAAAACTTTTGTCTTTGACCGTTTTAGGTCTCTCACTTTTTACCCTAGCTGCTTGTGGAAATTCTTCGTCTAAGACTGAGACGAAAGGATCTTTGGATAATGAAGCATCAAAGATTTTAACTGTTAAGCATGGGAATGTTCGTCAGAACTTTGATAAGATTACCATGGCAAACGCTTCTCAGGAGTTTTCTGGGGGATCAAACCTTGATAGTTTGAAGGGGTGGTTTGGTGAGCCAACATCAACTAGTCAGGAGCAGGCAGGAGACGCCACGCTTGATGTCTATAATTGGCAGTTTGATAATGTTGTTGTTACAGCAAAACTCTTTAACAATAGTACCGTTGTTAAGTCAATTTCAAATTTCTCTTACGTTCGTGATCCTAAAATCACTTTGAAAATGTATGAAGATCTTAAAAATGGAACTAGCTATGATAATGCGGTCAAAACACTTGGGGCACCAGATGTTTATTCTATCGCTGTTTCTTCAGATGCGACAATGACGCAAGCACTTTGGTCATCTAATCTTGTAGCTAAGAAAGGGGAAACAGGTAGCCTTACTCTTAACTTTAAAAATGGTGCCTTGGAAAACAAGTCTCAAGCAAATTTGATTAACAAGTAATCACAGTAAAAGATGCCTTTCTAAATCAATGAAGGCACTTTTTTTGTTATAATAAAAGGAGTGATTAAAATTGTGGAGATGTAATGACCAAAAAAAGGATATTTTTTATAGGGATAGCAGGTTTAATTCTGGTATTCTTATGGCCTCTTTTAAATAACTTTATCCCCTTAATTAAGGAGTGGACCAACGCTAAGCATGATCAAGCCTTTTTAAGAGAAGTTTTTAAGCAGGCAAATTTTCAAAATGCACTTATCCTTATTAGTCTCATGATTCTGTCATCAGCTATTCCTGGAGTTTCAAGTTCTATTTTTTGTATTTTTGTTGGGCTACTCTATGGTCCTTTGCTTGCAATTCCCATGAATATTATAGGCAATACTTTTGGGAATTTGACTAGTTTTGAAATTTTAAGAAGACTTGAAAAGCCTGAGAAGTCTAAACGTATGGAGAAACTCCTAACCTATATTGAGTTCTTTAAACATCGCTTTATTGGTGTTTCGCTAGCATTCTCTATTCCTTTTATCCCATCAGCTTTGGTCAATTATGCTTGTGTTCAGATGAAATTACCCACAAGGACAAGGATTTTAGCGACACTAATTGGAGTGACGCCACTCTCCGTTATTTATGCTGTCAGTGGGGATTTATTGCTTAATAGCCGTCCAATCCGACTACCATTAGTGGCAACACTTGTCCTCTTGCTGTTTATCTCACTAGTAATTTACTGTATCCATTTTAGGAAGGAAAAAAATGAGCTTCATTCAAGTAACTAAAGAAGAATTTAATACACATGCTCAACAGGTTTCTGAGCGTTCTTTTATGCAAACTGAGGAAATGGCTAAGCTTCTTGAGAAACGTGGATTTAGCATTAGCTATGTTGCCTGGAAAGAAGGTGACCAAATAGAAGTTTCAGCGATTGTCTATAGCATGCCTATGACTGGTGGGCTTCGTATGGAGGTGAATTGTGGACCTATTCACTCAAGTGTGGCTCATCTAAGTGATTTTTACCAAGGTTTGAAGGACTATGCTAAGGCAAACGGTGCTCTTGAACTGTTAATCAAACCTTATGATACTTATCAAACCTTTGATAGTAATGGTGAACCAACAAGTGGTGAGCAGAAGCAATTGATTAGCCAATTGACTGATTTAGGTTATAGTTTTGATGGTTTGCAGACAGGCTATCCTGGTGGTGAGCCCGATTGGCACTATGTTAAAGAATTGTCTGGGATTGAAGAAAAAGATCTCATCAAATCATTCAGTAAAAAAGGGAAACCTCTTGTAAAAAAAGCCAAAACATTCGGGATTAAACTGAAAAAATTGAAACGTGATGAGTTATCTATTTTTAAAGAAATCACTTCAGCGACCTCTGATCGCCGTGACTACAGTGACAAATCCTTAGATTATTACCAAGATTTTTATGATGCTTTTGGTGATAATGCAGATTTTATGGTAGCTACCCTGAATTTTCAAGATTACTTTAATCATTTGGAGAGTGATCAGGCGAAGTTGGGAGCTAGAATTGCCAAATTGCAAGCTGATTTAGAGGCCAATCCAAAATCTGAGAAAAAACAAAACCAATTGAGAGAGCTATCAAGTCAGTTTGAGACCTTTGATGTTCGAAAGGGCGAAGCGACTGCCTTTATTGACAAGTATGGTCAGGAAGACATTGTTCTAGCTGGAAGTCTCTTCGTTTACACACCTCAAGAGGCAGTCTATCTTTTCAGTGGCTCTTATCCTGAATTTAATAAGTTTTATGCACCAGCACTCTTGCAAGAGTATGTGATGACACAGGCTATTAAACGTGGTATTGGTTTCTATAATTTCCTTGGTATCATGGGCATCTTTGATGGTTCTGATGGGGTTTTGCGATTTAAACAAAACTTTAATGGTTATATCGTTCGTAAGATGGGAACTTTCCGTTATTATCCACAACCGCTTAAATATAAAGCCATTCAAGGGGTTAAGAAACTGCTTGGACGTAACTAAGTCTCGGAGGGCTTCTATGGGAGTCCTCTTTCATTATAGTTGTGTTTATGGAATTACTCCATGTATAAAAGCGTTTAGAGAAAGAAGGAGGTAGTTTAATGAAACTGGCACTATTAGGTACAGGAATGATTGTTACAGAGGTGCTTCCTGTGTTAACGACTATTGAGAGCATTGAGCTGGAGGCAATAATGTCGACACCACGATCACTTGATAAGGCTAAAGTTTTAGCCAAGCAATATGGTCTAACTCAGGCGACAAGTGATTATGAAGCCATCTTGTCCAATCCAGATGTTGATACCATTTATGTTGGAACCCCTAATCATACCCACTATGACTATGCCAAGCAAGCACTCCTAGCTGGCAAGCATGTCATCTGTGAGAAGCCTTTCACCCTTCATTTGGAAGAGTTTGAAGAGCTGGCTAAGCTTGCCCAAGAAAAAGAGCTTCTCTTGATAGAAGCTATAACCAATCAATATCTGGAAAATTTTAACCTTATCAAGGACTCCTTATCTGAAATTGGTGATATCAAAAT
This sequence comes from uncultured Streptococcus sp., assembly GCF_963545685.1. Classification (GTDB taxonomy): domain Bacteria; phylum Bacillota; class Bacilli; order Lactobacillales; family Streptococcaceae; genus Streptococcus. Next base: position 26,793 of record NZ_CAUUKN010000015.1, on the reverse strand, counting down.
TGTTAACATCAATTATTCCCAATATTCGTCGCGTTACGATGCCTTTAAGCGAGGAGAGATTGCTCCTGCCTTCAATCCAGAAATGGGTGGTGGAGCGCTTAGAGATCTTAATATCTATAATATTCACCTTCTTGTTGGTCTTTTTGGAAAGCCTAATCATGTGGAATATCTACCTAATGTGGAGAGAGGAGTGGATACGTCAGGGATTCTAGTTTTGGACTATGGTAACTTTAAGGCTGTTGCCATTGGAGCAAAGGACTGTAGTGCTGACATTCGTTCAACTATTCAAGGCGATAAGGGAGCTATTACCATTTTTGGTGCAACCAACACCCTTCCTGAAATTGGTCTTACTCTTAATGGTCAAGAAGAGACTGTGACTAATCTTAATAGCCCAAATCATCGTATGTATGATGAATTTGTAGCTTTTGAAAAAATGATTACGACAATGGATTTTGAAAGTGTTGCCAAGCAGTTGGAGCATAGTCGTCAGGTTATGGAAGTCTTGGACCAAGCTTCTAAAGTTTTGTAACAGACTAAAAAAACAAGCAATGGTATTATTAGCCATTGCTTGTTTTGAATTTATACAGTTGTTGGGAATGAGATCTCAATCAATTTATCAGTATGTACTGTTCTGAGTTTGTCCATCAAAACGATATCTTTGTCAATTTTTCGTTTGAGGAAGAATTCACGGATAAGTTCCAATTCATTATCCTTAACAGCACGGTGTTTATTTGAAATCAGAAGTTCGTAATGCTTTGGTGCTTGTGTAAAGACAACGTCTGTGTTTCCAGCAGAGTATGTCTCTACGAGAAAGGCATCTGTGTTATCAAGTTGATGTTGAACTAGTTCTTGATGGGTACGGGTCGTATTAATGAGTTTCATAATTTCCTCCTAGGATTTGGCAGTTAGAGTGTTGCTTGCTTTCCATTGTTCGATTCCCCATTTATGGCTTCCACGCTTTAGCTTGGCAATTGCTTCATCAATTGGAAACCATGCTAGGTTGTTGAAATCTTCGAGGGGCTTACCAATCTCTGAAAAATCTACAACTTCATAAATGTAGGCTGGATTGTAATAGTAAGTGTCACGGTGGCTTGAATAGAAGTATTCGTCAGCTTGTCCATAGTACTGACCTAAAGTGGCCGTGAACCCAAGCTCTTCAATTAATTCGCGCTCTAATGCGCTATTGTGATTCTCGCCCGCTTCGATTTCTCCACCTGGGAGAAACCAAGCTCCATTAGGAGCCTGCACTAAAATAATTTTTGTTTTGTCTTGGTTAGGAATTACAGCATAAACACCGTAACGTGTTTGATAATGAGCTCCCTCAACCTTGTCACCAAATGTTGGATTCATGAGTTGCTCCTTAGCTTTATTTGCCTATATTATACTAAAATATTGCTCATTTTCCTATTGATTTAGGCAGAATTAGGAATAATTTTGCAAAGAGAAAATGTAAAAGTATAAAAAACCAAGTCATTTCGACTTGGTTCCTTTCCTTAGTTAGTTTCTTTTGATGTTTCAGTTTTCTGAGAAGCTTTTTCAGCTTTTTTAGCAGACTTAATGGTGATGTGCCCTTTTGAAGTCATGACTGCCTTGAGATCTTTTTCATTTGGATTTTCAAGGTAGAAGTCTGTAATGGCATCTTCAATGTAGTCTTGGATAGTACGACGTAATGGTCGAGCACCCATCTTAGGATCGTAACCAAGGTCAACCAGTTTTTCCTTAACCTTATCAGTCACACTGAGGTGGATACCGTTGTTTGCCAAGCGTTGGTTGACGCTATCAAGCATAAGGTCCACGATAGTAAGGAGATTTTCCTTGCTGAGGGCAGAGAACTCGATAATACCGTCAAAACGGTTCATGAATTCAGGGCTGAAGAAGTCTCCGAGTTGGTTGAGAACAGAATTGGTACGATTTTCACGAGCGGCTCCAAAACCTACACTAGCTTCAACTTTACCAGTACCAGCATTTGAAGTCATGATGATGATGGTATCTTTGAAACTTACAGTTCGCCCTTGACCATCAGTTAAACGACCATCGTCAAGTACCTGAAGGAACATGTGAAGCACATCTGGGTGAGCTTTTTCAACTTCATCAAGAAGAATGAGTGAATAAGGGTTACGGCGGACTTTTTCAGTTAATTGCCCAGCTTCGTCGTAACCGACATATCCTGGAGGAGCACCTACCAATTTAGCAACGGCATGTTTTTCCATGTATTCTGACATGTCGAAACGAATCATACTATCAGCTGAACCAAAGAGCTCGATAGCCAACTGTTTAGAGAGCTCAGTTTTACCGACTCCTGTAGGACCTACAAATAGGAAGCTACCAATTGGGCGGTTTGGTGCACCCAGTCCAACACGATTACGGCGGATAGCTTTGGCAATCTTATCAACTGCGGCATCTTGGCCAATAACATGCGACTTAAGGTCATCGGCGAGGTTGAGAAGTTGAGACTGTTCTTTTTCTTTTAAATCACCGACAGGAATATTGGTTTTTTGTTCGACAATGGCTTCGATATGTTTTTCTGTAATGATAGGCATATCTTGGTCTTTGATGGTTTGCTTTTGCATTTCCTTGTATTTTGCAATTTGATCACGGAAATAAGCAGCTTTTTCAAAGTCTTCGTCACGAGTAGCCTGAGCTTTAAGATTTTCTGCCTCAATCAAACGTTTATCGATATCTTTAGGATCGATAAAGTTGAGGGTTAAATTCATCTTAGACCCAGCTTCATCGAGAAGGTCGATGGCCTTATCTGGCAAGAAACGGTCCTGAATGTAGCGGTTGGATAATTCTGCCGCTGCAGTAATGGCTTCATCAGTGTATTTGACATGGTGGTAGTCTTGATATTTAGGTTGGATGCCACGCAAGATTGTGATTGTTTCCTCAACTGTTGGCTCATCTACCTTAACCGGTTGCATACGACGTTCGAGTGCAGCATCTTTCTCAATGATACGGTATTCGTTAAGTGTTGTTGCTCCAACAAGTTGAAGCTCTCCACGGGCAAGTGCAGGTTTTAAGATGTTTCCAGCATCCATATTGCCGTCCCCAGCATTACCTGCTCCTACAATTTCATGGATTTCGTCAATAAAGAGGATAACATCCTGACGTTGACGAATTTCTTCCATGAGCTTTTGCATGCGTTCTTCGAACTGGCCACGGATACCTGTCCCTTGAACTAGGCTCACAACATCAAGACGGATAACTTGCTTGCCTTGGAGTTTTTGTGGCACATTACCATCAACAATTTTTTGGGCAAGTCCTTCGACTACAGCAGTCTTACCAACACCAGGTTCACCGATGAGAACAGGATTGTTCTTAGTACGGCGGTTCAGAATTTCGATGACACGAATAATTTCTTCATCTCGACCAATGACAGGATCAATGTCTCCACGACGAGCAATATCTGTGATATTAATTCCAAATTCTTCAAGAAGGCCTTGAGGTTGTTGAGGAGCTTGTTGACGTGGTCCTCCTGGACGGCCTGGGCCACCGTTTCCTCGGTTACCTCCCTCTTGTGTTGGAGGTGTATTGGGAAGGTCTCCGTTAGAAGAACGGAAGTTGTTTAGGTCACTGAAGAAATCGTCGAAGAAGTTGGAACCTCCTGCTTGATTAAACTGGTTAAGGGGGTTCTCTGGATCAGATTTCATGATTTTATAACAATTTTGACAGAGGTCAACTTGTTGCTGATTACCATTTACGTTGGTATACAAATGGATACTAGCTTCATTAAGGTTACAGTTTTGGCAGAGCATATTAGTACCTCTTTCTATCTGAGTTGGGAAAGACCTTTATTTAAAACATCTTGGTCAAAAAAGGTCAAATCTATGACTCCATTATAGCATGCAGTAGTTATATTGCAAGCAAAAAGCATCTGTTTTTGGCACTTGGGGAACAAGAGTGCTAAAGTTGAATTTTAATACAAAACCACTTGTTAAGTATGTATAAATATAATATAATGTTTTTATATTATTCAGAATGAAAGAGAGATACCTATGACACAAACTAAATCCTTTTTGAAAGAAATCGACTTTACTAAGCAAGAACTAGAGGACTTGATTGATTTATCCATAAAATTTAAACAGTTAAAGAAAGATAGAATTCCGCATAAATATTTAGATGGCTTAAATATTGCCTTGATTTTTGAAAAAACATCAACAAGAACCCGTTCAGCCTTCACTGTGGCCGGTCAGGATCTAGGAATGAATGTAACCTATCTTGGTGCCGGAGACATTCAGTTGGGTAAGAAGGAATCGGTTGTTGATACGGCCAAGGTCCTTGGATCTATGTTTGATGGAATCGAGTACCGTGGTTTTAAACAAGAGGATGTTGAAGATTTGGCTAAGTATTCTGGTGTTCCGGTTTGGAATGGTTTGACAGATACTTGGCATCCAACTCAGATGATTGCGGATTTCATGACCTTGAAGGAGCGCTTTGGTAGTCTAGAGGGCTTAACCATCGCCTATATTGGAGATGGTCGTAACAATATGGCCAATTCTCTTTTGGTGACATCGGCTATCTTGGGCGTTAATGTTAAGATTATTGCGCCAGAAATACTACAGCCTGAGGATGATATTGTAGCCCTAGCTTATAAACATAATAATGGTGCTGACTTAACCATTACAGATGATATCTCAGAGGTTAAGGGAGTGGATATGCTCTATACAGATGTCTGGGTTTCTATGGGAGAAGAAGTGGACTTTAAATCTCGTATTGATTTGCTTTTACCTTATCAGATAAATGCAGAGCTACTTGCTAAGGTCGAAAATCCAGATGTTATCGTTATGCATTGCCTTCCAGCCTTCCATGACCTTAATACCCAAATTGGACAAGAAATGTATGAAAAATATAGTTTGGCAGAGTTAGAAATCACAGATCAAATATTCCAAAAATACAGTGATATCATCTTCCAAGAAGCTGAGAATCGTATGCATTCTATCAAGGCCATTATGTACAATTCCTTGAAAAATATTTAAAATTCCCCCATTTTTTCCGTAAGTGTGATAAAATAAGTAAGAAATACACAATTAATAGGAGAAATAACATGGAATCACATTTGGTGAGAATCATTAACCGTCTGGAAATGATGGCGGCTGATGGTGGTAATTTGAAACGTAATTTTGAACGCGAAGGAGTGGTTGTTGCTGAAGTATCATTTAGTAACGATCCTGAAAATGGTCCAGTGTTCACATTGCGTGACGTTGAAGCTCGTGAGTCATACTCATTTGATAGCATCGACTTGATTGCAATGGAAATCTACGATTTGCTTTACTAATAAATCATTTGGAGCCTTAGATAAGGCTCCAAAAATTCAAAATGCCTGAGACTCAATAGTTTCAGGCATTTTTTCAGGGTGAATGTTTCGGTTTATGCTTGTTTTAATTACAAAAAATTGGAGTCACTTCAAAAGTGTTTATAGTGTTTTTGATGCTAGGTCAATCTTTTATTTTTTATACCGAAATATCGCATTTATAAGAAAAATACTTTATTATTATACAGTCTTCTGATATAATATTGAAGAGTATTAGTAAGGAGTATCTTGATGAATTTTTCATTTCTACCGCAGTTTTGGTCTTACTTTAACTATGGTGTCTTAGTAACAATTATGATTTCAGTTTGCGTGGTCTTCTTTGGAACCATCCTTGGTGTTTTGGTATCCTTGGCCAAACGTTCTGGAATCAAACCATTGGAGTGGTTAGTAAGCTTTTATGTTTGGGTTTTCCGTGGAACACCTATGGTCGTGCAGATTATGATTGCTTTTAACCTCATCCATATGAACCTTCCAACTGTTCAGTTTGGGATTTTGAATCTTGATTTGTCACGTATCGTTCCAGGTATTATCGTCCTTTCTTTGAACAGTGGTGCTTATATTTCTGAGAGTGTGCGTGCAGGTATTGAGTCTATTCCTAAAGGTCAGATTGAAGCAGCTTACTCGCTTGGTATCCGTCCTTGGAATACCATGCGTTATGTGGTCTTGCCTCAAGCTATTAAAAATATCTTGCCTGCCTTGGGTAACGAGTTTGTCACTATTATCAAGGATAGTTCACTCTTGCAAACTATCGGGGTTATGGAATTGTGGAATGGTGCACAAACTGTTGCAACGACAACCTACTTGACTTTGACACCACTCTTGTTCGCAGCCTTCTATTATTTGATTGTAACAACGGCTATGACTGCACTTTTGAAACAAATGGAAAAACGACTTGGGGAGGGACGTAAATAATGGCAGAAACAATTATTGAGATTAAAAATCTCCACAAGTATTTTGGTAAAAACGAAGTTCTCAAAGGGATTGATTTAGATATTAAAAAAGGTGAAGTAGTAGTTATCATTGGTCCTTCAGGGTCAGGAAAATCAACCTTTCTACGTTCAATGAACTTGCTTGAAAAACCTACAAAAGGTGTTATTTCTTTTGAAGGTGTAGATATTACTGATAAGAATAACGACATTTTTAAAATGCGTGAAAAGATGGGAATGGTTTTCCAACAGTTTAACCTCTTCCCTAACATGACGGTTAAAGAAAACATCACTTTGTCACCGATTAAAACTAAGGGTGTTTCTAAAGCTGATGCTGAAGCTAAGGCTATGGAGCTTTTAGAAAAGGTTGGGTTGAAAGATAAGGCAGATGCTTATCCAACAAGTCTATCAGGTGGTCAGCAACAACGTATTGCAATCGCACGTGGTTTGGCTATGGATCCAGATGTTCTCTTGTTTGACGAACCTACATCAGCCCTTGACCCAGAAATGGTTGGTGAAGTTCTTTCAGTTATGCAAGACCTCGCTAAATCAGGGATGACAATGGCGATTGTTACCCACGAAATGGGCTTTGCCTATGAGGTAGCTGACCGTGTCATTTTTATGGATGGCGGTGTTATCGTAGAAGAAGGCGCGCCACAAGAAATTTTCGACAATACCAAGGAAGAGCGTACTAAAGATTTCTTGAGTAAGGTTTTGTAAGATATCTATTACGTATATATATCGTTTGTGAAGACTGGAAGCTTTCCAGTCTTTTTCTGTTTGTGTTCTGCTTTTCTAGAATCATTCTTGTTTAGGATAATATTGCGGAAAAGTTGGATAAATATGCTATAATGGTGCCGTATCAAAAATAATTAAGTAGGTCAAGAAAAATGCTCATATATTATGCGGCCTTAAAAACACCTTACCGAATTCTTGGCATTAACCTCCCTAAGGATAGTCTTTTGCACTTATCTAATCTAGGGCTGGCTGCCGGTGAGACTATTGAGGTGGTGACTAAGACCAAGAACAGCGCTATTATAATTGTTAAAGGGAGTCGCTTAGCCTTTGATGCTTCGATTCTAGATAAAATTGATTTGGCACCTGCAGAGGAAGACCAGGAAAAAATCCCTCTTTCTGAACTACCGGTTGGACGTTCTGCCATAGTCACGGATATCTTCTCGGCAAATGAAACCAAACGACGTCTTATGGATATGGGAATTACAAAGCGTACACGGGTTTTGTTGCGTAAAGTAGCACCTTTGGGAGACCCCCTAGAAATTAGTTTGAGAGGATATGAATTAACCTTACGCAAGTCAGAAGCGCAAATGATTAGTGTGATCATGTTGGACGAGGGAGAGGAAAAATGACAGAAATTGCATTAATAGGTAATCCTAATAGTGGTAAAACCAGTTTATTCAACCTAATAACAGGACATAATCAACGTGTTGGGAACTGGCCAGGGGTTACTGTTGAGCGAAAAAGTGGTCTGGTCAAAAAGAATAAGGATTTAGAAATCCAGGATTTGCCAGGAATTTACTCAATGTCACCCTACAGCCCTGAAGAAAAGGTGGCGCGTGATTATTTGTTAAACCAAAGGGCTGACAGCATTTTAAATGTAGTTGATGCGACAAATTTGGAGCGTAACCTTTATCTGACAACGCAGTTAATTGAGACAGGTATTCCAGTCACTCTTGCCCTCAATATGAGCGACGTTTTGGATAGTCAGGGGAAAAAAATTAATGTCGATAAATTGTCTTACCATCTAGGTGTTCCAGTAGTGGCCACCAGTGCCCTCAAACAAACTGGTGTGGATCAGGTAGTGAAAAAGGCAGCTCATACGACGACTTCTACAGTTGGTGACATCGCCTTTCCAATATACGATGATAAGTTGGAAGCTGCCATTTCGCAAATTTTAGAAGTCTTGGGAAATTCGGTGCCACAAAGGTCTGCGCGTTTTTATGCCATTAAACTCTTTGAACACGATGCCTTAGTTGAGGCTGAGCTAGACTTGTCCCCATTCCAACGAAAAGAAATCAAAGATATCATTCGTATCACTGAAGAAATTTTCACAGAAGATGCGGAGTCAATTGTCATTAACGAGCGTTATGCCTTTATCGAACGTGTTTGTCAGATGGCTCAGAGTCATACAGAAGATTTCGCTTTAACCTTGTCAGATAAAATTGATAGGATTGTCACCAATCGTATTTTGGCTTTGCCAATTTTTGCAGTAGTCATGTATTTGGTTTACTTCTTATCTATCCAGACCGTTGGAACCATGTGGACAGACTGGGCTAACGATGTGCTCTTTGGTAAGTATGTTCCTGATTTGGTAACTTCTGGTCTTGATTATCTCCAAGTTCAGGATTGGCTTAAGTCTCTGATTGTTGATGGCATTGTAGCTGGGATTGGGACGGTGCTAGGATTCCTTCCACAAATCTTTGTACTCTTTATCTGTTTGGGTATTCTTGAAGACATTGGTTATATGAGTCGTATTGCCTTTGTTATGGACCGTATTTTCCGTCGTTTTGGACTTTCTGGGAAATCCTTTATTCCCATGTTGATTTCAACGGGTTGTGGGGTTCCAGCGATTATGTCTAGTCGAACTATTGAAAATGAAAGGGATCGTCGTATTACCATTATGACGGCAACTTTCATGCCTTGTTCGGCCAAGTTGGAAATTATTGCTTTGATTGCAGGGGCCTTCTTCCCTAGTAATTCTTTTGTGGCACCAAGTACCTATTTTATTGGGATGGCTACTATCATTTTATCAGGTATCGCTCTCAAAAAGACTAGTTTTTTAGGTGGTTTGACAAGTCCTTTTATCATGGAATTACCTGCTTACCACTGGCCAAAAGTCCTATCTGTCTTGCGTTATGCTTTTGGTAAGGCCATGAGTTTTGTTAAACGTGCGGGAACAATTATTTTTAGCTTGACGGTTCTTATTTGGTTTATGTCTAACTATGACTTTACGCTACATAATGTAGATACAGAAGCTAGTATTTTGGCGACTTTAGGTCAAGGGTTGTCCTGGATCTTTGAGCCACTTGGTTTTGGAAATTGGAAGGCAACAGTTGCGGCTCTTACGGGTCTAGCAGCCAAGGAGACGGTTGTTGCCACCTTCGGAATTCTCTATCATAACAGCAGTGAGGCAGGTCTAGCTGAGGTTTTGAGAGGAGATTATTCATCACTAGCAGCCTATTCATTCTTGGTTTTTAATTTACTCTGTGCACCATGTTTCGCAGCTATTGGAGCTATTAAGCGTGAAATGGCTAATCTTAAATGGACGGTTGGAGCTATTGGTTTCCAAACAGGCCTTGCATATTGTGTGAGTTTAATTCTTTACCAGTTTGGTCAGGTCCTCCTCTACGGTAAGCAAATGACTATTTGGACTCTAGTTGCTGCTTTGCTTCTAGTAACCATGATATATTTTGTTGTTCGTAAACCTCGTCAGATTAAGGAGACAATCATTAGTCTGGACAATCTTCAAGAAGCAAAAGTTTAGGAGAAATTGGTATGTCAACTTTTATTATTGCCTTCATTATTATTGCCTTGGCAGGACTAGGCGTTCGTCACTATATCAAAGGAAAAGGTTCTTGTGGTGATTGTGAGTGTTCTTGTCCAGTTAAGGAAGAAATGCATAAAGCGAATCGTTAAATATAAAAAATGGTCTCTTAGTTGAATAAGGGATCTTTTTTACAATTGTAAGGATTGTATAAAGGTATTCTAGGAGGAAGTGTGGTAATATAGCATAGGAAAAAATTCACATTTTTTAACAAAAGAGGGAGATGTATAAGAAATGGGTTTGAACAGAGAGATTGTCCTAATTCATGGGACCTGGTGTGCTGGCAATGTTTGGGGAGATTTTGCGACAGGTCTTCGTCAGATGGGGTATACGGTGCATACACCTAGCTTTCGTTACCATGACTTACCATATCAAGACTGTTTGAATAAAGTTGGTACCGTAACTTTGCAGGATTATAGAGATGATTTACTGGCCTTGATTGAAGGTCTAGACCAGCCACCGCTTATTTTGGGACACTCTTTAGGTTGTCTGGTGGCACAAATGGTTGCTGAAAAGACAGAGGTTGCTGGTATGATTCTCATGGGACCTGCTCCGACAGCTGATATTTTTGCCTTTTATCCAACCATGCTAGCTTGTTTCGGCAAACACTTTTTACGTTGGGGTTTTTGGAAAAAAGCCATGCCACCCTATAAAAAAGAATTTTTCAAGTATTGTATGAATGAGCAAGAGGAGTCTTTGAAAGAAGAAGTCTTTGCGACACTAGTACCTGAGTCTGGTAAAGTTTACACTCAGATGGCCCTTCATTGGTTTGATAAGACAAGGGCGGCTTACGTGGACTTTAGTAACATTTCATGCCCTGTTCTTGTGATTTCTGGAACTAAGGATAAGATGACCCACCCTAATATTGCTAGAAGAACAGCTAAAAACTACCGGGATTCAGTACTTGTTTCACTAACGGGTGCAGATCACATGTATGAAAGTGGTAAATTCCAACAAAAGACCTTAAGAGTTATTGAGGGCTGGAGTCAGCAAAATGGTTTTATAGATTAATGACAAAGCATAATTAGACGAAGTTGTGACAAATTCCCAGCTTTTTGTGTCTCATTTTGGATGTCTTTTTGAAAATTTTGAAAATTAAGTCACAAAGAGGCCTCCCTATGGTATAATTGAAAAAAAGTATGTATTGGAGAACACCCATGGCGATTATAATGGATGGTAAGGCCCTAGCTGTTAAAATGCAGGATCAATTGCAAGAAAAGGTAGCACGTTTAAAAGAAAAGGAATGGATTGTGCCAGGACTAGTGGTGATCATGGTTGGAGACAACCCTGCCAGTCAAGTTTATGTGCGTAATAAGGAACGTGCTGCTAAAAAAGCAGGCTTCCATAGTAAAACGGTCAATCTTTCTGAGAGTATCAGCGAGGAAGAGTTGATTGAGGTCATTGAGCAATACAATCAGGATCCACTTTTCCATGGGATTTTGGTTCAATTGCCATTGCCAAATCATATTAATGAAATGCGTATCCTTTTGGCTATCGATCCTAAAAAGGATGTAGATGGTTTCCATCCTATGAATACTGGGAACCTCTGGAATGGACGTCCTCAAATGGTGCCTTGTACACCTGCGGGAATTATGGAAATCCTTCGTGAGTACAATGTTGAATTGGAAGGTAAGACAGCAGTTATCATTGGACGCAGTAATATTGTAGGTAAGCCAATGGCACAGCTTCTTTTGGAGAAAAATGCCACAGTTACTTTGACCCACTCACGTACGCCACATTTAGCTAAAGTTTGTAACAAGGCCGACGTTTTGATTGTGGCTATTGGCCGTGCAAAATTTGTAACAGAAGAATTTGTCAAAGAGGGTGCGGTTGTCATTGATGTGGGAATCAACCGCGACGAAGAAGGTAAACTCTGTGGCGACGTTGATTTTGATCAAGTGAAAGATAAGGTTGGCATGATCACGCCTGTCCCAGGTGGTGTAGGTCCTATGACTATTACCATGCTGATGGAACAGACCTATCAAGCTGCTCTTCGTAGTGCGAAAGGATAGCTTATGAAAGTTGATGACGATTTAGTTAGGCAAGTGATAACAAGTCGATTAAGAGAGTCTCACAAGGGCTCTTATGGTCGAGTGCTTCTGGTTGGTGGACTTTATCCTTATGGTGGTGCCATCATTATGGCTGCTATTGCTTGTGTCAATAGTGGTGCGGGCTTGGTTACAGTTGCTACAGATCGTGAAAATATCACAGCCCTTCATGCTCACCTTCCTGAAGCTATGGCCTTTGACCTAAGGGAGACTGAAAGATTTCTTGATAATCTTAGAGCAGCAGATGTTGTTTTAATCGGCTCTGGTCTAGGTGAGGAGGAGACGGCTAATCGGGCCTTGGATTTGGTGTTGGCAAATATTAGGTCAAACCAGAACTTGGTTGTTGATGGTTCTGCTCTTAACCTTTTGGCAAAGAAAAATAAGAGTAGCTTGCCAGAGTGTCACCTTGTACTCACTCCCCATCAAAAGGAATGGGAAAGACTGTCTGGTTTAACTATTTCAGAGCAGTCGATTTCCAATACTCAAAGAGCCTTAGAGGAGTTCCAAAGTGGGACAATTCTAGTTGCTAAGAGCCATAAGACAGCCGTTTATCAGGGATCAGAAGTAGCCCATTTAGAGGTCGGCGGGCCCTACCAGGCGACGGGAGGAATGGGAGATACCTTGGCTGGTATGGTTACTGGTTTCCTCGCCCAATTTGCCTCAACTGACTCTTATAAGGCGGTCATAATTGCGACCTGGCTTCACTCAGCTATTGCGGATAAACTCGCTGAAAATGCTTATGTGGTTTTGCCGACTCACATCAGCAAAGCTATTCCTAGCTGGATGAAAAAATTGTCATTATAAATCTGAAAAACATGTCTCAAATTGAGGCAAGTTTTTTTAGATTTCGACATTTTTTTAAGTTTGCTGAAGATGATTTGTGATAAAATATAAGAGAATTTTTATAAGAATATAGAGGAAAAAAAGTGACATCATTTTGGAAAAAAAATAGTCAAAAATGGAAAAATCGGCGTCAGGAGCGAAAAGAAAAACGAGGGAATAAACCTAGAAAACCAGTAAACATCTCGCGTCGTGTTTACTTGCTTTTTGGTGTCGTCTTTCTTCTTTTTTTGTTACTTTTTGCGCGTTTGACCTATATGCAGGTTTATAACAAATCTTTTTATACTAAAAAATTAGAGGATAACTCTAAGTATACGGTTAGGATTGCGAGTGAACGTGGGCAAATCTTTGATGCCAAGGGGGTTGCTCTTACTACCAACCAGAGCAAGGACGTTATCACCTTTACGCGTAGTAATCTAGTGTCATCAGATACCATGAAGAATGTTGCGGAAAGATTGGCAACTATGGTGACACTGACAGAGACTAAGGTGACAGATCGCCAGAAACGTGACTTTTATTTAGCTGATTCTGCTAACTATAAGCGTGTGGTTAATGATTTGCCTAATGACAAGAAAACAGATAAATTTGGTAATAAATTAGCAGAAGCTACTATCTACAATAATGCTGTTGACGCGGTTCCTGATGAAGCTGTTGATTACTCTGAGGACGAGCTAAAGATAGTCTACATCTATTCTCAGATGAATGCTGTTTCTAATTTCTCAACAGTCACACTGAAGACGGCGGACTTGACTCCTGATCAGATTGCGATTGTAGCGGCCAAGCAGAAGGAACTTAACGGGATTACAGTTGCCAAGGATTGGGAACGTCATACAGTTGATTCGGCCTTGTCTCCTCTTATCGGTAGGGTTTCAAGTTCAGAAGCAGGACTGCCTCAGGAGGATGCTAAGGAATATCTAAAAAAAGGATATGCCCTAAATGACCGTGTAGGTACCTCTTATTTAGAAAAAGAGTACGAGGAGAAGCTCCAAGGAAAACATACTATTCGTGAGATTACTGTGGACAAGGAAGGGGAGGTTGCTAGTGATAAAATCACTCAGAAAGGTAGCAAGGGTAACAACTTACAGTTGACCATCGACCTTGATTTCCAAAAGGGAGTTGAAGATATCCTTAGCCAACAACTTTCTTCAGAGATTTCAGAGAATAAAGCGACCTATTCTGAAGGTATGTACGCAGTGGTTATGAATGCGGATACTGGTGCTGTCCTTGCTATGGCAGGACAAAAACACGAGCAAGGGGCACAGGATTTTAAAGCTGATGCCTTAGGGACAATCACCGATGTCTTCGTTCCGGGATCTGTAGTTAAGGGAGCTACTTTAACCGCAGGTTGGCGCTCAGGTGTTATCTATGGTGACCAGGTATTGACTGATCAACCTATTAATATTGCTGGTTCGCCCTCAATTACCTCTTGGTTTACAAATCAAGGTAGTCGTGCCATTACCGCAACTCAGGCCTTAGAATATTCCTCAAATACCTATATGGTTCAGATTGCTATTAAACTTCTTGGGCAACAGTATGTCCCAGGGATGTCCTTGTCGACTGACAATATGGAAAAGGCGATGACGACGCTTCGTGATACCTATGCTGAATTTGGTATGGGGGTGTCTACGGGACTTGATTTACCAGGAGAATCAGAAGGTTACATTTCCAAGAATTATAATGTAGCTAATGTCTTGACAGAGGCCTTTGGACAATATGACTCTTATACAACTATTCAGTTGGCTCAGTATGTTGCCTCAATCGCAAATGGTGGAAAACGTGTCGCACCTCACATCGTCGGAGGCATCTATGATGCTGGTGAAAATGGTAGTCTAGGAACTCTATCTTCAACTGTAGACACACGTGTCCTTAACAACTTAACGTTAGATTCTGAGCAATTAGGAATTATCCAACAAGGATTTAATGACGTGGTCAATTCAGGTTCTAGTCTTGCAACTGGTAAAGCCATGGCAAGTTCTATTATTCCAATTAGTGGTAAAACAGGGACAGCCGAAACTTATGCAACAGATGGTTCAGGAAATTCAGTAACGACAGTTAACCTTAGTGCTGTTGCCTATGCGACTGCCAAAGATGGTACTAAGTTGGCGGTTGGGATTATGTATCCACATGCTTTAGACTCGAATAGTAAGGCCCATCAAAATGCAGTTAAAGCTATCATGGAACTTTATCAAAATACTCACTAATAATATAAAATCTCTTGTGCCTTGCATGAGAGATTTTTCTGTGATATAGTGTTTGAGTATTTGTTCTTTAAGATATGAATTGAGAAATATAAAAGAAATGGAGGCCCTCATGCTTTATCCTACTCCAATTGCTAAACTGATTGATAGTTTTTCAAAACTTCCAGGAATTGGGGCTAAGACGGCGACACGTCTGGCTTTCTATACCATTAGCATGTCTGATGAAGATGTCAATGATTTTGCAAAAAATCTCTTAGCAGCAAAACGTGAATTGACCTATTGTTCGGTTTGTGGTCGCTTGACTGATGATGACCCATGTAATATTTGTACGGATGAAACTAGAGACCGTACTAAGATTTTGGTTGTTGAGGACTCCAAAGATGTTTCTGCTATGGAAAAAATTCAGGAATACCGTGGTCTCTACCATGTGCTTCAAGGGCTTATCTCCCCTATGAATGGTGTCGGACCAGATGATATTAATTTAAAGAGTTTGATTACCCGTCTTATGGATAGCGAGGTTGACGAGGTCATTATCGCAACTAATGCAACAGCCGATGGTGAGGCAACCTCCATGTATATTTCACGTGTCCTCAAACCTGCAGGTATCAAGGTGACCCGCCTAGCGCGTGGGCTTGCTGTTGGTTCTGACATCGAGTACGCTGATGAAGTAACCTTGCTAAGGGCCATAGAAAATCGAACAGAACTCTAGAAAAAGTGTTGGTAGAGCCAGCATTTTTTGTTTATTGTCATTAGGTTTCTCATTAAAAATTTGGTAAAATAAAGGAAACGCTAAAATGATGAGGGATCATGATGCAAATTGAAAAAATTTTAAATAACAATGTTGTCCAAGCCATGGATAAAGACGTGAAATACATTGTTATGGGTAAGGGACTAGGTTTTCAAAAGAAGGTCGGAGAGACGGTAGATAAAGAGAAAATTGAAAAGACCTTTGTCTTGGAAAATCCAGAGACAGTGACCGAATGGACTCGTGTTTATGTAGATTTGCCTGATGGTGAAATGCAGGTCTCTTTGAATATCATCACTTTTGCTGAAGCTGTCCTGAAAACCAAGTTTGATCCCTCTTTTTTTATCGCTCTTGCAGACCATCTTCATTACGCTATTGAACGCAGTAGAGAAGGAATATCCCTGCAAAACCCTTTGGCTTGGGAAGTTCGAAAATTTTACCCTCGGGAGTATGAAATTGGGAAACAAGCCCTTCGTTTGATTGCCAATGATTTAGAAATTGAATTGGCAGATGATGAGGCAGCCTCTGTCGCTTTGCACTTTGTCAATGCACAAAAGGATGCGGGTCTCCATGAAAAAGACCGACAGATGACTCAAATTGTGATTGGCATTTGTGAGATTGTCCGTCTTCATTTTGCTTGTGACTTGGAGCAAGATAGTTTTTCTTATAACCGTTTTATTACTCATCTTCGGTACTTAGCGCAACGTATTGTGAGTGGGGTTAGTGGTGGTAAAAATGATGCTTTTCTCTATGAACAAGTCAAGCTTAACTACCCAAAATCTTTTATCTGTACCCAAAAGATCGTCACCTATGTCAAGTCAAGTTATGCTTTTGAACTTAGTTTAGACGAACAGGTCTATTTGACCATTCATATTCAACGCCTTAGAGATAATATCTATAAGTAAGCGATTCCCATAGATACTATACAAAAAGCAGACGATTAGGCTCAAGTCTGCTTTTTCTGTGTCCTTGTGATATAATGAATTGATTGATATTGTACTGAAATCACTCGGTGAAAGTATTGAATGCAATTTAGTATTCGTAATAAAAAGCTAGTTTGTTAGTGAAAGGAAGGGAACAGCTCTGTCTTTTAAATAGACTCAACTGTTCCGTAAAAGCATGCTATGTACGTTGAAATGATTGATGAGACTGGACAAGTCTCAGAAGAAATAAAAAAACAAACCTTGGAATTACTTGATTTTGCAGCGCAAAAACTTGGCAAGGAAGACAAGGAAATGGCGGTTACTTTTGTAACTAACGAACGTAGTCACGAATTGAATTTGGAGTATCGTGATACGGATCGTCCAACCGATGTTATTAGTTTGGAGTATAAGCCGGAGTTAGATATTACCTTTGATGAAGAAGATTTGGCTGAAAATCCTGAATTGGCTGAAATGATGGGGGAGTTTGATAGTTATATCGGCGAACTCTTTATTTCTATTGATAAGGCTCGCGAACAAGCTGAGGAATATGGACATAGCTACGAGCGTGAGATGGGCTTTTTGGCTGTTCACGGATTTCTTCATATCAACGGGTATGATCACTATACCCCAGAAGAAGAAGCGGAAATGTTTGGATTACAGGAAGAAATTTTGACTGCTTATGGACTTACGCGACAATAACCCACAAAAAAAGTGGAAAAACAGAGAATTTACGGCCAGTTTTGAGTTTGCTCTGACAGGGATAATAACGGCTTTTAAAGAAGAACGCAACATGCGCAAACATTTGGTATCAGCTATCTTAGTGGTATTGGCTGGCTTGGTTTTTCGTGTGTCTGCGATAGAATGGCTTTTTCTCCTGCAGGCAGTTTTTCTAGTAATTACCCTAGAAATCGTTAATTCTGCCATTGAAAATGTTGTTGATTTGGCTAGTAATTATCACTTTTCTATGCTAGCTAAAAATGCTAAGGATATGGCTGCAGGAGCAGTGTTAGTTGTCTCTTGTTACGCACTCATTACTGGTATGATTGTTTTCATCCCTAAAATTTGGAATTTGATTTTTAACTAAAAAATAGAAGGAAGATATATGACATTTAAATCAGGATTTGTGGCCATTCTTGGTCGCCCTAATGTAGGAAAATCAACTTTTTTGAACCATGTTATGGGGCAAAAAATTGCTATCATGAGTGATAAGGCTCAAACAACCCGTAACAAGATTATGGGGATTTACACAACAGATAAAGAACAGATTGTTTTTATCGACACCCCGGGAATTCATAAGCCCAAGACAGCACTGGGAGATTTCATGGTGGAATCTGCTTATTCAACCCTTCGTGAAGTAGATACGGTCCTCTTCATGGTTCCAGCCGATGAGCCTCGTGGTAAGGGCGATGATATGATTATCGAACGCCTTAAGCAAGCCAAGGTTCCGGTTATATTGGTAGTTAATAAGATTGATAAAGTCCATCCAGACCAGCTCCTTGAGCAAATTGACGATTTCCGTAAACAAATGGATTTCAAGGAGATTATCCCAATCTCAGCCCTTCAAGGAAATAACGTTTCCCACCTTGTAGATGTTTTGAGTGATAATCTTGAGGACGGTTTCCAGTATTTCCCATCGGATCAAATCACAGACCATCCAGAGCGTTTCTTGGTATCTGAGATGATTCGTGAAAAAGTCCTACAGTTGACGCGTGAAGAAATTCCGCACTCAGTTGCTGTTGTCATTGATTCTATGAAGCGTGATGAAGAGACTGATAAGGTTCACATTCGTGCGACCATCATGGTTGAGCGTGATAGCCAAAAAGGTATTGTCATCGGTAAAAAAGGTGCTATGCTCAAGAAAATCGGTACTCTTGCTCGTAAGGATATTGAGCTCATGCTTGGGGACAAGGTCTTCCTTGAAACTTGGGTGAAGGTTAAGAAAAATTGGCGAGATAAAAAACTTGATTTGGCCGATTTTGGATATAACGAAAAAGAATACTAAGAAAAAGCTGGGCATCTGCTCGGCTTTCTTGCTAGAAGGAGGGGCAGATGCCTGAGTTACCTGAGGTAGAAACAGTTAGACGAGGTTTAGAAAAACTGTTGCTGGGACGGACGATTTTGTCACTTGAAGTTAAGGTCCCGAAAATGATTAAGACGTCATACGATAGCTTTTTGCATGAGTTACTTGGCCAGACGATTCAGGCCATGCGACGTAGGGGAAAGTATCTCATTTTTGATTTTGGTCAGTTGATTATGATTTCTCACTTGCGCATGGAAGGGAAATACCTCATGTTTACAGATTTCCTTCCTACTAATAAACATTTTCACCTCTTCTTTAAGCTAGATGATGGATCAACTCTGGTTTATCAGGATGTACGCAAGTTTGGTACTTTTGATTTATTGGATAGAAAACAAGAAGAGACCTATTTTACACGGAAAAAACTTGGCCCTGAGCCTACCAAAAAGACTTTCAAATATGCTCCCTTTGAGAGGGCTTTGAGAATTTCTGCTAAACCTATTAAGTCCTTACTCTTGGAGCAGAAATTAGTGGCGGGTCTAGGAAATATTTATGTTGATGAGGTGCTCTGGGCAGCCAAGGTTCATCCTGAAACTCCTGCGAGGGAACTTAGCAAGGCAGCCATGAAACGGGTTCACGATCAAACGATTGCTATTTTACAGTTGGGGATTGAAAAGGGAGGTTCCACCATAAGGACTTACCGTAATGCCCTTGGTGAAGACGGAACGATGCAGAACTATCTACAGGTTTACGGAAAGACAGGTCAACCTTGCCCACGCTGTGCAAGTATAATTGAGAAAATCAAGTTAGGAGGGAGAGGAACACATTTGTGTCCTCGTTGTCAAAAGCGATGATTATAGGTTTAACAGGTGGTATTGCTTCAGGAAAATCAACCGTAGTTGAAATGATTAAAGACGCAGGTTATAAGGTCATTGATGCTGATCAACTTGTTCACGACATGCAGGCTCAAGGGGGACGTTTGTATCGAGCATTACTTGATTGGTTGGGAGATGGGATTCTTCTTCCTAATGGGGAATTGAACCGTCCCAAGTTAGGGCAACTGATTTTTTCAAGTAAAGAGATACGAAATCAATCTGCTGAGATTCAGGGAAGGATTATTCGAGAAGAACTAGCTGCCCAGAGAGACCGCTTGAGCAAGGAAGAAGACATTTTTTTCATGGATATTCCTTTGCTTATTGAAAATGATTATCAGGATTGGTTTGATCAGATTTGGTTAGTGGCGGTGTCACCTCAAGTGCAACGTCAGCGCTTGATGAAAAGGAATCATTTAAGTGCTGAGGAAGCCAACATACGTATTTCTAGCCAGATGCCTTTAGCCGAAAAAAAACCTCATGCCACTTTGGTTATTGATAATAACGGTAGTCTTGATGACTTGAAGGAAAAAGTAAAAGAAGCAATAAATGATTTAGCTAGCACCCTATAGCAATCCATTGTGATATAATGAGGAGTGAATTTTAGAAAGAAGATGGCTTATTTGTGCCAAAAGAAGCAATCTTGAGAATTTCAAGGTTCTTAAATATTGAATTAGTTCCAGTTCCTTATGATGGGTTAGCAGGTATCACAGAACAAGACTGTTGCTGGACATCTTTTAAGAAAGTAAAAACTATTTTTGGAAATTTAATCCGGTCCTTAATCATCTTTAGAAAATCGTTAGGAGTCAAGAGTATAGGTGAGAGTTAAAATCAATTTAAAGTGTAGTGAATGTGGGAGCCTCAACTATCTCACAAGTAAAAATAAACAGAATCATCCTGAGAGAATTCAGGTTCCCAAATTCTGCCCCAAGGATAGAAAAGTAACCTTACATGTTGAATCTTAAGGGGTTCTATGGTAGAATAAAAAAGACTTTTTCGGAGGAATAACTATGTACGACTTATTATTAACGCTGCTCTTGGTGATGTCAGCTATTATTGTGATTGCGGTATTCATGCAGCCACAAAAAAATCCAAGTAGCAATGTCTTTGATGGTGGTGGGTCAGAAGCACTATTTGAACGTAGTAAACCACGTGGTTTTGAAGCTTTTATGCAACGCTTTACAGGAATCATGGTTTTTCTATGGATTGTAGATGCAATCGTCCTTTCCATTCTCTCAAGTAAATAATGAGCTGACTGAGGTTGGCTCATTTTTTGCGTTA
Organism: uncultured Streptococcus sp.; assembly: GCF_963545685.1. GTDB lineage: Bacteria > Bacillota > Bacilli > Lactobacillales > Streptococcaceae > Streptococcus. Next base: position 6,073 of record NZ_CAUUKN010000015.1, on the reverse strand, counting down.
TAGTCAATAAAAGTAAAGGAAATCATGAAAGAATCTATTATAAATTATTTGAAAGAGCATGGGAAATCCAGTGTTAATGATATTGCCCAAGCTCTTGATCATGCTGGGGGTGAAAAGTTCCCACAGCTTATCAAAGTCATATCAGCTATGGAAAGTAAGAGGCAGTTGCGTTTTAATCGAGACGGCTCTGTATCCTTGCGACCAAAGAAAGAGCATCCCAACCAGGTTACTGTAGAGGGTGTTTTTCGTGCCAATAAGAATGGTTTTGGTTTCTTACATGTCGATGACAGTGAAGATGACATGTTTATCGGTCGTAATGATGTTGGCCATGCCATTGATGGTGATACTGTTGCCGTAGTCATTAAGAAGCCAGCAGATCGTTTGCGTGGGACAGCAGCAGAAGCAAGAGTTGTTGAAATTGTCGAACGCTCTCTTAAAACGGTTGTTGGAAAATTTATCCTTAATGACGAGAAAGAACCCTATGCTGGTTACATCAAGTCTAAGAATCAAAAGATTCAGCAACCAATCTATATCAAAAAAGAACCAGTTGCCCTTGATGGGACTGAGATTATTAAGGTTGATATTGAAAAATACCCTAACCGTCATTATGATTATTTCGTAGGAAATGTACGTGATATTATTGGTCATCAAGGTGATGCCGGTATTGATGTCTTGGAAGTTTTGGAATCAATGGATATTGTTTCGGAGTTTCCAGAAGATGTTATGGCTGAAGCAGAAGCTGTTCCAGATGCACCTAGTCAGGAAGACCTAATTGGTCGTGTTGACCTTCGTCAAGAGGTGACCTTTACCATTGATGGTGCTGATGCCAAGGACTTGGACGATGCGGTTCATATTAAACGTTTGCCAAATGGTAACTTTGAGCTCGGTGTCCACATTGCAGATGTGTCTTATTATGTCACAGAGGGTTCTGCCCTCAACCGTGAGGCTGTAGCGCGTGGGACTTCTGTCTATGTGACAGACCGTGTGGTGCCAATGTTGCCTGAGCGTCTTTCAAACGGTATTTGTTCACTAAATCCCAATGTCGATCGCTTGACTCAATCAGCTATTATGGAGATTACTCCAAAAGGTAAGGTGGTCAATCATAAGATTTGTCAATCTGTAATTAAGACAACCTTCCGTATGACCTATAGTGATGTCAATGAAATGTTGGCTGGAAATCCAGAAAAGATTGAACAGTTTAAGCCAATCATGGATTCTGTGTCAGCTATGGCAGAACTTCATAAGATTTTAGAAGATATGCGTGAACGTCGTGGTGCCCTTAACTTTGATACATCTGAAGCCCGTATCTTGGTTAATGATAAGGGGATGCCAGTAGATATCGTGGTGCGTGAACGTGGGACGGCTGAGCGAATGATTGAGTCCTTTATGTTGGCTGCCAATGAATGTGTGGCAGAGCATTTCGCTAAGGCTAAATTACCATTTATTTACCGTATTCACGAAGAGCCTAAAGCGGAGAAATTGCAACGCTTTATGGATTATGCCTCTATCTTTGGTGTTCAAATCAAAGGAACAGCTAATAAGATGGATCAGCTAGACTTGCAAGATTTCATGGCGCGAGTTCAGGGCAAACCTGGAGCAGAAGTCATGAATATGATGTTGCTTCGTTCAATGCAACAAGCCCGTTATTCAGAACATAATCATGGCCACTATGGACTTGCGGCTCAGTATTATACTCACTTCACCAGTCCAATCCGTCGTTACCCAGACCTCTTGGTTCACAGAATGATTCGTGAGTACACTAACAATATGTCTCAAGAAACACGTGAACATTTTGAAGAGGTTATTCCAGAGTTAGCTACTTCATCTTCAAGCCTTGAGCGTCGTGCTATTGATGCTGAACGTGTCGTTGAAGCCATGAAAAAAGCAGAATATATGGAAGAGTTTGTTGGTCAAGAATTCGATGGTATTGTCGGAAGTGTGGTTAAATTCGGTATGTTTGTGGAATTACCAAACACCATCGAAGGTTTAGTTCATATCACAACACTTCCAGAATTTTACAATTACAATGAACGCACCATGACCCTTCAGGGTGAAAAATCTGGTAAGACTTTCCGTGTTGGCCAACCTATTCGAGTTAAGTTAATTCGTGCAGATAAGGAGACTGGAGACATTGATTTCCAATACCTTCCAAGTGAGTACGATATCACTGAAAAAGTAGATCACAAGGCACGTCAGGAACGTGAAGAGAAGGCTAAGTCCTTCCGTAACAGAGGACCACGCCGTGATCGTCAAAATGGTAATTTCGAAGGTCGTGGTAAACGTGGAGATAAGCGTAACCGTCAGGATAATAGTGGTTACAAAGGCTCTTATGATGAAAAGCGTAAGTCATCTAAGAAACCAGACAAGCGTAAAAATCAAAACCGTCCTCATAATGATAATAAGGGACGTGAAAGTGGCCGTCGTAAGAAAAAAGGGAACAAACCTTTCTACAAGGACGTTGCTAAAAAACGAAAATAGGATGAGAATGGAGGGACTGCTATGCCAAAAGGTGAAGGCAATGTTGTTGCTCAGAATAAAAAGGCGAGGCATGACTATAGTATAGTAGATACTATTGAAGCGGGTATCGTACTGACAGGGACAGAAATCAAGTCTGTTCGTGCGGCCCGCATCCAGCTAAAGGATGGCTACGCCCAAATAAAAAATGGTGAAGCTTGGTTAATCAATGTTCATATTGCTCCTTTTGAGCAAGGGAACATCTGGAATCAAGATCCAGAACGTACTCGGAAATTATTGCTTAAGAAAAAGCAAATCACCAAGCTTCAAAATGACCTTAAAGGAACAGGAATGACCTTAGTCCCACTTAAGGTTTACCTAAAAAATGGTTTTGCCAAGGTTCTACTTGGTATCGCCAAAGGGAAGCACGATTACGATAAACGTGAGTCAATCAAACGTCGCGAACAAGAGCGTGACATTAAACGTATTATCAAGAGTGTTAACCGTTAAAACACCTATCATCTAAGACTGATCTGGTCTTAGATGCTTTTTTGCTTTTTAGCTTTAAGAAATGATATAATGGAAACACCGCATGGTCTTTTGTTAGGGCTGCCTCTTGAATAGTACCTAGCGCTAGATTTTGATACTGTAAAGGAGATTTACAATGCCAGTAGATGCAAAAACAAAATACAAGGCCAAGAAGACTAAGATTGTTTTCTTTGATATTGATGACACCCTTCGTGTTAAAAAGACAGGTTATATTCCAGAGTCTATTAAGGCTGTTTTCAAAGGACTTAAAGAAAAAGGAATCTTGACAGGTATTGCTACAGGACGTGGCTACTATGGTGTAGTTGAGGAAATTCTTGACCTAGAACCTGATTATTTTGTAACAATCAATGGAACTTATGTCATTAACCGAAAAGGGGAAGAAATTTATAATCAGCCTCTTGCTCGTGAAGTTACTGAAGCTTTTGTTGCTTGGTGCAAAGAAACCGGGATTGCTTGGGGCTTCGCTGGTAAGGATAAGCCAGTAGTCTCAGAACGTTCAGAATTGATTGATAATGCTATGGTGCCTATCTATGGTATTTGTGACGTTGAGCCAGATTTCCATTTATCTAATGATGTCTACCACATGTGGACTTTCGCAGAAAATGATGGTGACCTTGAGTTGCCGAAGGAACTCGCAGCTCAGGTTCGCTTGGTGCCATGGCACGAACACTCATCTGATGTGGTAGCAAATGATATCTCAAAGGCTTCAGGTGTCAGTCATGTCTTGGACCATGAAAATCTTAAACCAGTCAATGCTATGATGTTTGGTGATGGACCAAATGATATGGAAATCTTTGACTATGTTGGTCTTAAGATTGCCATGGGCAATGCCACACCAGAACTCAAAGCCAAAGCTGATTATGTAACAGGAACAGTAGAAGAAGATGGCATTTTTAATGCCTTGGAGGAACTCGGATTGGTAGAAAAAGAACTTCATTTCCCACAACTTGACTTGGATTCAGTAGAAGGGCCAGTCGCAACGATTAAAACAAATCATGGTAATTTGGTCATCAAACTCTTCCCTGACCATGCGCCACTAACTGTCACTAACTTTGTCAATTTGGCAAAAAGTGGTTACTATGATGGTGTGATTTTCCACCGTATTATCAAGGACTTTATGATTCAAGGTGGTGACCCAACTGGTACTGGTATGGGTGGTGAATCAAGCTTCGGTGGTAGCTTCCAGGATGAGTTTTCTGAAGAACTCTACAACCTCCGTGGTGCGCTTTCAATGGCCAATGCTGGACCAGATACTAATGGTAGCCAGTTCTTCATCGTTCAAACCCCTGAGATTCCATATGCTAAAAAGGAACTCGAACGTGGTGGCTGGCCAGCACCAATTGCAGAAGCTTATGCTGAAAATGGTGGTACACCTCACCTAGATCGTCGTCACACCGTTTTTGGTCACTTGGTAGATGAAGCCTCTTACAAGGTGCTTGATGAGATTGCGAGTGTCGAAGTTGGGCCGCAAGATAAGCCGCTTGAGGAAGTTGTTATTGAAACGATTGAGGTAGCAGACTAAGATGAAAATTGGAGACAAGCTTAGGGGGGTTATCACGGGCATCAAGCCTTACGGTGCCTTTGTTTCATTGGAGAATGGTACCACAGGCTTGATTCACATCTCGGAGATTAAGACAGGTTATATCGACAACATCTACAATACCTTAAAGGTAGACCAGGAGGTCTTAGTTCAAGTTGTTGATTTTGATGAATTTACACAAAAGGCCAGTCTTTCTTTGAGAACCCTTGAGGAAGAAAAAAATAAAATCCCTCATCGCCATCGTTTTTCAGATAGTCGTTTGAACTATGGCTTTAAACCTTTGGCAGAAGCAATGCCAGGATGGATTGAAGAAGGACTTGACTATCTTAGACAAGAGCATGAAGGATAAATAGCAAAAGCTGACTCACCACGAGTCAGCTTTTTAAATGGCTTTTAAATTTGAGTACAAACCAAATGGTCCTCAACTTAATTGAAGACCATTCTGGATTAATTAAACATCAAAATAGAGCAGTTCTTTTGGTGTGTGTGTAAAGACTTCGAAGCCATCTTTAGTAACGTAGCCACAGTCCTCGATACGAACACCAACTTTTTCAGGAATGTAGATGCCTGGTTCAACAGAGAAGCACATACCTTCTTCGATAACCAAGTCATTTCCTTCCATGATTGAAGGAAACTCATGGACATCCATACCAAGACCATGTCCCAAACGGTGGTTGAAGTATTCGCCGTAACCAGCCTTTTCAATAACATTACGAGCTGCAGCGTCAACTTCACTAGCTGTTACACCTGGTTTGATAAAATCAAGGGCAGTGAGTTGAGCTTCCAAACAGATATTATAGATATCTTTCTTGAATTGGTCAGGTTGACCGACAGCTACAGTACGTGTCATATCTGAAACATAACCTTGACTGACAACACCTAAGTCAAAGAGGAGCAGGCTATCATTTTCAATGCGGTTAGTTCCTGGAATACCGTGTGGGTTTGCTGCATTGTTGCCTGTGAGAACCATAGTTTCAAAGGACATTTGATTGATACCGATTTTCTTCATGCCAAATTCGATTTGAGCAATGATATCTGTTTCAGTCACATCAAGAGAGATATTGTCGAAACCGATATTAACAGCTTTATCAGCGTAGTCACCAGCAACAATCATTTTTTGAATTTCATCTGCTGACTTGATAACGCGCATTTTTTGGATGAATGGTGTCAGGTTCTCGAAGCGACCTTCAAAGACTGTTTGCAATCCTTGGAACTTAGTGACATTAAGATTGTCAAACTCTGCATAAATAATAGGGCTGTCAGTACTTGCTAGACCAGACTTGATTTTTTGCCATGGATTTTCAGAGTCCACATAACCAAAGACTGGAAAATCGAGAACAGAAGAGGCACGTGCTACCTCCAATGCTGGAACAAAGAGGGCTGGCTCACGATTTTCGTAGACGAAAAGGAACATTTGGCGTTCATGTGGATCACAATCAAAACCAGTAAGATAATTGACAGTCACAGGATCTGAGACAATAGCTAGCCCTGCTTTATTTTCATTCAAAAAATGACGAATGCGATCAAGTT
>NZ_CAUUKN010000014.1:0-41188 GCF_963545685.1 uncultured Streptococcus sp. | reverse complement strand
GCTTGCCTGTTTGAGTTGCACCCTTCTTACCAATTGAAGTAACTGGTTCAGCTGTCGGAGCAACTGGTGTCACAGTTGGTGTGTAGGTTGCTGAAGCTTTAGTTCCGTTCACATCTTCACGAACAACTGTAACTGCTGGGGCAGTTCCAACGAATGATTTTTCTGGGACGAAGGTTACCGTTCCATCAGCTGCTACTGTGTAAGTACCAACGCCTTCAACGGTCTTAGTGGTTGATCCATCATCGAAGGTTGCTGGAACATCATCATTCATTGGTACACTTGGTTGACCAGGTGTGAAGTTTGGTTTACCTGATTGGGTTTGACCTTGGAGGTCTGTAGATGTTGCTGGCTCAGCTGTCGGTGTTACAGGTGTCACAGTTGGTGTGTAAGTCGCAGAAGCTTTTGTTCCGTTCACATCTTCACGAACCACTGTTACTGCTGGGGCTGTTCCGACAAATGATTTCTCAGGTACGAATGTAACTGTTCCGTCTGCTGCAACTGTGTAAGTACCAACACCGTCCACTGTCTTAGTAGTAGAGCCATCGTCAAAGGTTGCTGGAACATCATCATTCATTGGCACATTTGGATCACCTTCAGTGAAGCTTGGTTTACCAGATTGTGTTTGACCTTGGATATCTGTAGATGTGGCATCTTCTGAAATTGGGACAACAGGAGTAATCTTAGGTGTATAAGTTGTTTCTACTGTAGTTCCATTTGCATCTGCTGCTTGAACCTTAACTGGAACCACATCACCTGAGTAAGACTTATCAGTTGGTGTGAAGGTTACAACACCTGTTTCCTTATCAACTGTGAAAGTACCGATAACGTCACCGTTTGGTGATTTCGCAACTACTGAAGCAGCTGGTTGACCATTTTCATCAAGAAGGGTAATTGTATCCTTATCGATTGCAACAGCTGGATTTCCTTCAGTAAAGGTTACTGTTCCAGTTTGTACAAGTCCTTGAGGGCCAGTAGATTCGGCTGGTGTAGCCGTTGGTGTCACAGGTGTCACAGTTGGAGTATATGTCGCAGAAGCTTTAGTTCCGTTCACATCTTCACGAACAACTATAACTGCTGGGGCAGTTCCAACGAATGATTTTTCTGGGACGAAGGTTACCGTTCCATCAGCTGCAACTGTGTAAGTACCAACACCGTCCACTGTCTTAGTAGTAGAGCCATCGTCAAAGGTTGCTGGAACATCATCATTCATTGGTACACGGCTGTCACCTTCAGTAAATTCAGGTTTGCCTGTTTGAGTAGCACCTTGGATATCTGTAGATGTCGCTGGGGCTGCTGTTGGTGTTACAGGAGTCACTGTTGGGGTGTACTTAGCTGTGATTTCAGTTCCATTCTTATCAACACGTTTAACAGTCACACCTGTTCCTGTTCCAGTAAATGATTTCTCTGGGACGAAGGTTACTGTTCCATCTGGTGCAACAGTGTAAGTTCCTTCACCCTCTACTGTCTTAGTTGTTGAGCCATCTTCAAATGTAGCTGGTACATCATCATCCATTGGCACATTTGGATCACCTTCAGTGAAGCTTGGTTTACCAGATTGTGTTTGACCTTGGATATCTGTAGATGTGGCATCTTCTGAAATTGGGACAACAGGAGTAATCTTAGGTGTATAAGTTGTTTCTACTGTAGTTCCATTTGCATCTGCTGCTTGAACCTTAACTGGAACCACATCACCTGAGTAAGACTTATCAGTTGGTGTGAAGGTTACAACACCTGTTTCCTTATCAACTGTGAAAGTACCGATAACGTCACCGTTTGGTGATTTCGCAACTACTGAAGCAGCTGGTTGACCATTTTCATCAAGAAGGGTAATTGTATCCTTATCGATTGCAACAGCTGGATTTCCTTCAGTAAAGGTTACTGTTCCAGTTTGTACAAGTCCTTGAGGGCCAGTAGATTCGGCTGGTGTAGCCGTTGGTGTCACAGGTGTCACAGTTGGAGTATATGTCGCAGAAGCTTTAGTTCCGTTCACATCTTCACGAACAACTGTAACTGCTGGGGCTGTTCCGACGAATGATTTCTCTGGGACGAAGGTTACTGTTCCATCTGGAGCTACTGTATAGGTACCAACACCATCAACTACCTTAGTAGTAGAGCCATCGTCAAAGGTTGCTGGAACGTCATCATTCATTGGTACACGGGCGTCGCCTTCAGTAAATTCTGGCTTACCTGTTTGAGTAGCACCTTGAATATCTGTAGATGTAGCAGGGTCTGCTGTTGGTGTTACAGGAGTCACTGTTGGTGTGTACTTAGCTGTGATTTCAGTTCCATTCTTATCAACACGTTTAACAGTTACGCCTGTTCCTGTTCCAGTAAATGATTTTTCTGGGACGAAGGTCACTGTTCCATCTGGTGCAACAGTGTAAGTTCCTTCTCCCTCTACTGTCTTAGTTGTTGAACCGTCTTCAAAGGTAGCCGGTACATCATCATCCATTGGCACATTTGGATCACCTTCTGTGAAAGTTGGTTTACCAGATTGTGTTTGACCTTGGATATCTGTAGATGTGGCATCTTCTGAAATTGGGACAACAGGAGTAATCTTAGGTGTATAAGTTGTTTCTACTGTAGTTCCATTTGCATCTGCTGCTTGAACCTTAACTGGAACCACATCACCTGAGTAAGACTTATCAGTTGGTGTGAAGGTTACAACACCTGTTTCCTTATCAACTGTGAAAGTACCGATAACGTCACCGTTTGGTGATTTCGCAACTACTGAAGCAGCTGGTTGACCATTTTCATCAAGAAGGGTAATTGTATCCTTATCGATTGCAACAGCTGGATTTCCTTCAGTAAAGGTTACTGTTCCAGTTTGTACAAGTCCTTGAGGGCCAGTAGATTCGGCTGGTGTAGCCGTTGGTGTCACAGGTGTCACAGTTGGAGTATATGTCGCAGAAGCTTTAGTTCCGTTCACATCTTCACGAACAACTGTAACTGCTGGGGCTGTTCCGACGAATGATTTCTCTGGGACGAAGGTTACTGTTCCATCTGGAGCTACTGTATAGGTACCAACACCATCAACTACCTTAGTAGTAGAGCCATCGTCAAAGCTTGCTGGAACGTCATCGTTCATCGGTACACGACTGTTACCTTCAGTAAAGCTTGGTTTACCTGTTTGAGTCTGACCTTGTTTCCCTGTTGTTTCAACTGCTTCTGCCATCGGTGTCACAGGAGTTACTGTTGGTGTGTAAGTAGCTGAAGCTTTGGTTCCGTTCTTATCTTCACGGACAACTGTTACTGCTGGTGCTGTTCCAACGAATGATTTCTCAGGTACGAAGGTTACAGTCCCATCTGCTGCTACTGTGTATGTACCAACACCTTCAACTGTCTTAGTTGTTGATCCATCGTCAAAGGTTGCTGGAACATCTTCGTTGATTTCAACAGTTTTCTCAACGCCATCAACTGTTACAGTTCCACCCTTGAATTCAGGTTTACCTGTTTGGGTAGCACCTTGAATATCTGTTGTTTCTGCTGGTGTCGCAGTTGGTGTTACTGGAACAATCTCTGGTGTATAAGTTGTATCCACCTTGATACCGTTTGAGCTTTCAGCTTGAACCTTAACTGGAGTCACTTTACCTGTATAAGATTTATCAGTTGGTGTGAAGGTTACTTGACCAGTCGCTGAATCGATAGTGAACGTACCAATTTCAGTTGTTCCATCTTCAGCAAAGGCTGGTGTGCTTGAAACTTCGTTACCATCATTATCCAAGAGTGTATAGCTATTCTCTTTAATCGTGATTGCTTTATCTTGACCATTTACTTGAACAGTTGCACCTTCAAAGGTTGGTGTTCCTGTTTGAGTAGCACCTTGGATATCTTTAGATGTAGCTGGCTCAGCTGTTGGAACAGCTGCTGCAACTGTTGGTGTGTAACTAGCATCTGAAGTGATGGTTGTTGTCTTACCATCTTCATTTGTAATCGTCGCTGTCGCTTGGACTTTCACTCCAGTTGCAGTACCGACAAAGTCTTTTTCAGGTGTGAAGGTCACTGCTCCTGTAGTCGGATCAATTGCGTAGGTTCCTTCACCTTCAACAGTTACTGTTGTTTCATCTGTTGGTTGACCTGTTGCAGGATCAATCAACTTCTTACTTGTAATTTGAGCAGTCTCATCATCACTCAAAGCAAATGTAGGCGTTTCTGTTTGAGGTACATTTTGAATGTCTTCAGAAACTTTATTTGTTGGAGTAAGAGTGACTGGATTTACAGTTGGTGTGTAGGTTGCAGAAGCTTTGGTTCCGTTCTTATCTTCACGAACAACGGTTACGGCTGGGGCAGTACCAGTAAAGCTTGGTTCTGGAACAAATGTTACTGTTCCGTCTGCTGCTACTGTGTAAGTACCAACGCCTTCAACGGTCTTAGTGGTTGATCCATCATCGAAGGTTGCTGGAACGTCATCGTTCATTGGTACGCGGCTGTCGCCTTCAGTAAATTCAGGTTTTCCAGTTTGAGTAGCACCTTGAATGCCTGATGTTTCTGCAGGTGTTGCAGTTGGTGTTACTGCAGTTACAGTCGGTGTATATGTTGCAGAAGCTTTGGTTCCGTTCACATCTTCACGAACAACTGTCACAGCTGGGGCTGTTCCGACGAATGATTTCTCAGGTACGAATGTAACTGTTCCGTCTGGTGCTACTGTGTAAGTACCAACGCCTTCAACTGTCTTAGTTGTTGTTCCATCGTCAAAGGTTGCTGGTACATCATCGTCCATTGGTACACGGCTATCACCTTCAGTAAATTCAGGTTTACCTGTTTGAGTCTGACCTTGTTTATCTGTTGTTTCAGCTGGTGTCGCACTTGGGGTTACTGGAGTCACAGTTGGTGTGTACTTAGCTGTGATTTCAGTTCCATTCTTATCAACACGTTTAACCGTCACGCCTGTTCCAGTTCCAGTAAATGTTTTTTCTGGGACGAAGGTTACTGTTCCATCTGGTGAAATAGTGTAAGTTCCCTCACCATCTACTGTCTTAGTTGTTGTTCCATCTTCAAAGGTTGCTGGTACATCATCGTCCATTGGCACATTTTCATTACCTGGTGTGAAGCTTGGTTTACCTGTTTGAGTAGCACCTTGGATATCTGTAGATGTGGCATCTTCTGAAGTTGGTACGACTGGAGTAATCTTAGGTGTGTAGGTTGTTTCTGCTGGTGTACCATTTGTATCCTTGGCTTGAACCTTAACTGGAATCACATCACCTGAGTATGACTTATCAGTTGGTGTGAAGGTTACAACACCTGTTTCCTTATCAACTGTGAAAGTACCGATAACGTCACCGTTTGGTGATTTCGCAACTACTGAAGCAGCTGGTTGACCATTTTCATCAAGAAGGGTAATTGTATCCTTATCGATTGCAACAGCTGGATTTCCTTCAGTAAAGGTTACTGTTCCAGTTTGTACAAGTCCTTGAGGGCCAGTAGATTCGGCTGGTGTAGCCGTTGGTGTCACAGGTGTCACAGTTGGAGTATATGTCGCAGAAGCTTTAGTTCCGTTCACATCTTCACGAACAACTGTAACTGCTGGGGCTGTTCCGACGAATGATTTCTCTGGGACGAAGGTTACTGTTCCATCTGGAGCTACTGTATAGGTACCAACACCATCAACTACCTTAGTAGTAGAGCCATCGTCAAAGCTTGCTGGAACGTCATCGTTCATTGGTACACGGCTGTCACCTTCAGTGAAGCTTGGCTTACCTGTTTGAGTTGCACCTTGGATATCTGTAGATGTCGCTGGTTCTGCTGTTGGTGTTACTGGTGTCACAGTTGGTGAGTAGGTTGCAGAAGCTTTAGTTCCATTCATATCTTCACGAACAACTGTCACTGCTGGGGCTGTTCCGACGAATGATTTCTCAGGTACAAATGTAACTGTTCCGTCTGGAGCTACTGTATAGGTACCAACACCATCAACTACCTTAGTAGTAGAGCCATCGTCAAAGCTTGCTGGAACGTCATCGTTCATTGGTACACGGCTGTCACCTTCAGTGAAGCTTGGCTTACCTGTTTGAGTTGCACCTTGGATATCTGTAGATGTCGCTGGTTCTGCTGTTGGTGTTACTGGTGTCACAGTTGGTGAGTAGGTTGCAGAAGCTTTAGTTCCATTCATATCTTCACGAACAACTGTCACTGCTGGGGCTGTTCCGACGAATGATTTCTCAGGTACAAATGTAACTGTACCATCTGCTGCTACTGTGTAAGTACCAACACCTTCTACTGTCTTAGTTGTTGATCCATCGTCAAAGGTTGCTGGAACATCTTCGTTGATTTCAACAGTTTTCTCAACGCCATCAACCGTTACAGTTCCACCCTTGAATTCAGGTTTACCTGTTTGAGTAGCACCTTGAATGTCCGTTGTTTCAGCTGGTGTAGCGGTTGGTGTTACAGGCACGATTTCTGGTGTGTAAGTTGTATCTACTTTGATACCGTTTGAGCTTTCAGCTTGAACCTTAACAGGTGTTACTTTACCTGTGTAAGACTTATCAGTTGGTGTGAAGGTTACTTGACCTGTTGCAGAATCAATCGTGAATGTACCGATTGGTGTTGTTCCATCTTCAGCGTAAGCTGTTGTACTTGAAACTTCGTTACCGTCATTATCCAACAATGTGTAGCTGTTATCTTTAATCGTGATTTCTTTATCTTCACCATTTACAGAAACAGTTGTACCAGCAAAGGTTGGAGTACCGGTTTGAGTTGCACCTTGAACATCTTTAGAAGTTGCAGGGCTTGCAGTTGGAACAGCAGCTACCACAGTTGGTGTGTAAGTCGCATCTGAAGTAATGGTTGCAGTATCGCCGTTAGCATTTGTAATTGTTGCAGTTGCTTGAACGGTCACACCTTTAGCAATACCAACAAAGTCTTTTTCAGGAGTGAAGGTTACTGCTCCAGTTGTTGGATCGATTGTATAGCTACCTTCACCTGCTACGGTCACAGTTGTTTCATATGTCGGTTGACCAGTCGCTGGATCCACCAATTTCTTGCTTGTGATTTCAGCAGTCTTATCGTTGCTCAAATCAAAGGTTGGTGTTTGTGTTTGAGGAACATTTTGAAGGTCTTCAGAAACTTTATCTGTAGGAGTTACTGAGATTGGTGTTACAGTTGGGGTATAAGTAGCTGAAGCTTTAGTTCCGTTCATATCTTCACGAACAACAGTTACGGCTGAAGCCGTACCAGTAAAGTTTGGTTCTGGAACAAAGGTCACTGTTCCATCTGAAGCTACTGTGAAAGTACCAACACCATCAACTACCTTAGTAGTAGAGCCATCGTCAAAGCTTGCTGGAACGTCTTCGTTGATTTCAACAGTTTTCTCAACACCACCAACTGTTACAGTTCCACCCTTGAATTCAGGTTTACCTGTTTGAGTCGCACCTTGAATGTCAGTTGTTTCTGCTGGTGTTGCTGTTGGGGTTACAGGAACGATCTCAGGTGTGTAAGTTGTATCCACTTTGATACCGTTTGAGCTTTCAGCTTGAACCTTGGCTGGGGTTACTTTCCCAGTGTATGATTTATCTGTTGGTGTGAAGGTTACTTGACCTGTTGCAGAATCAATCGTGAATGTACCGATTGGTGTTGTACCATCTTCAGCATAAGCTGGGGTGCTTGAAACTTCGTTACCATCATTATCCAAGAGAGTATAGCTATTCTCTTTAATCGTGATAGCTTTATCTTCACCATTTACTTGGACAGTTGTTCCTGCAAAGCTTGGTGTCCCCGTTTGAGTCGCCCCTTGAACATCTTTAGAAGTTGCAGGGTTTGCAGTTGGAACAGCAGCTACTACTGTTGGTGTGTAACTTGCATCTGAAGTAATGGTTGCAGTCTTGCCGTTGGCATTTGTAATCGTAGCAGTTGCCTGAACAGTAACACCTTTTGCAGTTCCGACAAAGTCTTTTTCAGGTGTGAAGGTCACTGCTCCTGAAGTCGGATCGATTGTGTAAGTTCCTTCACCTGCTACAGTCACTGTTGTTTCATCAGTTGGTTGACCTGTTGCTGGATCTACCATTTTTTTACTTGTAATTTTCGCAGTCTTGTCGTTACTCAAATCAAAGGTTGGTGTTTGTGTTTGAGGAACGTTCTGAACATCTGCAGAAACTTTATCTGTAGGAGTCACTGTGATTGGTGTGACAGTTGGAGTGTACTTAGCAGTTGCAGTCTTAAGAGCATTATCTGGTACTCTACCATCTTTGTCACGACCAACTGGAGCCGTAAGAGAAACTGTTACACCCTTGGCAGTCCCAGTAAATCCTGGTTCTGGTACAAAGGTAACCTTTCCAGTTATATCGTTTAAATAGTATATTCCTTCTCCTTCTACAGTCAAAACAGGATCAATGATGACATTTCCAGTCGTTGGATCGACAAACTTAGCCGGATAATCAAAATCAGGTGTGATTTTAACTTTCTCACCATTACTATTTGTTCCTTCAATAGCGAATTCTGGAGTACCAGTTTGACTAGCTCCTTGAACATCTGTAGATGTCTTATCTTCCCCTTCAAGTTCCTTCGGAGTAACAGTTGGAATGTATAGACCATCCATGTTATCCAAGACGTCATTGATAGAAGGAAGGGCTTCTTTGTCTTTTGAGAACCAATCAGTTGTATAGCCATTGTTATCCGTACGACGGATTGAAATACCATCTGCTGTTCCTACAAAGTTATCTTCAGGAATAAACTCAACATCAACATCTGTACCATTGGCAGTGATCTTGTATTTTCCTTGACCAGCAACAGCATAATAACCATCTGCTCCTGGAGTAACAACTTGTTTCGTTTTGTTGTCGATCATAACCGGAGCAACGGATTCATCGATCACAGCATTTTCAGTACGGCTGTATTTTGACAAACCTTGAGGCGTAAAGGCTACAGTTGCAGATTGTTTAGCACCTTGAACGCCTGTTGTTTCCTTACGTTCCCCTTTTGGTGGATAGGTAACCTGAGTCAAGAAGTCTTCCACTTCACCAGAAAGAGCCATACCGGTTGGACTTTCAATTTCTTTAGCATTCTTCGCAATACGGACACGAACACCTAGTTCATTTACACTTGGATCAACAAGAGCAGGAGCATTATTGAACTTCAGTTCAACATTTCCATCTTTTGTAATTGTAGCAAGATCAGAGCGCTCATTGTCATCGAATTTACCATTTTGGTTAAAGTCAACCCAAGCATAGAGATAGGCCTTATCAGCACCATCCGTATGAGCTTGAACTGTTAAAGTGTAATTTCCAGGACGAGTTCGGTCCATCTTGATCATTTCATTTGTTGAACCCTTAAGTTCTTCTGGTAAAATCTGATCAATCCCTTCGTCAGCTATGGTTGAATTATCATCTCCCATCCAATCATTGGTATTATCTTCATCCATATCAGGACTAACATTACCTAAATATGGTTGAGAAGTCTTGGCTCCTGTAACGCCATCTACAGTACCGATAGAGTGGATGGCTTTTCCATAAGATTCAGGTGCATCACCAGCATCTAATGGGAAGAACCCGAGCATAGCAGATTGTTTACCAGAAGATGTGATATACAAACCAATTTCAGACGCTCCACGCGTCATGACAAGTGGAACAGAGAAAACAGAAGCAGAAACATTCGGTCCAAATACTCCTGTGCCAAGACCTCCTGTTGTCAAATCAGGATTACCAAAATACTTCCAGGCAGGTAACGGAGCTTTATCATTTCCAACATAGGTGCTATCACGTAATAATTTTAAGTTTTGACCATAGATTGCTACACCGTCAACATTTATCGAGTTAGGAGTTCTCTTGGTTGGATCAAAAAGATCATTTGTATTTTGTGGGACATAGGTTCTCGTGTTTTTATTATTGTTTTTCAGCCACTCACCAACATGTTCCCAACCCGTACCATTCGTTGTAAATGTTACTAATTCACCCGGGTTAGCTGATTCACCATCTGCCATGACAATAGCTGGTTTTACAACTTTACCTTTATAGGTTGCAGAAATTTCAAACTGAACTCCAATATTACCACCTTTCAATTCTGATGAAATGGTTGTAATTTTATCTTTAGTATCAATACCTTCATGACGAATTTCAGTCCATTTATTTTGAGCCTCGGCAATAATTTTGGCTTCTTCACCGTTTGCTGCTGCTTTTTTAGTAACGGGGTCAGATGTACCATTCATATAACCATTCTTTGCATTAGGGTCATAGGTTGCTTTTTCTGCATCAGTGGCCCCTTGTTTTTCCATCCGATTCTTATAGATTTCAGTGGCTTGGAAAGGTTTCAATGATTTTACTTTAATAGTAACTACATAACCAGGCATGATCTCCTTAGTATATGTAGCTCCAACTTCAAGAGCAAGCTGACCACTTGCTGTTGTAGAAGCTCCCGTCCAGTTAGCTGTATCTCCAAAGTCCAACCAATTGATTTGTTTTACTAGTTCTTTAGCATTAAGATCAGAGAATCCTGGTTTTTCTACTTTTGGAGTTGATGTTGCGTCTTCTACATCATCTCCGATGAGGTTTGGATCATTACTATCACCCAATGCGCGGCGATTACGACGAGAACGGGCAGGTGTAACAACTGGTGCTTCACTTGTTTCTACGCTAGGTGCTTGAGCATTTGCAGTTACCTCAGCGCTAGCAGTTGATAATTTAGAATCTTTACCTGAATCTGATTCAATATTCGTAGTTGCTGTCTCAGTGGCTGTTGCTGCTAATTCATTGCCTGCAGAAAGTGCTGAAGTATTTGTCAAACCGTTAGCAACTACCACATTCTCTGATGAGGCTTGAGCTATAGAAGCTGACTCCTGATTCTTGGTTTCTGATGCTTCACTAGATGAAGTCGTTGATTGAGCAGTTCCACTAGCGTTAGCTGTCGATTGAGCAGCTTCACTTGTAGCATTTGCTTGGCTAGCTGCAACCTCAGTTGCAGTTTCACTTGCTGCTTCATTCGCAATCGTTGATGCCAACGTACTATATAGCTGTGCATCTTGACTTGTAGGGGTAGCAGCACTTGCTACACCTTCTGTTTGAGCTTCTGTAGTTGACTCGTCTGCTGAAACTTGGTTAGCAGTACCAACCATTACAAGAGTTCCAAGTAAGACAGAGCATACACCTACATTGAGTTTACGAATTGAAAATCGACTTATACGATCATTAAATAAATCTTTACCCACTTTGGTAATCCTCCACACTTAACATTTAAGTATCTCACCCCTCAATGAGATTAAAAGTATTTTAAAATACTAATCGTTAAACATTCTAACAAATTTCCTAATATTTGTGAAAACATTTGCTCAAATTTTATAGAAATACATTCAACAAAATCAGTGAAAACGATTTTTCGTTGTATATATATAAAATTACGCAAGTTTAAATGAAGGAAAATGTATATATATCAGTTTTTAGAATTATCTGTAAAAAGTAATTTAAAGTTTCATTATTTTCAAGAAAGCGATTATCTTAATTAACCGTAGATTAATGAATTCAAGAGAAATGATTAGATTTCTAAATCTTAATGATTATACTCAACTTCATAAAACTTCTTTTTAGTATCTTTTTGAAAGTTCCTAGTGGAATTAATAAATTTCGTAGGCACTCTTAAAATAAAATGTGATTAGAACAATTTATTTCAAGGCAAAATATCTTAAGTAATTCACATTAACTAACTACTTAAAATAAGATAATCTATATACTTTTTTCCACTAGATAAATTTTATAGTTAAATAAAAAATAAAACGAAAAAAGAAGATCCTCATGGACCTTCTTTCAATTGAAGTATAACTCAAATTATTTAACAGTGCGGATACGCATAGTATTTGTACCACCAGAACCAACTGGAACACCAGCAACGATAACGATATTATCACCTGATTCTACAAGGCCAGATTCAACAGCAACACGTTCAGCAACATCAAACATGTCATCAGTTGAATCAGGTTTTTCAGTAACTACTGGAACAACACCCCAGTTAAGCATCAATGATTTTTGAGTAATTTCATCGAATGTTACTGCCAAGATGAGAGCATCTGGACGGTATTTAGAAATCAAACGAGCTGTGTTACCTGATTCAGTAAGCGCAACAACAAGTTTGATATCTATTGAGTTAGTAGCATCTTTAACTGCAGATGCAACAACTTCAGTTTTACTTGAGCGATCAAATGTTGATGAATCAAGACGACCATACTCTTTAAAGAGAGTTTGAGCGTTTTTATCAATTGTAGCCATTGTACGAACTGATTCAATTGGATATTTACCATTTGCGGTCTCACCAGAAAGCATTGTCGCATCAGTACCATCGATAACTGCGTTAAATACGTCAGATACTTCAGAACGAGTTGCACGTGGTTTTTCTGTCATTGTTTCAAGCATGTTTGTAGCTGTAACAACAACTTTACCAGCAGCATTTACTTTAGTGATAATCATTTTTTGGTAAACTGGAACCATTTCGAATGGTACTTCGATACCCATGTCACCACGAGCGATCATGATACCATCAGCAGCTTCAATGATTTCATCGAGATTATCGAGACCTTGTTGGTTTTCGATTTTAGCCAACAATTGAACATGGCCGTTTCCAGTTTCTTCACAGATAGCACGTACTTCTTGTACGTCTTTCGCAGTACGTACAAATGAGATTGCGATAAAGTTAAGTCCTTGTTCAAGACCAAAACGAATATCAGCATTATCACGTTCAGCAAGTGCTGGGAAAGGAATTTTAGTGTAAGGGATATTTACACCTTTTTGTTTAGCGATGATACCATCATTTTCAACTTCAACGATGAATTCACGTTTTTCAGTATCTTTGTCTACAACACGAAGACCAAGTTTACCATCATCGATAAGAACTTGTTTACCGACTTCGACATCATCAAAGATGTCAAGTCCACCAGCAACGTTCAAAGCGATAACGTCACGAGTTGATTTGATGCCTTGTTTAGTAGCAACACGAATTTGTTCACCAGTTTTGTATGCAAACTCTTTAGCATCATCTTCGAACAATTCAGTACGCATTTCAGGTCCCTTAGTATCAAGAAGGAAACCTACTTTTCGACCAGCAAGATCTTCAGCCATACGTACGACGTCCATACGTTCACCTTGCTCAGCGTGGTCACCATGTGAGAAGTTGAAACGGAAAACGTTAGCACCTTCCTTGATCAATTGAGCAATGTTTTTAGCAGATGCTTCACGGTCAAGTTTTTCACCCCAGTAACCATCTTCACCAAATTTCTTGCCACCACGGACTTCAACCGCAGGACCAAGTGTTGCAACGATTTTTACACGTTTATTCATGATAAATAAAAACTCCCTTATATTTATTGTCGCTTTTGCGACGGATTAACAATAATTAATAGAACCGCTATTATTTCAAGTTAGCTAAAGAACGGTTGAGGTCTGCAAAGTCAAGACGAGCTCTGTGTGGATTGTTTACGATAATTTTACCGTCTTCAGTAAGACTGAACAAAGCACCTTCTTCTGCAGTACCAAGGATTGGACTTTCAACAAGCTGTTCATTATGGATACCTACAGCAACACCACCAATTCCTTCTTTAAGAAGATCAACGGCATGCGCACCCATCCATGAAGCAAGAACACGGTCACGCGGAGTTGGTGAACCACCACGAACTACGTGCCCAATATTTGTAGCACGAAGGTCTGATGTATCTCCAGCTTCTTTCATTTTAGCTGCAAACTCTTCAGCCCCCATAACACCCTCAGCAAGTACAATAATGTGGTGAGTTTTTTCACCAGATTCGTAACCTTCTTTAACTTTACGAACCACTTCGTTGATGTCGTATTCTTCTTCTGGAACGATAATTTGGTCAGCACCTGAAGCAATACCAGCCCAAAGAGCGATATCACCAGCGTTACGTCCCATTACCTCAACGACAAAAGTACGTCCATGACTGAAAGCAGTGTCTTGAATTTTATCGATAGCTTCTGTAGCGGTAGCAACAGCAGTATCAAAACCAATTGTGTAGTCTGTTCCAACGATATCGTTATCGATAGTTCCTGGAAGACCAACTGCTGGGAAACCATGTTCAGTCAAACGCATAGCACCATGGTAAGAACCATCTCCACCAATAACAACTACACCTTCGATTCCATGTTTTTTAAGTTGCTCAATACCTTTAAGTTGACCTTCAAGTTGGGCAAACTCAGGATAGCGAGCAGACTGAAGGAAAGTACCACCACGGCTAAGGATGTTTTCTACGCCTTTGGCATCAAGTTTGAAGATATCTCCTTCAACCATACCAGCGTATCCACGGTTAATGCCGAATACTTCAATTCCTTCAGAAATTGCTTTGAGAACAACCGCACGAGCGGCAGCGTTCATACCAGGGGCATCTCCACCACTAGTCAAAACAGCAATACGTTTCATTATTCCTGATACTCCTTTTATATATTTAACATTTTCATTATAACACAAAGAATTCTAAATGGCTTTAAATTTGAAAAGTTTTATCGTTTTTTTTTTAACGTAAAACCGTTTTCAACACAAAAGGTGCTAATTCCCTATTAAGTTCTTCGTTCTTAGATACTTTATATCGTTGACTAACTATTGTTTCCTTGCTTCCCTGATAACGAATAACTACAGGAATATGTCCAGGATACTTGGCTAAAATTTGGGAAACTTCTAAATCTTTATCATGATTCTCTAGTAAAATCCAGAAACGCTCGGTGCTAGCTTCCTCAATATTTGAGAGAATTAATTGAACTCGTCCGTCGCGCTCTTGAGTTCGTCCCTCTAGATAAAAGAGACCACCTTCGCTTAACTTATCTTTATGATAGAAATAAGTTTCTGGAAAAAGAGTGACATCCAGTTTATTCACTCCATCAGAAACCCTTAGAAAAGCCATCTGGTCTCCCTTTTTCGTCCTGATAATGCGCACTGATTCAAGCTGAATCAAAACTGTAGCCTTACTATTTAAAGTCAAGTCAGAGATTGGTTGGTAGGGTCGTGATGCCATTTTTTGAGCCAAATGTAATGGATGCGTACTAAGCCCAACACCTAGCAAATCCTGCTCTATACTGTAGCGTTCTGTCTGACTATAGTCTTCATAATCTACCCAAGAATAAGACGACTCTGCAAACAAGCTCCCCAATTCATTGACAAAAGTAAGGAGGTTGCTTAAGTTTCCAATGATTTTCCGTCTATTAGGCTCAAAAATATCAAATAATCCGATTTGGATAAGAGGAGTCAGAATATCTACTTTTTGATATTTACTAGGGATACGCGTCAAAAAGTCTTCTATAGAAATGTATTTGCCATTTTGTTGGCGATCCTCAATTAGCCAAAGTGCAAAATCTCTGGGCAAACCTTTTATGGTTTTCAGACCTAATACAATCTTTCCATCAGAAATCTTGTCCAGATAAGGGACTCTATTGATATCGAGGCTAGTTAAGGAAAAGCCATTTTCAATTGCATCCTTTATGTAATCACTTGACGAATAATTTAACATGACGTCATAGAATATCTGAGGATAATGCGTTTTAAAATAAGCTAATTGGAAGGCTAGGGCTGAATAAGCATAGGCATGACTTCTATTAAAACCATAACCCGCAAACTTAGCCATCATACTAAAGAGGCGTTTAGCAATCTGTGGGTCACGTCCTAACTGACGACTTCCTTCCATGAATTGTTCGGACATCTTGGACATTTCATTGGCATCTTTTTTAGACATTGCCCGACGAAGCAAATCGGCTTTCCCAAGGCTAAAGCCAGCAAATACTTGGGCAATCTGCATAACCTGCTCTTGATAAAGCATGATACCATAGGTAGGCTCAAGAATTGGAGCAACCACTGGGTCAATGAGATCTACTTTCTCCTTACCATATTTACGAGCGATGAAATTATCTGTATAATCGCTAGCTCCTGGACGGTTGAGAGAGGTTGTCGCTACTACTTCTTCGAACTTAGTAGGTTTAATCCGTTTAAGGAGATTTATAGCACCTGCCTGCTCGAACTGAAAAATCCCCTTTGTCTTACCACTGGCAAAGAGCGCTAGGGTTTGTGAATCTTCCAAGTCAATTGATTTGATATCGATAGCGATTCCCTGTTCTTCTTCAAGCTTCTCCTTCATTTTTTGAACAAAGGTCAAATTTCGAAGGCCCAAGAAATCCATCTTAAGCAAGCCATTGGCCTCGACTGCGGAAGCATCGTACTGTGTGACCATCATGTCCTCACCAGCCTTAAGAGGAATATGGTTGGTCAGGTCATCATCACTCATCACGATACCTGCAGCATGTATGGAGGTTTGTCTTGGCTGACCTTCAATAGCCTTAGCAATTTCAAAAGCTCTCTGAAATTCCTGTCTCTGATTAATTAGCTGTCTGAATGACATATTTTTCTCATAGACGGTTGTCAAAGTATCTCGAAAAGATATTTTTTTACTGAGTTGAGATAGCTCAAATTCCTTAGCTCCAAAACGTTTAAAAACATCTCGGATAGCCTGCTTGGCCCCAAAAGTTGAAAAAGTAACAATCTGTGCAGAGTGCTTACTACCATAACGGTCTCTAACGTAATGAAGAAACTCACTTCGATAGATATCAGGCAAGTCAATATCGATATCAGGCATACTATAACGTTCCTCATTTAAGAAACGCTCAAAAAGTAAATCATTTTTAACTGGATCAATTCCAGTAATATCAAGGACATAGGCTACCAAACTCCCTGCAGCAGACCCACGTCCCATTCCCATATAATATCCACGACTACGACCAAAACGTAATAAATCCCAAACAATCAAGAAATAGTCATCAAAACCCATTTGATGTATTATTGACAATTCCTTGTCTAAACGTTCCTGATAAACTGGTTCTATTAACTCTTTACTATCTAATCCAGATTGAGCTAATTGACGCAATTGATCAACCGCTGGCATTTCACGATTAAAACGAGGAAGCTTCAGATTTGTATCAAATTGATAAGTGATATCTGAAACAAGCTGATTCAAATTGTTCAAAGCCTCTGGAAGTTTACTATAAGCTTCTTCCATTTCTTTAGCTGAGAAGAGGAGCTGATTCATAGGACAGATAGAGGCCTCAGACAAGGACACATTTTGTGAGATGGCATGTAACATCTGGATAGTCGAGCGATCTGCATTTTCAAAATAACGCATTGTATGTAAAGGAACCACAGGATAATCGAAATCTTTACCAGCGTCCTCAGGCCTTACCCCAATGAAAACTTCTGAGCCAAGATTCATCCCGGACTCCCAGTCCTCACTTGGAAGAATGAGGGCGATGTCATTCAGATAGTCTGAAAAAGACGTAAACTCGCGCTGCCCTGAAGAGAGCTCTGTTGCCAACTTCATCAAGTTTTTATAGCCCTGATTATTTTTAGCTAATAGGCGAAAGGCAATTTTTCTCCCTTCATAGAATAAATTAGCTTCTATTCCAATCAAGGGACGTAAACCATTTCTGATTGCAAGCTGGGCAAAATGATAGGCAGCATAGAGATTATCACGATCCATCAAACCAATACTATGATAGCCAAGCTCTTTGGCACGTTTTACATAGGTGTTTAAATCTACAACACTATCCATGAAACTATATACTGATTTTGTATCCAATTGTGCAAACATGAGGGCCTCCTTTCTATCTTTCTATTATAGCATACGGAACTTGTAAAAAGTCCACTACCATGTCAACTATAAAAAAACAAAAAGAATGAGTTAGAACAATAGTTTAAACATTATTCTTATCTCATTCTTTTTAGTACTCTTAGCTTTTTATTAACTCATCATTGCTTTCTGATAGCAGGTGTAATGTCAAAACAAGCTAGTCCTTTATTGCCAATATGAAGGACGTTGTTTTTCATAAGCAGCAATCAAATCTTCATATTGAAGAGTGATTCCAATATCATCAAGACCTTCAACCAATTTACGTTTCCACTCATGATCAATATCAAATGGAAATTCCCCAGCTGAAGATTTAATCACTTGGTTTGGAAGGTCAATCGTGATTTCTTCACCCGCAGGAAGAGCTGCCAATTTTTGACGTACTTCCAAGGGTTGAACGATTGGCAACATACCATTTTTCAATTCGTTGTTATAGTGGATATCTGAGAACGACCCAGCGATAACACATCGGAAACCGTAGTCTTCCAATGCCCATGCAGCGTGTTCACGAGATGATCCTGAACCAAAGTTATCACCAGTAACCAAAATGGTCGCATCTCGATACTCAGGTTTATTGAAGACAAAATCAGGATTTTCTTCGTAGTCATCATTAAGATAACGCCATTCAAACATCAAATTCTTACCGAAGCCTTTTTTATCAACAGCTTTCAAGAATTGTTTGGGAATGAGTTGGTCCGTATCGATGTTATCATTCATCAAAGGTACTGATTTCCCTGTATAGACGGTAAATTTTTCCATTATCTTCTCCCTTATGCTTGAACTTCTGGCATATCACGTACATCTACAAATTTACCAGCGATTGCTGCAGCTGCTGCCATTGCTGGACTACAAAGGTGAGTACGCGCTCCATATCCTTGACGTCCCTCGAAGTTACGGTTACTTGTAGAGGCACAATGAACACCTTCAGGAACGTGGTCTGGGTTCATTCCAAGACACATTGAACATCCTGGATCACGCCATTCAAATCCCGCATCCAAGAAAATTTTATCCAAACCAAGACGTTCAGCCTCTTTCTTAACTGGACGTGAGCCTGGAACAACAATAGCTGTCAAGGTCGGTGCGATATGTTTTCCCTTAACGAATTTAGCAGCTAACTCAAGGTCACTAAGACGTGCATTGGTACAAGAACCGATAAAGACATAACCAAGATCGATATCTTTAGCATATTCACCAGGCTTAACATCCATATACTCGTAAGCACGTTCATCATTAAAGTCCTTGATTTCTGGGAATGGTTGATCAAACTCAACACCCATCTCAGGGTTAGTTCCCCAAGTAACCATAGGAGCCAATTCAGAAACATCAATAGTGATTACTTTATCATATTCAGCGTCTGGATCTGAAACCAAAGTTTTCCAATCAGCCACTGCTTCTTCAAATTTCTCACCTTTAGGTGCGCATGGACGTCCCTCTACATAATCATAGGTCTTTTGATCTGGATTCATAAGACCCATCTTAGCACCAAATTCAATAGACATGTTACAAATGGTCATGCGTTCATCCATTGAAAGGGCATCGATAGCTTCACCACAATATTCGACTGCATATCCTACACCTGCATCTACACCATAACGAGCAATAAGGGCAAGGATAAAGTCTTTTGAATAGACACCTGGCTGAGGTTTACCAACAAACTCAACCTTCATTTTCTTAGGTTTCACTTGCCACAAACATTGTGTCGCAAAGACATGTTCTACCTCAGATGTACCAATACCAAAGGCGATGGCACCAAAAGCACCGTGGGTAGCCGTATGACTATCCCCACAAACTACAAATTTTCCTGGTTGACTACGACCTGTTTCAGGACCAACCATATGGACAATTCCCTGACGAGCAGTACCGTGGGTAGCCGCATCAATACCAAATTCCTCAACGTTTTTCGCCAAAGTATCAATTTGGTTTTTAGAAATAAGGTCACGAATATTAAAAATATCAACCGTAGGAACGTTGTGGTCAGTCGTACCGAAAGTTAAATCTGGACGACGCACTTTACGTCCAGCATCACGAAGACCTTGAAAGGCTTGTGGACTCGTAACCTCGTGAATATAATGTTGATCCACATACATCAATTGTGGTTCGCCCTCGTTTCCAGTAACAACGTGGCGTTCCCAAAGTTTATCAAAAATTGATTTTCCGCTCATAAAATACTCCAATTATAATCTAAAGATTGATTAATCTGAAAGTTTCGTTAGGATAAGGTATAAAAGAACGACATCTATAACAATACCTAAAAGCCAGCAGAGCTTAAAGTACCATTTATTAATTTTATGTCTAAATAGTCTCCCACCTAGAAAGGCACCAATACCACCAAAGATAATAGTCTGCAATAATAATGCCTTCTCAGAAATCCGTCTCTTATGATGAATAGCCTTATGTTTATCAAGGCCATAAACGGATAAGACGACTAGATTCCACACCAACAAAACACTTAGTAACACTAATTTCAGTGTCATGATTTTAGAGATTGCCAATAATAGCTGCTGTCATTTCAGCAGTAGATGCCTGACCACCCAAATCACGTGTCAAGATACCTTGATTCAAGGTCTTATCAACAGCATTTTCAATCAATTCTGCCCCTTCAGTTTCATTGAAACTTTCGCGCAACATCATAGCTACTGACAAAATCATTGAAATTGGATTAGCAATACCTTGACCAGCGATGTCTGGTGCTGAACCATGGATTGGTTCGTAAAGACTTGGGCCATTTTCAGAATGACTGGCAGATGGCATAACACCGAGGGTACCTGGAAGAACACTTGACTCATCAGATAAGATATCCCCAAAGAGGTTTTCAGTCACAACAACATCAAAACGAGCTGGGTTGGTAATCATAATCATTGCTGCACTATCAACGAGCTGGTGTTCAAGAGTTACATCTGGAAACTCCAATGAGACTTTATCAGCAACCTTACGCCACAATTTTGACGTCGCCAAAACATTTTGTTTATCAATGCTAGTAACCTTTTTACCACGGCCTTGGGCAATCTTGAAAGCACGTCGCATGATACGACGAATCTCATCAGCTGAATAATCATTGATATCACGAGCCTTATCTTCTTCTAAGATGTGCTCACCAAAGTAGATACCACCTGTAAGCTCACGAACAACAACAAAATCTACGCCTTCAATACGCTCAGGTTTAAGAGGTGACAAGTGTTTCAAAGCATCAAAGATGCGAACAGGACGGATATTAGCAAAAAGATTCAACTCCTTACGAATAGCCAAAAGTCCTTGTTCAGGACGAACTGGTGCATTGTCATATTTAGGTCCGCCAATAGCAGCCAAAAGGATAGCATCTGCCGATTTAGCAGCATCTAGAGTAGATTTAGGAAGTGGATGACCTTCAGCATCAATACCAGCACCACCAAAAGGTTTAGCATCAATATCATAATCAAATCCAATCTTTGAAGCTACTTTTTCAAGCACTTCAAGACCAGCTGCCATAATCTCAGGTCCAATTCCATCCCCTGAAAGTGTTACAATTTTCTTTGTCATGTTTAACTCCTCTTTGACTTATGGAAGGTCACGGTAAGAAACTTTTCGTGCCATCTCACCAGCATTTTCTTTTTGAACCAGCGTATTCGCATTAATATAAGCAATTGCTGAAGCTTTCAAGACGTCAAAGTCCAAACCTGAAGCATTGAAGATTGTATCTGTGTCTACATTTTCTACAGTTACAAGTACACGTGCTTGGGCATCAATACCATCAGTTACCGCATCGATATTATAAGAAGTCAAGCGGACTGTTTGATTGAAGAACTTATCGATAGCATTGAAAATAGCTTCAACTGACCCTTGACCATTTGCCAAAAATTCAACAGATTCACCATCTTCATTAGCCAAGCTTACTGTAGCAGTGATTGTTTCATCAGCATTAGTAGTCAAACGAAGATCTTCGAAGTGGAAACCTTCTGGATTATCTACACTTGTACCAGCAACAAGTGCACGAATATCTGCATCAGTAATATCATGTTTTTTCCCAGCCAAGACTTTAAATTTGGCAAAGAGTGGTTTGATATCTTCTTCCACAAAGTCAAGCTCAAGTTCTTTCAATTTTTCAACAAAGGCATGACGACCTGACAATTTACCAAGAGGAAGACTGTTACTCTTCACACCTACCAATTCTGGTGTGAAAATTTCATAAGTTTGTGGGTTCTTAAGAACACCATCTTGGTGGATACCTGATTCATGAGAGAAGGCATTTCCACCAACAACAGCTTTATTTTTAGGAACAGGAATTCCAGAGAAGCGAGAAACAAGCTCTGAAGTATTCATTGTTTCATTAAGCACAATATCACTTGTTGCTTGGAAAAAGTCTTCACGAATTTTCAAAGCAACAGCTACTTCTTCAAGAGCAACATTACCCGCACGTTCACCGATACCATTAACAGTTCCCTGTACACGTCCAGCACCGTGTTTAATTGCTGTCAAAGTATTTGCAGTTGCCATACCGAGGTCATCGTGACAGTGAACACCAAAAACAACTTTATGGTCTGATTTAATATTTTCAGTCAAATGATCAAAAATACGTGCAAACTCTTCTGGAGTCGTAAATCCTACTGTATCTGGAATATTAATATATGATGCACCAGCATCAACCGCTGTTTGAACAACTTCAGTCAAGAAATCAAGCTCCGTACGAGTAGCATCCTCTGGTGAAAACTCAACAACTTCAAATTTTGAACGTGCATATGATACATGCTCTTTTACAGCTTCAAGAATTTCTTCTTTTGATTTCTTCAATTTAAACTCACGGTGAATCGGACTTGTTGCGATAAAGACATGAATTTGTGGATACTTGGCATCTTTCAAAGCCTCATAACAAGCATCAATATCAGATTTTACTGAACGAGCCAAACCAGTAACAGAAGTTGTTGTCATAGCTTCCGCAATTTGTTTTACTGCCTCAAATGAATCTGGGCTAGCTGCAGGAAAACCTGCTTCGATTACAGAAATTCCCCATTTTTCAAGTTGTTTAGCAATGGCAACTTTTTCTTTGATTGAAAAGTTAACACCAGGTGTTTGTTCCCCATCACGAAGACTTGTATCAAAAAATTCAACTTTACGCATAGACAATCCTCTTTCTAAAAGTAAAAACGATAGTAGTAAAAAAACATCTCACTCGGAAACCCAAGCGAGATGTTTTGAACTCCCGCTTGGTAAGCCAAACAGGACTAATGCTTTTGCACTAGCCCTCATTACGCAATAGCAAAGTAGTTGTAGTTGCGAATGTCATCTGACTGATTTCCTTTCGATGTATCTTGTTTTATATGATACCTCTTTCAATCTCGAAAGTCAAGGAAAAAATACTGAATTGACTGACTTTTCTGACCGTTTTTTACAATTTTTTTCAGAAAAACAAAAAGCTGACCAAAGCCAGCTTTTCTAATTGTTCTTAATATCTACTTATCTCAGCTTATTTTCCGAGGTAGTATTCAGAAACAACGTTCAATTTTTCGTCAAATTCAAATACCAATGGTGGGAAGTTTGGAATTTCAACATCCATGATTTCGTCATCTGACAATTGTTTGATGTGTTTTACAAGGGCACGGATTGAGTTACCGTGTGCACCTACGAATACGTTTTTACCATCTTTAAGAGCTGGAGCGATTTTATCTTCCCAGAAAGGAAGCGCGCGTTCCAAAGTAACTTTCAAGTTTTCAGCATCTGGAATTACTGAATCGTCAAGTGAAGCGTAACGACGGTCTGTGTGTGCTGAGTGCTCATCATCACGGTCCATGTTTGGAGGCAATACATCGTATGAACGACGCCAGATGTGAACTTGCTCATCACCAAATTGTTCAGCAGCTTCAGCTTTGTTTTTACCAGTCAAACCACCGTAGTGACGTTCGTTCAAGCGCCATGATTTTTCAACTGGAACCCAAAGTTGGTCAGATGCTTCAAGAGCCAAGTTAGTTGTTTTGATCGCACGTTTCAATACTGAAGTGTATGCTTGGTCAAATTCAATACCAGCTTCTTTAATCAATTTACCAGCGTCGATAGCTTGTTGAGTACCTTTTTCAGAAAGATCTACGTCAGCCCAACCTGTGAAAAGGTTAGCTTTGTTCCATTCAGACTCACCGTGGCGAGCGAAAACCAATTTTACCATTAGTTATGTCTCCTTTTTATTTTGGGTTAAACCCATTTACTCTATCTATTCTACCCAAAAAACCTTGAAAAAGCTAGCAAAATCCAAAAAATTCTGTAAAATTCTACTGCTTCATTCCTTTGTCAAATTGGAACTAAGCGAAATTTTAAATCAGAAGCTTATACCTATCCATTATTTCCTTGTTTTAGGTCTTCTTTCATGCTAAAATGGGATGAAAATAGTAACATTTTACGTTGTGATCTTTAAGGAGGATCTTATGGTTTCTACTGCTACAAAAATTGGTAAGTTTACGTTTGATAACTGTCTTATGAATGCTGCTGGTGTTTACTGCATGACTAAAGAAGAGTTGGGAGAGGTTGAAGCTTCAGCTGCTGGTTCATTTGTCACCAAAACAGGGACACTTGAGGCACGTCCTGGTAACCCAGAACCTCGTTATGTCAATGTACCCCTTGGTTCAATCAACTCAATGGGGTTGCCAAATAACGGTTTTGAATATTATCTTGACTATGTCATTGAATTGCAAAATCAACCCAATACAAAAAATCATTTCCTCTCACTAGTAGGTCTCTCACCAGAAGAAACACACACTATTCTTAAAAAAGTTCAAGAAAGTGACTATGAGGGACTCGTTGAACTCAACCTTTCATGTCCTAACGTTCCAGGTAAACCTCAAATTGCTTACGATTTTGAAACCACAACTGAGATCCTTACTGAAGTCTTCGCTTACTTTACAAAACCTCTTGGTGTGAAATTACCACCATATTTTGATATTGTCCACTTTGATCAAGCAGCTGCTGTTTTCAACCAATTCCCTCTTGTCTTCGTTAACTGTGTGAACTCTATTGGTAATGGACTTTACATTGAAGATGAGTCTGTTGTCATCAAACCCAAAAATGGCTTTGGTGGTATCGGTGGTGATTACATTAAACCTACTGCCTTGGCAAACGTTCATGCTTTCTACCAACGTTTGAAACCTGAAATCCAAATTATTGGTACCGGTGGTGTGAAATCTGGTCGTGATGCTTTTGAACATATCCTTTGTGGCGCAAGTATGGTGCAAGTAGGTACTGCACTTCAAAAAGAAGGTATTGCTATCTTTGATCGTATCACTAAAGAACTCAAAGAAATCATGGAAGAAAAAGGTTATGAAACTATTGAAGACTTTCGTGGAAAACTACACTATATTGACTAGATAACCAAAAAGAGCTTGGATTTTTTCCAAACTCTTTTTATCTTTATTAGAGGATGAGTTTCTCTTCTTATACGAGACTATCATCATCTCGTTCATCCCAGACTTCAAAAGGATCCTTGCCCTCTTTTTGGGCTTGAAGACGCTTTTGACGAGCTTCTTCGATCTGTTCTTCACTTGGCTTCATCAGTTTACTAATAGCAAAAATGGCCGATAACTTAATAACAGTAAAAACCAAAAGAAAGATCAATACCACTGTTATGTTTTTCATAGTTTTCCTTATATTTTTTGTATAAATCAAAACCCCTAAAAGCTTAGGGGTTTTAACATTATTTAACTGCGTCTTTAAGAGCTTTACCAGCTTTAAATGCAGGAACTTTAGAAGCTGCAATTGAGATAGCTTCACCAGTTTGTGGGTTACGACCTTGACGAGCAGCGCGTTCGCGTACTTCAAAGTTACCGAAACCAATCAATTGTACTTTTTCACCTGCAGCAAGGAATTCTTCGATAGAAGCGAAAACCGCATCTACAGCTGCTGCTGAATCTTTTTTAGTAAGCTCAGTTGCTTCTGCAACTTTAGCGATCAAATCTTGTTTGTTAGCCATTGTAACAATCCTCCAATTTATTTCTAAGCGAATAGTATTTTTAGCGCTTGGACAAGTATTATCTTATCCTAAAAGCCTTATGAGGTCAAGTAATAAACGCTAATTTAATCGCTTTTTTGTAAAAAGTAAAGCCTTTTTAATTTATTGTCTTATAGATGTCAAATTCGATACGGTCGTTAACCAAATCGAAACTCTGAGCACGTGCTGTTATACCCTTATCATTCTTCATAGACTGAATATTTAGGGTAACCTTTCCCTTTTTGCTGTCAATGGCAATGTAATCAGGAAGTTTTGTTGAACGTTTAATCATCTTAAGAGCATCTGAAACAGGGAGTTTCAAGCTCCCTGCCGAGAGCTCAGACACTTGAAGAACAACAGCACCCGATTCACTTACAAGAGGCGTAAAGTAAACATAGAGGGGTACTGCGTGACCTAAGACCTTGTAACTACTCTCAAAAACAATTTTGGAATTGGTAACATTGACCTTGAAACGCATTTTATCCGTAGAATAATCTTGGGCAAACCCTGTAAGAGCCGCATCAAGCTCCTCTTTACTCATACTATACTTTCCAATTTTAGTAGCTCCTTTAGGTAAGGATACTGAGCTCGTTTCGACTGGTGTCATGATTCTAACTGTCACGACACTAATTAGGGCTAGATTTAAGGCTAAAAGTCCCAAAAATAACCATTTCCATAGCTTACTCACCTGACCACTCCTTCTTTGTTTGGTTAATACGTTTCAAAATCGCATCTGACATAATTTGATAACCTGTGTTGTTGGGATGAAAATGATCATCCTCGAATAGAGCATCGTTTAAACTATCTTGGGATGATTTGGTAGACTGAGATGTTTCATCAGAACTCGTCACTCCACCTTTACCATCAATTCCCTTATAGAGCAAATCATTAACTGGAACAAAGTAGACATTGTCGTACTCCTTACACACTTCTTCGGTAGACTGGTTCCAATTATCAACAATGGTTTGCATTTCTGTCATCTCTGGAAAATTAAGATAAAAAGGATTGTAAATACCAACAATATAAATTGGTAATGTTTTATTATCCTTACGAGCTAGCTCAATAATCTGTCGCAATCTCTTTTGGTAATCTACAGCAGGTTTGCTAAAAGTATTTACATTAAGATTGGTGATATTATCCTTAATGACGTGAATCACATCATTTCCACCAACAGTCAAAGTCATCAATTTTGCCTTTTTGAGATCCCTTTGGATATCCTTCTTTTCCTGCATTCTCTTGAGGATTTGATTACTGGTATTTCCTGCGATACCATAGTTGCGAGAAGTCACTTGCCAATTAAAATCTGACTCTAACGCCTGAGATAAAACAGGAACGAAGCCTCCTTGATTACTGCTATCACCTACACCTTGAGTAAGTGAGTCTCCAATGGCCACATAAGTTACCTTTTCTTTTTTTACAGACCTTATCTTGTCAGCAATCTTTGATGACTGATGATTGCTCGGTACAATAAAAATGAATAGCACCACAAATAATAGGAAAAGCAAGAAGAAGCCTACAAGGCTTCTAAGTAATTCTGATTCTTTCAATTTATTCATAGCGAACCATTATGGCAAAAGCACCTTCACCGGTATGTGTTTGAATGATGGATCCAGTCTCAAGAATTGAAATTGGGGCACCCAGAACTTCAAGTTTTGAAGCAAATTCATGTGCCAACTCAGGTGTTCCAGCATAAGAAATGCCTATCTCAGCAATCTTACGATCCTTGATAGCATCAATGTAAGAATCCAACCATTTCGTGAAAGTTTTTGCACCACGACCTTTAGCAATAGTATTTAACTGATAGTCTTTCAATTCCATAATAACACGGATATTGAGCAATGATGACAAGAGTCCTGTAACACGACCAATGCGACCACCCTTGACAAGATTTTCAAGGGTAGAGACACCAATATGAAGTTCAGATTTACTTTTCACTTCTTCTACACGTGCCACAATGTCTTCAAGACTAGCCCCTGCTTGGGCAAGTTTAGCAGCCTCAACTACTTGGAATTTGAGGCACTGATCTGTAAAACCTGAGTCTAAAACTGTTACATCAGCTCCTGAAAGGCTAGCTCCTTGACGCGAAGCCTCACATGTACCAGAAAGAGTATGCATAAGATGGATGGCCACAATTTGCTCTGCACCATCTTTAACCAATTTTTCATATGTCTCAGCAAACAACCCCACTGGTGGTTGGCTTGTCTTTGGTAACTCTTTACTATGCTTCATCATTTCTAGGAAACGACCTTCTTCACGAAGGTCACTATCTGAATAGATGACACCATCCACCATAACTGACAATGGAACAACAGTGATATTGTATTTTTCAACCAATTCTGGTTCAATCGTGATTGACGAATCGGTTACAATTCTGATTTTACTCATATTTCTCTCGCTTAACACAAATTTTTATTCTATTATAGCACGACTAGAGAGGTTTTCCCAACTCTTTTCCTAAACTGGTTCATCCACTTTTAATAAAGCTCTAGCTTGGCTCAAGGCAGCTTGCGTCACATTGTCACCGGCCAACATCTTAGCAATTTCTTGAACCCTTTCCTCAGGTGTCAAGAGACGAACACGGGATACCGTTGTCTCGTTATCACTTTCTTTAGAGATAAAGAATTGATAATCTGCAATAGCGATTACTTGAGGAAGGTGACTGATAGCCAATACCTGTCCATGACTTCCAATCTTATGAATCTTCTGTGCGATAGCCTGGGCTACGCGGCCTGACACCCCAGTATCAACCTCGTCAAAGACAATACTAGTTTTATCTTCTTTTCGGGCAAAGGCTGACTTAATGGCTAGCATAAGTCGTGACAATTCACCACCAGATGCAACCTTAACTAGCGGTTTAAAGCCTTCACCTGGATTTGTTGAAATGTAAAACTCAACTTGTTCATTACCATCACGGTTAAATTTCCCCTTAGTAAAGGTAACTTTAAAATCAGCCTTATCCATATACAGATCACATAACTCAGTCTTTATCTCTGACTCAAGAGCCTTTGCAATCTGATGTCGTGCCCTTTGCAAGGTCTCTGCAGATGCGAGTAAGTCTTTTTCAAGTTGCTTAAGCTCTTGTTCCATAGCATCCGATGAGCTGGAATTTCCGGTCAGAAGATTGTATTCCTTAGTCGAATTGTCCAGGTAATCCAAGACATCATCGACAGTTCCACCATATTTACGGGTAATGGCATTAATCGTATCTAAACGGTGTTCAATCTCTTGCAAACGCCCAGCATTAAAATCTAAATTATCTACAAGATCTCCCAACTGTTTAGTGACATCCTCAAGGACATAATAGGCTTCCGATAAATTATTAGAGAGTTCTTTATAATCATAGTCATACTCTTCAAGAGATTGGAGATCATTCATGGCAGAACGAACATTTGATAGACTTGAATAATCTTCATTATCCAGCATAACATAGGCATTCGTTAGGGTATCAGCAATCTGCTTATGATTGAGGTGTTTATCTCGCTCCTTCATCAAAGCTAAATCCTCACCTGTTTTTAGAGAGGCTGCTTCAATTTCTGCAATCTGAAAAGCTAGCATTTCTATTCGAGCCTTATGCTCTTTCTCGTTTTTCTGTTTTTCAAGAACAGCTTTTCTTAGCTCACGGTAACGATCAAAGTATTCCTGATATTCTTTTTTTGTTTGAAAAAAATCCTTGTCACCAAAGGCATCAAGCATGCTTATGTGAAGAGCAGGTCTCATAAGTTCTTCTTGGTCATGCTGACCATGGATATCTACCAAAAAGTGTCCAACAGTTTTAAGGATCGTTAAATTAACCATTTGACCGTTGATACGACTGACACTTCGACCATTTTGGAAAATTTCACGGCGGATAATCAATTCATCTTCAACAGGTATCCCATTGTCTTCCAGGATGCTAATCAGGGCTGGATTTTGTTCGATTGAAAAGAAGCCCTGAATCTCCGCCTTAGGAGCTGAATGACGGACAACCTCGCTAGAGGCCCTGGCCCCCAACATAAGATTCATGGCATCAATGATAATGGATTTTCCTGCCCCAGTCTCTCCGGTAAGAACAGTCATTCCATTTTCAAAGTTAAGAGAAATTTCTTCAATAATTGCGAAATTCTTTATCGTAATTTCGAGAAGCATGCTTCCTCCTATTCTTCAACCCACTTAACGATTTGTCCCTGTAATTCGATAGCTGCTAATTCTGACTGAGCGACCAAAAAGAGCGTGTCATCGTCAGCAATCAAGCTAAAAATCAAATGCTTATATTCATCCAAAAGAATCTTTTTGATGAGACGGCTAGTTCCTGGCTGAACTACGATATTCATAAAGGCATGTTGTCGATCAATACGCAACAAGCGACGGCTCGCAACAGAAGATCCACCTACTCGTCTAGGAGCAGTTGAAAGCCCATAGATGTAAGAACCATCTTCGGTTGGTACTTTGGTAATACCAATTTCATTGATATCACGTGATACTGTAGCCTGAGTAGCCTTCAACCCCTCTGCTTGCAGTAATTTTACCAATTCTCCCTGGGTTGTAATTTTATTTTCTTGGACAATCTTTCGGATTAACTCCAAACGATCATTCTTCTTCATTCTTCTTAAACTCCTTATGTGCTTGTGCTACAACTTCTTTGATTGAGGTTTGAACATCATTTTGAGGAGAAGCTGTCTTCTCCAAGTGTGCGAGAAATTCAATGTTACCATGACCCCCTTGAATAGGTGAAAAATCCAATCCTTTAACTGAAAAGCCATAGTCAACTGCAAAAGCTGTTACTGTTTCTAAAACTTTTTCATGGATACTGCTCTCGCGTACAATCCCATTTTTTCCAATTTGTTCACGGCCTGCCTCGAATTGAGGTTTCACAAGAGCAACAACTTGCCCTCCATCAACCAATATCTTAGCCAAGGCTGGTAGAATCAAATTAAGAGAGATGAAGCTGACATCAATAGATGCAAACGATGGTAATCCCTCTGTAAAATCGACAGGTTCAGCATATCGAAAATTATATTGCTCCATGGAACGCACTCGCTCATCTTGACGCAATTTCCAAACTAACTGATTGGTACCCACATCTACTGCATAAACTAGTTTAGCACCATTTTGAAGCATGACATCGGTAAATCCACCTGTTGAGGCCCCGATATCGATGGTTGTCTTATCTTCAACTGAAAGATTGAAAACATCTAAAGCTTTTTCAAGTTTGAGTCCTCCACGACTCACATACTTAAGCTTTTCACCTTTGAGCTTCAACTCTGTTCCATCATCAATTTTTTCACCCGGTTTATCGTAACGCTCACCATTGATAACATTAACAACTAAACCAGCCATAACACCACGTTTAGCTTGTTCTCGTGTTTCAAATAGGCCTTGTTTATAAGCCAAGACATCTACTCTTTCCTTAGGCATGGAGTCTTAACCTTTCTATAATTTTCACAATATTGTCTTGTTTGAAACCTTGGTCCTCAGCCAAATCTTTGAAAATAGCCTCAGCCTTATTTAGTGATTCCTCGAGAATGGCATGTGATTTTTCCAAACCAAGAAGAGCAGGGTAAGTTGATTTCCCAGCGACCACATCTTTTCCAGGTGTTTTTCCTAAGGCTTCAAAGTCAGCAGTCACATCTAAAATGTCATCACGAACTTGAAAGGCAAGACCAATCAAGCGACCAGCATCTTGAAGACTTTCCAAGACTCGGTCTTCTTGTTGGGCTACAATACCAGCCGCCACAAAAGGAAAGGTTAGAAGCTTACCAGTCTTATTCTCATGAGTCTTAGCCAGTTGCGATAAATCAAGTTCCAGACCTTCACCTTTCATATCCAGCATCTGACCACCAACCATACCGAAGGTTCCTGACGCATGAGATAGAGCTTGAATTAATTGAACACGAATTTCTGCAGGAAGCTCTGTTTGGGCTATAAGTGCGAAGGGATCCAAAAAGAGAGAATCACCAGCTAATATTGCTGTTGCTTCATCAAATTTTTTATGGTTTGTTAGTCGTCCTCGACGGTAATCATCATTGTCCATTGCCGGTAAATCGTCGTGAATCAGACTCCCAGTATGAATCATTTCAAGACTTGCTGCAACATCGAAATGGCTAGGAGTTAACTCTAAACCAAATCCTTCAAGTAAATCCAAGAAAATCAGTGGACGGATACGCTTACCGCCACTATCAACTGAATAAAGAATAGCAGTGATTAAATCGCTTGATACTGGGAGGTTTTTCTTTTGATAGAAATCTCGAATAGCAGCATCAATTTTTTTTAGCTTGGTCATTAGGCATCCATTTCCGTTTCTGTACCATCTGCTTGCATAACCTTAACAAGTGTCTTTTCAGCATCCTCCAAGGTCTTCTGCAAATCTTTAGACAAGGCCATACCTTTTTGGAATTCAGCAATCGCATCCTCAAGAGCAACATCACCTGTTTCAAGTTTTGTGACGATAGCTTCTAAGTCCTGTAAATTTTCCTCAAATGTTTTTTTCGTTGACATTTTTTACCTCTACTTCTAGTTGTCCATCTCTCATTTGGATTGTTAATTGCTCACCTTCAGTAATATCCTTGATAGTTGTTAGGGGCTTATCGTTTTTATTGACAATAGCGTAGCCCCTGGCAACAATACGGCTAGTATCTAAAGACAATAGGGCGTCTTGAGCCTTCTCTAGCCTAACGCGGTTTCCATTGATAGTGTTCTTGGTTGTAGTCACTAAAAGACGCTGTAAGGACTCACGACGGTCTTGATAGTTCTTAACATGAGTCAAGAGATTTAGACCATGTAATCGCTGTCTCAATAGTTCAGCTGCTTTTTGTTTGCGCTCGAAATCTTGACTCATGAAGGTTTCTAACCTTGTTGTTAGTCGATCTAACTTTTGCAAATAACCATCATAAAGACGTTCAGGTTGCCTAAAGACAACCGATTGGGATAATTTGGCTAAACGTTCTTGGTTATACTGTATACGCCTCAAACAAGCTTGGTAGGCTCTATTTTGTCTTTCGCGAATCCAAACTAAAGTATCAGCCTTTGATACGGGAGTAGCAAGTTCAGCTGCTGCTGTAGGTGTAGCAGCCCTGCGATCCGCTACAAAATCGGCCAAAGTCGTATCTGTTTCGTGACCAACACTTGAAATCACAGGTAGACGACTCTCAAAAATGGACTGAACTACAATTTCCTCATTAAAGGCCCAGAGGTCCTCAATTGAACCTCCACCACGACCGACGATAAGAAGATCAAGATCTTCCCTCTGATTGGCTTTATGGATATTTTCGGCAATCTCTTGTGCCGCTCCGTCACCTTGAACCTTAGTCGGGAAAAGCAGAATCTCTACCCCCGGAAAACGGCGACTAACTGTAGTAATAATGTCTCGAATAACCGCACCACTAGGACTAGTGATAACCCCAATTTTCTTGACAAAATTAGGAAGCGGTTGCTTATGACGATCATCAAAGTAGCCTTCAGCAGTCAGTTTTTTACGAAGCTGTTCAAACTGGATGGCGAGTGCACCAATACCATCTGGCTCAGCCTTCTCGATAATAATGGAATATGACCCACTAGGCTCATAAATCTGCACCCGACCAACAACATTAATCTTCATTCCTTCTTCAAGGTCAAAACCAAGTTTTTTGAAGACCCCAGCCCAAATCGTTGCCTGAATTACTGCCCCTTCATCCTTAAGCGAAAAGTACTGATGACTGGGGCGTCGGCGGAAATTGGAAACCTGACCTGTCAAATATACCCTCTCTAAATAAGGATCATGGTCAAATTTCATTTTCAAATATTTGGTTAAGGATGTGACCGATAAATAGTCTGACACGACAACTCTCCTTTATTAGCTTGACTCTTGAAAAATCTAAAGATACTAAAAAAGTTCTATAGACCATGATTCTCCAATACTCTCAGTCAGCTTTTTAATTGTTTACACGATTACCTTAAATTATACCAAAAAAGACTGTCAAAAGACAGTCTCAACCACTATTAGCTAGTGCTTTCGCATGATTAAATTAGCTTGTTTTATAAGTCTTTGAAACAACATCCCATGAATCACTTGAACCGTCAATACCTCCATAGGCTTCGAGTTGACCCTTTGTGTTTACTCGGAAAAGGAGGACATCATTACCATATGCATCATAAAGTTGTGCATAAGTCAATTCATCATCATCGTCTTTCCAAGAATAGACGCTCCAACCTAGATTTTTATAATTATCACCAGTTGAGCCTTGTTCTTCAGCATAGGTAGAAACAACCCAATCTCCTAACTGCTGATCAGACAAAGATGACGTATCAACTTGAGATGATTGACTATCTGATGATGCTGCCGCTTCTTCCTTGCTTTTGGCTAATTGACCATTTTTCCAAGGGTTAGTTTCATTTTCGTTTTGGTTATTACTATACCACATTAAAACAATTAAAGGGATGAGCACTGCAATTAAAGCAATCCCACCAATTACCCATCGAATGTTTTTAGGGTCTTTGAGTTTATCAAAACTCGAAACTTTCCTTCCTCTAGTTGTTTCTTTTTTTCGACGTCTAAATTCGCTCACAGCTTTATCCTCTTTTTCTTGAAAGTAGTCCCTTTTCTTCTTTTCCTCTTGTTCCAAGAGTTTTTGCACTTCCCTACGACCCTGCGGGTCACTCGTTTGAGCCAATGAAATTTGCAACTGAAAAATACGATTATCCAAAGCTTGCTCATATTCTTTGGCTGCTTCTCTATCACCATTATCAGCTAAGGCCCTCAGATACTCTTCATTACTGAATTCAGCCATTCACTATTTCGCTCCTGCTTCTAAATCGTTTCTTCTATTTTCTTAAAGCCTGAGACTTTTGTCAAGTTACTAGTTTGTAACAAAATCTTACAGATGTAAAAAGCCGAGAAAAATCACATCCTCAGCTTATTTCTTAGTTGTTTCTCGATAATACTTACAGTAGCTTTGAAGAGGGCAAGTCTGGCATTTAGGATTCTTGGCTAAACAATGATAACGTCCAAAGAAAATCATGCGGTGATGACTAATAATCCAATCTTTCTTTGGTATTTTCTTCATCAATTCTGCCTCGATTTCCTCTACACTAGCATTTTCTGGAGCTATATTCAGCCGTTTAGAAACGCGAGAGACATGTGTATCTACAGCAATGGACGGAATGCCATAGACTTCAGCCAATACTACGTTAGCTGTTTTTCGTCCAACACCAGGTAAACTCTCTAATTCCTTGTGAGTTTTGGGAACTTGTCCATCAAAATTCATTAAAACAGCTCTAGCGGTTTTGATGATATTCTTTGCTTTATTCTTATATAGCCCAATGGTTCTCAAGCACATTTCAACATCATCAAGATTAGCAGATGCTAAATCTTCAATTCCTGGATAACGAGCCCACAAACCTGGCGTCACCTTATTAACAGCTTTGTCTGTTGTTTGAGCAGATAAAATAACAGCAACTAGTAATTGAAAGGGAGTCTCCCACTCCAACTCGCCATGTGCATCTGGAAACATCTCTCCCACTATAGCCAGGGCTTCATTAACACGTTTTCTACCTAACATTATTGGCCACCCCACAATTGACGTGCCGCATCCATTCCAGTTTTAAAATCATCCGAAACCTGGTGATGTTGTTTCTTTCCTTGATGCTCCAAACGACGTTCTTCAACTTGAATTTTAGTAGTAATACCACTTAATTTCCAGTTACGAAGAACCCCTTTGATATAATTCCAATTTGTTTTTCGGTTAAATACTGCCTCTTTCAAAGCCTCACGAATTAATTCTGGGTCAGTGTGTTCTTCCTGAATTTCCTTATTTAAATCTTCGATTACCATAGGATTCAAGATTCCCAAAGCCTGTTCCAATTCATCTGTCAGTTGTTTAATAAGTTGTGTATTTGTTGGTTGACCAACTACAGGACCTGTCCTTGTCTTTTCATTACTCACTAGCTTGTCTAACACTGCTAGGGCAGGTGAGGCATCAACAACCATCTCAATTTCATTATTAACTTTAATAGTCGTAAAATCAAGGAGTCCAGCCTCAGTCAATGTCGTAATACTTTTATTAACCTCAGTGGGGGTCTTTCCAGTTGCCTGCGCTATCTGGCTAGAGGCCACTTCTCCAATCTGAGTAGTCGTTTGGAGATAGAGAAACTGCCAAACTAAAAAGTCATCCGCAGATGGAAAAATATCCTTAAAA
This sequence comes from uncultured Streptococcus sp., assembly GCF_963545685.1. Lineage (GTDB taxonomy): Bacteria > Bacillota > Bacilli > Lactobacillales > Streptococcaceae > Streptococcus. The sequence continues at coordinate 5,523 of NZ_CAUUKN010000014.1, read as the reverse complement.
TGGAAAAATAAGGCATTTGGAAGTACTAGATTTCCTGTTCGATATTGTTCAAAAAAACTCATATTTACCTTTCAGAGTAGATAGGCCAACTCAAAAAATGATATGTTTCAACATAAGTCTTTTGAGAGACCTACTACAAATAACCGTAGAATGAAAAATCGTCTTCCAACTCTTCTAAACGATAAGGTGTTTCTTGATATACCGCGTAGTTAATCCAATTACTAAAGAATGCTGATGCCGCAAGGTTCCAACGAAGTTTAGGCTCCTGACTTGGATCATCCCCAGGGAAATAGTTTGCTGGCACATCTGGATTGATGCCTGCATCCAAATCCCTTCGATATTCTCTTGCCAGAGTATCACGATCATATTCGAAATGACCAAAACTATAAACTTCACGAAGATTCTTGCTTGCCAGAATGGACAGACCTACCTCTTGACCTGATACAACAACGTCTAAATCTGTTTTATTCTTGATATCTTCCAGAGTTACCTCTGTATAGCGTGAGTGCGGTGACACAAAGCTATCATCAAAACCATTCATAAGAAAATTTTCTGGCATGTCAACTGTTTGTTTATAGATACCAGATAATTTCTCAGGCAGAGGAACCTTATCAACACCATGCTTATAGTAAAGACCAGCTTGAGCTCCCCAACACAAGTGAAGAGTTGAATAAACATGCTTTTTAGACCAATCAAAAACCTCTGTTAATTCCTGCCAATAATCAACTTCTTCAAAAGGCATTTGTTCGACAGGCGCACCTGTTACAATGAGACCGTCATAATACTTGTGCTTGATTTCATCAAAAGTCTTATAGAAGGTTTCCATATGTTCGGCGTGGGTATTTTTTGATTTATGACTAGCCATATATAGAAACTCTACGTTAATTTGGAGTGGTGTATTTGCCAAAAGACGTAGCAATTGAGTTTCCGTAACCTCTTTAGTTGGCATAAGGTTAAGGATTAGGACCTCCATCGGTCGAATATCCTGGCTACTAGCTCTATTTTCATCCATGATGAAGACATTTTCCGAACGCAATACATCAAGAGCAGGTAACTTATTATCAAGTTTTATAGGCATAACAACATCTCCATCCTTGTTTATTCTATCTTCATATTATAAACCGGGTAGATATTGTTATCAAATATATATTTTCTCTAGTTAGCTATAGCTATAAACTATATAAGAACACACTTATTTTTTAAAAGAGTTAAAAAGGCCCTAAGGCCTTTTGTAAAACATAGATAGATTTATCCTGGGAAGTTCATCAATACTTTAGCGTCATAACCCTCAATAGCTTTACGTCCATTAAGACCGTCAAGCTCAATCAAGAAGGCACAGCCAGCAACGACACCACCTAGGCGTTCAATCATTTCAATTGTAGCTTTGACAGTACCACCAGTCGCCAAGAGATCGTCAACGATAAGCACACGTTGGCCAGGTTTGATGGCATCGGCATGCATACAAAGTGTATCGACACCATACTCTTTTTCATAATCGGCCGAAATCACTTCACGTGGCAATTTACCAGGTTTACGAACTGGCGCAAATCCAATACCAAGTTCAAAGGCAACTGGACATCCAACGATGAAACCACGCGCTTCAGGACCAACAATCATGTCAATCTTCTTGTCAGTCGCATACTGAACGATTTCACGAATAGCATAGCTATAAGCATTTCCATCAGCCATCAAGGGGCTAATATCACGGAAAGTAACCCCTTCTTTAGGGTAGTTTTCAATTGATGCAATATAATCTTCTAATTTCATTTGTTCTTCCTATAGGCATTTCGCCAAATAATATTTACGTACTATTATAGCATGAAAGCGCGGATTTATAAAATGCTAACCCTTAATTTCTAAAGGAATCATCTTAGTCAAGCCCTACTCCTATTTGTAGAGCCAATCATAAATTTCCTGTGGTGTTCCCAAAGCCATGAGTTCTTGAAACTTGACTAACTGTTTAAGGTCTTGGAAAATCTTGCTTTCCTCAATCTCACGTTTTTCAGCCTCTTTATTAACTGTCATGACACCGTTATCAATAGTGACAAAGTTCAATTCATCAAAGATTTGAATCATCTTGATGAGGAGGATCTTGTCAATCTTAAGGTAGTGACTGAGGTCATCTAGTTTATAGCGAACATCAAATTCTGGGAATTGATAAATGGTTTTATAGAGCCTTGCAAACTGTTCTCTCGTTCCATAGCCTGTCAGGTAGTAGGCTTCCTTAATGCTATTCTTAAAATAAATAGCCTGGAATTCCTTACCGTCAAACCACTCTTTTAATTTGGTCGATGAATTCGGTAGGGTGTTGAGGACAACTGCAACTGCTTCGTCTGAGGCCTCTTCTACCGCTGGTACGCCTTCAGGTAGTGCCATATTTTTTGAGCGAAAGTCAAATAACTGAACACCATCCACACGCGCATCCTCCAACATGAGCTGTAGCGTTGTCTGACCATTCCATACATTAACAGACAGGGTCACTGCTAATTCCAACCCCTGAGCTTGCTGAAATTCTTGAAGCAAGTGACCTTTATTAAAGGCCACAACATCAAAACTAGCCTTGCCTTGCTTGACCTTAAACTTAAGATGGGCTCCATTTTGACCCATAGTTCTAGCTTGAATAACGGAAATATCATGTAGCCAAAATACTGGCTTTTTATTATCCATACCAAAAGGTGCAAGTTTTTCAAGGCTCTTAATGGTATCCAAGCTAAGCTCACCGAGTTGGAGCTCCTCGTCTAAAATAAGCGTATTTTTAGCACTCGTATCAATGTCATTATCGTAGACATAACGACACAAAATATCTGAGAGTTGATCAAGATTTTCCTCCGGAAGCGTCATACCGGCTGCTCCAGCGTGTCCTCCAAAAGCAGTGAAAATCTCTCGGTGGTCATCAAGTGCATGAAAGATATTAATAGCTTCCAAACTACGGGCCGACCCCTTAGCCAGACCATCCTCAATATTTAAAACCACCACTGTCTGACTGATTTGTTCCATGATACGACCTGCCACAATACCTAGAACACCAGGATGCCAACCTTCCTTGGCCAGAACCTGAACAGGTTTGTCCAAGTCTACCATTGTCATGGCTTCATCAAAGATGTTTTGAACAACTTCCTTACGTTCTTCATTTTTGGCATTGATTTCCAGAGCAATGGCTTGCACTTCCTCATCGTCAAATCCTGTCAGTAATTCGATAGCTGGATTTGGATCATCCAAACGTCCTAAGGCATTGAGTTGAGGGGCCAGTTTGAAACCTACCGTTTCTTCAGAAATCGTTGTTGGGTCTACATCGGAAATACGAAGCAATTCTTGAAGCCCAATACGCTCGGTAGTTTTGAGAACTTCAAGCCCAACCTTAACCATAATACGATTTTCATCGGTCAAGCTAACCATATCAGCAATAGTCCCAATAGCTACCAAGTCTAGCATTTCAGTAGGTATGGTCTCAAGGAGGGCCGTTGCCAATTTGAAAGCTACGCCACACCCTGCCAAATACTTAAAAGGATAATCGGCATCTGGATGTTCTGGATGGACAATGGCATAGGCTTCTGGAAGCTGAGTTGGCATGCTATGGTGGTCAGTGACAATAACATCCACACCTTGCTCCTGCGCATAAGCAATGGCCTCATTCCCCGCTACCCCATTATCCACTGTAATGATGAGTGAAACACCTTCCTGCTCAATGAAATACTTGTAGACACTTTCGTTTGGTCCATAACCATCTGTAAAACGGTTTGGCAAGTAGACTCGTGCTTCAGCTCCCATCATTTCAAGGGCTTCTTTGACAATCGAGGCTGACGTCATACCGTCCGCATCGTAATCTCCATAAATCAAGATTTGCTCGTAATTTTCAATGGCCTGACGAATTCTAGCCACTGCCTTATCCATATCATGAAGCAGATAAGGATCATGAAGGTGTGATAAATCTGCCTTTAGAAAATCTTCAAGCGCCTCTTCTGTCGTCATGCCACGTTCATAGGCAATCTTAGCTGCGGTTTCTGCCAGTCCATGTTCTTTAGCAAGTTTAAAAAAGCCAGCATCTGGCTCTTTTGTGTTTATTTTCCAATCATACGTTGATGTAATCATGTTCTTTATATTTTCTCCCTGTCATCTAGTCTACCTATTATAACATGAATAAATTTATCATAGTGGATAGAAGCCTGAGTTTCCTAAAAAGAGAATGGGAAAACATCGGAAGGTGCTTCGACTCGTGTTACATTTCCGATTAAGACCTACTTTTCTAGACAAAATAAATAACTGGGCATTGCACCTCATTTGACTTGTGTTTTCTCAGATGTTCCTTTCTCCTCTTCCCGTTATCAAACTCCATTCTACTATCATTTTAAAGCAATATTAGGAAAACAAGAAAAAGATTCCCTATTTGGAAATCCTTTACATCAATATTTATAAATCATCCCTGTACAAGCTTGCTCTGAAAGTTCGACAAAGCCCAGAGATTGGTAAAAGGCTAGATTTTTCTCGCTACGATCAGTAGCAAGAAGCCGTTGATAGACATGGGGGAAAGTTGCTAAAGCCTCTTTTAAGAGTTTCTTTCCGATACCTTGGCGCTGGTAATCTGGTCGCACCAAAAGGTCCTGCACAAAAATGACAGAGTGGCCGTCTCCTACCAAGCGAATGTAGGCTACGAGATCTTTCTCATCATAGACGGCCAATTGCCAGAGACTGGCTTTAACAGCTTCTTCTAGCATAGCTGGGTTGTTGGTATAATTGGTCCAGCCGACTGAGCTGTACAGTGCGAGTAGGTCTGTCATCGCTGGAATTTCTTGTTTGTAATGTAACATCTTAACTCCTTTTTAAGCTATAGTGCTGGAAGAAGGCGATCTCCCGATATGGGGACTCTTGGCAAACAGCCAGCTCCATTTGAAGCATAGACTCTCGCCAACCTTCTTGGCCTTTGAAGCGGTTATCCTGCAAGCCATCAAAGACGCGAATTCCTTGGTAATCCTTGACTTCAAGGGCTAGGTCTTCTACTGTTTCAGCTAGATCATAGGCCTGAGCCAAGCCCATGGAGTGGGTTTCCAAATCCTGACCTACTTTCCTATGATATCTTTGAACTATTCAAAAAGAATATCATAATAGATTTTTCACCAAGGTTGCTTGATGTTATCTAAATAAGTCTGGATATTTGCTACCATCTAGCATCCCCTTATTTATAGTTAAACATACTGGTAGCTAGTTTGTCTGAGATGCGTGGAAATAGCGTATAGCCTTTGTGAGCAACTGCTAAGAGTCGTGGCAGATTGACTTCTCGTTTATTTTTGCCAAGAATACGGACAATTTTTTTAGCCACGTATTTAGGACTGAGGACAAACTTCTTAACACGCTCAAGATAGGCTCCAGAGGGATCAGCTTGATCGAAGAAAGATGTCTCAATTGGACCTGGATTGATCGTAGTCACATAGACTCCCTTATCAGCCAGCTCCAGACGAAGGGCATCTGAGAAGCCAATTACCGCAAACTTTGTCGCTGCATAGACACTTGAGTTGGCTGTCGCAATTT
>NZ_CAUUKN010000013.1:0-47806 GCF_963545685.1 uncultured Streptococcus sp. | reverse complement strand
AGACATTGTCACTAGGTGTTACAGTACCAGATAAATTCTACGAGTTAGCACGTAATAATGAAGATATGTACCTCTTCAGCCCATACTCCGTTGAAAAAGAATACGGTAAACCCTTTAACTACATTGATATTACAGCTATGTATGACGAGTTGGTTGCCAATCCAAACATCGCAAAAACTAAGATTAATGCGCGTGAGCTAGAAACTGAAATTTCTAAACTCCAACAAGAATCTGGTTACCCATATATCGTCAATGTTGATACAGCAAACCGTCACAATCCAATTGATGGCAAAATTGTTATGTCCAACCTCTGTTCTGAGATTCTCCAAGTTCAAACACCAAGTGAACTTAACGATGCTCAGGAATTTGTTAAACTTGGTACAGATATCTCATGTAACCTTGGATCTACTAATATCCTGAACATGATGACTTCACCTGACTTCGGTCGTTCCATTAAGGCTATGACACGTGCGCTTACCTTTGTTACAGACAGCTCAAGTATTGATGCTGTTCCATCAATCAAAAATGGGAACCAACAAGCTCATACATTTGGTTTGGGAGCTATGGGGCTTCACTCTTACCTTGCTAAACACCATATCGAGTATGGTAGCCCCGAATCTGTTGAATTTACTAATATTTACTTCATGCTTATGAACTACTGGACTTTAGTTGAATCTAACAATATCGCCCGTGAACGTCAAGAAACCTTTGTCGGCTTTGAGAATTCAAAATATGCTGATGGTTCTTACTTTGATAAATACGTTACAGGCCAATACGTTCCTAAATCTGACCGTATCAAAGAACTTTTCGAAGGCCACTTCATCCCACAAGCCAAAGATTGGGAAGAACTACGTGAACTCGTTAAGAAAGATGGACTCTATCATCAAAACCGTTTGGCTGTTGCGCCAAATGGCTCAATCTCTTACATTAACGACTGTTCTGCTTCTATTCATCCAATCACACAACGTATTGAAGAACGTCAAGAGAAGAAAATCGGAAAAATTTACTATCCAGCCAACGGTCTTTCAACAGACACTATTCCTTTCTACACTTCAGCCTACGACATGGACATGCGTAAAGTTATCGACGTCTATGCCGCTGCGACTGAACACGTTGATCAAGGTTTGTCATTAACTCTATTCTTGCGTAGTGAGTTGCCTAAAGAAATTTACGAATGGAAAACAGAAAACAAACAAACAACTCGTGACCTTTCTATCCTTCGTAACTACGCCTTTAACAAAGGAATCAAGTCAATCTACTACATCCGTACTTACACAGATGATGGTGAAGAAGTTGGCTCTAACCAGTGTGAAAGCTGTGTCATCTAAGATAGTGAGTTAAGGCTAACAACTTCACTAGTCTTATTTACAAAATGCATAAAAAGGTCGGTTCGCCGACTTTTTTAATAGATAAACTCAAAAAATTATGTCATGATTTTGAATTATGATAAAATAGAAATGATATCAATAAAGAAAGAGGTTTCTAATGGAAACTTACTATAAAGCCATTAACTGGAATGAAATCGAAGATGCGATTGATAAATCTACCTGGGAAAAATTAACTGAACAATTCTGGTTAGATACTCGTATCCCCCTTTCAAATGACCTTGATGACTGGCGTAAACTTTCAGCTGAAGAAAAAGACTTAGTTGGAAAAGTTTTCGGTGGTTTGACCTTGCTAGATACCATGCAATCTCAAACGGGTGTTGAAGCCATTCGAGCAGACGTTCGTACACCTCATGAAGAAGCTGTCTTGAACAACATTCAGTTTATGGAATCTGTCCACGCAAAATCTTACTCTTCTATTTTCTCAACTTTGAATACTAAATCAGAAATTGAGGAAATTTTTGAGTGGACAAACAGCAACGAGTACTTGCAAACTAAAGCAAAAATCATTAACGATATTTATGAAAACGGAACGCCACTTCAGAAAAAAGTTGCTTCAACTTATCTTGAAACCTTTCTTTTCTATTCAGGCTTCTTCACTCCACTCTATTATCTTGGTAATAATAAGCTAGCTAACGTCGCTGAAATTATCAAACTCATTATTCGCGACGAATCGGTTCACGGAACCTATATTGGCTATAAGTTCCAACTAGGATTCAACGAATTACCTGAAGAAGAGCAAGAGAGTTTCCGTGAATGGATGTATGATCTCCTTTATCAATTGTACGAAAATGAAGAACTCTACACTAAATCTCTTTATGATGGTGTTGGATGGACTGAAGAAGTAATGACATTCCTTCGCTACAATGCCAACAAGGCATTAATGAATCTTGGGCAAGATCCTCTTTTCCCAGATTCTGCTAACGATGTTAACCCAATCGTTATGAATGGTATTTCTACAGGAACATCAAACCATGATTTCTTCTCTCAAGTCGGTAATGGTTACCTTCTAGGTACTGTTGAAGCCATGCAAGACGATGATTATAACTACGGACTATAATAAAAACTAGCTGAGCTAGTTTTTATTATAGTCAATACTCTATTCGAAAATATAGAAAAAAAGAGTTCAAAAATGAACTCTTTTTAGCTTATTTACCTTTAACTTCGAAACCTTCTGCCACACCTTCAGCAAAGTTTTCTTCGACAATGCTAGCACAGTGATCACAGATAGTCGCATTGTAGCTACGTTCTTTAGTAGTTGGATCAATACGACGACAGCGGTCACATACTTCACCATCGGCACGTTCCACTGTGAATGAAACACCTTGGAAGCTTACAGCAGATTCAGGAACATCTCCTTCAGCAATAGTTAGAGCTGAAACAATCAAAAGTTGAGCAAGATTAGTATTCAAACTTTCAAGAAGTTCCTTGACTTCAGCATCTGGATAGATCGTTAAATGAGCTTCAAGCGATTTACCAATAACTTTCTCATTACGAGCTTCTTCCAAAGCTTTTTGAGCTTGGCCACGGAATTCCATGAAGGCATTCCATTTTTCAAGAAGTGCATCTTGATTTGCAAAATCTTCTGCTTCTGGCAACTCTGACAATTGAACATAGTCTTCATTTTCAAATTCAAGATATGACCAAATTTCTTCTGCAGTATGAGGAAGAATTGGAGTCAAGAGTTTTGTAATCTTAACGAGAATATCGTAGAAGACTGTTTGCATTTGACGACGTTCAAGTGATTCAGCACTCTCAATGTAAACGACATCTTTAGCAAAATCAAGATAGAAGGCTGACAACTCAACATTAATAAAGTTAACCAAAGCTTTGTAAATAGTCAAGAATTCAAAGTTTGCATAAGCATCACGAATAATCTTAACCAATTGATTGAAACGAATAGTCATATATTGATCGACAGAGCGCAAGTCTTCAAATGCTACTGCATCAGTTGTTGGATTGAAGTCAGAAGTGTTAGCAATCAAGAAACGAAGCGTATTACGAATCTTACGATAAGATTCTGATACTTGGCTCAGGATATCCATTGAGATACGAACGTCATTGCTAGTATCTACACTTGTTACCCAAAGACGAAGAATTTCAGCACCAAATTGTTTCTCAACATCGCTAGGCGCAATAGTATTTCCAAGAGATTTGGACATCTTTTCACCCTTACCATCAAGCGCAAAACCTTGAGACAAGAGTTGTTTATATGGTGCAACACCATTATTGGCAACTGACGTGATAAGCGATGAGTTAAACCATCCACGATACTGGTCTGAACCTTCGAGATAGAGATCAGCAGGATATGTTAACTCTGGACGTTTTACGGCAACACCATTCCATGATGAACCTGAGTCAAACCATACGTCCATAATGTCAGTTTCTTTAGTAAATTCTCCATTTGGTGAACCAGGATGTGTAAATCCTTCTGGAAGAAGATCTTTGGCATCACGTTCCCACCAGATAACTGATCCATGCTCTTCAAAAAGTTTAGCTACATGTTCAATCGTTTCTTCAGTCATGATTGGTGTTTTATCTTCAGCATAGAAGATTGGAAGTGGAACACCCCAAGCACGTTGACGAGAGATTACCCAGTCACCACGGTCACGAATCATGTTGTAAAGACGAACTTTACCCCACTCAGAATGGAATTTAACTTTTTCAATCTCATCCAAGATTTCTTGACGGAATTTAGAAACAGAGGCAAACCATTGTGGCACTGCACGCCAGATAATTGGTTTCTTGGTACGCCAGTCAAATGGGTATGAGTGAGAGATTTCTTCTTTCGCAAGAAGCAAATCTCCGAGTTTCTCCATAACAATCGGAGCCACTTTATCGTAGAATTGACCAGCAAAATCAGGACCTGCGTTTTCCATCATGATTCCACGTTCGTTAACGGTTACTGCAACCTCAAGGCCATTAGCAACACCTACGTTGTAGTCATCCTCACCAAACCCAGGAGCTGTATGGACGATACCTGTACCAGAGTCTGTTGTAACATGGTCACCAAGAATTACAAGTTCATCAACTTCAGTGTCCCAAGGGTGTTCAGTAACGATTTGATTTAATTCATCACCACGATAAGTATTAAGAACTTCTACTTCAGCCCAACCAAATTTCTCAGAAAGACTATTTAGCAATTCAGAAGCAACGATAAACTTACGAGTTTCTCCAGCAGGTTTTACGAGAACATACTCAATATCTGCACCTACAGTCAAACCACGTGAAGCTGTCACTGTAAATGGTGTTGTAGTCCAAACAACAATATAAGTATCAGTATCTAAAACACCTTTTCCATCCTTAACCTTATTGGCATAATAAAGAGATGTTGAAACCAAATCATGATATTCAATCTCTGCTTCAGCAAGTGCTGATTCTGATGACCATGACCAGTATACAGGTTTCGCTCCCTGGTAGATATAACCCTTTTTAGCCATTTCGCCAAAGACACGGATTTGTGCTGCCTCATAGTCTGGTGTCAAGGTAACATAAGGGTTTTCCCAATCAGCTGAAACACCAAGGCGTTTGAAATCTTCACGTTGCTTATCAACTTGTGAGAGTGCATAATCACGACACATCTTAAGATATTCAGCACGATCAAGTTCTTTACGTTTTACACCTTGTTTAGCCAATACCTGTTCAATTGGCAAACCATGTGTATCCCAGCCAGGAATATATGGAGCATAGAAACCAGACATTGATTTAGATCGAACAATGATATCCTTAGAAATTTTATTCATCGCATGACCTACGTGAATATTACCATTGGCATAAGGAGGGCCATCATGAAGTGTGAAATGCGGTTTACCTTGATTCAACTCTTGACGACGTTGATACATTTTCGCTTCTTCCCACTCTTTTTGCCAGATTGGTTCTTTATTAGGAAGTCCAGCACGCATTGGAAAAGCTGTCTTACCTAAATTTAAGGTTTCTTTGAGTTTCATTATATCTCCTCTTTAATTTAATTCATTTAATTCTACTAAATAAAAAGAGCCTTCATCAAAAAAGGACGAAAGCTCGTGGTACCACCTTAGTTTAGAGCAAATAAAATTTGCTCCCTCAAATGTCCGTAAGGAGGACCACCCTTCTAGCTTACTTAATTCAGCTAGAATGCTAGAAAATGATAACTACCCAAATAGGGAATGTGGGACTCACACCATCTCCCACTCGCTGTTAATATATTTGGTAAGTTTTATTTTTCTTATTCGCTAATATTTAATTTAAAAGTTTGTGTTTCATTAAGGTTGATTTCACCAGTTCCTTCTGGTTGCAAATCAAAGTCCTCATCTACAGGTGCAGAAGTTGGAAAATCAGCTACTTCACTTTCGAATGAATCTGCAATACCAAAATCTACTGGAGTTGAAGTAATATCATTTGTTTCGTCAACATCCGGATTAGAGAAATCTTCAACTTGTTTATTGCTTTCAGCAACGCGACGTTGAAGTTCAGCCATTTCATCAGGAGTGAATTGACGAGTTGCGTCGAATGAAGCAGCATCATTTGAATCTGGAACATGTTCATCCAAAACTTTTTCAACAACTTCTTTAAAGGCAGCATCTGAGTTTTGAAGATAAATAGCTGTTGGTTGCAACAATTCACCCCATTCTGGAGCACTTGCCAAGCTAAGTTGACCTTCAACTGCAGCCAAAAGACGTTGGTGGAAGACACGACTTTGACGTTTAAGTTCTTCAGTTTCAATGGCAACACGTTTTGCTTCATCTGTAGCATCACGAAGAATTTCAGATGCCTTAGATTTAGCTTCTTCAACCAAGTGTGTCGCGTTAAAGTTGGCCTTGTTAATCAAGTTAGCTGATTCATCTGCTGCTGAAGCTTTAACTTTTTCAGCTGTTTCTTGAGCCAAGATAACTGACTGACTCAATGATTCTTTCATTTCGTCAAAATAAGCCAATTTTTCTTCAAGCTCTTTTACACGGGCAGCAAGTTCACGATTGTCACGAACTAAATCTTCATAATCATCTACAATAATATCAAGAAATTCATCTACTTCTTGTTCATTGTATCCACGAAATTTAGTTGTAAACTGTTTATCTTTAATATCAAGTGCTGTGATTGCCATTACAGGCCTCCTTTATTTTTTTACCATTTCTTAAAGCTCTTTTACATGAGCAGCAAGTTCACGATTGCCATGAACTAAAACTTCATAACCATCTCTGATAATATCAAGAAATTCGTCTACTTCTTATTCATTGTATCCACAAAATTTAGTTGTAAACTATTTTTCGATAATATCAAGTACTGTAATTGCCATTACAGATTTCCTCTTTATTCATTACCATCTCTGATGACTTTAAATGAAATAACTACTTTTGTCGTCTTAAAAGACTGTCGATGACCACCTTAGCTTTTCCTGATTTAGAAATGCCTTCTTGTTGTGATAGACGAAATCGGCCAAAACCTCTAACTGAAATCATATCACCGATAGATATTGTCTGATCAGCTTTCTCAATTTGCCGATAGTTGAGTTTGACTTTTCCTGAAGCAATCAGCTTTAAGGTGTTTGAACGTGATAGATTTAATACTGTAGATAACACATTATCAAGACGCATACTAGAAAGTAAGACAAAAGATTGTGAATATTTTTTTTGATTTGAAATCCAATCGTCTTTACTTACTTCTCTAAGCGTAACTGAAACCTTACCGATTTTAGTAATGGTCATTATTGCATAGCTTGCTAAATGAGAAGCAATGTTAAATTGAATTCGGCCTTCTTCATCAAGAATGATATCTCCAAATACTTGACGTTCAAGACCAAGTTGATTAATCAGTGCCCCCAAAATTTTTGGATGTGTCAATTTATTAAACTGTCTAGCATAAGAAATCTCTAATCGTTTAATTTCAAAGTCATCTTCATCAAGCTCATAATAATCCGGAGCAAGAATCACTCTTCCATACTCTTCGTTATCAAATGTTGAACTTACAAAGAATTTTAAATTATAGTAATTTGCTAAATCTTTGATAATCTGGATTTCACGAGGATTTAAGAAATCAGTCAAATAGGGGCTATACCGATTTTCAACTAACTGACAAAATCCCCTAACCTTTTCTAAAAAAGGACGTTCCTCTAACGAATAATGCTGTTCAATATTTTTTGCTTCAGACATCAAAATAGGACAACCCTAAGAATACTAAGAGAGATATTCAACAAAAGTACAATTGCAATAATTGAAAAATCAATACCAGCAAAAACCAGATTCAGCCGACGAAATGGTGCAAGAATTGGCTGAACAATTTGTCTAATTATCTTCCCAAGAGCTGTATCATAAGCTCCTGGAAACCAAGATAACAAAGCATAGATTATAAGGAGTATCTCTACTAAGTTAACAATACGTGCACAAATAACATATAATAATTCTGACATTGCTTAACGCCTCTTCATATCGAAGTCAAAAGTAGCTTCTTGATTTCCATGAGTCAAACCAATCTCTTCGATGTCAACAACAACGTTGATTGGTGTGAGCAAATACATGGAAGAACCAACTTTTTGCAAGTTTCCTGTAAGTACCTTACTAGCACCATCAATAAAGTCTAGACAACGACGTGCTTGCGCTTCTAACATATATTGAAAATCAATTAAAACACATTCATTTTCAATCAAAAGTTCTACAATTTCCTGAGCATCTTCATATTTTTTTGGATATTTAATTGCAATTGTAGTTTTAGTTGTATTCATTTGTTGTGGTCCCTGATTAGCTTGTGATCGACTCAAAGGTAAACTACGAAGGCCTTGAGTTTCCTGTAAGTCTGAATTGACATGTTGACGACGAGGAGGGACTGTTGCCTGAGGACGCTCAGGTTGACGTTGCTGACGAGGTGGTGTCTGCACAGGTCTCTGTACTTTAACTGGACGTTCTTTAGCCTCTTCTTTAGCAACATCTTCATAATCTGTTACTTCGTCGGTATCAAAATATGAAACAATTTTATCAATTGCATCTTTTATTGCCATAAGGTTATTCTCCGTTCTCTTTAAAGAATGCACTGCCTATTCTAACAAAAGTTGATCCATTCTGAATAGCCACGTCGTAGTCTCGACTCATCCCCATACTCATTTGATCACAAGGAACATTCTTTAGTTTTTTATCTTGAATTGATTTTCTAAGTTCATTTGTCTCAGCAAAAATCTTATCAAGTTCTTGAGCATTCGCATCAATTGGAGCCATAGTCATTAGCCCAACTATACAAATTTTATCAAGATTTTCAATTTTATTTAAAACAGTATCAAGTTCTTCAGGTGAAAAACCATGTTTCGACTCCTCACCTGAAACATTAACTTGTAGGAAGCAATTAATGGTATGATCGGCACGCTTTTGAATTTCCTCTGCCAATTTGACAGAATCCAAAGCATGAAAATAATCAACTAAATTAATAACATCCTTTACTTTTCGACGTTGTAAGGTACCAATAAGGTGCCATGTCAAATCATATTTTTTTAATGCCTGATACTTATCTAAAAATTTATCAACACGGTTTTCAGCAATGTGTTTAATTCCCGTTTCAACCAATTCTTCAGCGATTTCACTTGAAACATATTTAGTTACGGCAATTATATTGACTTCTTCGCTAGAGCGATTAGCTTTTTCACATGCTTTCTTTACCGCTTGATAAACACCATTTTTATTCTCTTCTATAGTCATTATTAACGGTTTTTAAAGAATGGTGGTGTCTCCAATTCATCATCATCTTCAACATCACTTGAGAATGTAGACATAGTCAATTGACTATCAAGTTCACCTGTTTCAGGACGAGAAATATTATCTCGTCTCAAGTCCCAGTTTCCAAAAGCTGACTGCTCTTGTTGAGGTGCTGCCGTAGCAGGACGAACTCCTGGTTGTGGCATTGAAGGTGCTTTATTGTAGTCAAAATTCGGTTGACGTTCAAATGAAGGTTGAGAAACTGGACGTTGTTCTTCTTGAGCTACTTGCTGAGTAGGAACTGACTGTTGTGAAGGAGCTGTAGTAACTTTACGTGGTTGAGCTTTTATACCAGATGCTTTTTCAGCACGATCTTGACGAACCCCTGTTGCAACAACTGTTACACGAATTTCATCTTTCAAAGTATCATCGATTGATGTACCAAGCCAAATATTAACACCATTACCAGCTGCTTGACCAACGATTTCAGATGCTTCTTCTGCCTCTGTAAGGGTCATATCAAGGCCACCTGTTACGTTAACGATAACATCTTCTGCACCATCGATAGTTGTTTCAAGAAGCGGTGAATAGATTGCTTTGCGTGCAGCCTCAACAATACGTTCTTCACCAGAACCAATACCAATACCCATAAGCGCATTACCTTTATTTGCCATTACTGTTTTCACATCAGCAAAGTCGAGGTTGATCAAACCTGGGTTGGTAATAAGGTCTGTAATACCTTGTACCCCTTGGCGTAGGACATTATCTGCTTCACTAAGGGCTTCAAGAAGTGGAGTTTTCTTATCAACGATTTCAAGAAGGTTGTTGTTAGAGATAATAAGAAGAGTATCAACTTGCTCACGCAATTCTTGAATACCTTCAATAGCAAAGGCACCACGCTTATTACCTTCAAATCCAAATGGACGTGTAACCACTGCTACTGTTAATGCACCCAAACTTTTAGCAATACGTGCAATAACTGGTGCTGCCCCTGTACCAGAGCCACCACCCATACCAGCAGTGATAAATACCATATCAGCTCCTGTAAGTGCTTCTGTAAGTGTTTCTTCACTTTCTTCAGCTGCTTTACGACCAACTTCAGGTTGACCTCCAGCACCAAGACCACGAGTCAATTTAGGACCCAATTGGATAACTGTTTCTGCTTTAGAAGAGCTGAGCGCTTGAATATCCGTATTAGCTGCAATAAATTCAACACCAGCAAGACCTTCCTCAATCATTCGGTTGATGGCATTTCCGCCACCTCCACCGACACCGATAACTTTAATTACCGCACCTTGAACTGATGCGCTATCAAATGAAAAACTCATTTTATTTCCTCGCTTTTACTAGATTCAATTAATCAAACATGCTACCGAAGATTCCACGAACACGATCTCCAAGTTTTTGTTTTTGCTCATGATTTTCTTCGTCAACCGGAAGAGGTACCTCAACGGTATTCTCTACTGGAATAGGATTTGGTTGTGGAGTCACTCGAGGTGCTGGAGCAGGAGTTCTATCAAAACTCAAGCTAGGCGCCTCATTGTCGATAGGTTTACGACGAAGATACTCTTCACCAGATACAGCTTGCTGAGCAATGATATCAACTTCTGTAAGGAGACCAACATACTCTACAAGACTAATCACATTTGCAAACATTGGATTACGGATACCAACTTGGTTTGGTACATAAAGTTTCACATTTGTCTCAAAAACTTCCTGAGCAACTTCAACCACGCCCGGCATGATGGCTGTTCCACCTACAAGGACAATACCACCAGGCAAATCAAGTAGGCGACCTCGAGTCAAGTCTTGTTTAACTCTATCCAAGATATGCTTCACACGAGCTGAGATAATCTCAGCAAGATATTTTTCAGTGATTTCGACAGGTGAATTTTCACCTACAACCTCTACCTGAACAGTTTCAGTTTCACTTGCTTCTTCAATATCAGCATTACCAAAATTAAACTTAAGCGCTTCTGCAATTTGCATAGACGTCTTCAAGACTTTTGAAATATCCTTGGTGATGTATTCGCCACCTTCAGAGTAAATATTGGTAAACTGAAGTTCTTGAGCACGCATGCTTGCAACTGTTGTTTGGCCACCACCCATATCAATAACAGTAGCACCAAATTCACGCTCACCTTCATTCAAGACAGCACGAGCCATTGCAAGAGGAGAGATGATGATGTTCTCAACCTGAATACCTGCGCGCTCAACTGTCTTACGGAGATTGTGAAGAATTGTTGTTGGTCCTGTGTAAATGAGGCCTCTCATTTCAAGACGAATCCCCATCATTCCACGAGGATCACGAATCCCTTGGAATCCATCAACGATAAATTCTTCAGGAACCAGTGAGATAACCTCACGCTCAGGTGTAATGCTCTTAGTCAAGGCTGAGCGAACAACACTTTCAACATCTTCATCTTTGATTTCTTTTGATTCACTTGTTACAGGAATCATACCTTGTGTAGGCTCAATTTGAAGAAGATTGGCTGGAAGCCCAACATTCACTTGTTCAATCACAATACCAGCTTTTTCTTCTGCTTGTTCAATAGCTGTTTTGATTGATTTTGCTGCAGCGTCAATATCAACAATGATGCCATCTTTCACACCAGAACTCTTAACATTACTTACTCCGATGACATTCATTGATCCATCAATAAACTCAGCAACAAGAACCTTAATCGAGCTAGTTCCTATATCTAATCCTGTAAAAAAGCCATCTCTAGCCATTCACTCGACCTCTCAATCTTTCCATTCAATATCTTTGTAAACTGTATAAAAACAGAATTATTCGGATACTATTGTACCATAAAAAAACGTAAAATGTCAGCATTTTACGTTTTTATTATTCAATATTAGCCTTGAGCGGGGGAAGTTTGAAGAGTTGATTCTTGATTAACGGTCGGATTTTCTACTTCTTGAACATCTGAATTATCAGCATTAGCTTCTCTCTCAGAATTCTGTTCAGTTGATGTCGTTGTTTCTTGACCCTCTTCAGAAGTTTCTTTATCTTCCTTCTTATCCTCATCAGTTTTTGATGATTCTACTTCAGGAGTTGTTGTATAGATACCAACCTCCATATCTACAATACTTCCATCTGAGAGTTTACTCTTAATTTTCTCGTAATAAGGTAGCTTAGTCGTTAATTGAGAGAGGGGAACGCGAATTGAATTTCCATCATATAACTCAATTGTCAACAAATCTGAAGTTGCTTTTGTAGGCGTTAAATTAATAATTTGAATATTACTCTTGATTTTACTATCAAGTTTATTCAACTCTTTTACCAACTCTTCAATTTTCTTTTCATCATCCATCTTTAAAGTGATAAATTTATCTGGTAGATTTCCTGTTGAAACAGTCCCTCCAGTCTTACCACTTTCAAGAATAGAAACATATCCATTTGATGTTTGACGATAAGCCACGATTGGATATTCTTTCACTGCAATATTAAATTGATTTGGAAAACTATAAGTTACCGTAGCCTTTTTGACCCAAACATTGGTCTTTTCAACAGTTGATGCAATCTCTCCTTGGTTGAAAAAGACATGAGTAATATAATCTGTATCAAGAATACCACTTGCATCTTTCACATCTTCTGATAGAGCATTTTTTGTTCCTGATACTGTAAGAACCTTTTGCTTAGACCAAGGCGAGATAAAGAAGAGTGAAAATACAATTAAAATCGCAGCTATAAAAATAACAAGTCCTGCAAGATTTTGTTGTGCAATTGGGATATTACTAGTCTTATTGATTTTTTTTCTTTTTTTCTTCTTGACCTTCTTTTTTACTGGTATTTTACTCTCATGCGATGTGGCTTTTTCTGAATGAACGATTGTTTTGTTCGTCATTTTTTCTGAACCTTCGGTTTCTTTTTTTCTCAAAAATTCTAGGTTTCGCTTCTGCCACTCTGTCAGAACTTTTTTTTCTTGTGATTTTTGATCCTTTTTTGCCATGAAATTCCTTTATTTATTTGAAATACTAGTCACTAATAGGTTGTAAAAATCATCAGGAGAAGTGATTTCCTCAGATTTAGCCATAGCTTCTTTGTAAGTCTCTGCATGTTCAACAAGTTGTTCAAGCTCGTGATTTAATGTCTCCCAACTTAATTCCGGTTCCTGCAATTGACGAGCGTAACCTTTTCTTTCAAAATAGTCAGCATTCTCAAGTTGGTCTCCACGGCTAGCTTCTTTTCCTAGAGGAATGATTAAATGAAGTTTTTTCATAGCCAGCAATTCAAAAATAGTATTTGAACCACCACGAGTTACAACTAAATCCGCCATATCCATAAGAGGTTGGTACAAATCTGTCACATAATCAACTCTATAAAGATGACGCTCCAGAGTATTCAACGAAGAATCTCCAGATATATTGATGACATTATAGTGTTCAATCAGTTCTGGTGTTTTGCTAATAAAATCATTAAACACCTTTGCACCAGCTGATCCCCCAATAAAAAGGACTGTTTTTAGGTTCTCATCAAACTGTTCTTTAATCTTATCTAGTTCATCGGAATTAACAGACTTTGTCATACCCACCTTAGTAATAGCACCAACATGCTTTGTCTTAGCCAAAGCTTTTGATTGTTCAAAAGTGGTAAACATAGTAGTCGCAAACTTGTATGCGATTTTATTGGCTAAGCCCATAGACAAGTCAGACTCGTGAACATATACAGGGACTCTTAATAATTTAGAAGCGATAACTGGCGGCACAGATACAAATCCACCTTTTGAAAAGAGTGCTTGGGGACGAATCTTAGCAATAATTGCAATTGACTGTAGAATTCCCCAACCAACTTTAAAGACATCCAACATGTTTTGCCATGAAAAATACCGACGTAGTTTACCTGTAGCGATACTATGGAAGGTTACATCTAAACCAGACTTATCAATTTGTTCGTGTTCGATACCATGTTTATCACCGATATAGTGCACTTCCCATCCATTTTTTAGAAACTTTGGAATTAAGATAAGATTTAAGGTCACATGTCCAACTGTTCCGCCACCAGTAAAAACAATCTTTTTCGATTTTGCCATATCCTATCCCTTCAATCGCTCAACAGTTGTGATAAATTCATCACCACGCACTTCGAAATTCTTGTACATGTCCCAACTTGCGTTAGCGGGACTCAACAAGACAACATCTCCTGCACTCGCTTGTTCAAAGGCAATACGTGTCGCATCAGCAACATCTTTGGCATCCAAATAGCTCACACCAGATTTGTCTGCTGCGCGTTTGACACGAGGAGCTGATTCTCCCAAAATTACCATTTTCTTAAGTCCAGTAATATCAGGAATGAGCTCATCAAATTCATTACCACGGTCCAAACCACCAGCAATCAAAATGACTTTACTATTATCAAAGCCAGAAAGTGCTTTTTGTGTCGCTAAAATATTTGTTGACTTACTATCATTATAGAATTTCACATCATCAATCGTATCAACAAATTGAAGACGGTGCTTAACCCCACCAAAGCTTGCGAGAGTTTCTTTGATTGCTTGGTTTGAAACACCTGACAATTTTGCTACAGCAATTGTCGCTAAGGCGTTTTCAACATTGTGACTTCCTGGAACACCAAGTTCTTCAGCATGCATTACCAATTCACCTTTGAAGTAGAGACCACCATTTTCCAGATAGGCACCATCTACTTTTTCCATAGTTGAAAATGGAACTACTTGTGCATTAGTTTGCGTAGCCAATTCCTTAGCCAAGTCTTGATTAAAGTTTAGAATAACAAAATCATCTGATGTCATTTTGTTTTGAATATTCCATTTGGCAGCCACATATTCTTCAAAACTACCATGATAGTCAATATGCGTCGGCATCAAGTTCGTAATCACAGCAATATGTGGATGGAAGCTCTCAATTCCCATCAATTGGAAAGAAGATAACTCCATGACCAGAGTATCCTGATTTGTCACTGATTGCGCTACTTCTGATGCAGGGAAGCCAATATTCCCAGACAAGACACCTGACTTACCACCATGATTTAGAACATCAGCAATCATAGTTGTTGTTGTTGTCTTACCATTTGAGCCCGTAATACCTATAATTGGTGCTTCAGAGACTAGGTAAGCCAACTCAACTTCAGTCCAAACTGGGATCCCTTTTTCAAGCGCACGAGCTACCATTGGATTATCATACCGAATTCCAGGATTCTTAACCATTAATTCAAAATTTTCATCCAAAAGTTCAAGAGGATGTCCACCACAAACAACCTTAATACCTTCTTCAAGAAGTGATTGAGCTGATGGGTTTTCCTCAAAGGCTTTTCCATCATTAACAGTAACAATAGCTCCTAGCTTAGCCAAAAGACGAGCCGCTGCTTCACCAGATTTAGCCAAACCAAGGACTAAAACTTTTTTATTTTCAAATTGTGTTATTGATTTCATAATTCGTCCACTCTCTCAAATTGTATCATAACCATTTTACCCTTTATCACAAGCTATTTCAAGGAGTAGTATTTTCTAGATACAGAAAAAGCCAATCTAAGAGATTGACTTTAATATCATGCTACTTATTTTCATCTTGTTGAGGTTTATCACGATTGAGCTCTGACATGGCGAAAAAATCTTTCAAGGTGAAATAACTCAATACAAGCATCCCTACCGTGACAAAGAACTCGCCAGGTAAACTGAAGAATTTAATGATTGATAACACTGCTAAAAGCAAGAGCAATGCTAGGGTAGCCATGACAAAGAGAAGATTCATGGTGTTTTTTACCGACTTTGGTGCAATAAAGAAATAGAATGACGCAATCAATATGGCAACAATCAGATAAAACATCTCTTCTCCTCTCTATAGTTTATTCAGCTTCTGCTGCTTTTTTCTTACGTTTATTAGCTTTATCACGCTCTGCTTTATTCAAAATTTGTTTACGCAAGCGGATAGATTCTGGTGTTACTTCCATGTATTCATCATCATCCAAGAATTCAAGTGATTCTTCAAGTGTCAAGATACGTGGAGTCTTGATAACAGCCGTCTGGTCCTTAGTAGCTGAACGCACATTTGTCATTTGTTTTGCTGTAGTAATGTTAACACCAAGGTCATTTTCACGAGCATTCTCACCGACAATCATACCTTCATAAACTTCAGTACCTGGGTTAACAAAGATTGTACCACGCTCTTCAATACGCATAATTGAGTATGTTGTTGCTTTACCTGTATCGATGGAAACGAGGGCACCACGGTGACGTCCGCCAATCTCACCAGCAACAACCGGCAAGTATTGGTCAAAGGTATGGTTCATGATACCGTAACCACGTGTCATAGACAAGAATTCAGTAGAGAATCCGATAAGTCCACGAGCTGGCACAAGGAAGATAAGGCGTGTTTGACCGTTACCAACCATTTGCATATCAAGCATGTCACCTTTACGTTCTGAAAGGGCTTGGATAATTGATCCTTGGTACTCCTCTGGAGTATCGATTTGAACACGTTCAAATGGTTCGCATTTCACTCCATCAATTTCTTTGATGATAACTTCTGGACGTGATACTTGAAGTTCATATCCTTCACGACGCATTGTTTCGATAAGGATTGACAAGTGCAATTCACCACGACCTGACACAGTCCATTTATCTGGTGAATCAGTTGGATCAACACGTAGTGAAACGTCTGTTTGCAACTCAGCCAAAAGACGCTCTTCGACTTTACGTGATGTCACGTGTTTACCTTCACGGCCAGCAAATGGTGAGTTGTTCGCCAAGAAAGTCATTTGAAGGGTTGGTTCATCAATACGAAGAACTGGCAATGGTTCAACAGCATCAGTTGGTGTGATTGTTTCACCAACGAAGATATCTTCCATACCTGAGATAGCAATCAAATCACCAGCTTTTGCTTCTTCAATTTCACGACGTTCCAAACCGAAGAAACCGAAAAGTTTAGTAACACGGAAGTTTTTAGTTGTTCCGTCAAGTTTTGAAAGGGTAACTTGATCACCGACTTTTACAGATCCACGGAAGACACGTCCAATACCGATACGTCCAACGAAATCATTATAGTCAAGAAGTGACACTTGGAATTGAAGTGGCTCATCCGAATTATCAACTGGAGCCGGAATGTGTTCAATAATTGTGTCAAAGATTGGAGCCATAGTGTGCTCTTGATCAGCAGGATTATCAGACAATGATGATGTACCATTAATAGCTGATGCATACACAACAGGGAATTCCAATTGGTCATCATCTGCACCAAGTTCGATGAAGAGTTCAAGAACTTCATCAACAACTTCTTCAGGACGAGCTGATGGTTTATCAATCTTGTTAACAACAACGATAGGAGTCAAGTTTTGTTCAAGCGCTTTTTTCAAAACAAAACGTGTTTGAGGCATTGTTCCCTCGTAGGCATCAACAACAAGAACAACCCCATCAACCATTTTCATGATACGTTCAACTTCTCCACCAAAGTCCGCGTGACCTGGTGTGTCCATGATATTGATACGCGTACCATTATAAGCAACGGCTGTATTCTTGGCAAGGATGGTAATACCACGTTCTTTTTCAAGATCGTTTGAGTCCATCGCACGCTCATCAAGTTCTTTACGTTCATCGAGTGTGTGTGATTGTTTCAACAATTCATCAACAAGCGTTGTTTTCCCGTGGTCAACGTGGGCAATGATGGCCACGTTACGGATATCTTCTCTAAGTTTAGTCATTTTTTCCTCTTTATTATTTATTTCAACTTTTCAAGTATACCACATTTTCAATAAAATGGCAGAGGTCAGCTAATTGTAAACGTTTTTAACAAAAAAAGGTGCTACCTCTCCCTTATTTGGTTAGGCACACCTTATCTCATTATTTATCAATACTACGAGCAAGACTAGCAGCTCCAATGATTCCCGCATCATTTCCAAGTTCTGCTAATTTCACTTTTGTTGTAAGGCGAACTTGTGGGAATGCATAACGTGTAAAGTATCCTTCAACACGACTACGCAAAAATTCTCCTGCAGCAGAAACACCACCACCGATAACGACAGAATCTGGGTTAAGAATGTTTGAGATATTTGCTGTTGCAAGTCCGAGGTATTCAGAGACTTTATCCACAATGCTATCAGCAAACTTATCACCCTCAGCAGCAGCTACGAAGATATCTTTACTTGTCACTTGCTCACCATTGTCTACAGCAGCTTTAATAGATGAGTTCCCTTCGTATCCTTCTGCCAAATGACGTGCTAAACGTACAACACCTGTTGCTGAAGCTACAGTTTCCAAACATCCCTTGTTTCCGCAAGTACATTCAAATCCTGTTTCAGGTTCAACAATAATGTGACCAATTTCACCACCAGCACCGGCAACACCATGAATTAAATTACCATCAGCGATAACACCGCCACCAACACCTGTTCCCAATGTTACAAAGACAACGTCTGGATTGTTAGCACCAGCACCAACCCAACGTTCACCAAGTGCAGCCACATTGGCATCATTATCAATAGCGAATGGAATACCAAGTTCTTTTTCAATGACAGAGCCAACTTCTTGAGTTTCTGCCCAGTTCAAGTTAAAAGCACCCGTTACGGTTTTATGCTCACGATCTACTGCACCTGGAGATCCCATACCAATTCCAATGAAGTCTTCAGCAGTAAGTCCATACATATCCAAACGGTGTTTCAAAGACTCTACAATGTTAGGAACGATGTGGCGACCATTTTCAAGCGTATTTGTTTCAATAGCCCATTTTTCCTGAACTTCACCATCTGCAGTCAAAATACCAAACTTAACAGTTGTTCCACCAAGGTCAATTCCCAAGAGTTTCTTACTCATTTTCTTTCTCCATTTCAATGCGATGTTCACGTCGTAAAATCATTTCAGCAATAAGATAGTTCTCCTTGTCTATCAAACCATTCTGATAAAGAGCTTCCAATTCAATCTTCATCATCTCGATATCATAGAGCCTTTTACCTAAGTAAACTACTATGCCAAACTGCTTCAACAACTGTTGAACGTCATATAATGTTTTCATAGAAATATTTTAGCAAAAAGCTTAAGTCATGACAAGATAATTTTGAAAACCTTTACAGATTATTATGTAACTAGAAAAAAAGCCCAAGCCCATTTGACTTAAGCTCTTATTTATTGACAATTCGGACAAATACCATGTAAAATCATCTGCTCACGAGTAATGCGAAATCCTGTTTGCGATTCTACCTCTTCTTTGAAAGACGGAATCGGTAAGTCTAAATCCGTAATTTGACCACATTTTTCACAAACAATGTTTAAGTGGTCATGTCCCATAAAATCATAATAGGTTGTATTATCATTATTAACCTTAATTTCAGAGACAATCCCTTCTTCAACCAACACTTTCAAGTTGTTATAGACCGTCGCTAAACTCATGCCCGGATTATCAGGGAGAAGGTCATAATATATCACATCAGCGCTAGGATGTTGATCAGACATCATCAAATAGCGGATAACAGCTTTACGAGATTCAGTCAATCGAATCCCTTTAGCTTTTAACTGATTCAGGACATCTTCATAAACGCCTAGACTACGTCGATGCTCAGACATATCGCCGCCTCCCTTCTTCTAAAAGTATTTTGTGTCTATTATACACTTTTAGAGGAACTCTTGACAATCATCTTAACTCAAAAATTGATTATTTCAAGCCTGGGGCTTGTCCAAGTTCTGCAGTCAACATCCAGATTGTCTTATCAATTTCTGATTTTGCTGCTGTAAAGATATCATTTGAAGGAGCGTCTCCTTCTTCATCTGTGATATCCAAACCAACTTGGAACAAGACAGACAAGTATTTGTATGTATCAACCAATAACTGAATTTGATCAGACATTGATTTATCAAATGTACCAGTAGTTTCAGTCAAACCTGAATTAGATGAAAACTCTACCAAAGTTGAGTATGGTTCACCACCAATGGTAATCAAACGCTCACTGATCACATCAAGATGGGCATTCAAACTATCCATCAATTCATCCATTTTTGGGTGAAGATAAAGGAAACCAGGACCACGCATATACCAATGAACTTGATGCACAATAGAAGCTGCTACAGACAAATCAGCAACTGCTTGATTTAATACTGCTTTGGTTTTTGTGTTTGTTGGTGTCTCTGCTTGATGGTTAACTGTTTCATTGATTGTTTCTTTAATTGAATCTGTCATATTCTTTCTCCTTATTTAGAATCATTATTGTTTACACTTATATTTTAGAATATTTATAAATAATATGCAAGTAAAATGCTTTTTCTGTCTTTTTTCGAATAGTTAGGTATGCTTAGTATTTTATATTTTTTTCTTGGCGCCTCTTTAGGCTCGTTTATTGGTTTGATTTGTGATCGTTTTCCTAAGAAGTCGATTATTTTTCCTAGAAGCCACTGCAGTCACTGTGGACATCAGTTACGTTTTTTCGAGATGATTCCTATCCTATCGCAACTTTTCTTAAGGTTCAGATGTCGGTTATGCCAAAGCTCTATCCCATACCGTTACCTCTTCATTGAATTGTTTTGTGGGGGAACCCTTCTTCTTTATTTCTATGACTATTTAGATTTTGGGAGAACCTATTTACTTCTTTTCAGTCTTTGTGTAACTATTTTTGATTTAAAAAATAAATCATATCCCCTTCTGATTTGGATTCTTGGAACACTACCTCTCCTTTGGTTGGGAAACTACTACCTCACTTTTACCTTGGGAATAAGTTTAGCCGCTCTGTCATATCTCAAACGTTTAAATATTGGTGAAGGTGATTTTCTCTATTTAGCCAGTGTCTCCCTCATTTTTCCATTTTCCAAAATACTATTAGCTATTGAACTAGCTTGCCTATTTGGGCTTACCTACTTCCTAGTACGTAGAAATCCTAATGAAACAATCGCTTTTGTTCCATTCCTCTTTACGAGTGTTCTACTCCTTACCTTCATGTAATAGTATAGAAAAAAGCCGAATAATCGGCTTTTTTCAGTATTAATTCATATTGACACGGTGCCACTCATTAATAACATAAGAGAGCATTCCCAATTGTTGAAGACCCCAGCCACTGATTTCATCTGATTCTTCAGTTGACCCACCGAGGTAACGGGTATAGATTGCTACCATATAAGGTGTCTCTTCCATGACAATAGCATCAACGTTGAGTGCTTCACGAACGTAACCTGGTTTTTGATAGATGGTTAAATCAGGAAGATAAGTTTTGTAGTATTCATTTGGGAAAGACTCACCAATATAGTAGAGAATATCCTTATAATTATCTTGGTGTTTCCAAAGGTAATCCAAGACCTGGATGTAATAATCCGTTGTTGTCTTATTACCATTCATTTGAATAGTTTTAACTTCACCTTTTGATTTACCGTATTTATCAAGCATGTCATAGAATTTTTCCATACCGCCAAGACGTTCTGCCAATGCATAGGCAGGCGTATTCTCAGAATAAACTAGAGAATATTCTTGCATCTCTGGGATGGTCATTGCACCACCAAAGGCAGCAACATAATTGTCATGTTCTCCTTGATATTCATATTCAGTATTAGTAATATCAAAACGTTCAGTTAAAGAAAGCTTCCCTTTATTAACCTCATCCATAACAAGCATGTTTAGTGGCAATTTATAGGTCGATCCTGCAGTCATTGGCTGAGTATCATTCATAGAGAATTGCTCATTTGTCTTGGTATTTTTATATGAGAAGGCGATTTGGCTAGACTCAATACCCTGATCAGCCATAAAGGCTTCAACCACTTGGTTCAATGTCATGTTAGCATAATCGTAATACAATCCATAAGCATACATCGTATCTGCATCTGCTTCCATGACTGCTTGTTTAGCTTCAGCTGACTTGTTGGTGGGAGTTACCTTTTCCTCTTTTTTCTTATCTTCTTTTTTAGTTACCTTAGAGTTCGAACCAAAAATGTTCTCAAGGTTCCCAGTATGACCAGCCTGTTTTTCGCGACCTGCTAAGGCAAGCATAGTAACGAACACAAGAACAACCACTGCACCCAGAAAAACTAAGATAAGATAAGCTTTTTTATCATCACGGGATGATTTTACTTTAGATTTTTTAGAACGTTTACTCCTAAGTGCTAAGGTTTCAGTTTTTTCTTCTTTTTCCTTATGCTCTACTGGTACTAAAGTTGCCTCAACTGGTTTCTTTTCTACTGACTTTTTAGAAGCCTTTTTCTTATCTTTTTTATTATCCTTCCTGTCGCTTCTTTTGACATCCTTTTTACTATCTTTACTGTCTTTTTTTACGTCTTGTTGAAGGTCTTGTTTTACCGGATCTTTCTTCTTGTCTTTAGTTTTCCGGCGGCTTCCACTATACTTTTTACTTGAATGCTTTTTCTTTTTTTTCATAACAGTTATAGTTTAAGCTATAATCCTCTAAAATGCAAGGAGATTTTACAGCCATATTACAAAAAAAACACCCTCAAGACTGAGGATGATTCTAGACTTATTTAGCTGCTGCGTAAAGCTCAGCAACTTTATTCCAGTTAATGATTTCAAAGAAGGCTTTGATGTAGTTTGGACGTACATTACGGTAGTTTAGGTAGTATGCATGTTCCCAAACATCAAGTGCCAAGATTGGTTTTTTTCCATTTGAGATAGGCGTGTCTTGGTTGGCAGTTGAAACAACTTCAAGTTTACCTTCTGCATTAACCACAAGCCATGCCCAACCTGAACCAAAACGAGTTGTTGCTGCCGCAGTAAAAGCGTCTTGGAAGGCTTCGAAAGATCCGAAAGCTTCATTAATAGCTGCTGCCACTTCTGCAGTTGGCTCTTGTTTTTCTGGTGACAAGAGTTCCCAGAAAAGAGCGTGGTTTAGGTGTCCACCACCATTGTTAATAAGTGCTTGACGAATGTCAGCTGGAATTTGTTCCACGTCAGCCAAAAGTGCTTCAAGATCTTCACCAATTTCAGGGTGTTTTTCAAGAGCAGCATTAGCATTTGCCACGTAAGTTGCATGGTGTTTGTCGTGGTGAAGAGTCATTGTTTCAGCATCAATATATGGTTCCAAAGCATCGTAAGCGTAAGGAAGGTCTGGAAGGATAATTGCCATAGTAAAGGTCCTCTTTTCATTTTTTCTTCATTTTACCGTAAAATGATAGAGCTTTCAAAAATTTTGCTTACAAAATCATGGAAATCTCCATTTTTTAGCGGTTTGATGCTATTTTTAAAAGTGCTAGATCAAATAAATAGTCTTTATCTAAAGTACCTGTTTTTATCTGGTAGTCTGTCTCAACTAGAATCTTAATCGTTGTCTTTAAAAATGCGACTGATAAAGGACGGCTATCTCTTATAGCATAGCGAATCTGAAATGGATTAACTTTCCGACCTAGGTAGTCTGAAAGACTTGAAATAATTTGTTGCTCGCTTTTGCCTTTAGCAGATAATAATTTGACTTGCAGATAGGTGCGGAATTGTCCCAACATAACAGCAATCAGCTTGATCTCATCTTCTCCTTGCAATCGTAAATCATGAACCAATTCACGAACACCCTGAACCTGTCCTCGCAAAAGAAGTTGAGTCATGTCAAAAATGTTATCTTGTAAACTTTTAGGTATAGCCTCCGCAATGTCTTGCGATGAGATGTTCCCTTCAGTTTTATATCCTTTTAAAAACGCTAGATTCTTCTGAATATCAGAAAAATCAAAACTTGACTTGATTAAGAGTTCCTCAAATGCCCCTTTATCAAAAATGAGCCCCTCTTGATGTGCCTGTTTTTGAAAATAAGTTCTAAGCTCTGCATCCTTTAAAGGGTTAGCTTCAAGTACCAAAGCATCACGTTTTAGGAGTTTAACCAACCGACGCTTCCCATCAAGCTTTCCAGAAGCCATTAAGACAAGACGTGTTGTTTCTACAGGTGATTGAAGATAATTTTCAAGACGTTTCAATGCTTTCTCATCCAGATAAGACTTTTTAGCAGTGGTCATATCTGCGAAATGATCAAAAATAACCACCTTTTCATCTGCAAAAAAAGGCATACTTTCCAAATCGAGTTCAGCATCTTGGTAATCAGTCTCAGACATATCAAAATAGGAATAGCTCAAGTCACTCGGATCAAAACCAATTTGTTTTAAAAATTTTTCTTTAGCTTGACTATACTGCCCTAAATCCTCGCCAGCCAAGACAGTTATCATGGGGAGTTTTTCTCTGGTCAGCTTTTCAATCGTTTCCATAGCAATCATGGTTATATTATATCAGAATTTTCATTATAACAAAAAGTTCACCACCGAAGCGATGAACTTTACTTTATTAACCAGAGTTACGAAGCCCTGTTGCAATACCGTTGATCGTAATATGAATAAGACTAATTTCGTCATCAGTCAAATCATTGTTACGAAGACGTTTAATCAATTCAATTTGGATGTAGTTCAAGACGTTGAAGTATGGCAAGCGGAAATCCAAACTTGCTTTAAGAGATGGGCTTTCGTCAAGGAAGCCATCATGTTTTTCAATCGCAAGAATAACATTCTTAGTCAGCTGCCACTCATCCAAAATGATGTTAAAGACACTGCGAACTTCTTCACTCTCTGCCAATTGTGCATAGTGGAAGGCGATATTCATATCTGATTTTGAAAGCACCATATCCACGTTAGACAAAAGTGAACGGAAGAATGGCCATGTTTCAAACATGTGTTGAAGTTTTTCAAGGTTTCCTTCTTCAGCTTCAATATAGTGATTAAAGGCAGAACCCACACCATACCAACCTGGGAACATGATACGGTTTTGTGACCATGAGAACACCCAAGGAATGGCACGAAGCCCTGAAATCTCAGTAATAGTCTTACGAGCTGCTGGACGAGAACCAATATTTAAACTTGATACTTCCTTAATTGGACTTGCTTCAAAGAAGTAATCATAGAAATGTTCATTTCCAAAGACAAGATCTCGATAAATGCCATTAGAATCTTGAACAATTCCGTCCATAACCTCACGGAAACCAACCAATTCTTCTGGATCGGCAATTTGACGTGTCACCATACGGTCAAGAGCTGCTGAAACTAGCATTTCAAGATTATAGTAAGCTGCATCCTTATTACCATATTTATTACCGATAACCTCACCTTGCTCTGTCAAACGGATTCGGTCTTTAATAGTACCAAATGGTTGAGAAGTAATAGCGTCGTAAGATGGTCCACCACCACGACCAACAGTACCACCACGGCCATGGAAGAAGGTAATTTTAATGCCACGCTCTTCACCAATCTTGGTCAATTCGTTTTGAGCCTTGTAGAGAGTCCAACCTGAAGACAAGTAACCACCATCTTTATTTGAATCTGAGTAACCCAACATGATTTCTTGGTAGTTATTACTGTTCTTAATCCATCGTTTAACAATATCATAACCAAGGTATTGTTTCATGATTTCATTAGAGTTTTCCAAGTCTTCGATGGTTTCAAAAAGTGGAACGATTTGGACACGCGCACGCTCAGTATCAACTAAACCAACTTCTTTAAGAAGGATAGCTAACTCAAACATATCTGAGACGCTCTCAGTGTGAGAAATGATATGTTGTTTGATGACATCTTCACCAATATAGTCTTTCAAAAGACGAGCGGTACGGAAGATAGCCAATTCTTTTTCAAGTGTTTCAGACTTAGGTACATTTGTTGATGATAAGGTACGTGGATCTTCTTGCAATTCTTTGAGAAGAACAGCAACCTTTTCAACCTCTGTCAACTCACTATAGTTGTCAACAATGTTTGCAGATTTAAGCAACTCTGCCACACAAGCTTCATGAACGCTTGAATCCTGACGCATATCAATTGTTGCAAGGTAGAATCCAAAGATCTCAACGGCTTGAAGAAGCTCTTCGAAATCACCGGAAATCAAGACAGCATCATCATTCTCGAGAAGTGAGTTTTTAATTGCCAAAAGGTCATCATGGAAAGCTTCAGCTGTTTCATAAAACTCGGTAGTTTGTTGTGAGACAGCTTGAAGACTTTGGCTAAGACGTTCTTGCACAAAATCAGCTACTACTTCACCTGTTGAGACTGAGCCAAGACGAACATTTTCAGAAAGACGTTTAGCAACTCTTTCCTTACTAAAGTTTCCTTCTTTAAAGAATAGAAGGGTTTGAATCAACTTAGACTGGATGTAACTGAAAGCACGACGGTAGGGCTCATTTTCACGATAAACAGATCTATCTGGAGAATGTTTTGCCATTTCTGCTACTGTTTCAGAAACTTCAGTCAAACGTGATGAGAGTGAGAATGAGCGGTAAAGGTTATCAACTTTTTCAATATAGTAATTGAGGATAACTTCACTTTGAACAGTTGCAGAAAGTTTGAGGGTTTCTGCCGTTACGAATGGATTTCCGTCACGGTCACCACCAATCCACATACCCATTGTAATAGGTGTTGGATTATCAAGCTCGATTCCTTTTTCAACAGCTAAACGTTTGAATTCATGCGATAGATTTGTAATCGCCTTAATCAATGAGGAGTTGTAATACTCCATAACGTTAGTGATTTCGTTTTTAACCTTAAGTTTCTTCTCACGAATGATACTCGTTTGCATCATGATTTCTACATAACGACGCAAATCCGCGTACCATTTGTCCTTGTTAATAAGACCAGCCTTAACGTCACGATGCTTACGGAGAAGTTCGTGAATGTGGTTGGTCAATTCAAGCATGGTTTTACGTTGAACCTGAGTTGGGTGAGCTGTCAATACTGGTACAACATTGACATGTTCAAGAATGTCACGTGCATTATCACTTTCAGCTACAACGTCAAAGGTTTCAGACAACTTACCTAAATAAGATTCATCAATATTATTTTTGTGGTTGACTTCATAAGCCAAATCCACGTCCTCAGAGATATTAATCAAGAGAGGTAACAAAGAGAAATAACGTGATGCAACGACCATATCGTCATGTGTCATTTCTGAAATGGCTTGTGTAAGGGCCACATAATCACCTTCATCATAAAGTTCAACCAAATGTTGGACAGTTGTGAGACCTTGCTCTCCAGCCATGCCTCGTGTTGCATCATCCAACAATTCTTTCAAGATACCAACTTCTTCAGAGATGATTTCCTTGTTGTTACTGTTTTCCAATTTGTTAAAAGCCAAATCGTATTCTCCTTACTTCATGTAGTACCCTTTTATGATATCACTTTTAAAACAAAAGTAAACTATTTTTCTGTAAATCGTCAGTTATTTTGCAATTTTCCGACTTCTTTAGGAAAATTATTAGACCTATTTCCGAACTTTATAAAAAAAAAAACTCTGAATTAGAGTCTAGAATCTTAATTATACTTTTCTTGATAGAATATAATTTCATCACCATCTTGAACTTTAAGTTGGTTAGCGGCTTTCTCACCGAGTTTTCCATTGACATCAAACATCCAATAGATCCCCTTATCCTTGTCTTGAGAAATACCATCAATTTCAGTAATAAAACCATCATTTTCTTGAACAGGATATATTTCTTCTAAAACATCAAGAACTGTATCACCTTTTTTGATTTCTACAGATTTTTTCTTACTTTCCTTTTCAGTTTTCAAAATCAAGGTAACCTGACCTTGAACCTTAGACTGATGATTGTTGGTGCTACTAGTAAGTTTAGCAGCCTCATTTTTTCCACAAGCAGCTAAAGTAACAAGAGAAAAGGCAAGAACTAAATATATCGATAATTTTTTCATTTCAAAAATCTCCTAAAAATAGACTGGATAAATGGATAGAATAGAAGCGTCGATACTGCATGGTAGGTATCATAAAGAAGACCAGAAACAACAAAGGTAAGACCACTCTTAAATAGGAGGCCATAACTATAATCCATGAGAACTCCATAGAGAAAGGACAAAATAGTTACCAAAGCAATCTGCCAAACAAGTGATAACCTAGGTGCAATCAAACTCCAAAGAGCCATCAAAACGCCGAAGGTCAAGATTTGATTAAAAACCCAGGGACCAAACCCAAAGATGAATCCTGAGATTGACATGGTCAAAGCCATAATCAAGAGACCATCTACTAACCCCAAATAAAGAACTGCTACAAAAAACATGGCTGTAATGGGCTGAATATTTGGCAATCCTATAAATGCTGACCGCAATCCTACTGCCAGTGCTGATAGAATGGCTATCCGAGCCATTCGTTGAATCGTTAGTTTCATACATCTATTATGCCAGAAATAAGTTAACTTGACTAGGTATGTATTTATTAATTTAATTAAAAAGGAAAATAACTGCTAAAAGAAAGAGACCAATCACACGACTAGCCTCTCCTGTATTACATTTGTTTCAAGCGTTCCACCCGTTCTGAAATTGGGGGGTGAGTATAAAAGAGCTTCTGCAAACCAGATTCCTTTTTAGGATCATTGATATAGAGGGCTGCACTAGCATCATCCACGTGATGTTGCATAGGCGCACTATTATCAAGTTTGAGCAGAGCATTAATCATGCCTTGTGGGTTACGTGTCAATTCGACGCTAGAAGCATCAGCTAGAAATTCACGCTGACGTGAAATAGCCAACTGAACCAAGGTAGCCGCCAAAGGCGCCAGGATAATGGCAATCAAAGAAATAATGAGAAGAATAATTTCCAAACCGCTACTTCCATTACGGTCATCATCATTTCTACGACGGCCTCCCCCCCAGAACATCATATTACGAGCCATCCCAGCTAGCATGGTAATGGCAGATGCTAAGGCAACTGCTATGGTAGAAATTCGAATATCGTAGTTGCGAATATGACTCACTTCATGTCCGATAACCCCTTCAAGTTCCTCACGATTCATAACCGCAAGAAGACCTGTTGTAGCAGCTACAGCAGCATTTTTAGGGCTAGATCCCGTTGCAAAAGCATTCATTGAAGGATCATCGACAATAAAGACACGTGGCATTGGGATTTGGGCCACCATAGCCATGTCCTCGACCACATGGTAAAGGTCTGGAGCCGTTTGTTCATCAACTTCTCGTGCACCATTCATGGCCATGACGACATTTGTTGATTGGAAAATCATGGTAATGGCATAGATAAAACCAATAACTAAGGCAAGAATCAGACCACCAAAGCCTGAACCTAACCAAAGATAGCCGACACCGTAGCCAACAAGGCCCAACAAGAGGAAAAAGACCATGAGCAAAAGCCAAGTCTTTCTCTTATTTCGAGCAATTTGATCAAATAACATATTAGTTACCTAGTCCACTGAAATCAACCTTAGGCACAGCTTTTTCTTCTTCTGGTGTTTCAAGGAATTCAGCAGCCTTAAAGCTAAACATCTTAGCAATAACATTGCTTGGGAAGGTTTCCAATTTCACATTGTAGTTACTTGTCACACTGTTATAAAGTTGGCGTGAATAGGCAATTTTATTTTCAGTATTCGTCAACTCTTCTTGAAGCTGGCTGAAGTTAGCACTAGCCTTAAGATCAGGGTAACTTTCAGCTACCGCAAAGATGCCAGAAACCTGACGAGTCAATTCATCACTAGCACGCATAGCCGCTGCAGGAGAAGTCGCAGCTGCTACTTGATTACGAAGTTCTGCTACTTTTTCAAGCGTTGAACCTTCATATTTAGCGTAACCTTTAACCGTTTCAATCAAGTTAGGAAGGAGATCATTACGACGTTTCAATTGAACATCAATTTGACTCCATGCCTCCTTGGTTTGCATACGGCTTTTAACCAAGCCGTTATAACTTGCAATAACAAAAATCACAAGAACAACAATAATGGCAATAATAATCCAAATCATATTTAGTTTCCTTTCTTATACTTAAAAAGAGTCGGTACGACTTCTCTTACAAGTATTTTGATAGTCTCAGTATATCAAATTTTCAGATAAAAGTGGTAAAATGTGAGTCGTTTTGCAAAAAAACTGGACAAGATGTCCAGCTTTTTTATCACTCTTTAGTCGTGTGTCGTTTCCCTTGGGCTATGGCATCTGCTTCTGTCATGGTAACGACATTAGCCTTATTGGTATTGCTAGGCATACTGTTGATGTCATACCAATAAACATCTGCTGTTCCATGACGCGCCACATAAACTGTTCTACTTTCTTCTTGTGTAGGTTGCACAGGCTCTGGCTCAGAACTCGGTTGTTCAGCCACTTGTGAACTCTCAGAACTAGGCTCAGATGGTGCCTCAGTAAATTCAGTAACCGTATTTGTCGCTGTCCCATCCGCATAATTTATCTCTGCATTTGGTGATTGGTTATCCAAGACAACATGCGTAACTCCCTGACTGTCGAGAGTCTCCTTATCTCCACCAAGTTTAATTTCCAAGAGATTTCCAGAACTATCGATACCAACATACTGAAGTTCCACTTGGCGAGGCAACAACTCGTCTCCACTGTAGATAGCTGTTACCTTATAATCTAACCAATAGTTAGGGTGGAGTGCCAGCCAGTTATCCAAGCGATTCTCGTAATAAAGCATACTTGACTGATTACCCTCGTCGGTTCCTTTATAATTTCCAGAGTTTAACCAGGCAGTCATAGGTACTAAATTCTTGCCCTCGTCATTGACACCAGAAAACTGATAGCCAATCAAATGCCCTCGATTCATTAGCCAAGATTTTGATTTACCATCACCATAATAAAACTTATAGTTATGCCATCCTACAGGATCATATTTTATTTTACCGGGACGTTTATTCTTCGGCTCGTCCTTATCTTGTAACTGTATATGAGCACTGTGGGCACGTCCTAGCTGGTCCTTCTCCTCCATGACAAACTGCTTTTGACCATTAAAAGCTAATATACCATTGTTCTCATCCGCTTGAGCTACTTGAGAACTAACAGCCAATGAGTGTTTGCTAGTATCTACTGAAAATCCGAAACCTAAAGTAAATACTAAAACAAGAAGAGCAAATAAACGAATCCTACTATTTCTTTTTTCTTTCATTATCTTAACTCCTTAATTTTTTATCACTTTAATTATACAGGACCAAATCAAAGTGGATGATTAAAAATAAAGAATAATGACATTAGGTGTCTTAAAAAATTCTTAAGAACAAAAAAAACACCCATTTGACTGGATGTTTCTTATCCATTACTTACCTGCTTTCTTACCTTGTTTAGTAAGATAAATTGTAGATATACTTAGTGCAGCAGCAACTCCGACAAGAACCAGAACCGTAGAAGTCTGAGATTTTCCTTTTTCTTTTGAAGAATCACCCTGACTTTCAGAAGACTTAGCTGCCTGATTAGCCTCGGTTGCTTTATCAATTCGGGCGACATTCTTAGGTGTGTCATCCTTCTTGCCTTCCGCCAATTCTGATAAATCACTACCAGTCTCTTTAACAACACCTTCAGAGCTCTCGATTGAAGCTACTTCGGAAGCTAATGTTTCAGAGGCTATAACCGCCATGACTTTACTTGCGATGACATCCACAGAGTTCTCATTCAAAAGAGAATTAAAACGAATAGCTTCTGAGGCAAACTGACTGCTTGTTACAGGAGTTTTTAGGTCATTGTTATAGGCGACCTGACTATTTGTCGAAATACTGACAACTTCTGATGTACTTGCTGTAGTTGGTGCTTCGGAAACTTTGAGATTAACCTGACTTGTCGATCCCTTTTCAATAACTTCTGAAGAAAGCTCGCTAATTGGATTTTTCTGTGTGCTTTCTGAAGTTGGAGATTTTTCTGGACTGTCAGAAGTAATTGCTACGTCAACCTTACTAGTAGATGACGCAACTGATGTTTGCTCGCTATTTGGTGTTTCTGATGTTGAAGACTCAGAAATCACTTCACTGTTAGATACTTCAGAAACAGGGGCTGACGAGCTTGCCTCACTATTTGGTGACTCAGAAGCCGAAGTTTCAGAAATCACTTCACTGTTAGATACTTCGGAAACCGGAGCGCTTGAATTGGCTTCACTTTTCGCTGTTTCGGAAACTGAAGTCTCAGAGTTTACCTCACTGGTTGATGCTTCTGAGGTTGGGACGCTTGAGTTTGCTTCACTCTTTGCTGTTTCGGAAACTGAAATCTCAGAGTTTACCTCACTGGCTGATGCTTCTGACGCTGGCACGCTTGAACTGGCTTCACTCTTTGGTGTTTCTGAAAGTGAAGTTGCGGAAACCACTTCACTGTTAGATGCTTCGGAAACAGGGGCTGACGAGCTTAACTCACTCTTTGGTGACTCAGAAGCTGAAGATTCAGAAATCACTTCACTGTTAGAAGTCTCTGAAACTGAATTATTGACAGGGGTTGGTTCAGGTTTTGTTGGAGAAACTGTTGAGACATCGCCAACAATCGTCGCTTTGTTGTCAATTGTATTGTTAGACAAACGGATTTCTCCATTACCATTGTCCCCCATCTCAAAGTTCTTGGTAATCACTGGGTCAGCCAAGGTATTCAATAGCTTATTATCGTAGACATCAACATTCTTGATTGTCCCACGAACTTGTTGGAAATCAATTGCACCTCGGTGGAGATTATAGAGGTCATTTGTTGTCCCTGAACGGAGAATAGTATTATCATGAATCTTAATTCCAGAATCATTGAGGTCGAAATTATGACCTGCAAAAACCGTATTGACACGAATACCTGCTCCAGCAAAGACGTCCTTAATGAGGTTTCCTGAAATCTCATGCCCCTTTCCACCAAAAATACCGATACCAGCAGCACGCCAGCCTGCTTCAATGGTGTTGTTGAGGAATTTATTATTTTCCTCAGCTGCGGCATTCGTCCCATCTGAAATACTTGACCAGATAGCCAAACCGTCATCACCATTCCCACGGATATTAGAGTTTTTAACCGTTGAATTCTTGGTTCCTTGAGCAAAGTTAATACCATCAGCCAAGTTATTACGAATACGAGCATTTTCAACGACAAGACCATCCGTATACTTCATATTTCCCGTTTGGTCATAGTCTCCAATCCACATACCAACTTCAAAATGCTGAACCCAGATATCATGAATTTTCGAATCTTTGCCAAGTGTTCCCGAAATAGCCTTGTACTGTGCGTCTTCGTTATAACGAGAGGTCAGGTTGGAATCCATATAAAGATTGCTCAACTCAATACCATTACTATTATGACCGAAGACAATCCCACCACCATAGCGTTTGTCACTTGTGAAGTGCAGTTGTGTATGCCAGACACCAGCACCTGAAATTTTTAGATTATCAGCTTCGATATTAACTTGTTTGTCAAAATTGAAACGTCCCTCTGGAATATAGACAGATTTTCCGCTGGCTTTAGCTTCTTCAACAGCCGCAAGTAAGGCAGCTGTGTCATCACTATCATCATTGGCAGATGCACCCTTATCCACAATACTGATGCTATTTTCACCTTGGGGAACTGGCGCTGGAGCCTGTTCTAGCTCAATAAAATCAATACCATAAGGGACATTGTCATCTTTCTTCTTAACCAGAGAAATCTTATCACCAGATTTCAATTGGATGTCCTTGAGGAGAAGACGTGTCTCATCAAAACGGAAACGTGCACTTGATCCATCAATAGCTTGATCATACTCATGGTCACCTTTGAGGTACTGCCATGCTGAATGAGATGACAAATCAAGATTACCGACACTTGAACCATTAACCTGCACATCCAACTGACCTGATGCACCATCAGGTATTGTATAACGCACATTCAAAGCATTGGCTGGCTCGGTCACGTTGAAGGTAACTGCCGCATCTTTTTTAGGAAGCTCGACATAAGTTTGGTTAGTCGCTTCCACAGCCGTAGATTCCATGTCCGTTGACTGTTGAATTGTAGCTCCATTTTCGACAGTCGCATTTTCGGCTTCATGAGTCGTGTAAGGCATTTTGGCACCGTAGGCATCTGTGCTATACTCCCTGCCTTGAACTTGATCCTCAGTCGCATTTGTTAAAACATTTGCTGACGTTCCTTGATTTTGAGAGGTCCCTGTCTCAACCACTTGATCGATGGTCGGAGTCTGTTCAGCTGCTTGAACAGTCGTTACCTGAGGTTGAGACGGCATAATATTGGCAGGCTGAGAAGCTTGTACTGTCTCAACTGATACTGGTTCAGAAGACGCTAATTGTGCTGTTGAAGCCGTTTGAGGAGCCTGAGCCTGATTTGAAACATCAGTCAAGTCACTAAGCGATTGGGCCTCGTCAGCCTTAACTACTTGCCCATTTGCAAGGGCCATGAAGCCAATCAAAGCTGATGCTGCCCCAATAGAATATTTACGGATACTGTACTTTGGTTTCGTTTTACCTTCTCTAAACAAGTTAATTCTCCTGATACTTTTTTTCACAATCTCTCCATTTTAGTTCCAAGTTATTCTTGAAACTAAAAATAGAGACTCTCAAATATTAGATGTATTTAATGATGCTGTTGTTTTTTTAATTCAAAACAAACCAAAACAAATTATAAGTCATGAGAAAACAAAATAAAAGGCCAAGTAATCCATTTTAACAAGGCCTTAACAAAAATGTCATATTAGAAAGTTCAGTTATTCATTCCTAAATTATAGTCTAAAAATGTCGCACAAAACGATGAGTTCTGCCACATGTAAGGAAGACAGAAATCTAATTACCCTCCAAGCCTTATTTAGCAAGAGTTACCCGTCAAAACATTTAAATGATTTAAGTCTTTTTTCTCAGATTTCTGTCAAACGTTTGACAGTCTTTTTTAATTTTATCTTTCAAAGTATTATTTTCCGAATGTTTTAGTATTACAAATGTTAAATAGCAAAAAATAAAAAAGAGACAAAAACTGCCTCTGACCATTCAACAAAATGATTAAATCAACTGATTTTAAGATAACAACTCCTCTAGTTCTTCAAGTGATAAACCTGTCACATCTGACACAACTTCTATCGGTAGACCTTTTGAGAGCATCTTGCGAACCAACTCTAGACGCTCCTCATGACGGCCTCGCTCCAGTCCCTGCTCTAATCCTCGCTCCAAGCCTTCTTCCCGTGCTTCATCGATAGCTGTTTCCATGGTCATGTCATAATTTTCTTGAATACGTATACGTTCATCAATCATCGCCTTTTCCTCCTGTGTCCAGCTGGATGAATCCAGTAATGAATCGGCATGCGTGACCGCTTGACTAGGTGCCTTAGAAAATGGGAGATTTCCAAAAAACTCTAGCCACTGCCGCCCTTCATCCGTAATATGCTTATCTTTATTATACTTATCCAACTCTAAAAAGGCAATCTGAAGAAGGTTCTGCCGTTTCCCGTCCTTATAGTAAGCATTCAAAGGCTTACCCGTCTGACTATTGGCCATCCAATAAGTATTAATCGGGGACTCCTCATCTGGCAACAAGGTCTTCTCCAAGATAGCTATGCCATAAACTGGCTCCATCTGTTCGTACATCTTATGCGTCTGCCCTTGTTGTCGTAATTGTTGCACATTTTCCACCAACTGGTTAGCCAAATAATAATGAAAACGATTGAGAAAATAATGCTGCTTACGCACCTGAATCTCAATAATAACCTCGGTTCCATCATTCAACTTGGCTCGAACATCCACTGACGTTGAGAAAAGCTCATCCTCATCAAAGGCCTTTTTATGAAGCTGGGTCCCCTCCAAAATCTGGGCATCCACAACATCCAAATCCAAAATATCTCGAATAAAAGCCACCGTCACCTCCGGCAGACTGAAAATCTTCTTGGCCATGATGTCCAAGGTCGGTGAGACATGCTTGTGTCTTTTTTCCATATACCTCTCCTTAAGAAAAAATAGAGGGATGGTCCCTCTACTTCTATCTATTCGGAAAAGCTTTGGAATAAGTGAGATATCTTATTTCGTTGCATTTTTTAATACTTGTTGAAGTTCTTCATCTACGGCATAAACATATAATCCATTCACACCTCGAGTAAGCAATACATTCAATTCATTTCGTAACAAGATCTCACCGTAGTTCACCAATTCGCCAGAATCCAATTTTCTATTTTGGACAGCACTTTTATTTTTGCTTTCACTTATATCAAAAACAATCTTACCATCTCTATATTTTACAGAAGGACCAATGATGACTCCCACATAATTTAGGTCAAATCCCTGAACGGTAAACGTTGATCCTACTTCATGAATCGTTTGAGACTGTTCTATCCAGGATAAATGCTTAGTGTCTTTTTCTTTTGCAAGTTGTCTATTCCATGGACAAGACCAGTCCCCAATACGGACACACCAATATTCCGAATCTGTTGGCTTTGATTGGCTACTATATTCCCAATCATAGGTTGCTGTTAAGCGTGAAATTCCTAAATTTTGATTTTCGTCTTTTTTCATGATTGCATTTTGTAGTTCCTCAGGGGAGTCAAAAACTTTAATATCATAATCATTATCAATTGGAACCTTATTCACAACTCCAGCATCAATCAAGTTTCTTATCCACTCAACTGTTTCCTTTGTCGCATGGATACGCATTTGATTATGTAGGGTAATGAGATTTCCTTTTAGATTTGCCTCGTGTTCTAATTTCAAGAAAGAATCATCTGTCCATATTTGAGATTTGTTCATAATCTGATTCTCATCATAAACAAGTACTACTACTTTTGATTTAGTAAGTAAATCATTTAAATGATTCCCACCTAAATAAGCTTGATTTTTCGCAGTCAATAATAAATGACCTTCATCAACCACTACAATTCCAGCATCTCTTTTTTCTTTTTTCAGAGCATTCAAAAATTGAGTTGGTTTCATCACAACATTAATATTTGATCCACTCTTCCATTCCAATTTTTTCTCAATTTCTTGGTAAACGCTGAGTTGATCATCATGATTCACAACCAAATTGATATCATTGTTTTCACGAATCATTTGAATATCTTCAGAATTCAATAAATCATCAACAAGAGAACTCATCAAAACTGTTTTTCCTGCACCAGCATCACCCTTTACTAAAATTAAAACTCCTGTTTCATTTTTACTAATGACAGAGGTGATTTTGAGCAATATTTCATTTTTTGCCTTTACTTGCTCATCCGTTAATTTGTGAAATGGGGAAGATTTAAAGATTGCCGAATTTCGAATAAAACTTTCAGCAGGGAATAAATAATGGTTTTTCCGGTTTAGTGTTCTCCAAATCTTCGAAAAAATCTCGTCTAACTCTTCAGAAGTATAATATTGGTTTTGAGGATTTCCTCTTCTATTCTGAACCCGTTCAACTTGGTCAACACTTGAAAGATATAGCATTAACCTATTCTCAATATCCAAGGTCAAAGATTTATTGAAATGGTTATGCCCAATAACAAACATTTTAGATGTTTTAGATTGTTCAAACTGTCGCCAATCTTCTCGATTCTTTTTAATGTCATCTGATAAATGCTGATTTGTTCTTCGAATGATATCTGTTGTCTCTCCGACGTAGACACTATACTTATTTTTGCTCTCATCGTTTACGATATATACAGTTGGATAATCAAAAATAAGCTTAGAATGTTTTGGTGTGATTGTATCTTTTATTTGATCAAATGTCTGACTTGAATAGTCGATTTCTATGACTACGGGTGATTGAATCTTACTCATTTTTTCTCCAAGTCCGTATATTTTTTATTATTTCCTTTGCTTAATTCTACAGGATACTTTTTTGCATTTATTTCAATCTTTTCTTTTATAATTTCTTCTACATCCAAGTTCAGGTTATCTGCCATCATAAAAGAATAAATCAATACATCAGCAAGTTCTTCTTTAATTTTTTCAAGTGAGCTCTCTACTACTTCTTCTGAATTTTTCCATTGGAACAACTCAAGAAGTTCACTTGCTTCTAGTGATATGGAAATAGCTAAATCCTTTTCATTATGAAATTTTCGCCAATCTCTATCATCTCTAAATTGATTGATTTTTTTCATTAATTCCTTCATTTTGTTACCTCGACATTGTCGTAATCCCTTACATTATAGCATTTTCACGGTTTCTTTCATAGTTTTGGGAAAATTCAAACAAAAAACACAGCTTGGTGCCATGCTTTCATCGTCTATTTACGGACCTTTTTCTGAATGAGCTTTTCCACTCTTTGATTACTGGCTTCAATTTCTTCCTTGCTAAAGAGTTTTGATCGCAAGTCTTTCCAGCTTCTGCCGATGGCTGAATTAGTTTCATTCTTCATAAGTTTCTCCTTTCATTCCACCCTATGAATCGTAAACCCTGTGGCTTGCTGGTTAGCCATGATGGTCATGTCTGAAATCTGGACACGTCGTGGTTGCTTGGTGACGTAGAGGACCGCCTCCGCAATATCTTGGGCTTGGAGGGCTTCCAAACCTTGATAGACCTTGGCTGCCTTATCCTTGTCACCGTGAAAGCGAACTTGAGAAAAGTCGGTCTCAACGATACCTGGCTGAATGGTTGTCACCTTGATATCTGTGGCAATGGTATCGATACGAAGCCCATCAC
This sequence comes from uncultured Streptococcus sp., assembly GCF_963545685.1. Taxonomy (GTDB): domain Bacteria; phylum Bacillota; class Bacilli; order Lactobacillales; family Streptococcaceae; genus Streptococcus. Next base: position 9,561 of record NZ_CAUUKN010000013.1, on the reverse strand, counting down.
TGAACGTTTTTACAGCAGCCTTGGTTGCTGAATAAACAGCGGCGCCTGCATAAGCATAAATACCTGCTGTAGAGCCCATATTGATGATATGCCCCTCATTGGCAGCAACCATGCTTGGCAAAATCTGACGTGTCACCATCATCAAGCCCTTGACATTGGTGTCGAGCATGGTCAGCATGTCCCATTCTTCATAATCTTGATAGGCTGTTAGACCTAGTGCCAATCCTGCATTATTGACTAAAATATGGACCTGCCCCACACTTTTGAGAATGGCTTGACAAACATCCTTAACCATCTCCAAATCTGTGACATCCAGTGCAAAGGTCCAAACTTTTTGGTCTGGATAGGTCGCTTGAAGCTCTTCTTTCAAGGCTTCTAAACGCTCCACACGGCGACCTGTTAGGATGACATTTTCTCCCTCTTTGGCAAAGGCACGCGCTGTTGCTTCGCCAATTCCTGATGTTGCTCCTGTAATAAGTACGTTTTTAGTCATGATATCCTCCATTTCTATCACTCTAAATCTCTAATCGTGATTCCTTAACTCGTTTAACTTCTTGATAAAATCAGGAAGTTCTAACTTGGGCAGGTTAGTTTTCTTGTTCCCTGACTTCCAAAATATCCAGAGTAACTGTTTGAAACCGTCTTGAAGAACCTTCTTTTGTTGGTTAGTAAGATTGCCAAATTCTTGCAACAACTGACCTAGCTTAGGCAAAGCTTTTATCCCAATATCGTCTAGACTTTCAATTCCAGAATCAAGAATGGTATCAAAGAATAAATCAAAGACTTGCTTGAGTTGTTGATTTGGCAAGGTCTCAATCCATTTTTGGAAGGTTTCTTCCAAACGTTGACTCAACTCTGTTGGCTGCTCCTCATGAACAAAATCATTTGTCGCCAAATCAACCTCCCAGGTCAAGGCATTATGTTGAGCAAATCCAATGCCTTCTGCTGCAACAAGCTGAGCAGGCATATCCCAGTAGAGCATGACTCCTACAACAGAATCTTGAGGTCTGATAACAGTCATCTTAGCTTTCAACTCTTGGTATGAAGGCTTCTCTAAGAGTGATTTCATCAAACCTGGAGAATCTAAGAGCAAGAGCTCTGCTATTTGCTCACGTAGAGCAGGCGAGCTTTGAACAGCCGAATAGAGGGCAAGATTACCACCCTTGGAATGTCCAGAAACAATGATATGACCACTGAGGTTTGGCAAGTACTCAGACAGAAAGGCAAGAGCTGAGCGATGGGCTGAAATTTCCCTACTGTAGGTCAGCTGAAAATCCTCCTTCCAACCAATGACGCTATCATCTGTCCCACGAAAGACAATCTGCTGGTAGTCCAGTTCAGGCAGACTGAAAATCATGGCCGCAAATTGCTTTTCGACTTCCTTGTCCAAAACACTACGGTAGTTACTTAGATTAAGTCCAGCAAAACGCCTTGACCTAACCATAGCTTCAGCTAGTTTCACCCGTTCCTTAGTCACCATGAAGCTGTAGTCTAGATTCAGGTCCTTACCCTCGACATAATCATGTAAATTGATGGTCTTCTGTAACTCACTTGCTGTGAGCCATTTTTCATAAGGCAGGTAGCCGATTTCGTTGATACATACCTTATCCAAGATATTGAGAGGCTCTTGATCAAACGTAAGCTCCGTCACCTTTTCAAGATAATCGATTAGATTGGGCATAGTAATCTCCTTGAAATCTTTCTTACTTTGATTTTACTAGAATTGTCACAGAATTGTTAGTGAAAAATGTGATATGATAAGAGAGATTATTTACTAAGAAAAGGAAACTTATGACTATTTCACGATTTTACCGTATCTTATTAGCTCTTTGTGGGCTTGTGGGAGTCTCTATCCAAATCTATGACGATGGTTGGGCCATGCTTCTCTACTACACCGTTTTGTCCAATATTCTGGTCTTCTCAAGTTTGATTTTCTTTATCATCTATGACTTCAAAAAAGGAGACGCTACGACTAACACCAAACTCCTGCGCTACAAGGGGGGCGTAACCATGGCTATCCTCATCACTGGAGTTATCTACCACATCCTGCTAGCTCCTATTACAGAACCTGAGAATTACTGGACAGTAAGAAATTTCTTGGTTCACTATATTGTGCCTTGGGGCATGGTGCTTGACACTCTCATTTTCGATGCTAAGAAAGCCTATTGTCTACGCGAGCCACTTTACTGGTCCCTAGTTCCACTGTCTTACTTCGCCTTTGCCCTTCTAAACGGACTGGTTCTAAAACTGCCAATTCCAGGTGCCAAAGACAGTCCCTTCGCCTACTTCTTTATCAACGTCAATAAATTTGGTTGGAACAAGGTTATGATAAACGTCCTAGTCATCAGTGCTGGATACATTGCTGTTGGCTATCTCTTGTTCCTCTTGAAAAAATTTATCGGTCGTAAACCAACCTAAAATACAAACTGAGCTCCAAAAGGAACTCAGTTTTTTCTATTTCAACAAGCCTAATTTATCAAAAGCCTTATAGAGGCCATCAACTTCAACATCGTCTGTTACAAAGTCTGCCATAGCCAAGATTTCTGGACCACCATTGCCCATGGCAACACCAATCTCACAGTATTCCAACATAGGGATATCAATCTTGGCATCACCAAAAGCAATAGTGTCCGATCGCTTAGCCCCCAAATGCTCCAAAAGGACATCAATAGCATGAGCCTTGTTAATATCCTTAACACCTAAATCACCAAATAAGGCCGTTTCGCCTCGCCCTCCCCAAGTATGGGCCTCAAGCTGTGGAAAAGTTTCTTTTGAATCTAGATGGTCCTGATAGGATTCTAAAACGAAACTGACCTTGTTTAAATCATCACGATAGAGCTCCTCACCATACTGAAGGCCATGAAGAAAATCTTCTGGTTCCTTACCAGCGACAGACTCTTCTGACTGCCCCTTTTGAATGGCGTAAGTCTTAAGTATCTCGCGTGCTCGCTCACGAAAATCAGGACTAGCAAAGAGACCATTATTGCTCTCAAGATAAAAGGCTAGATGACGTTCGGTCAACCAATCCACAATCTTAGCAGCGTCTTCCTAGGAAATCAGTTCATGCATAAGGACCTGACCATGATGCTCCACATAAGAGCCATTGCCACCAATCATCCCATCTAAGCCAATCTCCCATAATTCTGGTTGCATTTCTGCCTTGCTACGACCAGTACAAACATAGACCAGATGGCCGTTTTCACGGGCCCGACGAATAGCCTTCACTGCTGATTCGGGAATGCGGTTATGATAATCCACCAATGTCCCATCAACATCTAAAAAAATAAGTTTTGACATGATATTACCTCAAGTATTCTTTTCCCCTATTATACCCTTATATTGATTTAAGAGATACTATTATCCTTGGACAAACTGATACTATCCTACGATAGTATTCTTTCCAATCCAATGCATTGCCATTTCGCATGAAAGAAGCTATCATGAAAATATGAACGATTTAAAAACAATACTGAACCATTTGCCCTATAAACTAGCAGCTTATGATGCTAGAGGAAAGTTTCTCTATGACAATGGTGGTGCAGACGGTAGCTTCTTCCCCCGTGAGTCTGAAAATCTACCCGATTGGATTCTGTCTGAGGTCTTGGCTTCTCCTACCAAAGAAATAAGTTATCAAATTCCCACAGATAGTTTTGATCAAATCCTCATCCAGACCTATCAGGCTGCTCTCGACCAAGAAGGAAATGTCCTGGGATTTTGGGAAACCGTTTATGATTTGAAACAACCTCTCAAGACCTATCTGGACAGTTCTGCTCAAGCTCTTGTAGCTTGGTCTGATGCCACTAGTGGTGCTAGTTTCAGGGGGGAATCAGACACTTAATCTAAATATTTCTATTTAATAAATGAAAAATTCACTTAATTCATAACTATCTCAGAATGTACTTATTCATAAAAGTCATCCAAGCAAGCACAACCAAGGCTTTTACCAAATCAGTCACTTTAATATCTCTCACATAATTTATAAACATACTATTTTGCATTTTTGCGTTATTTAAGGTAGAATGGGACTAATGAGAAAAAGAATAAAACCGATCGTTGTTTACGTGGTTCTAGCTCTTTTAGGATTAGCATTAGTTATCGCAAATATTCACAATACGTCCAAACAGCAGGCGCATCTTGAAAACGTGAAATCTGCTATTCCTTCTGCTACTACACCAAAAACAACAACCAGTAGTACATCTGACAGTTCCGATGAGGAGCTGATACTCAATCCCATTATTGACCTTTCGGGTTGGCAACTTCCTCAGGATATCGATTACGATGTCTTGTCAAATCATATTTCTGGTGCTATCATCCGCGTCTTTGGTGGATCACAGATTAGTAAGGATAGCAATGCCGCCAGCTCAAATGGGATTGACAAATCTTTTAAAACACATATCAAAGAGTTCCAAAAACGTGACGTTCCAGTTGCTGTCTATTCCTACGCCCAAGGTACTTCTGTCAAAGAGATGAAGGAAGAAGCTCGTATTTTCTACAAAAATGCTTCTCCATACAAGCCTACCTTTTACTGGATTGACGTTGAAGAGGAAACCATGTCTAACATGGAGGAGGGTGTCCAAGCCTTTCGTGCTGAGCTCAAACGTCTGGGAGCTGAGAATGTTGGCCTCTACATTGGTGCCTATTTCATGCTTGAGCAAGAAGTGTCAACCAAAAACTTCGATGCTGTTTGGATTCCAGCCTATGGTACCGACTCCGGTTATTATGAGGCTTTACCGAATACTGAAATCGACTATGATTTACACCAATATACATCACAAGGAAGCCTTCCTGGTTTCGACAATATCCTAGATCTTAATCAAATCAACCCTGAGAAAAACAAGCGTAAAACCTTTGAAAAACTCTTTGGTGAGATTAAGCAAAAAACAACAAAAAATAAGAAGACTACTTCGACAAGTTCAACTAGCTCAGGAACTGTAACCAGCTCATCTAGTTCCTCAAAGTCGTCTAGTAGTGAGTAAAAACCAGTGTTTCAACCACTGGTTTTCTTCTTGCCCAAATTGACTTAGGCGTGTTTGGACGAATGTGTTATAATGGAGAGTAGAAATTTATAACTTTGAAAGGAGATAACACAATGGCTAAGAAAAGCAAAGTCAAGAAGACCTTGGTCGACCAAATTCTTGATAAGGCTAAAATAGACCATGATAGCTTATCCTTCAACGGTTTAGAAGGAGAGCTTCCAGAGGATGTGGCGCGTGAGAGCATCTATAAAACCCTAGCCCTTAAAGGGGATAAGACAGGACCAGTCATCGGTATCCTTCCTATCACTGAGCACCTGTCTGAAAAGAAATTAGCTAAAATTTCAGGCAACAAGAAAGTTCAAATGATTCCACAAAAGGATCTCCAAAAAACAACTGGCTATGTACACGGGGCCAACAACCCTGTGGGAATTCGTCAAAAACACAATTTTCCCATTTATATTGACCAGTCCGCCCAAGAAGCAGGTTTTCTTATTGTCTCAGCTGGAGAGATTGGGCGTTCTATCCGTATCAATAGTCAAGAACTTGCTGATTTCGTTAATGCCGAATTTGCTGATATTAAGGAGTAATCATGAAACTATATTTTGTACGCCACGGTAAAACCCAGTGGAATTTGGAAGGACGGCTTCAAGGTTCCAAGGGAGACTCCCCCCTTCTCAAAGAATCTATTGAGCAAGTCCGTGAGCTTGGCCGTTACCTCAGTGATACTCATTTCGACTTAGTCTTCTCAAGTGATTTGCCACGCGCTAAAAAAACGACTGAACTCATCATGGAGTCACAACACCCTAAAGCCAAAATTACCTATACTGAGGCTTTGCGTGAGTGGCAATTGGGGAAACTAGAGGGACAAAAAATTTCTATCATTCAAGCAATTTATCCCAAAGAAATGGATGCCTTTCGTCATAACCTGGCCAACTTCTGTGCCAACGACTTCCAAGCGGAGTCCGTCTATCACACAACCAAACGTGTAGCTGACTTAGTCCGAACACTTAAAGATAGTGGTGCGAAAAACGTCCTCCTCGTCGGTCATGGAGCTAATCTAACAGCTTCTATTCGTAGTCTACTTGGCTTTGAACCTGGTCTTCTTCGAAAAGCCGGTGGTCTTGACAATGCATCTGTTACAATTATTGAGACAGATGATTGTGAGCACTTTACCCTCAGATCTTGGAATGATACATCCTATAGGAATCAAGTCAACAAAATTAGCTAAGTCATCATCTTATATCATAAAACAGGCGGTCCTTAACTAGGGTCGCTTTTTCGCATGCAAAAACCCCAAAAGCTATTACTTTTAGGGTTACTTGGCAATTATTTCCGACTCGGTTCATCTGGCAAACGATCTAATTCGACACCAAAGTCTCGGGCCAAGTTCTCTAGTTCATTTTCAAAATCGTCTAGTTCCTGTAACACAAGATCATACTGTCCCTCAGACAGCAAACGTTTAAAACGAAGACCACGACTTAAGACAAATTCCATGTCTATCTTAACATCACCAGAAACATGCTCCCAATAGTTATTAGCAAATTCTCTTTGCTTTTCTTCAGCCTTAAGGTGATCCGCCAATGCACAAAATGAATCCCAGGCAGCACTCTTCATCTGCTCCGCATCTCTAACCCCCTCAAAGAGATCATCACGTTTGGCTTTGAGGGCTTCTACCTCTTTTATCAAAGCTTCACGCTCAGTACTTAGGGCTTCAATATCTTGTTTTAAGTTGTTTGTTTCCACCATTTCACGTCTCCCTTCTCACATCCTAGACAATAAAACGGCCACGCAAGTCCGTTTTATTTATCTTCCATATTTCATACGAAGAATTTTTTCCTGATTAGCATCCAAACGAAGGAGAATAACTACCTTATCAATACTCATATTGCTCTCAAGAAGACGCTCAGCTGCCATCATAAGACCATTGTTGATACCCAGTTGAAGGACTGGATTTTCTTTATCGTTAATATCAAAGATATATTTGTTATTTGGAAGATCAAAAAGGACTTTGACAGCTCCAAAGAGTTGCTCAAAACTATCGATTTCCAAGTCAAAGACTGGTTTCGTACCAGGTTTAAGACTACGTCCACGGTGGTTAAACCACATAGAATGCCAGCCGCCGTTGAAGGCACCCTTGACATCATTGTCGTATGAATCTCCGACGTAGAGAGTCGTTGATGGATTCATATCAAATTGCTCAGCCGCAAGATTGAAGATTTCCTTTTCTGGCTTTTGGAATCCTGTCGCCTGACTGACGATGACACGTTTAGGATCCACGTAATCGTATAAGCCCAACTTCTTGACTTTCTTAAGTTGGTGCTCTGTTGGTCCATTGGTAATAATTCCCATACGAACATTTTTTTCCTTGAGGAAATCAAGGGTCATGCGCATTTCATCAAGCATAGTGATGTTTTCCAACTCATGCTCGTAAACCTCTTGGAAATGGTTACCCGTTTTTTCATCGATTTCGTGGTAGCCAAACTCCAAAAGTGTTTCTTTACAGCGCCAAAAACGGAAATATTCGGTTGTCCACTCACCGGCCATTACACGTGGAAAACCGATGTCAGAATAGTGGCGAAAACGAATGTAGGCTTGATTCATGTGGGTCATATCAAAGTCAGGGAAACATTTTTCCATGGCAATACGATAAGGCGCCTGTTGGTCATAAATAGTGTCGTCAACGTCAAAAACAATAGAGGTAATCATCTGTCCGCTCTTTCTTATGTCGTTCTCTTGTCAGAGACTTAGGCAAACTAGAAGGTCAAATAACAGAACTGATAAAGCAGTCAACCCCTGAGTCTAAGTCTTACAAAAGTTGCTTTAAGTCAACTGTCTATAGGCAGTCCTGCTTATCTGTTCTTTTGACTAGCATGAAATTGCCCAAACAGTCTTATTATACCGTTTTTGCTCTCTCATTTCAATTTTTGGCCATAATTAAGAAAATATTATTCGTGATTTGCAGTATTTCAAATAGAAAAAAGGTTTGAAACATTACATTCCAAACCTTAGGCATCTTTTTATCATCGGATGCTTATTTAATTTCTTTAAAGGTCATTTTTTGTTTCACTTCACCCTGACCACCTTTGGCAATCTGGTAATAGAAATCCTTTGATGTGAAATGGTCGCCAAAAGCAAAGACCTTGTTGTACTGCCATTGTGACAATTGATCATCCTCTTTTTTACCGAGAGTCAAAGTTGTTTTTGTCACGCTGTATTCCCATTTAGCTGTTTGGTCATTATAGGCCTTGTCAAAATCAGTCTGGCTCTTAGCAGCATTTACCACTGTCGTACGGTCCTGACTCACGAGTGCCTTGTTACCACCTTCTTGGAAGGCGACATACATGACACGATCGTTGACCTCGCCATTTAAAGAACTTGAATATTGGTAAACCTTACCAGGTACAACACTATCCAAATGGTGTGACCCCCAGTAATAGAAGACACCAAAACCAGCACCCGTAACCAAGAGACAAGCAAGAACAACACTAATAATGATATTTCTCTTTGACATGCTTGCCCCCTCTCTATTCGTCACCAGTTAGGTCAGACAAAGTTGCCTCTGAGTCTGTTTCAGTATGTCTTGAAGAACTTGATGATGAACGTTCAACACTTGATGAGCTTGAACTCATGCGTGTTTCTGTTTGAGAATCATCACTTGATGAAGTTTTTGATTCAGATGAGGATTCAGTGCTTGATGATGAACTTTCTTTTTCTTTATAAACATCAACGTTGAAGGCCCACATATCACCCTTGTAAGTTACCTTAATTTGGGCATATTTTGCCTTGATAAGGTCTGACATTTTACCACCATTGTTAAGGGTGTCGTAAATCTTTTCAGCGAGAGCTTTGGCATTGGCTTCAGTTTTGGCACCATCTTTAGGACCATTAGCAATATCTTCATCTTTAGCAGTTTCACCTTGGCGGTAAAGGGCTGTGCTTTCAGTGTCCTTCTTATCCTTAGCATTTAGACCATTCTTATCATCTACATGCGAGAAGAAGGTCCATGCAGGACTACCTTTGTGTTTTTGTTGATAAATATTTAAGAATTCTTCTTGAACCTTGTCTTGGAAAGCATCCTCAGTCAATTCTTTTTCTTTAGAAGCATCTGTGCTTGCTTTACTGTCACTGCTACTTGCTGTTGAGCTTGATGCAGAAGGGTTAGAAGAACTTGTTGAACTTGATGAAGCGTCTTTAGATTCTGATGATGAAGAAGATGACTCCTTGCTTTCTTTAGAATCTTTATCTTTATCGCTAGTATTGTTGTTATTGTTATTTGAGAATGAAATGCTATTATCAGAATTATCTGGAGCGTAAATCATTGTATTTTTAGAGTGATCATCAGATACAAAAGTGCTGTTATTGATAATCACTCGGTTGTTATCGCCATAGTAGTTGTTGATAACAATCTTAGAATGTGCACAACGGTGACCATTACCAGTCACACGATAGCCTGCTGGTACATCACCATCACGTTTTAAAATAAGGACATCACCAGCAAAGATAAGATCAATATTCTGAATATTGTTATCATAGGCTAATTTTTCAATAGAGATTCCAGTCGCTTGAGAGATTCCCCACAAGGTAT
>NZ_CAUUKN010000012.1:0-50102 GCF_963545685.1 uncultured Streptococcus sp. | reverse complement strand
ATTACGAATATTGGAGAGAAACCATGAGTTTTTACAATCATAAAGAAATCGAGCCCAAGTGGCAAAAATACTGGGCTGACCATCACACTTTTAAGACAGGAACAGATGCCTCAAAACCTAAGTTTTATGCGCTTGACATGTTCCCTTACCCATCTGGAGCAGGTCTGCACGTAGGACACCCAGAAGGTTACACAGCGACCGATATCCTTAGCCGTTTCAAACGTGCCCAAGGCTATAACGTCCTTCACCCAATGGGATGGGATGCTTTTGGTTTGCCTGCAGAGCAGTACGCTATGGATACTGGTAATGATCCAGCTGACTTTACGGCGGAAAATATTGCCAACTTTAAACGCCAAATCAACGCGCTTGGCTTCTCTTACGACTGGGACCGTGAAGTCAATACGACAGATCCAAACTACTACAAGTGGACGCAGTGGATTTTCACTAAGCTTTACGAAAAAGGTTTGGCTTATGAAGCGGAAGTGCCAGTAAACTGGGTTGAGGAATTAGGAACAGCTATCGCCAATGAAGAAGTCCTTCCAGATGGAACATCTGAGCGTGGAGGTTATCCAGTTGTCCGCAAACCAATGCGCCAATGGATGCTCAAAATCACTGCTTATGCAGAGCGCTTGCTCAATGACTTGGATGACTTAGATTGGCCAGAGTCTATCAAGGACATGCAACGCAACTGGATTGGGAAATCAACTGGTGCCAATGTCACCTTCAAAGTGAAAGGTACTGACAAGGAATTTACCGTCTTTACGACACGTCCAGATACCCTTTTTGGTGCAACCTTCACTGTTTTGGCGCCTGAGCATGAACTAGTAGATGCTATCACAAGTCCTGAACAAGCTGAAGCTGTGGCTGACTACAAACACCAAGCCAGCCTTAAATCAGACTTGGCTCGTACAGACCTTGCCAAGGAAAAAACAGGGGTTTGGACTGGAGCTTATGCTGTAAACCCTGTTAACGGTAAAGAAATCCCAATCTGGATTGCGGACTATGTTCTTGCTAGCTACGGAACAGGTGCTGTTATGGCCGTACCTGCCCATGATGAGCGTGACTGGGAATTTGCCAAACAATTCGATCTTCCAATCGTAGAAGTACTTGAAGGTGGAAACGTTGAAGAAGCTGCTTACACAGAAGATGGACTTCACGTCAACTCTGACTTCTTGAACGGTCTCAACAAAGAAGAAGCGATTACTAAAATTGTGGCTTGGTTGGAAGAAAAAGGCTTTGGTCAAGAAAAAATCACATACCGTCTTCGTGACTGGCTCTTTAGCCGTCAACGTTACTGGGGTGAGCCAATCCCAATCATCCATTGGGAAGATGGGACTTCAACAGCCGTTCCAGAAAGTGAACTCCCACTTGTCTTGCCAGTCACCAAGGATATCCGCCCTTCAGGTACTGGTGAAAGTCCACTAGCTAATTTGACAGACTGGCTTGAAGTGACTCGTGAAGATGGTGTCAAAGGTCGTCGTGAAACTAACACGATGCCACAATGGGCAGGTTCAAGCTGGTACTACCTCCGCTACATCGACCCACATAATACAGAGAAATTGGCTGATGAAGACCTCCTCAAACAATGGTTGCCAGTTGATATCTACGTGGGTGGTGCAGAGCACGCCGTTCTTCACTTGCTTTACGCTCGTTTCTGGCATAAATTCCTCTATGATATCGGTGTCGTTCCGACGAAAGAACCATTCCAAAAACTCTTTAACCAAGGAATGATCTTGGGGACTAGCTACCGTGACCACCGTGGGGCTCTTGTAGCGACTGACAAGGTTGAAAAACGTGACGGTTCCTTCTTCCATGTGGAAACAGGAGAAGAGTTGGAGCAAGCACCAGCTAAGATGTCGAAATCCCTCAAGAACGTGGTGAACCCAGACGATGTGGTGGAACAATACGGTGCCGATACCCTTCGTGTCTATGAAATGTTCATGGGACCACTCGATGCTTCAATCGCTTGGTCAGAAGAAGGTCTGGAAGGAAGCCGTAAATTCCTCGACCGTGTTTACCGTTTGATGACAACCAAAGAAATCGTTGCGGAAAACAATGGTGCTCTTGACAAGGTTTATAACGAAACTGTTAAATCTGTCACAGAGCAAATCGAGTCGATGAAGTTCAACACAGACATTGCCCAACTCATGGTCTTTGTCAATGCCGCTAATAAGGAAGACAAACTCTATGTGGATTATGCCAAAGGCTTTATCCAATTGCTTGCCCCAGTTGCGCCTCACTTGGCAGAAGAACTCTGGCAAATAGTGGCAGCAACAGGTGAGTCTATCTCTTATGTAGCTTGGCCAACATGGGACGAAAGTAAATTGGTCGAAGACGAAATCGAAATCGTTGTCCAAATCAAAGGTAAAGTCCGTGCCAAACTCATGGTCGCTAAAGACCTTTCACGCGAAGAATTGCAAGAGGTCGCTCTCGCTAACGAAAAAGTCAAAGCAGAGATTGATGGCAAGGAAATCGTGAAAGTGATTAGTGTCCCTAATAAACTCGTTAATATTGTTGTGAAATAAAAATGAATCCTTCAGAGCTAAGTTCTGGAGGATTTTTTACTTTTCTTGACAAGAAAATGATATTTTGTTAATATAATTAACAAAAGGAAGGAAGCTATGAATAAGAGAGAACTGCATAGGTTTAATAATCGTTTTAACAGCTTTGCTTTAGCCTTTGAACGGTTAAAAAAGGATCAGCATAGGAATAGCATTGATAAGTCAATCACTATTAATGAAGTTCATTTGATTGACCTAATAGGTCGGAATCAGCCTGTAAATCTAGTGAAATTATCTGAGTTACTTGAAGTATCAAGGAGTGCCGTTACTCAAAGTGTTAGACGTTTAACCAAGAAAGACCTCGTTTCTTTTGAATTTGCACAGGATAATGAAAAAAATAAATATCTGACATTATCTAAAAAAGGAGTTGAAGTTTTTAACATCCATAAAGAGCAGCAAGAACATATTGAAAAAGCCATTTTTTCAGTTTTAAGAAGCTATAGTGAGGAGGATCTTCAAATGGTTATGAAACTGATGGATGATGTTGAACAGGTATGGCGAGAATTACCGTGGTAAACATCACGGTAATTTTAAAACCATATTGTTAATTATATTAACAAAAAAGAGGAAGATATGAATATACAAATTGAACTTATCTCAGAGTCTGAGTTAGCAGACGAGTCTTTTAATATTGTCATCAATGACTTAAAACCAAGAGAAACATATCGAGTCGAAATGCTTCTATCTGATTATTATTGTATCAATGCTCCCATGTTTTTAGATCATGATGTTTTATGGAAATCAACAGCGACTTTTGTATCAGATACGAATGGTATTATTGATATTTCACAAACTCCATCCTGTTCTGGCTCTTATGAAGGCATTTCAACAATGGGACTATTTTTTAATGCCAAGCCCTTGACCAATAAGAGAAAGAAACTTCCAAACTCTCTTTCTAAAATTCCCTTATTAGATCGTTTTTTTGTAGGAATCAAAATTATGCAAGGAAATACTGTCATTGCAGAGAGAACTTTCACGAGACATTACATGAGTTCACAAATTAGTCATCAAGATATTTATGGGAAACATTTTCAAGGGAGACTCTTTTATGATAAAAAGGCAATGAAAACACCAGCATTGATTATTGTGAGCGGTAGTGAAGGAAGGATTGAAAAGGCACAGAATATTGCCCAACTTTTATCTTCTAGAGGTTATATTTGTCTTGCAATAGCTTATTTTGGTTTAGAGGGGTTACCAAAACATTTGGAATGTATTTCTTTGGAGTGTCTTGTGGAGGCAAAGAATTTTCTACGTCAGCACCCTCAAGTAGATAGTGAAAGAATTGGAATCTATGGACGGTCTAAGGGAGCAGAGTTAGTTTTAGCTGAGGAGAGCATTTTTAATGACGTTCAATGTTTGGTACTAAATTCCCCCTCTGATGTGGTGTATGAAGGAATAAAAGGGAAATGGAACTCTCATACTTCCTCTTGGACGTATTTGCAAAAAGAACTTCCCTATCAAAAGTTTCGACTTAGAGATTATCTGTTCAGTAAACTTTTTAGAAAAGCCTTCCCTAAAGATTGTTCTGCTAGGATAGATATTGGTCACATCCATTCACCAATCTTATTGCTTGGAAGTACTGTTGATGAAATATGGGATGCCTCGTCAGCAATTGATGATATTGTCTCACATTATAAAGGACACTACATTACATTTAAAAAATATCATGAAATAGGTCACATGTTGACGGTGGCTTATCAACCAAATCATCGTTATCGAAAAGACTGGTGTTTACTGATGAAAGAGAACAAGGATTCTTGGTTGGCTACGATTCATTTTTTTGATAGGCATTTGAAGAAGCAATAAAAATAGATTATAAATATGCTATAATAGTCCCAACTAAGATAAAAACACAGTTCTGGTTGGTAGTCCAGACGTAGGCAAGCCTATCAGTAACCTTCCTCCTTGGTTGTCCATTCTTAGGGATAGATTTAAGGAGGTGCTGTCGTGGAAATTGTTTCAATTGGATTGACAGTTTATTTTGAAGATGGATTTTGGCATGGATTGGTTGAACAAGAGTATCAGGAAACTTATCAAGTTTGTCGTGTGACATTTGGTCAGGAGCCAAAAGATGATGAAATTTTGAAATTTTTACAGACTAAGTTTGCTCGGTTATCTTTTAGTCCAGAGGCAACAGTCAAACAGTATGTGAAGATTAAGAATCCGAAGCGTCTGCAGCGAGCTGTAAAGAAACAGGTGAAGCAGAAAGTTTCTTCTAAGTCACAAGAGCTCTTGCAGTTGCAGTATGATGAACGAAAAAGGCATTCAAAACAACAGTCTAGTCTTCAAAAGCAATTGCTCAAACAAGAGAAATTTAAACGCCAACAGCAGAAACGTAAAGAGAAGCACAAGGGCCACTAGTGACTTTCTCTTTCATAAAATAGAACAGCTCTTTTCGTATAAAAAGAGCTGTTTTTGCTTGTATTGAAAATTCCTTTCGTAATAGATCTACTTGTCGTTAAAAGTTTTACTAATGACAGTTTCAAATTCAGGACAATACTTACTTGTCTCAAATTCAATGATGTCATATTGAGCAATCTCATTTTGGTAGAATGGATCTTGTGTAATGGTTTTATGAACAACTTCCTTATTTTTAGCTCTTCCATCTCACCACTTAACCTAACATTTCAACCACTTATCCCCAAAAGCCGTTTTTCTGACGGCTTTTTTGTTAGACTAAATGTGTCAGAAGGAGGGAGAAATATGATTTTACAAGCTAAACATTTAACAAAACGGTACGGTAATCACACGGCTGTTGACGATATTCAGTTACAGTTTGAAAAAGGAAGTTTTAATGCTATTTTGGGTCCCAATGGTGCAGGAAAATCAACAACTATTTCCATGTTAATCGGTTTGAAAGAACCAACACAAGGTCAGGTTCTATATGCACCAAATACAAAAATCGGAGTTGTTTTTCAAGCTAGTGTACTGGACGAGATGTTGACAGTTAGGGAAAATCTCACGATTCGTGCCCAACAGTATAAGGGAATCAAAGCAAGTCGTGTGGAGAAGTTGATCAATCAACTGGGTTTGACTGCTTTCCAGAAACAACTCTATGGGACATTGTCAGGTGGTCAAAAGCGTCGGGTTGACATTGCGCGTGCTCTACTACACAGTCCAGATATTCTGTTCTTAGATGAGCCAACGACAGGTTTAGACATTCAAACCCGGAAGTCTATTTGGGATTTGCTCTATCAATTGCAGAGAGAAGAGGGGATGACCGTTGTATTGACCACGCATTATCTTGATGAAGCAGATGAGTCTGATCAGATTTATATTGTGGACCATGGGAAAGTGATTGCTCAGGGATCGGCGCTAGATATTAAGAGCCAGTATGCTACTAATATCTTAAAGATTCGCTTCAAGGAGATACAGCAGATAGAAAGTGTCAAATCTTCGGGAATGTTAGTAGAGCAACAAAGTCAATTGGAATATGTTTTTCAACCCGAGAGTGAAAGGGAAGCCATTGATTACCTGACACAAGTTAGAGATAAAATAGCCCATTTTGAGTTTCGTCCAGGGACCATGGATGATGCCTTTATTGCACTTACAGGAAGGGAGGTCCGCTAATGCTAGCCTTACTAAAGCGAAATTTTTTATTGTATTTTAGGAATCGTTCAGGAGTTTTCTTTTCCTTGTTGGGAGCCGTGATTTCCTTTATTCTCTATATTATCTTTCTCCAAAAGAATCTAACGGATGCCTGGGCTCAGCTCCCCAATAGTGGTTCTGTGTTAAATAATTGGTTAATGGGCGGGACGTTGGCAGTAACAGGAATCACAACGAGTCTGGCTACCCTGACTCAGTTGGTAAGGGACCGCGAACGTCAAGTAGATCAGGATCTTTATTTATCGGATCAAGGAAAATGGCGGATAGCGTTTTCGTATCTTGCGAGTGCAATCATCATTTCTTTTGCCATGCAGGTCCTTATGTATGTGCTGATGTGTGGCTATTTTAGAGAAGTTCCCAAACTATCCATGCTACCTGAAGTACTCCTCATTATGCTGCTTAGTAGCCTGCTTTCTAGCTTGGTGAATGCCATTTTTGTTCATTTTTTCCAATCAGTAGACAGTCTTGGAAAGTTTGCGACCATAGTGGGTACAGCTTCTGGCTTTTTGGTAGGAACCTATGTACCTTTGGGCGTTCTACCCAATTTTGCTCAACTACTAATGAAATGTACCCCAGCAACCTATATTGCATCACTTTATCGGCAAGTCCTCATGAATGAAACATTAAGTGAGACCTTTAAAGGTCAAGATGATCTTCGTCAAGAGTTCCAAGAGAAAATGGGTGTTCAACTCAAGTGGCAAGACTTGTTGACAAAGGAAAATACTTACCTTATAGTGTTAGGAGGTATTCTTCTAGTAGGCATTCTTTGGTCTGTTTTAGTGAAAAAGTCTAGTAAGAAAAAATAAGTGAGAGTTGGAATAGGAATGAAAATTCGTTTTGAAGAAAAGTCAGATATTTCTACAAAGGACCCCTATGTTGTCATCCAAGCGGAGCGATTATCTGATCAAGCACGAGAGGTAATGGATTACCTCGAACAATTTTCAGTTGTAAATCAAGTGGTGATTCCTATTAAATCAGATGATCATTTGGTTATGGTAAAAATTGACGACATTATCCTAGCTGAGATTGATAAGAATGTGTTAACGATTTATACAATAGACAAAACATATACGATGAAAGAGACACTGATAAATTTTCAGCATCGTATTAATCGTCGAAGTTTTTTGCAGATATCACGTCATGCTGTTATGAATATAGACCATCTGGAGTCTTTATCAGATAGTTTTTCTGGAAATATGATGGCTAAAATGACAGGTGGCCTTAAGTCTAGTGTCAGCCGAAAATATGTCAAATCCTTGATGGATTATTTAGGGGTCTAGGAGGAATCAATGAAACGTTTAATTGCTTATTTTGTATCCGGCGTGAGAACGGGATCGTTCTTCTACCTTGCCCTCCTTTTACTAGGTCAACTATTTCCCCAGCTTATCTATCCAAAAGTTAGTGTGGGAAATATTTTAGCCCTCTTTATGATGAGTGGCTTAATGGGAATGCTCTCGTGGATTTTGGAAGAATTCGACCATATGTCGTACAGACATAGAATAATGTTACATTTCTTGTTGACAGCGATTGTACTGATAGGGACTTGTCTAATATCGGGTTGGACTAATGCTTTGCTGAATCCTATCATATGGATTGTCTTCATTTCCGTTTATATTATTATATGGCTTTATCTCATTTGGCAAATGCATATGAGAACCCAACGTATTAATCAAGCCTTAATACATCGTCGAAAACAGAAAAGTAAGAAACTCTATTGAAATTTAAAAAAGTATCTTTTTCCCTTGACCCTCACGCCACGTCATAGCCTATACTCTTAATCAGAGAGGAGTTCTAATGAAATCTGTAAAAGAAGTTAGCCAACTATCAGGTGTCAGCGTGCGCACCCTTCATTATTATGACGAAATTGATTTACTGAAACCGTCAGTTGTTGCTGAAAATGGCTACCGTTACTATAATCGCGATGCGGTCGTCCGTTTGCAGGAAATATTGCTTTACCGTGAGTTAGACTTTCCTCTCAAAAAAATTAAGGAAATTGTAGGTCAAGCAAGCTATGACAAAGTCCAAGCACTTAGGGATCAAATCAAGCTGTTAGAGCTGAAAAAGTCCCGTTTAGAAGCTATCATAGCTCATGCTAGGGCCTTACAAATGGAGGAAGAGGAAATGTCATTTGAAGTATTTGATCAAAAAGCTGTGGAAGAATTTCAGCAAGAAGCTCAGGCTAGATGGGGTCAGACAGAAGCTTATCAAGCTTTTGCGGCCAAGGGGGAGGAATCCTTCCCTAAAGTTACCAAAGAGATGACTGCAATTATGTCTACCTTTGGACAGCTCAAGGAGTCCAATCCCGGTGATGATAGTGTTCAGGAGCAAGTAAAGGTGCTACAAGACTATATTAGTCAACATTTTTATCCATGTGACCAAACGGTATTAGCTGGGCTAGGTCAGATGTACCAAACAGATAATCGCTTTTCTAGCTTTATCGATAAAGTCGGGGGAGAAGGGACTGCGGTCTTTCTCGCAGAAGCTATTTGTATTTATTGTCAATAAACCAAGGCCAAAGTCTTACGGACTTTGGCTTTTTTCATGCCATAGTGACATTTATGTCACTATTTTTATAAACATTAAATGATTATAATTTATATATCGTTTTAAAAGGCGATTAGTTAACGGTTTCTACTGATTTACTTGAAATTTTCTTGCGGATAATCAGTGGAAGGTTAATCAAAGTCTAACCTAAATCAAATTTATGGAGGAAATCATGTCCATTTTAACCATTGACCACATCTCAAAGTACTATAATCTCGATGGGACAAACCAAGAGCGCGCTTTGAATGATGTCACACTTGATATTGCACCAGGAAAGATTACTGCTATCTACGGTCCATCTGGCTGTGGTAAGACCAGTCTGCTTAGTATTATTAGCGGTTTGGACAGTCAGTATCAAGGTAATCTTTATTTCAAAAATCAGAACATGCGTGATTTTTCAGAGCGTGACTTGACCTATTTTAGAAAGGCCCATATTGGCTTTGTCTTCCAAAATTTCAATCTTATCCCTCATCAAACAGTCCTTGAAAATGTCAAGATGCCTCTTTACGTTAAAAATATGACTGATAAAGAGATGGTCGAGATTGCGGAAAGGGAGCTCAGCCGTCTTGGAATCGGAGACTTTATCAAGAAAAATGTTAAGCAGCTTTCTGGTGGACAAAAACAACGTGTAGCCATTGCCCGTTCCCTAGTCAATAATCCAGAAATGATTGTAGCTGATGAACCGACAGGTTCTCTTGATTCTCAGTCTCAGGAAAACGTCCTAGAGATATTTAAAGAGCTAGCTGAGGCGGGTAAGACTGTGATTATCGTAACCCATAACCCTGAAGTGGCGGATTATGCGGATGTTGTCATTAAAATGAAGGATGGTGAAGTCGTTGAAACAATCGAAAAATAAGGGGTTGACTCTCAAAAACAAATTCAAATTATCTTTAAGCAATTTCATGGAACGTAAATGGCGTAATCTATTGATTGCGACAGCGACCTCCATTGGTTTTATCGGTGTCTTGATTTCCTTTGGTTTGGGAAATGCTATTGTTGGTATGATTAATGACAGTACCGATGGTGGCAACATTCCATCCCAAATTCAGATTAGTCTTAGTGCTAAATCAGCGGCTAGAGGAGTTCTAAATGCGGATGATGAGAAGTTTATTCGTAGTCAGATTAAGAGTGACGACATTAAATATTTGGAGAGTCCCTTCGGAATGAATATGGCCAGTCTTACTCTTGATGGCAAGACCATGGATTTCAGCAAGGACCTTCCTAACTATTCTCAGATTATCAGTCTCTACAAGGACACAAAAATCTCTACATCTCGCAATGATAAGGATAAGATTTCAGCTGGTAAACCTTTTGAATCTGCCGATGAAGAGGGCTTGACCCTTCCAATGAGCTTTGTTAAACAGTACAATGAAGAAACCGGCAAGAAGCTCAAGGCTAAAGACTTTATCGGTAAGGAAGTGTCAGCTCAAATTGTCGAAAATACTGCTGAGGGAACTAAAGTAGCTGATATCAAGGCAAAGATTGTCCGTATTGTTGATGACAGCGAGGATGCTGAAGAAAGCACTAGTTATATGCCTGCCAAACAATTGGAATCTCTGCTCAAAGAAAATGGCTTTACCAAGACAGTTTCTTACATGCTTTTGGAGCTTAAGGATCCAGCCAAGACTAAGGAGGTTACTAAAAAGTTACAGAAAAACAAGAAGTACCTGGTTCTTTCTCAACAGGGTATCCTAGATGTCATTATTAAATTCATCCGTGTTATCCAGGCTCTCTTGATTATCCTGTCGTCACAAGCTATCCTAGTTTCGGCTGTTATGATTGGGATTATCATCTATATCAATATCATGCAACGTTCAAAAGAGATTGGTGTTATGAAGGCCGTAGGTTACCTTAATCGTGACGTAAAAGCTATCTTTGTTTATGAGGCACTTTGGATTACAGGTATTTCACTGGCTCTTGCCCTCCTTGTATCACAAGGAATTGGAAGTCTGGCCAACATGATTGTTTCACATCTCTACCCAAATGTCAGCAAGGTATTTTACCTCAACCTGACATCAATTCTCATTATGTTTGTCTTCTCACTCTTGATGGGCTATGTGTCAGCCTACCTTCCAGCACGTAAAATCAGTAAAATGGACCCTGTCGAGTCCCTAAGATATGAATAGAAATGAAGAGTAGTCTATCAAGGCTACTCTTTTTCGTCAAAGCAATCATTAGAAAAATCGGAAAATCCAAACAATATTTAACTTTCTGAAAAGTGGAGACAATTGCTCAAAAATGCTATAATAGTCAGCATATACAAGCTATTAATAACAAAAAAATAAGTACCAATCCGATTGGAGGAAATCCATGTATAAAGATGACAGTTTAACCTTGCATACTGACTTGTATCAAATCAATATGATGCAGGTCTACTTCAACCAAGGTATTCACAATAAAAAGGCCGTTTTCGAAGTTTATTTCCGTCAACTTCCGTTTAAAAATGGCTTTGCTGTGTTCGCAGGTCTGGAGCGTATTGTCAACTATCTTGAAAATCTGACTTTCTCAGAAACCGATATTGCTTATCTGAAGGATTTAGGATATCCTAAGGATTTTCTGGACTATCTAGCTAACCTAAAACTCGAGTTGACTATCAATTCAGCCCTTGAGGGTGATTTGGTATTTGCTAATGAACCGATTTTCCAAGTGGAAGGTCCCTTGGCTCAGTGTCAGCTAGTAGAGACTGCTCTACTGAATATCCTTAATTACCAGATTCTTATTGCGACTAAGGCAGCTCGTATTCGTTCTGTTATTGAGGATGCTCCTCTGTTGGAATTTGGGACACGTCGTGCACAAGAGATGGATGCAGCAATATGGGGGACACGTGCAGCCGTGATTGGTGGTGCGGATGCGACATCAAATGTACGTGCTGGCAAGATTTTCGGCATTCCAGTTTCAGGTACTCATGCCCATGCCCTTGTTCAAGCCTATGGCAACGATTATGATGCCTTTAAAGCCTATGCATCTACTCATAAAGACTGCGTATTTCTTGTGGATACCTATGATACCCTTAAGATTGGTGTTCCAAATGCTATACGTGTGGCTAAAGAGTTAGGTGATAAGATTAATTTCTTGGGTGTTCGTCTTGATTCAGGTGACTTGGCTTATCTATCTAAGCAGGTCCGTAAGCAACTAGATGCAGCTGGTTTCCCTGATGCCAAGATTTACGCTTCAAATGACCTTGATGAAAATACCATTCTTAACTTGAAGATGCAGAAGGCCAAGATTGATGTTTGGGGTGTTGGTACTAAGCTTATCACAGCCTACGATCAACCGGCCTTGGGTGCTGTCTACAAGATTGTCTCAATTGAGGATGATCAGGGAGTCATGCGTGATACCATCAAGCTATCCAACAACGCTGAGAAGGTTTCGACACCAGGTAAGAAGCAGGTGTGGCGTATTACGAGTCGTGCTAAGGGTAAATCAGAAGGTGACTATATCACCTTCGCAGACACGGATGTTAATGCTTTAGAAGAAATTAATATGTTCCACCCGACTTACACCTACATCAACAAGACTGTCCGTGATTTCGATGCAGTGCCACTCTTGGTCCCAATCTACGATAAGGGGCAACTAATTTATGATTTGCCAAGTCTTGATGAAATCAAGACCTATGCGACTAAGGAATTGGATGAGCTTTGGAATGAGTACAAGCGCGTGCTTAACCCCCAAGATTATCCAGTTGACTTGGCCAAAGATGTCTGGGATAACAAGATGACCTTGATTGATAATATGCGTAAGAAAGCCCATAACTTGTCAGAGTAAAAGGAGAAAATATGACATTGCAAGAAACGATTATTGCTCAACTAGGAGTTAAACCTAGCATTGATCCAAAGGAAGAGATTCGAAAATCCGTTGATTTTTTGAAGGCCTACATGCTCAAACATCCATTCCTAAAAACATATGTCTTAGGGATTTCAGGAGGTCAGGATTCAACATTGGCTGGTCGTCTTGCGCAACTTGCGGTTGAAGAGCTTCGTGCAGAGACAGAAAAAGACTATCAGTTTATCGCCATTCGTTTACCATACGGAGTCCAAGCAGATGAAGACGATGCCCAACGTGCCCTAGCTTTTATCAAGCCAGATGTAAGTCTTACGGTTAACATTAAAGAAGCTGTTGATGGTCAAGTTGCTGAGCTTGCCAAGGCAGGTGTAAACGTATCTGACTTTAATAAGGGAAATATCAAGGCCCGCCAACGCATGATAACCCAATATGCGGTTGCTGGTGAAAATAGTGGAGCAGTTATTGGGACAGACCACGCCGCTGAAAACCTTACAGGGTTCTTCACAAAATTTGGTGATGGTGGTGCGGATATCCTGCCGCTCTTTCGTCTAAACAAGCGTCAAGGCGCTGCCCTTCTTGCAGAGCTTGGTGCTGATAAAGCCCTTTATGAAAAAGTACCAACAGCTGATCTGGAAGAAGATAAACCAGGAATTGCCGACGAAGTGGCACTAGGAGTGACCTATCGTGAAATTGATGACTACCTTGAAGGCAAGCAAGTATCAGCCAAAGCTCAAGAAACCATTGAAAATTGGTGGCATAAAGGTCAACACAAACGTCACTTGCCAATCACTATTTTTGACGATTTTTGGAAATAAGAGGAGAAATGATTTATGATTAAAGCTTATATTGATTTTTGGAAGCGTGCCTTTGATTTTAGGGGACGTTCGACACGCCCAGATTACTGGTGGGTTTACTTGATTAATGTCATCATTACTACTATCCTTGTAGTAGGTTTTGTTCTCATTCCTTCCTTCAGTAATGTGTCTAATGACCCAGCTATATTAAATGACTCATCTGAAATACAAAAAATGATTTTGAAATATATGTCGCCAGCAATGATTTTTTGGTTGATCACACTAATTCCAAAACTGTCTCTTCAATTTCGTCGTTTGCGAGATGCAGGTATCCATCCGGCTTGGGGGCTTCTAAGTTGTATAGGGTTTGTACCAATCTTGACTTTCTTCTCATTCATTGGAAGTATTGTACTCATTGTAATGTCGTGTCAGCCAACTAAACCAACACCCGAAACGCTTTTGGATAAAGTTGAATAAGATTGTCGTAACTCTAGGTTTAACCTAGGGTTATTTTTAAATTGAATTTTCAGAAATTAGTGATAAAATAGAGAGGAATAAGGCTTAAAAGGAGGAATCTTATGACTTCACTATCAACAGATTTCACAGAAAAACTATTTGCAGATTATGAGGCCAATGCCAAGTACGGCGCTATCGAAAACGCAGTAACTCATAACGGCTTGCTTAAATCTATTGAGACACGTCAATCAGAAGTGGAAAATGATTATGTTTTTTCAATTGATTTGACTAAAGATGAGGTGTCTAACCAAAAAGCTTCAGGTCGTTGCTGGATGTTTGCGGCCCTTAATACTTTCCGCCATAAATTAATTTCAGACTTCAAATTGGAAAGTTTCGAACTTTCTCAAGCCCACACATTTTTCTGGGATAAATATGAAAAATCAAACTGGTTCTTGGAACAAATCATTGCTACAGCAGATCAAGAAATTGGTAGTCGTAAGGTTAAATTCCTTTTG
This sequence comes from uncultured Streptococcus sp., assembly GCF_963545685.1. Taxonomy (GTDB): domain Bacteria; phylum Bacillota; class Bacilli; order Lactobacillales; family Streptococcaceae; genus Streptococcus. Next base: position 35,843 of record NZ_CAUUKN010000012.1, on the reverse strand, counting down.
GATACCCCTCAACAAGATGGTGGACAATGGGATATGGTCGTATCTCTCTTTGAAAAATATGGTGTTGTACCAAAATCAGTATATCCAGAATCTGTAGCTTCAAGCAATAGTCGTGAGCTCAATCAATACCTTAATAAGCTCCTTCGTCAAGATGCCCAAATCTTGCGCGATTTGATTGCCAGTGGTGCTGATCAGGCTACTGTTCAAGCTAAAAAGGAGGAGTTCCTTCAAGAAATCTTCAATTATCTTGCCATGACCCTTGGCTTACCACCACGTCAGTTTGATTTTGCTTACCGAGATAAAGATGATAACTATCACTCTGAGAAGAATATCACGCCACAGGCCTTCTTTGAAAAATATGTTGGTCTTAAACTCAGCGACTATGTATCAGTTATCAACGCTCCAACAGCTGATAAACCTTACGGAAAATCTTACACGGTTGAGATGTTGGGAAATGTTGTAGGTGCGCCAAGTGTTCGTTATATTAACCTCCCAATGGACCGATTCAAAGAGCTTGCTATTGTACAAATGAAGGCTGGAGAGAGTGTTTGGTTTGGTTCAGATGTTGGTCAGGTTTCGGACCGTCAAAAAGGTATTCTTGCCACTAATGTTTACGACTTTACTGCTAGCATGGATATTAACTTGACGCAGGACAAGGCTGGGCGTTTGGACTACAGTGAATCTCTCATGACCCATGCCATGGTATTGACAGGTGTTGATCTGGATGCCGATAGTAAACCAATTAAATGGAAGGTTGAAAACTCTTGGGGAGACAAGGTTGGACAAAAAGGTTACTTTGTTGCGTCTGATGCTTGGATGGATGAATACACATATCAAATCGTTGTCCGTAAAGACTTCCTTACATCTGAAGAGTTGGCAGCCTATGAAGCAGAACCACAGATACTTGCTCCTTGGGACCCAATGGGAGCGCTTGCTTCAAAATAAGAGAATATCTCAAAAACACTGGATAGAATTCCCAGTGTTTTTTGTCAACTATATAAGCATTTAGAGATATAAAAAGAGCTATCCAAATGGATAACTCTTTTAGTGTACTATTCTTCTGTAGAAGTATTCGAATTCTCAGAGCCACTAGATGCAGATGATGATGGATTAGTTGAGGCATCAGGGCCGTATTGTTGACTACCTTGTGAACTTGATGAGTCACTGCTTTGACTAGAATCCCAACTTGATGATGAGCTAGATGTTCCTAGTGATCCTGTATAAACATTTGATGTTGATGAACCAGTTAGGAAGACATAACTACCATTGTTGTAAACACCACTAGGCATATCGAAATCTTCAGAACCTGCACCATACATCTGGTTGAGGTAGCTACTTGTTACACCGTAGATTTGTTTAGCGATATCAAGATCTGAACCATAAACCGGTGTTTTACGATTCTTGTAACCTGTCCAAATAGCCATTGAATACTTAGTGTTGTATCCGACGAAAGTTTCATCCGGAACCATAAGATCAGCGTAGACGCCACTTTCTTTTTGGACTTGATAGTATTCATCGTCATCGTAGTTAGATGTACCCGTTTTACCGGCATTGATAGTGCCAGGTACATAAGCTTCAGTCGCCGTACCACCTGTCAAAACCTGTTTCAACATGCTATTCATCATGTAAGCTGTTTGTGGCGACATGGCCTCGACACCCTTAGAATCGTATGATTTTGTTGAACCATCTTCAAATTTAATTGATTTAATGTAAGAAGGTTTATAGTAAGTACCGCCATTTGCGAAGGCTGCATAGGCTGCAGCCATTTTCTCACTTGATGCACCATACTTAGGATCTGATGATGATGTTGAAGACGAGATAGCGTTTGAATAGAACATCTCTGGGTACTCAATACCTAAATCTTTCAAGAAGGATTGAGCATACTCCAAACTAGTCGCTTGAAGGGCTTTAACGGCTGTAACGTTACGTGATTGTTGAATCGCATAAGTCAGAGAGATGCTTCCGTAATACTTACGGTCCCAGTTGTAAACTGGTGTTGAAGAACCTGGGAAATTATAAGGGTTATCATAAACGGTAGTACCGGTGTTAGTGTAGACACCTTTTTCAATAGCAGGTGCGTAATCGGTGATAGGCTTCATTGTAGAACCCCAGTCACGGTCAGTTTGAACCGCTTGGTTTGTACCAAGGGCAATATTTTCGTCTTGGTGACGTGATCCCAATTGAGCAACAACATGTCCATTGGTAACATCAATGATAGTAGATGCAACCTGGAAGCTATCGTTTGGATAGTAGATGTAGTCGTCAGTATTATAGACGTTCCAAATGAATTTTTGAATATCAGGGTCAAGATTTGTATAGACATCGAGTCCAGCTGAGTAGATATCAGCATTGGCTTCGGTAGCGACTTGTTCAATAACTTGTTTGATGTAGTTATCTAGGTATAGTTCGTAGCTAGCTTTCTTCGTAAGAGGAAGAAGACCATCTGATACATCCGTTGCTTTAGCTTGCTCATACTCTTCTTTAGAAATTTTTTTGTCTTCATACATTTCATTAAGAACAGTGTTACGACGCTCTGTAGCGGCATCCGGATTAGCATAAGGGTCATATTGTGTTGGTGCTTGAGGAATACCAGCTAGGAGAGCTGCTTGGGCAATTGAAAGGTCGCCCAATTCTTTACCAAAGTAAGATTCAGCTGCGGTCTTCATACCGTAGTAACCATTACCCATATAAACCTTATTAACGTAGAAGGTCAAGATTTCTTGTTTAGTGAACTGACGCTCCATTTGGAGAGATAACCAGATTTCTTGTGACTTACGTTTAAGGGTTTGGTCCGAGGTATTAGTTGAGAAGTAAGCTAACTTAATCAACTGTTGGTCAAGTGTAGATCCCCCTTGAGTGCTGCTACGACTAAGGTTGTTAATAGCGGCCCCCATAATACGAAAAACATCAATACCGCGATGGGTAAAGAAACGCTTGTCCTCGATAGAGGTAATTGCATTGACTAGGGTTGTAGGAATCTCATCTGTTGATGCACTTTCGCGTTTTTCGGCTCCTAAGTCAGCGATAAGACTACCATTAGCATCGTAAATCTTACTTGAGTTTGTTGATTGTAGCTTGTTCTCGGTAAGTTTAGGCACACTGCTAACATAGTAAGCAAAGAGTCCACCCCCAGCGATGACAGAGATTACAAAGAAAGTCAGTAGTCCAATAAAACCGTATTTTGCAATACGCCAGCCTAAACTTTGATCTGAAGTAGCTGAACGTTTTCTTTTGTTATAACGAGAAGAATCTGAACGTTTGACCTTTATGTTTTTAGCACGTTTAGTCAAACCGTTAAGTGATTCTTTAAAGTTGCTGAAATTAAATTTAGCCATTATGTGTTACCACCTAATAATTTTTCAATGATTTCTAAATAAGGAACTTGAGGATAAGCTACCTCTGCGATGGCATAACCTCTTTTTTTGATATAATCAAGAGGCATTGATTTTGTCCCCTTATCAATTCGATAAAAAGCGATCAAGTCTTTGGCAGGCAGAAGGTAGGTTTCCTTAAGCGTTGAGAAGTGAAGTAGCACGAAGCAGATTCCATCTTGATTGATGACCTGAGACATATGCTCAATTTGATGCGCATGAAAGTTTTTCATAGGCATAGATGTTTTTTGCCGTGTCTCTTTGGCTTCAAAATCAATATAGTATCCTTTGTAAACACCAGAGTAGTCGGTAGTTGAGGCTTGCCTGAAGTAAGCTTCTACAATCTTTGCTCGTGAGCGTTTTGGATAATCGACTTTGACAATCTGAACAGGTGTAGGTTTCTTATGAATAACAGCTAAACCACGCGACAAATAGTAATCATTAGTTGCATTAATAGCAGATTCAAAGCTCATCCCCCGATTGGCAAAATCAACTTTATTCGATTTTTTAGTACGTACTTGTGCTATCTTACGAGATATCTGATGGGGATAGTTTACCATTTCTTTCCCTTCTTTTTTATAAGATATGCATAAAGACTATTTTATTATACCATAAAATGAACGAGGAAAACAATAAATGACATCACTACTAATAACTGGATATAAAAGCTTTGAACTTGGTATTTTTAAAGAAAAGGATCCTAAGATAAACATCATCAAGAAGGCGATCAAACGTGATTTTAAACGTTTTTTAGATGAAGGTGTGGATTGGATGATTTTTACTGGGAACCTTGGTTTTGAATTTTGGGCGCTAGAAGTGGCTAAGGAACTTCAGAAAGACTATCCTTTGAAGTTAGCGACGCTATTTCCATTTGAAACACACGGTCAGAATTGGAATGAAGCTAATCAAGCAAAATTGGCAACCTTTAAACAAGTTGATTTTGTAAAGTATAGTTTTCCAGCTTATCAATCGCCAGCTCAGTTCAAACAATTTAATCAGTTTCTCATTGATAATACAGACCAAGCTTATTTATTTTATGAATCTGAAAATGAAACAAATTTGAAATATTTTTACGATATGATAATAGAAGCAAGGGATTATCCCTTATTTCGATTGACTTTTGATGACCTCAATGAAGTCATGTCGGAATAGGATATAATTGAGTTTTAAACTTGCATTTTTATATTTTTTTCTGTATCATAAAAACATTAGACTGTAAAGTATTAGTAAGTTAGATAAGACAAGTATTGGAGAAGAATGATGGCTAAGATTAATTTAACGCCCAAGAAAATCTACGAACAAGAATTTAAAACAAGCATGCGTGGATACGATAAAACAGAAGTTGATGAGTTTTTAGATGATGTGATTAAAGATTACGGTGTCTACATTGCTCTAGTTAAGGAATTGCAAGAGGAAAATGCAAAACTGAAGGCTAAGGCGACATCGGCTCCTGCAAGCCGCCCCGCATATGCAGGTGCGACAAGTGAACCATCACATGCCACTGCCAATGTTGCTTCGGCTTCAAACTATGATATTTTAAAACGTATCAGCCGTTTGGAAAAAGAGGTCTTTGGAAAACAAATCGTCGAATAAAACTGGTTTTGTGCAATTTTTGGATAATCGCATGGTTGCTAGTCTTCCATGAGGAAAGTCCATGCTAGCACTGGCTGTGATGCCAGTAGTGTTTGTGCTAGGTGAATCAATAAGCCTAGGGACTTGATTTTCAAGTTACGGCGAGCGAACTGGCTAAGTCTTCGGATAGGTTTTAGTAGCTCTGAAAGTGCCACAGTGACGGAGTTTTTAGGGAAACCTAAAAAGTGGAACGCGGTAAACCCCTCAAGCTAGCAACCCAAACTTTGGTAGGGGCATGGAATGGCCGGAAACGAACGGACCATTCTGACTGCTATGCAGTAGACAGATGATTATCGAAGGAAGTGGTACCTAGTCACTTCTGGAACAAAACATGGCTTATAGAAAATTGCATATAGGTGAGGCTGGGACACATGTCTCAGCCTTCTTTTAGCAAGAATCATCACTTTTGCGTCTACCATTTAATAAGAGCAAGAGTGAATAATAAGCTATAGCTTAGGATAGTTTTTAGGTAAAAGGATGACAATGAAAGAAACATTTACATTAGTAGCAACTGCTGCAGCCGGACTTGAAGCTGTGGTTGGACGTGAACTACGTGAGTTGGGCTATGAGACTCGGGTTGAAAATGGTAAGGTGCGTTTCCAAGGTGATGTTCGTGCAATTGCTGAAACTAACCTTTGGTTGAGAGCTGCAGACCGTATCAAGATTGTGGTGGGAGAGTTTCCAGCACGTACTTTTGAGGAGCTTTTTCAGGGAATTTTTGCCTTGGACTGGGAAAATTATCTTCCCTTAGGTGCGAAGTTCCCAATTTCAAAAGCTAAATGTGTTAAATCAAAGCTTCATAATGAGCCGTCTGTTCAAGCGATTTCTAAAAAAGCTGTCGTAAAAAAATTACAGAAGTATTTCCACCGTCCGGAAGGAGTGCCTCTTCAAGAAACAGGTGCGGAATTTAAGATTGAAGTTTCAATCTTAAAGGATAAGGCTACTGTTTTAATTGATACTACAGGTGCTAGTCTCTTTAAGCGTGGCTATCGTACTGATAAAGGTGGGGCACCTATTAAAGAAAATATGGCAGCTGCTATTCTTGAACTTAGCAATTGGTATCCTGATAAACCTTTGATTGACCCAACTTGTGGTTCAGGGACCTTCTGTATTGAAGCGGCTATGATTGGAATGAATATCGCACCAGGTTTTAATCGTGATTTTGCCTTTGAAGCATGGAATTGGGTGGATAAAGATTTAGTACAGTCAGTACGAGATGAAGCTGATAGCAAGGCAAATTACGATATTGAATTAGACATTATGGGTTGTGATATTGATAGCCGTATGGTTGAGATTGCTAAGGCTAATGCTCGCGAGGCTGGTCTTGAAGATGTTATTAAATTGAAACAAATGCGTTTACAGGACTTGAAAACAGATAAAATCAACGGTGTCATTATTTCAAACCCTCCTTATGGGGAGCGCTTGTTGGATGACAAGGCTGTGGATATCTTGTATAATGAAATGGGTCAAACTTTTGCACCGCTTAAAACGTGGAGCAAGTTTATCTTGACCAGTGATGAACAATTTGAAAGTAAATACGGTATGAAAGCCGATAAAAAACGTAAGCTTTATAACGGGACCCTCCGCGTTGATTTATATCAATATTTTGGAGAGCGTGTTCGCCGTTCTGAGGCTAGAAAGGTAAATTAAACGTGTCAGAAGATAAAACACAAAATGGCTATGAAGGAAGCCAAGAGTTAGATTTCCAAGATGCCAAGGAAATGACAGTCGGTGAGGCTGTCCGCAAAGAAGCTGAGATTAATGCTGGTGTAACCGAAACAGACAGTATTTTGGATAAGTATATCAAGCAACATCGTGAGGAAGTTGCCTCCCAAAAATTTTCAAAGAAAATTGAAGCAGACGGCGATACATCACCCTTGGACGCCTTCATTCAAAAGCAACGTCAGGAATTTGCTGATTCAGGTTTGATTGGTCAATCACTGGCTAATGAGTCAACTAACTCAACGACTGCTGATGAAACAGTAACACCGGTTACATTTGGTTTTGGCACAACTGACGCTAAGGCAGATGAAACCCAAGCTTCTGTTGATCGTCAAATGCCAAATGCTCCTGTTGAACCTGAAGTTATTGTGAAACCAGAAAGTCAAAGCTCTGAAACCATCATAACATCGACGAATGCGGATCGTTTTATCACGTCAGAAGCAGAAAAATTCGATCTTGGTGAAGCCCTTGCTGCGACGGCTACATCAACTAATCAACAAGTTGATAACGCTGCTATGGTAGACAATATTGATGATAATAATCCTTTGATTGCTAACATTGATGATCCGGAACCAGAAAGTACTTTACCTGCTAATGACAAGGCTTCTGAACCACAAGACTCTAAACCTCTGTTGGATGATGTTGCAGTCTCAGAAACAATTGACTTAGAAGCTATTGCTGCAACAGTTGCCGGTGTAACAGGAGCTAAAGCTGATGAAGCAAAAGCGACACCAAAGGTCTCTATGACAGTTAATCGTCCATCAGCAGAAGACAGAATTTCTTCAGAGTCGATTTCTCCATCTCATAAAGGTTTCTTTGATGGTGATATTCCAGTTTACCGCCGTAAAGGTGTTGTTATCGGTGCTCTTACGGTTCTTGCTCTAGCTATAATTGGTGGTAGCTATGCTCTTTATAAAGGAACACATAGCCAATCTGCGAAAACAACAAGTACAGCTTCTTCAGCAGTGACATCATCATCAAGCAAGGACACATCAGCCTCTGATAATAAAGCCTTCGAAGACATGTATAAGAATTTCTTCACAGATGATGAGCAAACAAAACTAGCTAATGATCAATTTGGTAAGCTATCAGACTTGGAAAAACTACTTAAAAAATTGGAAAAAACCAAGTATTATGATGCAGCTAAGACAAAATACGATAACTTGAAGAAGCAAATTGAAGCTATTCAAAAAGTCAATAGTAAGTATGAATCAGATGCTCTTGTAGACGGTAGCTACAATGCCTCTATCTCAGTTAAATCTGATGCTAACTTTAATGATCTTCCAGAAAGTGTAACAAAAACTGGCAATGCTAGTCTTGATAGCACGATCCAAGAAGCCATTAAGGGTGGTAAAACACAGCTTGAAGAAAAAGCTAAGGCTGCAAGTGCAACGTCTGCAGCGACAGCTGCTGAAAGCGTTAATACTGCTACTCCTTCGGGAGATAATACATCTGGAACAGCTTCTAATGGTGGTGATGCGGCAACATCGAATACTTCTGGTGCACAAAATGGAGCAGCTAATTCAGGTGCAACAGGTGCGGCTGGTGGAACTTCTGGTGGCTCAGTTGCAGCTTCAACAGTTGTGACACGAGGTATCACAAATTACAATCCATCTATCCTTCAACGTGATCGCTCTCGTGTGCCTTACAATGCAAACGCAGTAGCAGATACAAGTAATCCAGCTTGGATTTGGACTGATGGTGTTCTTGATAAGATTATTGAAACATCTCACTCACGTGGTTACTTCTCAGGAGATAACTTTATCCTTGAGCCAGTCAACATCATCAACGGTAATGGTTACTACAACCTGTACCTTCCAGATGGAACTTATCTCTTTAGTATCAACTGTAAGACAGGTTACTATGTAGGTAATGGTTCAGGTCACTCAGATAAACTTGATTATGAATAATGATCGACGACACTCCCCAGGGAGTGTTTTTTGTTTTATCTTGGTGAAGACCGAGTTTATAAGGATTTTGTGCTATAATAGAGGGATAAGATAGGAGTGAATACTATGGCGAAATTGATGCCGGGTAGAGTCCGTAATGAGGGGATTGAACTTTTTGAAAAGGGTTTAATTACCATACATCAGGTCTCAGAAACTCAGTTGGACACGACAGTTGGGCAACATCATTTAATTTATGCACTCGATGATTCTGAAATCAAGTGTGACTGTGATTTTTTCGCTCAAAAAGGCTATTGTTCCCATTTGGCAGCGGTTGAGTATTATCTAAAAAATGATAAGGAGGGCCAGCGTCTCTTAGCAGAACTAGAGGAGAAACAAGAGTCCGCCCAGGACCAAGAGCGAGGGCATTCTTTTGGTGGCTTATTTTTAGAGGGCCTTTCTCTTAATGAGGATGATACTGTTAGATATAGCCTCACGGTAGAGGGAGAGGAATCTGCCTTTGGTTCAGAGATTTGGTGGAGCTTACGTTTACGTCGCTTACCAGATGAACGTTCTTACGTCATTCGAGATATCCCAGCCTTTCTTAAGCTTGTAGAGACTGAAGGCTATTATCAGATAGGTAAGAATTACTATGAACCTCTATCACTCATTCAGTTTGACCAGGCTTCACAAGCATTTTTAGACTTCTTAAGACGGATGATTCCAGATGAAGCTAAATCCAATTTAACCTTTATTTTACCGAATAATGCACGACACCTTAGTCTCCCCTATGGTTTTTTTGAGGAGGGATTGAGGTTGATGCAGGATTTGGATGGCTTCAGGTTTGAATGGGAAGGGATTGAATATCGCAGCCTTTTGGTCGAGGATTTGACTGCTGAAGCCAATCTTTTCTCATTTGATATTTGTGTCGAACCCAAAATGATTGAATTGACTGTCGCTGAGAAAAACAGTCAAGCATTTTTTAATAATCGTATTCTCTTTTATCAGGGTGTTTTCTATCGTCTTAATCGAAAACAGCAAAAACTTTTACTTGGCTTACGTTCTCTTCCTATCGGAAGCGATTTGAATAAACACGTCAGTTTTAATCTAGAAGAACAAGCCATCTTGGCTGCTAGTCTTTTTGATTTTAAGACCATGGGACCGGTTAAAGCCCCAAAAGCCTTTAATATCAAAGATTTCACCCCGAGATTTCGCTTTGATTTGAAAGGTGAACGCGAGGTCATGCTTACATTGGCTTTTGATTTTGATGGCTATGTTGTGGATAATCGTCATGAGTTGAGTCATTTAGGCTTTACTAGTAACTATCGTCATGAGCAGGCTATTTTCCGTTTGATGGCTAAACATGGATTTACCTCTGATTTTCAGTCATCTAAACGCTTAGATAGCAATCAAGAGCTCTATGACTTCTTTGTGAATACTCTACCAGCTTTTGAAAATGCAGGGCCAGTTCTTATTGGACAGGAGTTGCGTGACTTACGTGTTGAACAGAGTCCACAAGTTCAGGTAGAGCGTCAGGGAAATCTATTAGATATTTCGTTTGATTTTTCAAGTCTCGATGATGAGGATGTGGATCATGCTTTAGAAGCCTTGATGGAAAGTGCGCCCTACTTTATTAATCGTAGTGGTCAGTTGATTGTCTTTGATGAGGGGACACATCGTATCAGTGAGAGTCTCAGAACTTTGAGGGCCCGTTACTCGGGGCAAGGGCATCTGGAACTCCATCAATTAGCCGCCTATCAATTGATGGACTCTCTTTCAGAAAATGATTCTGTTCGTTTTTCAAAAGATTTTCAACAGTTAACGAAACATTTGAGAAAGCCAGAAACCTTCGACTTGCCGGCCTATCAGGTGGAAGTTGACCTTCGTCCCTACCAAGAAAAAGGAGTTCAATGGCTATCAATGTTGCATCACTATGGTTTTGGTGGTATTTTAGCCGACGATATGGGGTTGGGGAAAACTTTACAGACCATTGCTTATCTTTCTGCACATTTAGAGGAAGGACAACGAGTCTTGGTTCTATCGCCCTCGAGTTTGATTTACAATTGGCAGGATGAGTTTAGAAAATTTGCACCTCAGTTAGATGTAGCAGTTTCTTATGGACTTAAGCCAAAACGTGATGAAATCATTGCAGAAGACCATCAGATTATTATTACTAGCTATGCTTCCTTCCGTCAGGATTTTGATGCTTATAAGGCTGGTAAGTATGATTATCTCATTCTAGATGAGGCTCAGGTCATGAAGAATACTCAGACGAAGATTGCTCAATATTTACGTGATTTTTCTGTTCCGCATTGCCTAGCTCTGTCTGGAACGCCTATTGAAAATCATTTGTTGGAAATTTGGTCTATCTTTCAGATTATTTTACCTGGGCTTTTACCAGCTAAGAAAACTTTTCTTAAGTTAACACCTAAGGAAGTGGCTCGGTACATTTCTCCATTTATTCTTAGACGTAAAAAAGATGAGGTCCTTCCTGATTTACCGGACTTGATTGAAATTACTTACCAAAGTGAATTGTCGGATGCTCAAAAGGCTATTTATTTAGCGCAATTGCAACAGATGCAACAAGGTTTAATTTCAGCAAGTGACCAGGAAATCAATCGTCGTAAGGTAGAAATCTTGTCAGGAATTACCCGCTTACGCCAAATCTGTGACACGCCAGCCCTCTTTATGGATTACGCCGGTGATAGTGGGAAATTAGACAGTCTTAGAGACCTACTTAGTCAAATTAAGGAATCAGATCATCGTGTCCTTATCTTTTCGCAATTTCGTGGGATGTTAGATATTACAGAGGAGCTTTTACAAGAGTTAGGCATTCCCTCTTATAAGCTAACAGGGTCAACCCCATCTGATAGTCGTCAGGAGATGACTAGAGCCTTCAATCAAGGAAGTCGAGATGCTTTTTTGATTTCTTTAAAAGCAGGGGGTGTCGGGCTTAACTTAACTGGTGCGGATACAGTTATTCTGATTGACCTCTGGTGGAATCCAGCGGTGGAAATGCAGGCTATTAGTCGTGCTCATCGTATAGGTCAGGAGCAAAATGTCGAAGTTTACCGTTTGATTACAAGAGGTACTATCGAAGAGAAGATTCTTGAGCTCCAAGAAGGTAAGAAAAATCTCGTTACAACAGTATTGGATGGCAATGAAAGCCGTGCCAGCATGACAGTTGAGGATATTAAAGAGATTCTTGGTATTGCAATATCTTAATTTGTTATATTTAATATTGAAATACTAAAATATAAAAATGACACTAGGCAAATCTTTTGAATTAGGCTATAATAGGATATTGCAAGACGTATCTACCCATTCCCGATTGTTTATATTAAGATACGCATCATCTCGAAAACGAAAGGAAGTCTTTTATGCATCGCCAAAGACGACAATTTCCGCTGATTCCGGACGGGGAATCTTGCTTGCAAGAACCTGTCTCTATGCGCCTATACGAAAATGAAGATTTAATCACTAATATCCGTGGCCCTTATCAGGATAAGGACTACAATGATTTCTTACCGAACCATGAATTCTTGTCAGCCAAGCCTCGCAAACGTAAGCAGGCTCCAAAACGAGTTGAAACACAAGAGGCTGGAATGACTTATGCTGAAGAAGCCCGTGAAAAGGCGAAGCGTGACGTACGGGAGAAACGCCAAAAATACCTACGCCAAGAAGTTCAACCAACGAAACATACGAATAACCGTTCACTAGCTGCTAAGCCTAAGGTAGAAATGAAACCAGATTTTGAGGCTACTGTTGAGCCAGTTGCTGTAACAACGGACAAGGGGCCAGTGACAGCGTCTATCTTGGGGGCTCCTGTAAGTGCTATCAAGAGAACGTTAGCACCTAATGGAAAACACTCAAAAATCCATCACTTGGCAAATCGTCTGAAACAAGATACTTATATCTTGGCAGAAGTAGCTCCAACTTATCAACAACCTAGGAACCCATCTCGTAAGAACGTCAAGAAAAATAGTTATGACTTCTTGAAACGTAGCCAGGTTTATAATTACCCAGAACGTCAAACTTACCGTGAACACCGAGTTGCTCAAGAACTAAATTTGACGCATTTAGAAGACGCAAACTAATCGCAGTGCGATTGTAAGGAGAAACTATGTCAAAAACTTATCATTTTATTGGAATTAAAGGATCTGGTATGTCGGCTTTGGCTTTGATGCTCCACCAAATGGGACACAAGGTTCAAGGTTCAGATGTGGAAAAATATTACTTCACTCAACGTGGTCTTGAGAAAGCAGGTATTCCGATTCTTCCTTTCGATGAAAAAAATATCACTGAAGATGTTGAATTGATTGCTGGGAATGCCTTCCGTGAAGACAATAATGTTGAGGTTGCCTTTGCTATTAAGAATGGTTATAGCTTCAAGCGTTATCATGAGTTCTTGGGACACTTCATGGACCAATTCACTAGTTTTGGTGTGGCAGGTGCACATGGCAAGACTTCTACAACAGGCCTCTTGTCACATGTTATGAAAAATATCACAGACACATCATACCTTATCGGTGACGGAACTGGACGTGGCTCTGCCAATGCGCAAAACTTTGTCTTTGAGTCTGATGAGTATGAACGCCATTTTATGCCATATCATCCAGCTTATTCAATCATTACTAATATTGATTTTGACCATCCAGATTACTTTACAAGTATTGATGATGTTTTTTCAGCATTCGATGATTATGCTAAACAGGTGCAAAAAGGTCTCTTTGTTTACGGTGAAGACCAATATCTTCGTAAAATTACAGCTAATGCACCAATCTATTACTATGGTTTTGAAGAAAATGATGACTTTATGGCAACGGATATTGTTCGTACAACGACAGGGTCTAACTTTAAGGTGAAACACGACGGACAAATCCTTGGAGAATTCCATGTGCCAGCTTATGGTCGTCACAATATCTTGAACGCAACTGCGGTTATCGGTAACCTTTATGTGGCTGGTTTTGATATGGCCTTGGTTGCTGAACATCTAAAAACTTTCTCAGGGGTTAAACGTCGTTTCACAGAGAAAATTATTAGCGATACTGTTATTATCGATGACTTTGCTCACCACCCAACTGAAATTATTGCAACGCTAGATGCAGCACGTCAAAAGTACCCATCTAAAGAGATTGTTGCTATTTTCCAACCACATACTTTTACCCGTACCATTGCCCTTCTTGATGAATTTGCTGAGGCTTTAAATGAAGCGGATGCTGTCTATCTGGCACAAATTTATGGTTCTGCGCGTGAAGTTGACCATGGTGATGTAAAGGTTGAAGATCTTGCTGCTAAGATCAATAAACCTGCCAAAGTGGTTACAGTTGAAAATGTTTCACCTCTCCTTGACCATGACAATGCTGTCTATGTCTTTATGGGAGCTGGAGACATCCAACTTTATGAACGTTCATTTGTAGAGCTCCTAGCAAGCTTGCAAACGCATATGTAATATATTAAGGGCTGTAGCGATTTCGCTCAGCTCTTTCTCTTAGATAGAAAGGGATTTCAGATGATTATTCGACACGCTCGAACGGATGATTGGGCTGATGTTGTTCGTATCGAACAAGATAATTTTTCGCCTGAAGAAGCTGCTACACCAGAGGCCATTGCAGAGCGTTTAGAGACGATTTGCGACACCTTCCTAATTGCTGAAATTGATGGCGCTGTAGCTGGTTATATCGAAGGACCTGTGATTTCGGAACGTTATCTTACAGATGACTTGTTCCACAAGGTAACTATTAACGCTAGTCAAGGAGGCTATATTGCAGTGACTAGTTTATCTATCTCCAAAGACTTTAAAGGGCAAGGTGTTGGAACAGCCTTGATTGCAGCTCTTAAAGACCTGGCTGTTGCTCAAAAACGTCAAGGAATTAGCTTGACTTGTCATGATTACCTGATTAGCTATTATGAGATGAATGGTTTCATTGACGAAGGAGAATCCGAATCAAATCATGGCGGTAGCTCTTGGTATAATATGGTCTGGGAGAATCCAGAAAGCTAGTAATGCCAGTGTTACGTTACTGTGACAAAGGACCAATTGATTTGCATTAACTGACTTTTTAAGATATAATGGCGTTTGTTACTATAGAGGAGGTATGCCTTGACGGACAAGTATAATGAACACTCGGAATCTGCTGAAGATAGCCTGAGCTTTAAAAATCAGATTCTTCGAGATTTACAAGAAGCGACACGGCTCCGTTCTCTTCGTGAGGAGGAGCATAATAAAAGTGCAACTATGCCCGAGACACCACTTTCAACGTCAGCTGATAGCCATGCAATAGATGCTGGATCAGCGTCAAATAAAGTAAGTAACCAAAATTTGAGTTCTCATTCTGTTTCTCATAGTGCTATAGCTAAAACTATGACTTCTGAGACAGCCCGAGATTTTCAAGATAGTATTGGCTTGTCTTCTGATTCTCAAGCTGAGTCTTTAGCGTCTGATGTCCATTCAAACGTAACATCAAGCTCTAAAGAGCAAGTTAACAATGAACAAGTTGATGAGGAGAAAAATTTAAATATCCCTCAGGAGACTGAAACGTCGAAACGTCGTTTTAAACGTCCAGTTTGGGAAACTAGTCTTAACGCAGCATCAGAGGAAGAATATATTCCTGCAGATGTTGCTAAGGAGCTCATTGAAGCTAAGGCTAAAGAAGCTATCTACACGGATCCTAAAGAATTGGTGGCCAAGATGACATCAGAACGTCAAAAAGAAGCATTTTTGCAAGAACATCATACAGCAAGTAATCACTCTGAACCAGAAAAGGTTCAGTCAGACCTAGTAACTAACGACAATGAGGGTGATGAGAGCATTGCTTTAGCAGTCTCTGAAAAAGCTGATAAAAAGAAACGTAAGAAAGTGAAGAAGAAAAAGTCTTCTCCAAAAGATGTTGAACAGGACGAAATCATCGACGAAGAGCCGATTTCACGCTCCAACCGAAAGCAAAAACGCAATAAAAATAATCGTCGTGCAGGACGAATTGCAAGAAACATCATTGTCTTCTTGATTCTTATCTTGTCATTAGCTGGATTCTTTGGTTATCGATATGTTAGTGATGCAGTTGGTGCAAAAGATGTCAATTCGACTAAGTTTATTAGTGTTGAAATTCCTGAAAATTCAGGTAGCAGTTACATCGGTCAGTTGTTGGAATCAGCTGGTGTCATTAAATCTGGTAAAGTCTTTAATTACTATACCAAGTTTAAGAACATTTCGAATCTAAAAAGTGGTTACTATAACCTTCAGGCTAGTATGACTATGGATGAAATTATTGAGGCCCTTCAGAAAAAAGGAAGTGATAAGCCTCAGGAACCATCTCTAGGTACAGTCTTGGTTAAAGAAGGGTACACCATTGAGCAAATCGCCAAGGCGGTTGAAGTTAATTCATCAGCTAAAAAAGGTAAAAATTCATCTACTGGACTTAAGGCAAAAGACTTCTTGAAACTTATGAAGGATGATGCTTTCATTACTAAGATGAAAGCGAAGTACCCAACCTTGTTGGCAAACCTTCCGAATTCTACAGATGCTAAGTATGTCCTAGAGGGTTATCTGTTCCCAGCGACTTATAACGTTCATGACGATACGACGGTGGAATCTTTGGCGGAGGAAATGCTCTCTACGATGGACACCTACCTATCACCATACTATGCAACAATTTCATCAAGTAACTATAATGTTAATGAGATCTTGACTCTAGCTTCTCTTGTTGAAAAAGAGGGAGCAACTGATGATGATCGTAAAAACATTGCTAGCGTTTTCTATAATCGTCTTGATTCAGATATGGCCTTGCAAAGTAATATCGCAGTTCTTTATGCTCTTGGAAAACTTGGTCAAGAAACGACCTTGAAAGAAGATGCAACGATTGATACGAATATTGACTCCCCTTATAATGTTTATGTTCATAAAGGACTGATGCCTGGTCCTGTGGACAGTCCGAGTCTGTCGGCAATAGAAGCGGTTATCAATCCATCTTCTACCAAGTACATGTACTTTGTGGCGGACGTAACAACTGGTGAAGTCTATTTTGCTGAAAGCTATGAAGAGCACCAGCATAATGTTGAAACTTATATTAATAGCAAACTAAAAGATAAATAGCCTGATTGGTTAATTAAAATTCAGCGACTGACTACTGAGTTTGATTTTAAAACAACTAGCTAAAAAAATAGGAAAGAGAAAAAAATGGCAGAAAAAACATATGTAATGACCCTAGCGGAAAAAGAACAACTTGAAGCAGAATTGGAGGAGTACAAACTCGTACGTCGTCCAGAAGTTGTAGAACGCATCAAGATTGCCCGTTCTTATGGTGACCTATCAGAAAACTCTGAGTATGAGGCAGCTAAAGATGAGCAAGCCTTTGTTGAGGGTCAAATTCAAATTCTTGAAACAAAGATTCGTTACGCAGAAATCGTTGATAGTGATGCTGTTGCTAATGACGAGGTTGCGATTGGTAAAACAGTTGTTGTGCAAGAAGTTGGTACAAGCGACAAAGATACTTACCATATCGTTGGTGCAGCCGGTGCTGACATTTTCTCAGGTAAAATTTCAAATGAAAGCCCAATTGCTCAAGCCTTGATTGGTAAGAAAGTTGGTGACAAAGTAGCTATCGAATCACCAGCAGGTAGCTACTCTGTTGAAATCCTTAGTGTAGAAAAAACAGCCTAAGTAAATGCTAGGACAAAAGTGTCCAGTATTTGAATAAACATCGAAATAACTACATGATGTAGGAGTTGTTTGATCCTTATGGGAGTGAGGCAGAACATTTGTTCTGTCTTACTCCTTTTTTGTTACCAGCGAAATTAGGAGCTAGGATAGTTTGAATTTATCTATAAGAAAAACACTCTTGGAAAAAACTTCAAGAGTGTTTTGTAGTTTATTTTCGATTTTGCTTACCAGCGTTACGGTTTTTCTTTGGTTTACTTGTAATTGCTTGAGTATTTTTTGGAGTAACATCTTTACGCTTGCTCGGTGTTGTACGAGGTGCTTTTGGAGGGTTCTTTTTGAACTCTTCAGCAACTTTTTCTTTCAAGCGAGGTTTGATGATATAGTTAGTAATCAACTGCTGGATAATAGAGAAGATACCACCAACTAACCAGTAAAGGATTACGGCTGCAGGTGAGCTGATACCAAAGAAAATCATCATGATTGGCATGCTGTACATAGTCGCTGCCATTTGCTTACGTTGCTCCTCAGGAACTTGTTGAATAGACAACCAAGATTGGAAATAGTAAAGAGCAGCAATAATGATAATCAGTGGGAAGTCACGATGACCGAGGTTAAACCAGAGGAAGTTATCCTTGAGTACCCCAGGAGTGTAACGTGCTGCATAGTAAAGCGCTGAGAAGAATGGGAACTGAATCAATAGAGGAAGACAGCCAACACCACCCATCAAGCTAAGACCGTTTTCACGTTGGGCTTGCATGAGTTCAGACTGAGCAGCCATTTTTTCTTCTTGAGTTTCAGCCTTACGCAAACGTTCGTTGATTGGTTCCAAGATAGGAGCAAGGTACTCACGTTTTGCTGATTGGTAGGCTGCACTACGAGATTGGTGAAGACCAAGTGGCAAGATAATCAAACGAACAATGATAGTTACGAAGATAATACCTAGACCAAATCCAAGACCAAGATTATTTGCGAAGTAGGTGATGATGTGGCTCATAGGACGACCAATTAGGTTCCAGACCCAACCAGTAGGATTACCAGACTTATCAAGGCTCACACATCCTGATAGAAAGATAAGCATGCTGGCAGCAAGCCCCATAAGGGCTAGACGTTTTTGATTTTTATTCACAATATCATTCCTTTTGTTTTTTAGTTATACTTGTCTATTTTACCTTTTTTTAAGGAAGAGAACAAGCTAAAAATGGAGACAACATCTTAATTAGCCATGCGAAAATCACTGTAATTTGAAAAGTTTGTCATGGTTACATCAACATAGGTTACATTAGACCATTTTGAAGGCCCTTTTCGCACTTCTTGGATAAACTTAGCTAACTTAGCAGGGTTATCTGATTGTGCTAGAATTTCAACAGTTCCATCATCGTTATTCCAGACTCGACCGTAAATGTCTCCAATTTCGAGTGCTAAAGCATAGGTTGAATAACGAAAACCAACACCTTGGACTCTTCCTGAGACTACTAATCTTACTTTTTGCATGGTCCATGACCTCCTTTTGAAAGCTCTTTCTATTAGTATAATCCTTGCTATAAAGTCGGTCAAGTCCAAGATTTATCAAGGAATTTCTGCTATAATGAGTTTATGGAAATCATTCAATCAAAGCAAAATGCTAGTATCAAGACTGCTAAAAAATTGTTGCAAGGCAAGCACCGTAAAACCAGTTATCTTTTAGAAGGATGGCATCTTTTTGAGGAAGCAAAGGCAAGTGGTGTGGATATTCTTCAAATTTTTGTGCTTGAGGAGATGGCTGACCGTGTAGCTAATATGTCTAAGGTTAAGTTGGTTAGTCCAGAGGTGCTGAAGGAGCTCTGTGAAACTCAGACGCCTCAAGGGATTGTTGCAGAAGTGGCTAAACAAGCTCAATCTTTGCCAGACTCTCTTTCAGGGAAGTATCTGCTCTTGGAGGATGTTCAGGATCCTGGTAATGTTGGGACAATGATTCGAACAGCGGATGCTGCAGGTTATGATGGGGTCTTTTTATCAGACAAATCCGCTGATATTTATAATCAGAAGACCTTACGTTCTATGCAGGGAAGTCATTTTCATCTGCCAATCTACCGTGGACCGATTCTTGAGATGGTTGAAACTTGTAAAAAACAAGATTTACCAGTCTTGGCAACGACTCTCTCAGAGGATTCCGTTGACTATAAAGCAGTTAAGACAGACGGTAATTTTGCCCTAGTGATGGGAAATGAAGGTCAAGGAATCAGTAAGGAAATGGCTAAGTCCGCTGATCAACTGGTACATATTAACATGCCGGGCCAGGCAGAGAGTCTCAATGTTGCTGTTGCTGCAGGGATTCTCATGTTTAGTCTTTAGGTCCTAAGGATGATTTTATTGGAAAACATTCGCCTTTTAAAATAAATTTAAGTTCTAGTGGTATAATGAAGAAACATTAGAGACATTAATGAGGTATTATTATGAAGCGACCAGAAGATGATAAAGAATTCATGGAAGTTGTTGGACATTTGATTTCACACCCACGTTTTCAAAAATTAGATGGGATTGTCCAACACCATCATTCGACACGTTTGGAACACTCGGTTAATGTTAGTTACACCAGCTACAAGATTGCTAAAAAATTTGGTTGGGATGCTAAGAGCACTGCTCGAGGTGGTCTCTTGCATGACTTTTTCTATTATGATTGGCGAGTAACCAAATTTAATAAGAGTCATGCTTGGGTGCACCCACGGATTGCTGTTCGTAATGCCAGAAAGCTTGTTAATTTAAACAAAAAAGAAGAGGATATCATCCTCAAACATATGTGGGGAGCAACTATTGCACCGCCAAAGTATAAGGAATCTTATATCGTTACCATGGTGGATAAGTACTGGGCTGTTAAAGAAGCAGCGACGCCTTTACGAAATCGCATTAAAAATCGTAAGTTTTTCCGTCGTAAGACTCTACAAAGTCACCACCATTAATTTATTAAACTTAGGAGATATCTATGGAATCAAATGCAATTTATACAACTAGTGATGCAGGATTAAATCGCTTTTTCGGGAAGATTTATGGCCTTGTTGGTATTGGAGTAGGGCTTTCAGCAGTCATTTCTTATCTGATGTTATTCCCTCTCTCTCATGTTTTTGTCAACATTCTCATGAATTATTCTTGGGTCTATATGGCAGCACTCTTTTTGGAGCTTGGCTTGGTCTTATTGGCTAGTGGTGCTGCACGAAGAAATACACCTGCGGCTCTACCTTTATTCTTAGTTTATTCCGTTCTGAATGGTTTTACACTTAGTTTTATCATCGCTCAATATACGCAAGCTATTGTTTTCCAAGCTTTCCTAAGTACTGCCATTGTTTTCTTTGTCATGGCACTTATCGGAGTTTCTATTAAGCGTGACTTGTCAGGGATGGCCAAATTCCTTATGGCTGCCTTGATTGGAATTATTGTGGCTAGCTTGGTTAATATCTTCTTTGCAAGTAGCACAATGAGTTTTGTGATTAGTATTGTATCAGTTCTCATTTTCTCTGGTCTAATTGCTTATGACAATCAGTTAATTAAAAAAATTTATTATAGTACTAATGGTCAAGTCACAGATGGATGGGCAGTTTCTATGGCGCTCAGTCTCTACTTGAATTTTATTAACTTGTTCTTGAATATCTTGCGAATCTTTGCCAGACGTAATTAGTAAAAAAGAATCAGCTACCTGGCTGATTCTTTTTGTGTTTAATAGTTTTTTGTAATTGTCCCTTGTTGACCTGTATAGGCGTAGAAGAGTGGATAGTAATCCCATTTTCCGACATAGCTATCTTTGTCTGGAAAGGCCCACTTA
The DNA here is from genome assembly GCF_963545685.1 of uncultured Streptococcus sp. Lineage (GTDB taxonomy): Bacteria > Bacillota > Bacilli > Lactobacillales > Streptococcaceae > Streptococcus. Next base: position 14,780 of record NZ_CAUUKN010000012.1, on the reverse strand, counting down.
TCGTCTTTCTTAGTGAGTTCAACTGAGTAATCATTAAAGATATTTGTTCCGTCTGTCTTTGGTGCTGATGGACTTACTTCTTTGATTGAATTGGGTAAGTAAGTTTCCATGTAGTATTGTCGGGTCAATTGGTCGACATTTCCGGCGTTAGCACCATTGCTTTGTAGATAGTTTTTAAGATCGTCAGTAAGACTTGGATGGTTAGCAATATAGGCATCGTCTGCAGCTTTCATACTGATAGTTGACATATCAACGTTAAACTCCGCCTTATCTTTAGTAACGATAACGTTGTCAACAGTGTAACTACCACGTTCACGGTTAGCAGTTTGAACCCATCCGAAAACTTTTGGAACTTCATCTCCAGTTGGTTTGATATTATCAGTTTCATTATAGCTGTATTGAAGACTATCTGAGAAATATTGGCTAAGTTCACCCTTAGCCTTATCTAAGTCGTTAGAAACAAATTTACTGTAGTCTTTACTTTCTCCACCTAGAAGAACTGCGTTGAAATAAGCATCAACAGCCTTTTTAACATTGGTAGTTGTTTGACCATCGAAATCTTTTAGACTAGTAGAAACAGTTTGACCCTCTGTCTTTTCATCTTTTGATTCAAAATAGAGTTTATAGTTTTCGTCGTTGTTAACTTCGAAAAAGAGGGAGACAGTCTCGTAGTCATCAGCTTCAACTTTTCCAAAGTCATCTGTAGCATCTTCTACGTTCTTATTTTTATTGAAGAGAGTAGGTAGGTCATCTTTCTCAATCTTGCTTGCTGTGACTTTTTTACCATCTTCATCTTTGAGGTAGAATTGTTTAGCAGACATTTTTAGCTCATTTTCCATATCTTCAGAAGTATTCTCAAGTTTGAATGAGACTTCAACCAAGGTTTGATCATCTTTAAGTTTGAGGTCGCTTCCAGACATATAGACAATGTCGTTAACAGAAAGCTTAGCATCGAGTTTTGGCTTGGCACATGCTGACAATGTAAAGGCGGCTACTAGAGCAAGCGCCCCAGAATAAAGATATTTTTTCATAAATAATCCCCCATTATTTTATTAAGGTTATACGTCTATTGTATCATGAAATATCCCTTGAGATTATTAGAAATTTGGGTTTCAAGCCTTTTCTTATGCTATAATAAGATTACTATTGTAAAAATATGGAGAATAAAATGACAAAAACACCCTTTATTACGGCTGACAAACTCAATCAAATCACTGCAGAATTTCCAACACCTTTCCACCTTTACGATGAAAAAGGTATTCGTGAAACAGCGCGTGCAGTTAATGCAGCCTTTTCATGGAATCCAGGTTTTAAAGAATTCTTTGCTGTAAAGGCAACACCTAATCCAGCAATCCTCAAAATCTTGAAGGAAGAAGGCTGCGGTGTAGATTGTGCGACTGATACAGAGCTTGTCATGAGTAACAAAATTGGCTTTGATAGCTCTGCCATTAGTTTTACGTCTAATGATACACGTGCAGAAGAATTTGTTTACGCGCGTGATATTAATGCGACAATTAACCTTGATGCTTACGAAGATATCTTCTTCTTGGAGGAGGTTGCAGGGCTTCCTGAAACCCTTTCTTTACGCTTTAACCCAGGTGGTGTCTTCTCACTTGGTACAGATATTATGGATCATCCAGAAGAATCTAAATTTGGGATGACTAAGGAGCAACTTTTCAAAGGTTATGCCTACCTTAAAGAAAAAGGGGTGAAATCATTCGGTCTGCATGCCTTCTTGGCGTCAAATACAGTAACGAATGAGTACTATCCAACCTTGGCTGCTCAACTGTTTGAATTGGCTGTAGAAATTAAGAATGAGCTTGGTGTCAACCTTGACTTTATCAACTTATCAGGTGGTGTTGGAGTAGACTACACGCCAGCGAACAAGCAAAACGATATTGCTGCTATCGGTGAAGGTGTTCATGCTAAATTTGATGAAATCCTTGTTCCAAATGATCTTGGGCACATCAGTATTTACACTGAACTTGGTCGTTTCATGACAGCGCCACACGGACTCGTTGTTACTAAGGTTCTCCATATTAAGGATACTTATCGACGTTATGTTGGTGTTGATGCTTCTGCAGTTAACTTGCTTCGTCCAGCAATGTATGATGCCTACCATCATATTACTAATATGACTAATCCAAATGGTGATATTCAAGTGGTTGATGTCACAGGTTCGCTTTGTGAAAACAATGATAAGTTTGCTAAGAACCGTGAATTGCCTGAGGCTCGTATTGGAGATACCTTGGTTATCCATGATACAGGTGCCCATGGTTTTTCAATGGGTTACAACTATAATGGTCGTCTTCGTTCTGCAGAGATCCTCTATCAAGAAGATGGAACAGCACGAATGATTCGTCGTGCAGAGACTATGAATGATTATTTTGCGACACTGGACGGTTTTGATTTTGAAATTTAATAAAAAAATAGGCTAGGCCCAGGAGGTCTAGCTTATTTTACTTTAATGATAACCGCTTCAAGAATTATATTGGCCATCTCTTCTGGAGATTCAATACAGCCTTCTTTGAGCCAGAGTGTCAAAATGGTAACAATGGTACTAACGTAAACTTCCAAAGAATACTTGGCTGGAATATGATAGCTACTTTCCATAAGTTCTGTGACATTTTCGATATCAGAGTTAAGGATGGTCTCGATAATGAACTCACGAATTAATCCATTGATATTTGGAATGTGTGTCATTAATGTGAGACAGAGCTTATGATTTTCCTTAAGATATCGTAGCATCTCAGTTAGAACACCTTCTTGATAGGTCATGTCCTCTTGCAGAATACTTGAAATTTTATCTAAAATTTTAGAGAAGGTGGTTTCAACCAAGTCCTCTTTATTTGAATAGTAGTAGTAGAAAGTTGGTCTGCTGAGATTTGCCTTCTTGATGATGTCTGTGATGCTGATTTGTTCGAGTGAACTCTCTTCTAAGAGTTCAATAAATGCATTGACAATTTTTCGTTCGGAAATAGTTGCTTCCTTTAGCATAAATAACTCCCTTTATATAAACATAATAATTTCACAACTTATATAATAACCTATTTTTTTTCTAGAAATCTTACAAGTCTTTTACAGTTGTAAATAAAAGAAACTGAAAGTCTCATTTTATCAGTATTTTAGAGAAATAATTTTTTTTGAGGACTCGTTAAGAAACTAACGTCTCATTTGTCAGTAAGGCCCATTTTTGCTATAATATAAGGTAAATCAACGTTATAGGAGAATTAAATTTATGAACACCGTCCTTTGGATTATTCTTGTTTTTGTAGCCCTCTTGGGTGGCTTTTATGGAGGCGCATATTTTGCCCGCAAACAAATTGAGAAAGAATTAGCTGAAAATCCTCGTTTGAATGTGGACGCTGTTCGTACAATGATGTCTGCAGCAGGCCAAAAGCCTAATGAAGCCAAAGTGCGTCAAACATATAATCAGATTATCAAACAACAAAAACAAGCACTTGCAGATAGCAAGAAAAAGAAAAAATAATGGTGGGGAGCTGGGACGTGAATCTCAGCTTTTTACATATAATGTAAGGGGATAAGGAGGCAAGATGGATAATCGACCTATAGGATTTTTGGATTCTGGTGTCGGAGGCCTGACGGTAGTACGTGAGCTTAAACGTCAGTTGCCTCACGAGTCTATTGTTTATATTGGTGATTCTGCTAGGGCTCCATATGGCCCTAGACCAGCAGGACAAATCAGAGAATATACCTGGCAGTTGGTTAAGTTTCTTCTGACCAAAGATGTAAAGATGATTGTTATTGCTTGTAATACGGCGACAGCAGTGGTTTGGGAGGAAATTAAAGAGGCTTTGGATATTCCAGTACTAGGTGTGGTTTTGCCTGGTTCTAGTGCTGCCATTAAGTCTAGTCAGTCTGGCCATATTGGTGTCATTGGTACTCCTATGACAATTGCGTCTAATATCTATGAGCAAAAAATTAAGCGTCTGGCACCACAAATGAATGTCTTGAGTTTGTCTTGTCCCCGTTTTGCCCCAATTGTTGAATCCAATGAAATTAATTCCAGTGTGGCTAAAAAGATTGTCTATGAAAGTATGGCTCCTTTAGTTGATAGGGTAGATACCTTGGTTTTGGGTTGCACCCATTACCCACTTTTACGCTCGATTATTCAGAATGTTATGGGGCCAAGTGTCAAGTTGATTGATAGCGGAGCTGAAACTGTTCGTGATGTCTCTGTCTTGCTCAATTACTTTGAGATTAATCGTAGTCGTGAGGTCGAAGACAAGACGGAAGAATACTACACCACAGCTAGTGTACTTGGTTTTAAAGAAATTGCTGAACAGTGGCTGGGTGAGGAAGTTACTGTCCAACATGTAGATTTGGACAAGGAGTTAGAAAATGACTAAATCAATTTTTGAATATAAGGATAATCAAGACTGGTACTTGGCTAGTTTTGGAAGCTATAATCACTTGACATGTTTTGGTGGTGATGAGGCCTATGAACAATATGTTGACTTTTTTCAAGGCTTGACTAATGCCTTGGCTGTTAGTGGCTTTCAGTTACACGTTGTTAAACACTCTTCGGACCTTCGCCTAATATCTTTTATCTTGGATTGTTTGAAAGAGGAGCTTGGTCGAGACTTGGTTGTTACGCAACATCAAGGGGCCTTGCTTGTAAGTGAAGGGGATAAGCTTCTCTATGTCCACGTACCTAGAGAAGGTATCACCTTGGAGGATTTCTTTGGTTCTGACAATAAATCAGACTTTGGTGATGTTTTGTTGATTGCGACACGCAATGAAGGAAAAACTAAGGAGTTTCGAAAACTATTTGGAAAGCTTGGTATTAAGGTAGAAAATCTTAATGATTATCCAGATCTTCCTGAGGTTGCTGAAACTGGTATGACCTTTGAAGAAAATGCACGCTTGAAGGCGGAAACTATTTCGGAATTAACAGGTAAGATGGTTCTTTCAGATGATTCAGGCTTGCAGGTAGATGTTCTTGGAGGTTTGCCAGGTGTGTGGTCTGCTCGTTTTGCGGGTCCAGAAGCTACCGATGCTGAAAATAATGCTAAGTTACTGCATGAACTTGCCATGGTACTTGATGATAGCAAACGCTCTGCCCAGTTCCATACAACCTTAGTTGTTGCAGCACCTGGACGCGATAGTTTGGTTGTTGATGCAGACTGGAAAGGCTATATTGGCCGAGAACCTAAAGGTGATAATGGCTTTGGTTATGATCCCCTTTTCTTAGTTGGCAATACGGGTAGGACAGCAGCAGAGCTTTCTGCAGAGGAGAAGAATGAACAATCTCATCGTGGACAAGCTGTTAAGAAGCTTATGGAGGTATTCCCAGCATGGCAGAACAAACAATAATCGTAATGAGCGACTCCCATGGAGATCGTGATATTGTAGTAGACATAAAAAAACGTTATCAAGGGAAGGTAGATGCCATTTTCCATAATGGAGATTCTGAGTTAGAATCAAGCGATCCTGTTTGGGAAGGTATCCATGTGGTTCGTGGTAACTGTGACTATGATTCAGGTTATCCAGAACGTTTGGTTGTGAAACTTGGTGATGTGATTATTGCGCAAACGCACGGTCATCTCTTTGGGATTAATTTCACCTGGGACAAGTTAGATCTTTGGGCGCAACAAGAGGATGCTGATATCTGTCTATATGGGCATTTACATGCGGCAGCAGCTTGGCGAAATGGTAAGACAGTGTATATCAACCCAGGTTCTGTTTCACAGCCACGTGGCCCTATCCATGAGAAACTCTATGCTAAGGTGATTATAAACGATGCAAAGATTTGTGTGGAATATTACACACGTGATCATGAACTTTATTCAGAACTTACACAGGAATTTGAACGATGATTGCTAAAGAATTTGAAGATTTTTTGTTGGCTCATTTAGATAACTATTTGATTCCATCAGACCAAGTTACTATTTTTATTGATAGCCATAACGCTGATCATGTGGTTTTGCTTTTGACAAGCAATGGTTATTCACGTGTTCCCGTTTTGACTAAGGACAAGCATTATCTTGGGACGGTATCTTTGGCGGATATCAAGCGTTACCAAGATGAACATAACTTGCAAGAGTGGGAGATGGTTAATCGCGATATCAGACCGATGACATCAGATGTTGTGGCAACAGTGAAAGATGATGCTGATCTGAATGAGGTGATGCATAAGCTGGTTGATAATCCTTTCCTTGCAGTAGTTGACAGCCAAGGTATTTTTAAAGGGATTATTACGCGAAAATCAATTCTCAAGGCAGTTAATAGCCTCTTACATGACTTTACACATGACTATATCATCATTCCAAAAACAACTGATAACTCAGATTACTGATTTTCTAGCTAGGAAGACCATTTCTGATAGCTCGAAACAAGCTTATGCTTATGATCTTAAGCAGTTTGTAACCTCTCTTTCAGGACCAATAGATCAAACCAGTCTCAAGCTTTATGAAAACCAACTCAAGGAGTGGAAGCCTTCTGTGCAAAAACGTAAGCGCTCGGCGGTTAATCAGTTTCTGCTTTACCTTTATCAGAAGGGTGAATTAGAGGAGTTTTTTAAACTGTCAGAGACTGCACCACTCCCTTCACAGGAAGAAGAGTTAGAAAGCTTAGATTTGTCGTCGCTCTATGAGGGACAAGAAGGGTCCGGTAAACTGGCTTGTCTGTTTATTCTAGAGTTAGGACTCTTACCTTCAGAAATCTTGGAGCTGAAATGGGAAGATATCGACTTAGATTTTGGTGTTGTAACCGTGGCTAAGGGAAGTACTAAACGTGTTCTCAGACTGGATGGAGCTTTGAAACAGCTCTTATTTGAGATTAGAAATGACAATAGTCAGGGATTGATTTTGAGTAAGGCTTTTACCCGTCAGTGGCTGTATAAGCAAATTCAGTCTTATGTTGGTGGATGCGGCTTATCGGGGGTAACTGCCCAAGTCTTGCGCCAGCAATTTATTCTTAGACAGATTGAAAAGGGAACGGGCGCCTTTGAACTTGCTCGTTTACTTGGGCTAAAAAGTCCAGTGACCTTGGAGAAATACTATAAAACCTAATGGATATTAAGTTAAAAGATTTTGAGGGGCCACTGGATTTGTTGCTCCATCTGGTTTCTAAGTATGAGGTAGACATTTACGATGTTCCCATTGTTGAGGTCATCGAGCAATACTTGGCTTATTTGGCGACCTTGCAGGCCATGAAGCTAGAGGTTGCTGGGGAATATATGCTTATGGCTAGCCAGCTCATGCTGATTAAGAGTCGAAAATTATTGCCGACAGTTGTAGAGGCTGAGCCTGAAGCGGATGATCCAGAACTAGAGCTCTTGAGTCAACTGGAAGAATATGCACGCTTCAAAGCAGCTAGTCAAGAGTTGGCTAAGCAGCATGAAGTGCGAGCTCAGTATTTTTCAAAACCAAAAGTAGAGTTAGTTTATGAAGATGTGACGCTGAATCAGGATAAGACGATTCAAGATATTTTCTTGGCTTTTTCAAAAATTATGGCTGAAAAGCAAGAAGAAATTCGTCGAAGCCACACGACTATTGCACGTGATGATTATAAGATTGAAGACATGATGTTAGTCATTGAGGAAGCCTTTAGTGCGAAAAATGAATTGCTTTTAGATGAGCTTTTTGCAGACGCTAAGGATATGAATCAAGTGATTACACTCTTTTTAGCAACTCTTGAATTGATTAAGGTACATCGAATTTCGGTACAGCAAGAAACAATTTTTGGAACAATCACTCTAAGAAAGGAATGGACGAATGAGTAGTCACTTAGCACGATTAGAGGCCCTACTTTTTGTGGCTGGTGAAGATGGTCTTAGTCTAAGGACTATGGCACAGCTCTTGGAAATGCCAGTGACGGGACTAACTCAGTCCTTGGAAAAATTGCAAGCCAAGTATGAGGCAGATGAGGACACAGCTCTTTGTTTATTGGAATCATCAAACACCTATAAGCTCGTGACTAAGCCTGATTTTGCAAGTCTTCTGCGTGACTATTCCAAAACGCCAATCAACCAAAGTCTATCCCGAGCGAGTCTCGAGGTACTTTCTATAGTTGCTTATAAACAGCCCATTACTCGCGCTGAGGTTGATGACATTCGAGGTGTCAATTCCAGCGGCGCTATTGCCAAGCTTCAGACTTTCGATCTCATTAGAGAAGCTGGTAAGAAGGATGCTGTGGGTCGTCCCAACCTATATGCGACAACTGATTATTTCTTAGATTATATGGGAATTAACAGTTTAGATGAACTTGTGGCCATTGATCAACTTGAACTTGAAGAGCAAGAAACGAGTCTATTTAGGGAAGATGCTCCAGAAGAGCTTGAGGACTTGGATAATTAAGAGTAAACTTTGTTGAAACGAATCATTAAAAATAAAGAAACATAGCAGAGATGCTAGGTAGAAAGGATACAGCTGAAGCTGTAGAAAAAGAATGCGAATTAATAAATATATTGCCCATGCTGGTGTGGCTAGTCGTCGTAAGGCTGAGGAATTGATTAAAGAAGGCCGTGTGACTTTAAATGGTAAGACCGTTACGGAATTGGCAACAATTGTCAAAAATGGCGACATTGTCGAGGTAAATGGAAGCCCAATTTATAATGAAGAAAAGGTATACTACCTTCTTAATAAGCCACGTGGGGTTATTTCTTCAGTATCTGATGAGAAAAATCGTAAGACGGTTATTGACCTAATGCCCCACGTTAAGGAACGTATCTATCCTGTTGGTCGTCTTGATTGGGATACGACTGGCCTTCTTATTTTAACCAATGATGGCGACTTTACCGATAAAATGATTCACCCACGTAATGAGATTGATAAGGTTTATTTGGCGCGTGTTAAAGGTATTGCGACCAAGGAAAATCTTCGTCCTTTGACTCGTGGTGTGGTACTTGATGGTAAAAAAACCCAGCCGGCCCGTTACAATATTATCAAGGTGGATCATGAAAAGAACCGATCAGTCGTCGAGTTGACGATTCATGAAGGGCGTAACCATCAGGTTAAGAAAATGTTTGAATCAGTAGGTTTGCTTGTTGATAAGTTGTCACGTACCCGTTTTGGTACCCTAGATTTGACAGGACTACGTCCGGGGGAGTCACGCCGTCTCAACAAAAAAGAAATCAGTCAGCTTCATAACGTTGCTGTTAACAAGGTTAAATGATGAAGAGGTTTCTGATTGCCTTAGTAAAGGCTTATCAGAGATGGATTTCTCCCCTATTTCCACCGTCTTGTCGTTTTCGTCCAACTTGCTCAGTCTATATGATTCAAGCAATAGAAAAACATGGTTTAAAGGGAGTTCTTATGGGAATCGCCCGTATCTTAAGATGTCATCCCCTGTCTGAGACTGGTGATGATCCAGTACCAGATTATTTTAGCCTAAAACGTAATAAAACTCCCTTGGATAATTGAATCCAAAGGAGCTTTTTTATGCTTAAATTTTTGACCATGTTTTTGGTAGGAATAGGAGCAATAAAGGATAAATTTCCAAGCGTCCAGCAATCATAGCAAATCCCATGATGAGCTTAGATAAAGGGCTAAAAATAGCAAAGCTATCACTTGTTCCTAGTAATGGTCCAATATTGTTGAAGGTTGAAGCAGCAGCACTTGTCACGACCAAAAGGCTTTGATTATCCAATGACAGAAGGGCTACTAAACCTAGCATAATAAATACATATACAGCTAAGTATTTAAGAACACTGTGTTGTGTTTCTTTATCAAGAACACTTCCATTAATGTGAAGGGAAAGTATTCTGTTAGGATAAAGACTTGCCAGGGTCTGATTACGAGCAATTTTAGCAATAATCATTGCACGGATAACCTTGAAACCACCAGCTGTAGAACCCGCTGACCCCCCGATAAACATCAGGAGAAGTAGGATATACTGAGAAAATAGTGGCCATTTGGTAATATCTGTTAGACCAAAACCAGTGGTAGTGATGATGGTTGACACTTCAAAGAATGAATATTTAAACGAATCAGCCAAGTTGTGGTAAATACTAAAAATATTGAGGACGATTAAACCTGTTGAGATTGCAACAATCGCAAAATAAGTACGTAACTCTTCATCTTGGAAGAAGGATTTGACTTTGCGAAGCAAAATATAGAAATAAAGGTTGAAGTTAACCCCAAAGAGAAGGGTACCAACTGTAACCACATAGGTAATTAAGTCACTATGATAGTGAGCGATAGAGTCATTGTAGACTGCGAAACCACCTGTACCAGCCCCTCCCATCGCAATGACAATACTATCAAAGAGCGGCATACCACAAAGCCAGAGAATAACAGCAAAAATAACAAACATGGTCAAATAGATGATGTAAAGAATTTGAGCTGTATTTTTGAGCTTGGCAACGACCTTACCAAAGACTGGACCAGGCACCTCTGCACGCATAACCTCATGGTGACCATTTTTACTGTTGTTCATGATGGCTAGTGCAAAGACCAGTACCCCCATCCCTCCAATTAGGTGGGCGAAGCTTCGCCAGAAGAGGAGAGAATGGGTCAAGACCCCAGTATCTGTGAGAATAGTAGCCCCCGTGGTTGTAAAACCTGAACTCATCTCGAAGAAGGCATCGATAACACTTGGGATTTGCCCAGCAAAAACAAATGGCAATCCCCCAAAGAAGGACCAGAGTACCCAACAGAGGGCTACAATAAGCATCCCTTCTTTTGTGTAAATGTGGTAGTTCTTAGGTTTAAAGAAAGTACCAAGCACTCCGATAAAAAGAAGAATAGCCATAGTCCCCAAAATGCTGGCAAATACCCTGGCATCTTCTTGATAAATAAGAGCCACGATGAGTGGTACAACCAGGAGTCCAGCTTCAATGAGGAGCAGTTTAGAAACGAGAAAACGGACAATAGATCGATTCATGGCAGCTTACCTCTTCAACAAGTCGTAAATGTGGGTCACGTTTTGCAAGAGAGTAACGACCACGATTTTATCACCAATTGCCAATGTATCTTCTCCACTTGGGAAGATAGCTTTTCCATTACGGATGATGGCAGCAATAAGGACACCATGAGCGAATTTAAGTTCAGAAAGTTTCTTCCCAGCGATTTTGTTGTTTTCCTTAATTTGGAATTGCAAGGTCTCAATGCGACCGTTAGCTACGTGGTGAAGTGCGTCAAGACTAGAATCTTTGGCGTTATAGCGACCACGAACAAAGTGCATAACGGTATCAACAGCAATACTCTTAGGAGTGACAATTGTTGTTGTCTCACGTGTATCGACAATCTCTAAAAGGCTGGTACGGTTGACCTTGGTAATATTTTTGTGGATACCAAGACTTTCAAGGAACATAGAGGTGATGATATTTTCCTCATCTACTCCAGTTAGAGTAGCAACAGCATCATAACTAGCTGCACTCTCTTCAAGAAGAAGGTCTTTAGCAGTACCATCACCTAAGATAACGGAAACTTCAGGGAATACTTGACTAAAGGTTTGCGCACGGTCCATTTTCTGTTCAATCAATTTGACCTTAATACGGTTGTTTTTCAAGATATTTAGTAAGTAGTAGGAGATGCGTCCAGCACCAATCAACAAAAGTTTTTTGATGCTTTTGGGTTTGATATAACTATGGAAAAGTGCCATATCAACACGTTTACCAGTTACATAAATCTTATCCCCAACTTGCATGGTAGCATTCCCGTCTGGAATGATGAGGTCACCTTGACGATCAATCGTACAAACCAAGATGTTACCGAATTTCTTACGAAATTGTTCCATTGTCATACCAGACAATTGGCTCGTTTCAGTGACCTTAAATGCCATAAGAATAACGCGCCCATTAGCAAAAGTTTCAACTGATAGGGCGTTTGGAAATTCAACTGTATTGGCAATGTAGCGAGCTGTTAAAAGTTCAGGGTTAACTACTAATGAGAATCCAAGGAAGTTTTTGTCTTTGAAATAAGCATTAGAATATTCTGGGTTACGTACTCGAACGATAGTTTCTTTGGCTCCCATTTGTTTTGCCAGAACTGCTGATATCATGTTTACTTCATCTTTATCAGTCATAGCGATAAAGACATCGCAGTTGTTAACCTCGGCTTGTTCCAAAATCTTGAAATTTGCCCCGTTTCCAGCAAAGCCCATAACATCGTAGCGTTTACTGAGGCGTTTGAGGACCTCTTCCTTTTCTTCAATTAAAATAACGTCGTGCTTCTCATCAACAAGAGAACGACAGAGAGCTGTACCGACTTTACCAGCACCTACGACAATAATACGCATGAGTTACCTCCAAATAATCACTACTATGATACTCTATTTTGGCCGAAAAATCATCCTTTTCAGCTAGCTTTATAGGTTATTCCTGTAAAAAAGGTGACGAAGGCAAAAATATTAATTTTTTCTGCTAATAGTGTTGACTTTTACAGCCAAAGTGCTAAAATATATTCAACGATTCGTTATTTTAAATCTAACCTGTCATGATTTAAGCTAATGAATGTCTACAACCATGTCGTCTGCTGAGCTTGACTCCGGGTGACATGGTATTTTTTATGTCTAGGAGAAGTCAGATGTCACGTAATCATATTGTCTTGTTTGAACCCCGTATTCCACAAAACACTGGAAATATCGCGCGTACCTGCGCAGCAACCAATAGTCCCCTCCATATCATTCGACCTATGGGATTTCCAATTGATGACAAGAAGATGAAGCGAGCAGGGCTGGACTATTGGGATAAGCTTGACATCACTTATTATGACAATTTGGCTGATTTTATGTCTAAAAATCATGCTGGTCGTTTGCATCTAGTAACGAAGTTTGCGGATATGACTTATTCAGAAGAGGTCTATGCTGATGGTGAGGATCACTATTTTATGTTTGGTCGTGAGGATACAGGTCTACCTGAGGAATTTATGCGTGAGCATCCTGAAAAAGCTATTCGTATTCCTATGAATGATGAACATGTCCGTAGTCTTAATGTTTCAAATACGGTTTGCATGATTGTCTATGAAGCTCTTCGCCAGCAACAGTTTGAGGGGTTGGAGCTGAGTCACCGTTACCAGCATGATAAATTAAAATAGATACTTCATTTTGTCTTAAAAGAATACTTATAGTTATTGATTATCAACAGATTAGAAATCCATAAACTAAAAACCTTGTCACCAAGGTTTTTTTATGTTATCCTTAAAAGGTCTTCAGGGCAGGGTGAAATTCCCGACCGGCAGTGGTTTTTCTGGCTACTGTTTCCTGACTCGTCGTTATCTTGTCTTGCTGTACCTCGAGTACAAGCTATGACTGCGATGCCTAGATTCAGAAAACAGTCTTCAAGAAAAACAAGCGTTTTAAACGATATAGGCGAAACGTGACAGTCTGCGAGCGAAAGCTGATGTGGTGCAATTCCACAACCGACAGTAAAGTCTGGATGGGAGAAGACGAAGTGGAGGCTTTTTGCCTGCTCTTCTATGCTTCTTCAATTTTCAAAAATTGGAGGAACCTTTATGACAAACACACGCAAGATGACGATTATCGCCATCCTCTCGGCAGTATCCTTTCTGCTCATGTATTTGAAATTTCCGCTGATTCCGACGGCAAGTTTCTTGGAAGTGGATTTTTCTCTCGTACCAATTTTATTTGGTCTGCTGATTTTAGATATGAAGTCTAGCTTTGCCATCCTTTTGGTACGAACTTTTCTCAAGCTGATTTTAAATAATCAGGGGCCATCGACAATTATTGGCTTACCAATGAATGTTGCAGCTATGTCAGTCTTCATTTTAGCAGTAGCTTATTTCTGGAAAAATGATCAGACGATAAAAAATTATTTAAAAACGGCAACTGTTGCGACAATTGGTTCTACAGTAGTGATGTTAATTTTAAACTATGTGTATGCAGTGCCTGTCTATGCAGCCTTTGCAAATTTTGATATTAAAGAAATCTTGGGTTTGACTAACTATCTTTTGATGATGGTACTTCCTTTTAATCTTTTACAAGGGATAGTACTTTCAGCAATATTTTATATCTGTTACAAGGCAGCCCAACCTATTTTAAAGAAAGTTTAACCTTTACAAGGTAAACTATATTGTATGAAGAATAAACAAATCTATTTACGAAACGCATCTTTTTTTGCTTTAGCCTTTGTGATATTGGGCTATATAGTAAAATTTTATCCTAGTACCCTAGCTGGTTTTGACTCTACTATCCAGTCAGTCATTCGTGGAAACTTACCAAGTGGAGCAACGCAATTTTGGACTTCCATTACTGTTTTAGGAAATACGGTCATTATTTTAGCCATTACCTTGATTCTAGCTGCTGTTTTTTATTACTATAAAAAATGGAAGATGGAAGCCTATTTCTTACTTGCTAGTTTTGCGGCGATGGGAGTGGCATCTACAGCCCTGAAATATGTCTACCAACGCCCGCGTCCTAGTATTGAATGGTTGATTGATACCATCGGATATTCCTTTCCTAGCTGGCATACCGCATCAACGATGATGATTGCGGGCGCAGTTGTTATTATTGTTCAGCAGCGAATGAAGAAGAGCATGGCAAGACTTATTTTACAAGCTAGTCTGATTCTGATAGCTATTTTGGTGGCTATATCTCGTATCTATATTGGTGTCCACTATCCGACAGATATTGTCGGTGGTTGGTTACTGGCTATCACGCTTTTGCAGATTATGTATCCATTTTATAATCAGAAACGCTTTGAGTGGCGATTCCAAAGTAAACAGAAATAGTCACGTTGACATTGACTCCTACCTTGTAAGGTAGGAGTTTTTTAGTATTTGTTCCTTTGTTATTTTTTATTCCTAAATTGTCAAATTAAGTTAGACTTTTCAAGTAACTCAGAAAAACTTGGTATG
>NZ_CAUUKN010000011.1:0-51461 GCF_963545685.1 uncultured Streptococcus sp. | reverse complement strand
ATTATAGGAACTCTAACTTAAAGAAAGCTTGTAATAAGCTTGAAGGAAACTTAAACCTCTCAGTGAGTTCACTGAGAGGTTTTGTGTTTATATCAGTGTTTTCATGATAAGTATTTCCTTATCGAAAAGTTATTATCGTTCTTCGATATTTTTATCTAAAATTCAAAAAAACAGAAAAACCAGTTAAGAAAATCTCAACTGGTTACCTTACTTATGTTAATCACCTAGACTGGTCATTCTTCCGTCTAGACTTGTTATGACTTTAAGAAGAGGGATTCTACGTTATGAAAAAAAGGGAAAAGGGATTTTGGAAAATGAGGGATGAAACTTGTAGAATATGGGTAAATTTAGCCTCTTCCTAGCATCAATATTAGTTTTGATAAACCTTAAAGTCTTGAGGACGCTTCTGGAAATTTGGGTTGTAGGTTACTTTAATTTTTACTGTCATTGTTGTTGCCTCCTTTTTAGGAATGGTTTGGCCTAGCCAAAACGTTTTATTATCAAAACCTATCTCGTTTTGATGGTTTTATTATAGGAACTCTAACTTAAAGAAAGCTTGTAATAAGCTTGAAGGAAACTTAAACCTCTCAGTGAGTTCACTGAGAGATTTTGTGTTTATATCATGGATAAAATATAAGAGCTATCATCATAAGAAAGAAGGGATGGAAGATAGCAAAAAAATCGAGTTTTAACCATTTCTTTTTCATTGGTTTCCTCCTCAGTCAAACTCACCTTGGTTTCTCAAATGAGCTTCTAGCACCTGCCAAGTAGGATTTTCACGCCAGTTAGGATTAGATACAATTTGACTAGCCACACGCCTTGCTTCTTCTAGGATATTATAGTCTTCCACAATATCAGCCACCTGAAATTCGGGAATACCTGACTGCCGTGTCCCGAAAATCTCTCCTGAGCCACGCATTTTAAGGTCCTCTTCTGCTAGAACAAAACCATCTGTAGTCTCACACATAGCCTGCATGCGTTTTTTACCGGTATCATTTTTAGGATTAGCCACCAATACACAGTAAGACTGCTTGTCGCCACGACCTACACGGCCTCGAAGCTGGTGAAGCTGGCTAAGTCCAAAACGATCCGCATCCATAATGACCATAACCGTAGCATTAGGTACGTTAACTCCCACTTCGATAACTGTGGTTGATACTAAAATCTGAGATTTTTTGTTCTTAAAGTCCTGCATAATTTGGTCTTTTTCATCATTTTTCATCCGACCATGCATCAAAGCCACCCTAGCTGAATCTCCAAAGAACTCTGTGAGTTCCTGATGAAGGGCAACAGCATTTTTCAAATCAAGAGCCTCAGACTCTTCAATCAAAGGAGAAATAAAATAAACCTGAGCATCTTTTTCTAGTTCTCCCTTAATCCAAGTCAATACGGTGTCTAGTTGCTCATGTTTAACCCAGCGGGTAATAATGGGCTTACGTCCAGCCGGCATCTGATCAATAATTGAGACATCCATTTCCCCAAAGGCAGTAATCGCCAAGGTCCTAGGGATGGGTGTCGCTGTCATCATGAGGACATCAGGATTGTCCCCCTTCTCGCGAAAAATACGACGTTGATTAACTCCGAATCGGTGCTGTTCATCAGTAATCACCAAGCCAAGTTTATGATAAGTCACCGCATCCTGAATCAGTGAGTGAGTCCCTACAATCATCTGAGCCTCCCCAGATTCAATTTTGGAAAGAGCTACTTTCTTATCTGCCGCCTTCATCCCAGAAGTTAAGAGGACTACCTCTAGCTCAGGAAAAAGTCCCTGCAAGCTCTGATAATGTTGTTCTGCTAAGATTTCCGTCGGTACCATAAGGGCAGACTGCAATCCTGCCGTATAGGCCCCATACATGGCAAGGCTAGCGATAACTGTTTTCCCTGAACCCACATCTCCTTGCAAGAGACGGTTCATATGAGCCCCAGATTTCATATCAGCTAGGATCTCTGATAAACTGCGTTGTTGGGCTTCTGTTAAGGGAAATGGTAATTCTGCAATTTTGGCTTTGATTTTGGCTTCATGGTAAGAAATCGCTAGCCCATTGGTTTCTGACTTATTCTCAGCCTTTAGCACCTGTAAATTCATCTGGAAATAAAAAAGTTCCTCAAACTTTGTTCGTCGTAGGGCCTGCTTATATTCAGCCAAATCTCTCGGAAAATGCATGGCACGCACAGCCTCTTGACGCCCCATGAGACGATACTTGTCCATCAGCACCTGGGGGAGACTTTCCTCCAACAAATTAAGGGCCCCACTATCAAAGGCTGCCTTTATAGCCTTTATTAGCTGGGCCTGACTAACGCCCTGAGCCACATGGTAGACTGGCTGCATATCGTCCTCAACTTGAGCTAAGACTTTCACCCCAGTCACTGCAGACTTCTTCTGGTCCCACTTGCCAAAGATAGCCACTTCTGCCCCCATCTCAATCTTGTCCACAAGATAAGGCTGGTTGAAGAAACTAATGGCAATCACTGCCTCCCCTTGTTTGATTTTAAAGCTAAGACGATTACGTTTAAAGCCATAATACTGCACATTGGCAGGCGTCACCACTGTTCCCGTAATGACGGCCTTTTCTCCATCCATCAGTTCAAAGATGGACTTACTCTTAAAATCTTCATATCGGAAAGGAAAATAAAGCAAGAGGTCCCCAACTGTGTGTAAATCTAATTTGGTGAATTTTTCAGCGGACTTAGGACCAAAGCCCTTCAAATCCGCTATTGGTGAATCTAATTGAATCATATTCTATATCATTTCTATCGAGTTCTGTTCCTCCTGAAAGAGGAAGCCTTATCAGCTATTATAACACATGGAAAGGATCTTCCCTAAAATCAAAAAATCCAGTATCAAACTGGATCTCTTTTTTTATATTAGTCATAGCTACGAGGTACACGGTCACTAAGTAAACAAAGGACCTCATAGTTGATTGTACCACGCTTTTCAGCTACCTCTGTCGCAGTAATCCTTGCTTCCCCCTTTTCACCTATAAGCGTAACCGGAGTTCCCAGTGGATATACCTTAGGAAGGCGAACGGTGATCTGGTCCATAGACACACGCCCAACAATAGGACAAAACTGTCCATCCACAATAACGTGGAAACCTTGTAAATCTCTGGTCCAACCATCCGCATAGCCGATCGGAAGCGTTCCAATAACTTCTTCAGTCCTAGTTGTATAGGTTGCACCGTAACCCACATCTTGAGCAGCTGGAAGGGTCTTAACATGGATAAGAGCTGTCTCTAAACTTAGAGCAGGTTGAATATTATAGGGAAGTTCCAAAACACTGCCACTAGGATTGAGACCATAGATGACGACACCCAGACGTACCGCATTAAAGACGGTTTCTGCATGCCAAATACTTGTCGCTGAGTTGCTAGCGTGCACCAAGCGAGGTCTATCAGTCAAGTTATCCACCAAATCGGTGAAGAAAGATAATTGACGCTTAAATTTACTATCATCTGCTTCATCAGCTGTTGCAAAATGAGTAAAAATACCTTCGACATCGGCACCAAGAACCTTCAGACCAGCAATCAAGTTATCTGCGTCCTCTAGGCTACGTACCCCAATGCGACCCATACCTGAATCAACCTTAATATGGCAGGTCAAACCTGTCAAATCAAGCCCTTGTTTCTGAACCAGTGCCAACCACTCAAGCGAAGCCACCGTCAGACTAATGTTTTCATGAATAGCCAAGGGAACCACATCTGGCAAGACTACTCCCAAAATAAGTATCGGTTGCTCTAAGCCAGCTTGACGAAGTTCAAGCGCCTCGTCTAGGTTGGAAACACAAAAACCATCCACCTGCTTAGACACATGCTTGGCCACTTCAACAGCGCCATGACCATAAGCATTGGCCTTCACAACTGCAAAAGTCTGCACCTGTTTAGGAATATGACTAACCACTTGTTCAATATTTTCTGAAATTGCTGATAGATCAACCTTTGCCAAGGTTGGTCGATGTAAACTCGATATCATAAGCTATCCTCTTCCAACACCTATCTCTTAGTTTTTTTCTAAAATGACACTTGCCTGGACAAAATCACCACTATGAGAAATAGAGATAAAGACATTTCCTTCAAAAGGCGACTGAGTCACCACGGGGGCTCCCTTGTCATTGTTTAGAATTTCAATATCCTTAAAACCAACTGCTCCGATTCCAGTACCCCAGGCCTTTGAAAAAGCTTCCTTACCGGCCCAACGCCCTGCCAGGAATGACATCTGACGATTTCCAGAAAGGGACTCGAAACGCTCCCATTCTTTTGCTGTCAGTACTTTCTTTGCAAAACGAGGGTTTCGGTCATAGGCCTTTTTAACTGCTGAAATTTCCTGCAAGTCTATACCATGTCCAAAAATCATAAACTATTTTGAAAGAGTAGCATGGATTTCACGAATAAGGCTATCCGTTTTTTCCCAACCGAGACATGGATCTGTGATTGATTTTCCATAAACTTCAGGTGTATCTTGACGACCATCTTCAAGATAAGATTCAATCATAAAGCCACGTACAGTATCTGCAATACGCTTATCCCACTCACGGTTAAGAAGAACTTCACGCACAATTCGGATTTGCTCCATAAAGTTTTTACCAGAGTTATCATGGTTTGTATCAACAAGAATAAATGGGTTTTCTAAACCAAATTCACTATATTTATCCAAAGCCTTAACCAAGTCCTCGTAGTGGTAGTTGACCTCGTTTTGACCATATTCGTTACTAGAACCACGTAAAATAGCATGTGCTAACGGATTACCGTCTGTTTGCACTTCATGGCTATTGTAGATAAACTCTTGCTTATTGTGAGCAGCATAGATACCATTGAACATGACATTAAGATTGCCTGAAGTTGGATTTTTCAAGCCCGTTGGAACATCAAGCCCTGAAGCCACAAAACGATGTTCTTGATCCTCAACTGATCGAGCACCAATAGCATGATAACTTAATAAATCTTCAAAATAGACCAGATTTGTCGGATATAGCATCTCATCAGCAAGCGGAAGTCCGGTTTCCCTAATAATGCGAGACTGTAGACGACGCACTGCCTTGATACCTGTTATAAGATCAGTAGCTCCTTCAGCATCAGGTTGGTGAACAAGTCCTTTATAACCATCACCATTTGTGCGTGGTTTAGCCGTATAAACACGCATAACAATGAAAATCTTATCCTTGACTTCCTCTTGCAACTTAGACAAGCGATGAGCATAGTCAAGTACTGCTTCTTCATTATCTGACGAACATGGTCCAACAACTAAGAGAAGACGATCATCTTCACCTTTAATTATCTTAGCTAAGGTACTATCATTAGCTTGTTTTTTCGCCAAGTCATCTCCTGTAAGAGCATGTGCTTTTCTTACTTCTGTTGCCTTAATTAGTGAACTAATTTTATGAATTCCCATTTCCCTATTCTCTACTTCCTATTTTGGGTAAAGAGTCGAGCCGTTTGGAAAATCCCAAAACGGCTCAAATCTTTACATTCAGACTGTGTTTCAAATAATTATTTTGAAAGTGTTGTGTGAATTTCACGAATCAATTGCTCAGTATTATCCCAACCAAGACATGGATCAGTAATTGATTTTCCATAAACTTCTGGTGTATCCTGACGACCATCTTCAAGATAAGACTCAATCATAAAGCCACGAGCAACCTTATTGATTTTTTCATTCCAATCACGGTTAATCAAGGTCTGACGTACAATACGGACTTGCTCCAAGTAACGTTTACCAGAATTATCGTGGTTCGTATCAATCACGATAAATGGATTTTGAAGTCCCATCTTTTCGTAGGTGTCAATAGTATCAAGGACATCATCATAGTAGAAATTAGGAATATTCTTTCCGTATTCATTTGTTGATCCACGAAGGATAACGTGTGCCAACGGATTTCCAGATGTCTTAACTTCCTCACCATTATAGAGGAAATTTTGTTTAGATTGCGCAGCATAGATACCATTAAACATCACATTAAGGTTCCCTGATGTTGGATTTTTCATACCAGTTGGTACATCAATACCTGACGCAACAAAACGGTGTTGTTGGTCTTCTACAGAACGAGCACCGATAGCAATGTATGACACAAGGTCATCTACCAAAGGAAGGTTTTCAGGGTAAAGCATTTCGTCAGCAGTTGTGATACCAGTTTCTGTGATAACACGGTAGTGAAGATTACGTACGGCTTTGATACCGTTGATTAGGTTTGGTTTTCCTTCAGCATTAGGCTGATGCACAAGCCCTTTATACCCATCACCATTTGTACGAGGTTTAGCAGTATAAACACGCATAACCATAAAGACTTTATCTTTTACTTCTTCTTGAAGTTTAGCCAAACGGTGTGCATAATCAAGAACTGCCTCCTCATTATCAGATGAACATGGACCAATCACCAAAAGCGTACGGTCATCTTCACCCTTGATGATTGCCTCAAGCTCTTTATCACGAGCTTGCTTCTTGGCAAGGGCTTCTCCTGTCAATGTAGTTGATTCTTTGACTGCATCAAAATCAATTTTTTTACTTACTGCTTTAAAAACCATAATAATTACCTATTTCTATTTGTCTAAAACTGTTTACGACCGTGACAATTTTTAAATTTCTTACCAGAGCCACATGGACAGAAGTCATTACGACCAACCTTGCTAAAGTCAATCTCTTGACCGTTAGCATCTGCTTGATGTGCTTGAATATTACCTGTTGCTGTTGTTGAAACGCGTTCATTAACATGTTCACGAGATTGTTCGTGGATTTGTGCTTTCATCATCGTACGAGTTACATCATACTCAATAGCACCAATCATATCTTGGAACATCTTGAAACCTTCAGATTGATACTCAACGATTGGGTTGTTTTGCGCATAACCACGCAAACCAACAGCGTTACGTAATTGATCAAGGGCATCAATGTGGTCTGTCCACTTATTATCAACAACCATCAAAATCAAGACTTTTTGGAATTCGCGGATAGCTTCCTCTGAACGCAACTTCTTGATTTGACGATCATAAACGTCGTCTGCTAACTCAGTCAGATAAACCTTGATAGCATCATAATTAACACTACGTTTTGTCACCTCTCCCACTTCTTTTAGATCTTCAAGTGAGATGGCATTCTCAGGAACCAAGGCCTGACGTGCAAAGTTCAAGATACCTTTAAGAGCTTCTTCTTGATCGTTGCGACTGTGCCCATCAACCGTACGGTTAATAGTACGTTTAATCATAGCCTTGATTTCAGGTTCAAGGTCACGTTCTGCTGTGATAACATCATAACGCTCTGCGTAGATGATTTCACGTTGTTCACGCATAACGTCATCGTACTGAAGGACTTGTTTACGAGTATCGTAGTTATTCCCTTCGACACGTTTTTGAGCTGATTCCACTTGACGGGTCAACATACGTGATTTGATAACAATATCTTCGTCATCAGCGTTCAAACGTTCCAAGACATGCTTGATACGGTCAGAACCGAAACGACGCATCAATTCGTCTTCAAGAGACAGGTAGAATTGAGATTCCCCTGGATCCCCTTGACGTCCCGCACGACCACGCAACTGGTTATCGATACGACGACTTTCATGACGCTCTGTACCAATGACACAAAGTCCACCAAGCTCAAGAACACCTTCACCAAGTTTGATGTCAGTACCACGACCGGCCATGTTGGTCGCAATCGTAACAGCACCACGTTGACCTGCATTCATGATAATATGCGCTTCTTTTTCGTGGTTCTTGGCATTAAGCACTTCGTGAGGAATACCTGCGTCAACCAACATCTTAGAAATTAAGTCAGATGTTTCAACGGCAACCGTACCAACAAGGACTGGTTGCCCCTTCTCATAACGACGCTTAACATCTTGTACCACAGCACGGAATTTAGCATCCAAGGTTGGGTAAAGAAGGTCGTCATGGTCAATACGTTGAATTGGACGGTTTGTTGGAATTGGGATGATTCGCATGTTATATATTTCACGGAATTCATCTTCCTCGGTCTTACCAGTACCCGTCATACCTGATAATTTCTTGTACATACGGAACATATTTTGGTAAGTGATTGAGGCAGAAGTCTTGGTTTCCTCTTGGACTGGTACACCTTCTTTAGCCTCGATGGCTTGGTGGAGTCCATCTGAGAAACGACGACCTTCCATAGTACGACCAGTAAATTGGTCAACGATAAGGATTTCTTGCTCAGGACTTACCACATAGTCAATATCATGCAACATAATGTAGTTGGCACGAAGGGCATTGTCAATATAGTGAGTCAAGGCAACATTGTCAATATCGTACAAATTTTCCAAGTTAAAGAAGTCTTCAGCCTTGTCAATACCTGAGTCATTCAAACCAATTGTTTTTGTTGGAATATCAATCGCATAATCATCTTCTGTTAATGTCTTAACAAAAGCATCCGCACGGTGATATAACTGATTAGTTTCTGAACTTACAGGGCCTGATACGATCAATGGTGTACGGGCCTCATCAATAAGAACCGAGTCAACCTCATCGACCAAGGCATAGTTCAATGGACGTTGTACCATGTTTTCCTTACGAACAACCATGTTATCACGAAGATAGTCGAAACCTACCTCTGAGTTGGTTGAGTAAGTGATGTCACAGTTATAAGCTTCACGTTTTTCAGCTGGTGATTTGGCTGAAAGGTTGATCCCTACTGACAAACCGAGCCAACTATAAAGCTCACCCATTTCAGTCGCATCACGCTCTGAAAGGTATTCGTTAACGGTGATAACGTGTACCCCTTCACCTGAAAGAGCATTCAAGTAGACAGGCATTGTCGCAGTCAGGGTTTTCCCTTCCCCTGTACGCATCTCTGGTACGTCACCATGGTGAAGCACAATACCACCCATAATTTGCACACGATATGGGGAAAGTCCAAGGACACGTTTCGCTCCTTCACGAACAACCGCGAATGCCTCTGGCAAGAGTTGATCTAGGCTTTCTCCGTTTTGATATCGTTGTTTAAATTCTTCTGTTTTTGCCTGAAGTTCTTCATCTGAAAGAGCCGCCATTGCATCAGCATAGCTCTCAACTTTCTTGGCAGTTTTTTCTAGTCTTTTAATTTCGCCTTTATCATTTTCAATGATTTTGCGTAATATATTTGCCATCTTTTTTCCTTTCGACAGTCTTTATCTCCATATTTTACCACAAATGCCCCCTTTAAACAAGAAATCACACAAGGATTAACAAAGAAAAAAGCCCCAGTTTAAAGGCTTTCACAACGGATTAGCAAATAAACTAAAACTTTTTTATTAGATTCACTGAAAATAGCGACAATAACACTTTAAGGCTATTTCTCAGAGATTTCTTGATTCTCTAAGAGATCCTCAAAGTCATGTAAAAGATTTTCAAAGGCCTGTTCAAAGAAAGCTCTATCACTACTGCTATAAGCCTTCATGATCATAGGACTGGCCTCAAAATCCACATAAAATTCGTATTCCAGGACACCATTTTTCCAGTAAAATTTGATACTAGGAGAGGCTGTCTTTTCACCACACATACCAGGAATTGCCCGTTGCAAACCATAAATGTGGTCTCCATAGTCTTTCAAACGATAGTAAGCCCCTTCAAAATAGTAGGATCTCCCAATTTCGACACGCTCAAAAAGAGCTGATAACGCTTTTTCATTACTCATACTTAAGCCTCGTTAGGGTGACTGACAATCATCTCCAATTGTCCATCAATTTCCCAATCTATAACATTATTTGGAAGAAGGAAGTGATCACCTTTTTTTAGACAATAAATGCGTGAATCGACAGTCAAAGTCCCATTACCAGAAAGCACTGAACAGAGCAAATAAGGAGCTGATTGCTTGAAGTCAACTAATCCACTGAATTTCCATTTGTAGACTGTGAAAAAGGCGTTTGATGTCAAACAAGTTGTCTCAAACTGCATGGTCTTAACAGTTGATGGAACACTATTTTGGGGCTCCCCAATATTCAGAACATCAAGAGACTGTTGGATATGAAGCTCACGTTGATTGCCTTGAGCATCTCTACGATCAAAATCATATACACGATAAGTGGTATCGCTAGACTGTTGTGTTTCTAGAATAAGGATGCCTGGACCAATAGCATGCATGGTTCCGCTTGGGACAAAGAAAAAGTCACCTTTTTTTACAGGCGTTTTCGACAAAAGCCCATCCCAATCACCCGCTGCAATTAAGGCTGACAGCTCTTCCTTGGTTTGAGCCTTGTGGCCATAGATAATTTCGGCACCCTCTTCGGCGTCAATAATATACCAACACTCCGTCTTTCCTAGTTCACCTTCATGCTCCATACCATAGGCGTCGTCTGGGTGGACCTGCACCGACAACCAATCATTAGCATCCAAAATCTTGGTCAACAAAGGAAATACACTCGCCTTTGGATGTCCAAAAAGTTCTGGTTTATCTTTGTAAAGTTCTGCTAGATGAAAACCAGCATATTTCCCGTTCTTGACGTAAGATACACCATTAGGATGGGCAGAGATTGCCCAGTATTCGCCAGTATGTTCACTAGGAATATCATAACCAAACTCTGTCTTAAGTCGATTACCTCCCCATATTTTTTCATGCATCGGCGAATCTAAAAATAAAGGTTCCATTACATCCTCCTGTATAGAGCAAAACGCCTTAAGACCATGTCTTAAAGCGATTTTACATATTTGGGTTATTAGCGTGAGTGTTTGTCAGCTACATCTTTGGCAAGTGCAAAGTTACCAAGTGTCGCAGAGCCATTACCTGAAACAGCAGGTGTCACAATATACTCAGTCACGTCTGGCACTGGAAGGTAACCATTCAACAGAGCTGTGAATTTTTCACGGACACGGCGAAGCATGTGTTCTTGTCCCATAACACCACCCCCAAAGACGATAACCTCTGGACGGTAGAGCACAGTTGCTTGGACAGCAGCTTGAGCAATGTAGTAAGCTTGAACATCCCAAACCTCAGAGTGTTGCTCAATCAATTCGCCACGAATACCTGTACGAGCTTCAAGTGATGGACCAGCAGCCAAACCTTCCAAACAGCCGCGGTGGAAGGGACACGTTCCGTTAAATTCATTGGCAACATCATTTGGGTGAAGTGGTACATAAACGTGTCCCGCCTCAGTATGACCTACACCACCAATGAATTCTCCATTTTGAATAGCACCAGCACCGATACCAGTTCCGATAGTGTAATAAACAAGACTCTTAACACCTTTACGAACAAGTGCCTCACCATAAGCAGATGAATTCACATCAGTCGTAAAATAGAAAGGAACATTAAATTCCTTAGCAATTAAACCAAGAAGGTCGATGTTTGACCAATGTGGTTTTGGCGTTGAAGTTACAAAGCCATATGTTTCTGAATTTGGATCCACATCAATCGGTCCAAATGAACCAATAGCGATTCCTGCCAACTGATCTTCATAACGTTTGAAAAATTCAATCGTACGATCAATTGTTTCGTATGGTGTTGTTGTTGGGAATTGAGTTTTTTCAATGACTTGGAATTTCTCATCACCAACAGCACAAACAAACTTTGTACCACCGGCTTCCAAGCTTCCGTATAGTTTAGCCATATGTAAAGCTATCTCCTTTTATGATCAATAAATAACTATCTTATTACTATTATAAAGAAAAGCAAGATAAAAGACAATCTAAATAAAAGCATATTTAAGGTGCCTCAGATTTGACTTCATATCACTCTTCTTTATAAAACATTCAACTAAAAAAGCCGAAACAGCTTCGACTTTTCTAGCTTATTATTTAACTGCGATGAAGTCTGCACCTTCAGCAACTGATCCAGTTGCTACTGATGAAACATCTTCGAAGTCTGCAGTGTTTGTAACGATAACCATAGTTGTATCGTCAAGTCCTGCACCTGTGATAACTGAGCTATCGAAGGTAGCCAAGACATCACCTTTTTTAACACGTTGATTTGCTTGAACTTTAGCATCAAACCCTTTACCGTCAAGTGAGACAGTGTCGATACCGATGTGGATAAGCACTTCAGCACCTTTATCAGATTTAAGGCCGTAAGCGTGACCTGTTGGGAAGGCGATTTGCACTTCACCATCAAATGGTGCAACCACTTGGTTACCTGAAGGTTTGATAGCCGCACCTTTACCCATAGCTCCTGATGAGAAGACTGGGTCATTGACATTTTCCAAAGCTACAACTTCACCTTTAAGTGGTGCAGCAATTGTTTCAGCTTGCAATGCAACTGGAGTTGAAGCTGCTGAGGCGATATCTTCAGCAACAACTTCTGTTTGAGCTTCAACCTCTTCCTCTTTGTATCCGAAGAGCCAAGTAAGAACGAAACCAAGAGCAAGGGTAACAAGTACCATCATTACATACTTAAATACTTGACCGTTTAGGTAAAGAAGAATACCAGGAACGATTGTTACACCAAATCCTGTACCAGCAAGGTTAAGGATTGATGCCAACCAACCGCCGGCAGCACCTGCGACAAGACCCATGATAAATGGTTTACCGAAACGAAGGTTAACTCCGAAGATGGCTGGTTCAGTGATACCAAGTACCGCTGAAAGAGTTGCAGGGAAAGCGAGAGCTTTCAACTTAGAGTCTTTAGTTTTAACACCAACTGCAAGTGTTGCACCAGCTTGAGCAGTCATCGCAGCTGTGATGATAGCGTTAAGTGGGTCTTTACCTGTATTAGAAATAAGGTTAGCTTCAAGCAAGTTGAAGACGTGGTGAACCCCTGTAACGACGATAACCTGGTGAACACCACCAAGAACAAGACCTGCAAGACCAAATGGCAAGGCAAGAATCCACTCTGTACCAGCAAGTACGTAGTTCTCAATTGTGTGGAAGACAGGTCCGATGACAAAGAGAGCCAAGACTGACATTACAGCAAAGACGATCAGTGGACGCAAGAGAAGGTCAAGGACATCTGGAACCCATTTACGAACCCATTGTTCAAACTTAGCACCAATCAAACCTACGAAGAAGGCTGGAAGGACTGAGTTTTGGTAACCAACTACTGGAATAAATCCAAAGAAGTAAATTGGTTTTGCAGCACCTGATGCAACATCCCAAGCATTTGGAAGAGCGGTGTTAACCATCATCAAACCAAGTACCAAACCAAGAAGTGGTGAACCACCAAAGACGTTAAAGGCTGACCAACAAATCAAGGCTGGGAAGTAGGCGAAGGCTGTATCTGTTAATACAACTGTGTATGTATAAAAGTTTGACGCTTGGAAAGCTTCAGAGGTTGTACCGAACAAACCAAGAACTGTATCGTTATTGATGGCTCCACGGATACCCATGAAAAGACCAGTCGCTACGATAGCTGGAAGCAATGGAACGAAAACGTCACCAAATGAACGGATAGCACGTTGGAACCAGTTCCCTTGTTTAGCAGCTTCTGCTTTTTGTTCGTCTTTAGATGCTGTTGGGAGACCTTGAGCAACGACTTCGTCGTAAATCTTGTTAACAGTACCTGTACCAAAAATCATTTGGTATTGACCTGAGTTAAAGAAAGCACCTTGAACTTTTTCAATGTTCTCAGCTTTTTCCTTATTGATTTTGTTTTCATCTTTAACCATAACACGTAGACGAGTCGCACAGTGAGCAACACTGTTGACGTTTTCACGTCCACCGAGGGCTTCGATGACTTCTTTTGCAATTTGTTTGTTATCCATTTGCAAAATTCTCCTTAATAAAATTGTTTTTGAAAGCGTTTTGCTGTTCTTTACGATATTTATTTTAGCATCTTTCTGTCATATGTCAACCGTTTAGCATAATTTTTTTATTTTTTATCATAAATCGTTGATTTTTCTAGGTAAAACGTTTACTATATTACTAACAAATAGATTAGGAGATTACTA
Organism: uncultured Streptococcus sp.; assembly: GCF_963545685.1. Lineage (GTDB taxonomy): Bacteria > Bacillota > Bacilli > Lactobacillales > Streptococcaceae > Streptococcus. The sequence goes on along the minus strand of NZ_CAUUKN010000011.1, from coordinate 37,666 downwards.
AATATGAATCTACCAACAGAAGTTCGTTACCGTCCATACACAGATTGGACAGACGAAGAAAAAACAAAGATTAAAGAAAATGTTGCCAAATCACCTTGGCGTGCAAGCTACCATATTGAACCAGAAACAGGACTTCTAAATGACCCAAACGGTTTTTCTTACTTTAATGGTAAGTTCCAACTTTTCTACCAAAGTTGGCCATTTGGAGCCGCTCATGGTTTGAAACAATGGGTGCATACTGAATCTAAAGATTTGGTTCACTTTACAGAAACCGGTGTCAAACTCTTGCCAGATCATGAAAATGATAGTCATGGGGCCTATTCAGGTTCTGCTTATCAAATCGGTGATAAGCTCTTTATCTTCTATACTGGGAACGTTCGTGATGAAAACTGGGTTCGTGACCCACGTCAAATCGGTGCTTGGATGGATAAAGACGGCAAAATCGAAAAATTCGACAAGGTTCTTATCAAACAACCTGCTGACGCTACTGAGCACTTCCGTGACCCTCAAATTTTCGATTACAAGGGACAATTTTACGCTATCGTAGGTGCTCAAAACCATGATAAACAAGGATTTATCAAACTTTACAAAGCAGTTGATAATGATGTCGAAAACTGGGTTGAAGTTGGAGACCTGGACTTTGGTGGTACTGGCTCAGAATACATGATTGAGTGTCCAAATCTTGTCTTTGTAGATGGCAAACCTGTTCTTCTTTATAGCCCACAAGGTCTTGATAAAGCTGAACTTGACTATGGCAATATTTATCCTAACACTTATAAGATTTTCCAAGATTTTGATCCTGAGAAACCTGCCCTTATTGATGGCACACCAATCATCAACTTGGACTACGGATTCGAAGCTTATGCTACTCAAGGATTTAACACTCCTGATGGTCGTGCCCTTATTGTTAGCTGGATTGGTCTCCCAGACGTGGACTATCCAACTGACAAATACGACTACCAAGGTGCTATGAGCTTGGTTAAAGAATTATCTATCAAAGATGGGAAACTCTTCCAATACCCAGTAGAAGCTATTACAAGCTTACGTGCTAGCCAAGAAGATTTCTCTGAAAAAACGGCAACAACTAACACTTATGAGCTTGAACTTAACTTTGAAGCTAACACTCAAACAGAACTTGTCCTCTTCGCAGACCAAGAAGGAAATGGCTTGTCACTTACAGTTGATACTGAAAACGGAAAAGTTATCCTTGACCGTTCTAAAGCTGGTGAACAATATGCTACTGACTTTGGAACAAGTCGTGAATGCACTCTTGATGCCGGTCAAGCTACAACAGCTAATATCTTTGTAGATAACTCAATCGTTGAAATTTTCTTCAACAAAGGTGAGAAAGTCTTCACTAGTCGCGTCTTCCCAAGTGCAGAACAAACTGGTATCAAAGTAACATCAGGAAACGTCTCTGGACATTACTTCGACTTAAAATACTAAGGTGAACTATGGTCGCAAAGCTTACTGACGTTGCCGAACTTGCTGGTGTAAGCCCAACCACAGTTTCTCGCGTCATAAACAGAAAGGGCTACCTCTCACAAAAGACCATTGACAAAGTGCAAGCTGCCATGCAGGAGCTAAATTACAAGCCTAATAATTTGGCTCGAGGCCTCCAAGGCAAGTCGGCAAAGCTCGTTGGTTTGATTTTCCCAAACATCTCCAATATGTTTTATGCTGAACTTATTGAACGCCTTGAGGATGAACTTTTTAAGCAGGGTTATAAAACCATCATTTGTAACAGTGAGCACGATCCTAACAAGGAAAAGGAATACTTGGAAATGCTTGCCGCCAACCAATGTGATGGCATTATCTCGTCTTCCCACAATCTAGGGATTGAAGATTATGAGAAAGTTGAAGCTCCTATCATCGCCTTCGACCGTAATCTCGCTCCAAAAATTCCTATCGTCTCGTCTGACAACTTTGAAGGTGGAAAATTAGCCGCAAAAGCCTTGGTCAAGGCTGACTGCCAGCGTATTGTCATGATTACAGGTTATGATAATTCAGATTCTCCAACAGGACTCCGTCAACTTGGTTTCAATTACGAATTGGATAAACACGGTATTATCTGCCCTGTTCCAAACGGTCTGTCTCTTATGCGACGAGAATTGGAAATAAAATCTATTATTTCTCGTGAAAAACCAGATGGTATCTTTGTCTCAGATGATTTAACAGCTATCCTAGTTATGAAAGTGGCTAGACAGCTAGAACTTTCCATCCCAGATGACCTAAAAATCATCGGTTACGACGGTACTGCCTTTATCCGACACTTCTATCCAGAGCTAGCAACCATCCAACAGCCTTTGGATGAAATTGCTAAACTGTGTGTCGAAATTCTTTTGAAGAAAATCAAAGGCGAAAGAGTCAATCGTGATTATGTGCTACCAGTAAATTTGATTTCTGGTGGCAGTATATAAGTAAAAGTCGCAAGAAATCTCCGCTTGCGACTTTTTGTTGAGCTTACTTATCAAAAAAAGAAGTTGAAACAACGCTCAACTTCTTTTTCTTATGCTTCGTCTGTCACGAACTGACTAAGAACACCATTAATGAACTTAGCAGATGTTTCATCAGAATATTTTTTAGCAATTTCAATAATTTCATTGATAGCCACACGTCCTGGTGTCTCTTCAAAAGACGTGATTTCATAAAGCCCCAAACGAAGGAGGGTACGGTCTGTCACAATCAAACGCGAGAGACTCCAACCTTCTTTCAATTTTTCTTCAATTTGACTATCCAGTTGAGACAACTCTTCACGAACACCTGTTACTAGGCTAAGGAGAAAAGCTGGTACATCAACTTCTGTTTCTTCACCAATTGGCTTGTCATAAGTGTAAGCAAAATGTGCTTGCTCTAAAGCTTCGCCATCAAACTCAAGGGCAAACAAGGTTTGAAAAGCACGCTCACGAAGGTCACGACGTGAATCTTTAAAGATATTAGTCATTCAAAAAATCCTCGTTAAACAATTCAGCCAAGTCTGGTTTTTGTGACTTTTCAGTGACAATAGATTCAACGTGAACATTTACTTCTGAAATTGACACTTCGGCCATATCATAGACAGCTGCTTTAACAGCTTTTTGAATTTCAATTGAAACCGCAGGCACATTAACACCATACTGAAGAGAAACGTAGATGTCAGCGTTTACTGTACCATCTTCCTCAGTTTGGAGATAAACACCACGTCCCAAGCTTGTTTTGCTGAGACTATCCGTAACGTTTTTGTTTTGAAGGGCGTAAACACCGTCCACTTTAGTTGCAGCGATACCAGTAATCACTTCAAGAACACGAGGGGCAATTACGATTTCACCGATATTTTCTGTAGTCATCGCATATTTCCTTTCCGTTAGTTTGGAAAATAAAGCTTTCAAACCAGTAGTTTGAAAGACTTAATTAGGCTTAGGCACGTGATACGTAAGTACCTTCAGCTGTGTTGATAACCAATTTTTGACCAGCTTCGATAAAGTCTGGAACGTTAACCACAAGACCAGTTTCAAGTGTTGCAGGTTTACCTGAACCTGTAACTGTTGCACCTTTGATTGATGGTTGTGTTTCAGTAACAGTCAATTCAACAGTTGTTGGTACTTGCACACCGATAACTTCTGTTCCGTAGAATTGGATTTTTACATCTGAGTTTTCAAGGATAAATTTCAATTCTTCTTGAACGTTGGCTACTGGAATTTCATATTGGTCATATGTTTCAGTGTTCATGAAGTATGCAGTATCATCCATTTGGTACAAGTATTGTGCTGGTACTGTTTCGATGATTGCTTGTTCAAATTTTTCTTCTGGACGGTAGCTAGTGTCAAAAGTTGAACCTGAACGAACATCACGCAATTTCATACGCATGATTGTGTTACCTTTACCAGGTTTGTGGTGGCTAGCTTCAAGAACTTTGATCAATTTGCCATCATTTGTTACAAAAGTCATACCCGCACGGAGTTTACTTGCTTCAATCATTATTAAATACCTCTTTGTAAAAATTATTATCAGTTTATTTTACCATAAATGACAGCATGGCTCAAATGTTTTATAGAATCAGACCTAATCCCTAGGCTTTTCCATGGAGAATCTAATCATCCATTCCCAAGTGTACCTCTGGTACATCATGCTGCACATAAGAGACTCCCTTTTGTTGCATCAACTCAATCGCAAAGGCGTGAGGGCGATAATTAGCCTTATAAGTAATCTTAATAATGCCAGCCTGCAGGAGAGCTTTGGTGCAGTTGATACAAGGAAAATGCGTCACATAGATTTCTGTGTTTTTAGTCGAAATGCCCTCTTTGGCACACTGGATAAGAGCGTTCATCTCCGCATGGACCGTACGAATACAATGACCATCTTCCATGTAGTGACCTACTTCATTACAGTTATCTGTCTCAGAGACTCCACCGTTATAACCTGTAGCAATAATACGCTTGTCCTTGACCAAAACAGCACCAACAAAGGCACGATCACAGGTAGATCGCTTAGAAATCAGCTCTGCATTAGCCATAAAATAGTCTTGCCAAGATAGACGGTTTGGCATAAAGTATTCCTCCAAATCTTAGAGTACAATCAATTCCTTAGGTGCAAGAGTAATCAATTCGCAACCATTCTCAGTAATAATAATATCATCTTCAATACGAACACCGTATTTGTCAGCCAAATAAATACCTGGTTCATCCGTCAAGACCATACCAGCTTCGATAGTCTCATCAGAATTACCAAAGTAAGGAATCTCATGAATATCAAGACCGATACCGTGTCCAATACCGTGTGTAAAGTGAGCACCATACCCCGCTTCAACAATAACATCACGCGCAACCTTATCATAGTCACGACGCGTCATGCCAGCTTTAGCCGCATCAATCAAAGCTTGATTTGAACGTAAGACGATATCGTAAATTTCACGCTCCTCGTCAGTCGTTTCACCAATATGGATAGTACGAGTCATATCACTAACATAGTGATCGTAGTAACAACCAAAGTCCATAGTCAAAGTTTCTCCTGACTGGATGACCTTTTCTGAAGCAACACCGTGAGGCATAGCTGAACGGTAACCTGAAGCAATGATAGACTCAAAGGAAATACCTGAAGCTCCATACTCACGCATACGGAAATCTAGGAAGTTGGCCACTTGTAGTTCTGTTGTTTGGCCTGGTTTGATAAAATCAAGCACATCTGTAAAGGCACGATCTGAGATAGAACAAGCCTTACGGATAGTTGCCAATTCTTTCTCATCCTTAATCATGCGCAACTCTTCCATGAAGTTGCTTTGCGGTGACAAGGTATAGCCTTCAAAAATCGCTTGAAGACCTTGGTAATAAGCGAATGACACCTGATTGTCAAAGCCGATTGTCTCAAGTTTATCTGCCTCGATAAGTTTAACGATATCTTTTAGTGGATCCTTACTTTCGATAATGTCAAAGCCATGTACAGATTGTTTGGCAATAAGAATATAACGTGAATCTGTTAAAAATAAACGACGATTCTTTGTGATAAAGACAGTTGCATTTGTCCCCCAGAAATCCGTTAAATAGTAAATATTATTTTGTCCTGTCACCAACAAGGCATCTAGTCCTGATTGGGCAAGTTTGGCATCAAATCGCTCGAGTCTACGTTGCATTATGAATTACTCCTTTGGTATTTTAGGTTAATTATACCAAATTTTCAGATTCTAAAGGATGAAATTGATACTTTAACTTGTTTTTTTGATGACATTAAGAAAAAGCCAGGTGAACCCCTGACTTTATAAGCATTACACATAGGCTCGCTTTTCGTAAATAGCTTGCGTCAAAAGGAGCAAAAATAGGGACCAAGCAAACAAAACAAAGCTGTCACGAAGATTAAAGAACTGTTGACCACTAGTAAAGACCGCCCGCATAAAACTAAACGGTACATAAGTCATTAGCCTAGTCATAGTATCCCCTAAACTAGCCAAATAGAGTGTAAAGAAGGTCATTCCTGTTATCCCAAAATAGACTGTTACAAAAGCTGTTAAGGTATTCTTTAAAAGTAAGATAATCAAAGTCGAAACCATATAAACAAAAGCCCCATAAGCTAGGAAATCAACATAGATTTGTCTGATATAAACCCACAAAGGAAAATCGACATGCTGCACAGAGTACTTGTAAAAAATCAGCTCTAAAATCAAGATAGTAGCTACAACTATGGATAAAACAAGAAAGCTCAAAAGCTTTCGGAGAATCACTTCTCGACCAGATAAGTCACTCACCCGAATCATATTAATCGTTCGATTCTGAAATCCTCTTCCCAAACTGGATACAGCTAAGTAAGCAAAGACAATATCCACTATGAAAGAATAGCTAGCTATAATCGCAGATGGTCCAAGATAAGATCCCTTATAGCCATCACATAAGATAACAAGCGCACCAATCAGCCCTGGCAATACAAGACAAATAAAGGCACTCTTTGTCACGCATTCTTGCTTTAAAAATACCGTCTTCAATTTAGTTGCCATTAAAAAGTACCTCACTCAATCCTGCTTTTTCATATGTGAAAGGAATCCCCTCTTGTCCCAAAATCTGTTTAATCTTTTCTATTCCTTTAACCAGAATATCATGCTTTTGACGTTCAAAAGCAAGGTCATTTAGTTTTAGTAGGGTCATCAAAGACTTCATGCTTAAATCCTCAGTGTAAATTTTATATTTGGCATTCGCATCATCATCCAAACAAGTCAATTTGTGATTCTTCAACAAATAGTTTTTTGTACAAACCTGTTCAAGATTTGATAGGATGTGGCTGGAAATAATAAAAGTTAGACCATGATTTTTAGCTAGCCTTTCAATCAAGATTAGAAGACTATTAATACCATTAGGGTCCAAGCCGTTGGTAGGCTCATCAAGAAGAATAAATTCATCTGATGCAATTAAAGCGATAAACAAACCTACACGTTGCTTCATACCCAAGGACAACTTGGAAGCCTTGCGTTTGAAATAGGTTGCTACCTCTAAATCTTCTTTATAGCAATCAATCAATGAATAATCTTTATGATAAAGCCTGCAATAAAACTTAAGGTTAGCTTCAACCGTCATGTTGGGATATAAAGCTGGAGCTTCAATCAAGGCACCCACAGTTTTAGTTTTTAAGTCAATATTATCCTTAGGGCTTGCCAAAATACCTGAAACTAGTTTCATCAGAGTCGTCTTTCCTGCACCGTTATTACCAATCAAACCAGCAATATCTCCCTTCTCTAACGTAAACGAGATATTATCCAAGATGATTTGCTTCCCAAAACTGTAGTTTAACCCCTTCACCTCTAGTACTGTCATGTATTTCCTTTCTTTGTGCCAAATAGCCCGTCCAAAATTTAAGGTAAATGAAATATAAATTAGAAGAATTTCCCTAGAAAACTTTTAAGAGGATTTGTCAGGCTCCAAAACACTTGCTTAAGTTGAGATATCAAGTTAGTACCAGATTGTTCAGTATGATTAACAGTCCCATCAGCTTCATCCTTGATAGTATCATCAGATGGTGTTTCAGATGGAGAATCCTCTACCTTTAATGCTGTCTCAGTTACCTCTGGCAACTCAGTTTTATCATTTTCGCCAGCAAAGACAGCCTGATAAATAGCTTGGGCATCTGGTGCACTGCCAAGATAGCCAGAAACCAATTGACCATTTTTAAGACGAATCACACTTGGAGTCCCCGGAATTCCCAACTTATCAAATAAAACCTTACGAGATTCACGATCCAACTGATCCGAATCCGTGTTGTAATAAAGGAGTTGACCATTGATTAAAGTATTAAAATCCTTCAAAACAGGTGAGTTTTGACGGCAATAATAACAGCTGGGCCGACCTATATACAGAATGTGATCGCCACCATCTTCAGTCAACATATTGGTGACATCGCTGTAAGAAATTTGTGTCACATTTTCAAGATTCTTTTCATAAGTTTCAACTGAAATCTCTTCAGGGCTAACCCCCTCCTCAATAACTTCTGTCTGTTCTAAGTAAGAGAGTGAATTTTCCTTGATTTCACTACTAGAATCAACCTGCTCAGACACTTGCTCGGCTTCCTTCTCAGAAGAAATCTGTACATTACCTGCTTCTCTATTCTCAATAAAATCACTGGCTAGTTCCGTAGTCGCTCCCTTAGCATTTAGCTCATCTGCCGACCCACTAATCGCTGCTAATTGACAAGCTCCCAAAACGAAGCTTGACATCAAAACAAATTGTATTTTTTTCATCTATTCTCCTTTTTTAATATTGTGTTACACCTTACTACCTACCCAAAAACAATAACAAGGGAACCATTACACTGATAACCATATCCGTCTCCTTTCATTATTAACAATTCAAGGCTTTTACACCCCTTGTTCAAGCTATGAATCCATTATAAAAGCTGATTAAAATAAAAAATAGTGACATAAATGTCACCCTGCACAAGAAAAAATGAAAACAAAAAAGACTGAGTTAGCAAGCTCAGCCTAAAGATAGTAAACTCATTTCTCCTTATCTTTACTTGCCAGTCTAAGTGCAAACAAAGAGACAGCCAATGAAAGTGTAGCCCAGACAAGGCTATGGTCAATAAAAGCGATGCCTTCTGTAAAACTTAAAGTAGCATTCATCATTACAATAAATAGCCAAACAATCACAATAACAAGGGTCAACCCATTAATAAGATTTGATTTTTGTTTATCCATATTTTTCTTCTCCATATCTGGTCCTTTCAAAGGTGTCATTCTAACCCCTGGTAACTCTAAAATAGCTGGTCTTGAGCAATCTTTTAGATAAGATTTGAAACCGAAAGATACGGCTACTCTCTTATTTTTCTAACCTTTTAGCAGTTAGCTTTACAGGGCTTGCCTTTATTATAGAAGCTCCTGTTTCAAAAAAATAGTGACATAGATGTCACCATAAATAGCTATGAAAAAACAAGTCCTTATATGACTTGTTCCACAATCCGTTTATTTCTACGATGTCTCATAATATAATATAAAATAACTTCAAAAAGGAGAAAACTAACATAAACTCCCGAAACGTAAAGTAAGGTTTCCCATTTATCAGTTGTTGATTGAAAACGACCATGATGATCAACTGTACGAATACTAATCAAAAGACAAATATCTAGAAATAGGGCTAGAAGAATACCGTTAAATCCTATGAAAAAACGCTTTTTAACCATAGTGTGACTCCTTTTGTTTTCTCTTAACCGTAGAATAGCAAACTCATCTTAAACCAGCCTAAAGCAAAAAAAGACTCAGAGAGCCTTTTCCTTTATTTCAATTTTTCTTTCAAATATTGCCCCGTGTAACTTTCTGGAACAGCTACTACCTCTTCAGGAGTACCTGTAGCTACGATAGTACCTCCACCAACACCGCCTTCAGGACCCAAATCAATGATATGGTCTGCGGTCTTAATGACATCCAGATTATGCTCAATCACGAGAACCGTGTTACCATCGTCCGCAAAACGCTGAAGTACCTTCAAAAGACGAGCAATGTCATCTGTATGGAGACCAGTCGTAGGTTCATCGAGAATGTAGAAAGACTTCCCAGTAGAGCGTTTGTGAAGCTCACTAGCCAGTTTCATACGCTGGGCCTCTCCCCCTGATAGGGTTGTTGCTGGTTGCCCCAGGGTCACATACCCGAGCCCCACGTCCTTGATTGTCTGCACCTTACGAGCAATCTTAGGGATAGCCGCAAAGAAGTCAACCGCGTCATCAACTGTCATATCCAGAATTTCAGCAATATTTTTCCCTTTATAACGAACTTCTAAGGTCTCAGAATTATAGCGTGTGCCATGGCAAACCTCACAAGGCACATAAACATCAGGCAAGAAGTGCATCTCAATCTTGATAATTCCATCACCAGAGCAGGCTTCACAACGGCCACCCTTGACATTGAAAGAGAAACGCCCCTTCTTGTACCCGCGAATCTTGGCCTCATTGGTTTGAGCAAAAAGATCGCGAATATCGTCGAAGACACCTGTGTAAGTTGCAGGGTTGGAACGTGGAGTACGCCCGATTGGACTTTGGTCAATATCAATCAAACGCTCGATATGCTCGATCCCGGTCACCGATTTATGTTTCCCAGGTTTCTCACTGTTTCGATTAAGCTCTTGGGCAATCTTTTTCTTGAGAATACCATTAACCAAAGTTGACTTTCCAGAACCAGAAACACCTGTCACTGCGATTAATTTTCCAAGCGGGAACTTGACAGACACATTTTTTAGATTATTTTCACTGGCTCCTTTAACCTCGATAAAACGGCCATTACCTACACGGCGTTCCGTCGGTACAGGAATTGATTTTGCACCTGACAAATACTGTCCCGTGATAGATTTCTTGTTTTTAGCAACTGCTTCTGGGGTTCCTGAGGCTATGATTTGTCCACCAAAGGCACCAGCGCCAGGTCCCACATCGATAAGCCAGTCAGCTTCACGCATGGTATCTTCATCATGCTCCACCACAATTAAGGTATTGCCCAAGTCACGCATCTTTTTAAGACTTGAAATCAAACGATCATTATCACGCTGATGAAGCCCTATAGAGGGCTCATCCAAAACATAAAGGACTCCAGAAAGGTTAGAGCCAATCTGTGTCGCCAAACGGATACGCTGACTCTCACCACCTGAAAGTGTTCCGGCCATACGAGAGAGAGTCAAGTAATTAAGGCCGACATTATTTAAGAAAGTCAGACGATCCTTGATTTCCTTGATAATTGGGCGGGCAATCAATCCTTCATTTTCACCCAATTCAAGGCGATCTATTTCCTGAAGATGATCAGAAATAGACAAATCAGAAATTTGACCAATATTTAAGCCATTCTCACCACCAACACGAACTGAGAGCGCTGCTTCGTTAAGACGATAGCCATGACAAGTTGGACATGATAGTTCATTCATATAACCACGCATGACATTGCGAGTGAAATCACTGTTAGTCTCATGATAGCGTCGATTAATATTAGTCGCGACCCCTTCAAAAGGAATGTCAATATCACGCACCCCACCAAAATCATTAACATAATGAAAATGGAACTCGCGATCCCCAGATCCGTAGAGAATCAAATCTTGTTCTTCTTTTTTAAGATTTTCAAATGGCGTATCCATATCCACGCCAAACTGTTCCATAGCCTGCTCAAGCATGGCAGGATAGTAGTTGGACGAGATAGGATTCCAAGGTGCTAGTGCGCCTTCACGCAAGGTCTTACTAGCATCAGGAATAACCAAATCCATATCAACTTCTAGTTTATTTCCTAAACCGTCACAAGTCGGACAAGAGCCAAATGGCGCGTTAAATGAAAAGAGACGTGGCTCCAACTCAGGTACTGTGAATCCACAAACTGGACAAGAATAATGCTCTGAGTATAGCAGCTCATTATCATCCATAGTATCCACAATCAAGTAGCCATCCGCTAAACGTAGCGCCGCCTCGACTGAATCAAAGAGACGACTACGGATACCGTCCTTATTGACCAAACGGTCTACAACCACCTCAATATTATGCATCTTCGACTTGGATAACTCTGGAACTTCTGTAACATCGTAAATCTCACCATCTACACGAACACGAACATATCCGTCCTTTTGCACGCGCTCAAAAATCGCCTTATGTTGTCCCTTCCTACGACGGACAATGGGCGCCAAAATCTGCATACGCGTACGATCAGGAAGGGCCAAGACCTCATCCACAATTTGTTCCACTGAGGACGACTGAATGGCTCCATGCCCATTGATACAATAGGGCACACCCACACGCGCATAAAGGAGACGAAGATAGTCATTAATCTCCGTTGCTGTTCCTACAGTCGAACGAGGGTTCTTACTCGTTGTTTTCTGGTCAATGGAGATGGCAGGACTCAAGCCATCAATCGAATCCACATCTGGTTTCTCCATATTTCCCAAAAATTGGCGAGCATAGGCTGAGAGACTTTCAACATAACGGCGCTGCCCCTCTGCATAAATGGTATCAAAAGCCAAGGATGACTTCCCAGATCCTGACAAACCGGTCACCACTACCAGCTTATCGCGGGGAATTTCCACATCAATATTTTTTAGATTGTGAGCTCTTGCTCCATGAATCACTAACTTATCTTGCATAATTTTAAGAGGCCCTAGCCCTCAAGCTACTGCCACTCCTTTCTACAGACGGATGGAAAATCCATCCCAACCTTCTCTCATAATTATAACAAAATTTCAATTTATCCAACCCAAAAATGTTTCAAATGTAGTATAATGGTTGAGTGTGTAAAAAAGGCAAGAGACATCGTCACCAAGCCTCATTCGACACCACTAAAAAAGCTAAGAGCAGCGTTTTTGTACTGAAAAGCGATTCTCAAAACTATCACTATTCCTTTTAAAATCAAGACGCTAGCACTTACCTAATGACGAAGGAGGGGTTCCCATTGAAACAAATGTTCTTATCCACCGGAAAAGAATTCAAAGAAATTGAAACATTCGAGCCTGGTGCTTGGATTCATTTGGTAAACCCTTCCCAGGAAGAAGCCATGAAGGTTGCAGAACGTTTTAACATTGATATCCAAGATCTCCGCGCCCCTCTGGACGTGGAAGAAACATCACGTATCGATGTCGAAGATGACTACACCCTAATTCTGGTCGACGTCCCAACCCAAGAAGAGCGTAATAACAAAAGTTACTACGTTACCATTCCATTGGGTATCATCGTTACCGATGAGGTAGTCGTCACTACCTGCCTCGAGGACATCAGCCTTATGGACAACTTCCTCAATCACCGTGTACGTAACTTCTATACCTTCATGAAGACACGCTTTGTCTTCCAAATTCTCTATCGCAATGCTCAACTTTACCTAACCGCCCTACGTTCTATCGACCGTCAGAGCGATAAATTGGAAGCTCAGTTGGAAAATGCGACAAAGAACGAGCACTTGATTGATATGATGGAATTGGAAAAATCCATTGTCTATCTAAAAGCCTCACTTAAGATGAATGAGCGAATTGTCAAAAAGCTAACAGGTAACGCCTCTAGCTTGAAGAAATATATCGAGGACGAGGATCTCTTGGAAGATACTCTGGTCGAAACCCAACAGGCCATTGAGATGGCAGGGATCTATGAAAATGTCTTGAACGCCATGGCTGAAACCTCGGCCTCCATCATCGGTAATAACCAGAACACTATCATGAAAACACTCGCTCTCATGACTATGGCTCTGGACATCCCAACCGTTATCTTCTCCGCTTATGGTATGAACTTTAAAAACAATTCTATGCCACTAAACGATTTAGATAATGCCTTTTGGGTTATTTTCTTCATAGCGGCTTTCGGGTCATCTTGCGTTGTTATCTACTTTATCAGGAAAAAATGGTTCTAACATAGAGCCTCTTCTTTTCCCTAAACTTCAACACTAAAAATAATATTATTTATCGAAAGGTCATCTCATGGACATCCAAAATCTCACCAAGAAAAACCAAGAATTTATTCACATCGCAACTAACCAACTCATCAAAGATGGTAAGTCAGACCAAGAAATCAAAGATATTCTTGCCGATATTATTCCTGAACTTATCGAAAATCAGAAAAAAGGAATCACAGGCCGCGGACTCCTTGGAGCCCCAACTGTTTGGGCAGCTAGCTTCTCTCCTGAAAAGCACCAACAACCTGAAACTGGAAAACCTAGCAAAGAAATTCCAGAAACAGACAAAACACCTTGGAAGATGTGGCTTGATACCTCACTATTCCTTCTAGCCATTGTTGCTATTATGAATGCAATCTTTGGTTTCTCAGGTACACAAACAAGCTACGGTCTCACAACCCTTCTTTCAGTTTCATTTATTGGTGGCCTTGCTATGTATACCCCTTACCACTATATCTATCGTCATAATAACAAACCAAAAGAAGAACGTCCTAAATGGTGGTTTAGCATGACCGTTATTACACTTTCTTTCATTGCATGGTTTGCTCTCTTCAGCCTTACAGCCCTTCTTCCTAGCTATCTCAATCCTGGGCTTTCTCCAATTGTAATCCTTATTATTGGTGTTATCGCTGGTGTTGCCAAATATTTCTTCAAACGTCGCTACAACGTCCAAAGCACTTACGCACCAGCATCTTAATCAACCGATATCTCAAGCACCCATGAGGGTGCTTTTTTGCATAAGAAATCTTGACACAGCTGGTCCTTCTATACTAAAATGTTAAAGTTAATAGACAAAAGAAAGAACTCCAATAGATGCGTATCAAATTTCCTTTACTTATCATCACTTGCTGCCTATTACTTATGGCTTGCAGCCACAAGACTAGTCAAAAAAGCTATCAGGCTTACTATAGTTTCAACAATGTGACAACCCCAAGTCAGGAAAAGCAGCTAGCTAAAGATTTAAAAAGCAAGGGTATTCCAACAAAAGACTGGGATAATCTAGTTCCTTATATCGACCGCTACAATCAGGAAAACACAAATCTTCAGCCTGTTGTCAAAAAATGGACCCCAAGCAAAATCGGCAAGGATCAAAATCAATTTGTCACCTTCCTTAACGAAAAAACGTTTGAAGATAATAAATCTCACTTCACCGATGATTTGAACTGCCGACGGACGTCCTTCCTCCTCCTTCATGATCTCATTACAAGCTCGGAGGACCTTACTAAATTGGACCTCCCCCTTCAAAATGAATTTCTGGATCTCAAGTCCCGTCACAAAGAGCTAAATACCAAGGATCAAGCCCTCTATAGCCTTCTCTTTGGGGATAATATCAGCTACCAGTCTACAGATGACCTCTTGAAAGCTTGGAAAGAAGCTGGACTCAAGTTTCCAGAAAATGTAAAACTCCTCTCCGTCTTTCAAAATAGCCCTGGTGATGTTAGTAACTTCCACACAGCTATAGCTTACGAAAAAGATGGTAGTATCTATATTTTTGAAAAACAAGATCCAACACTTCCTTACCGCTGGAGTCGTTTCAACAATTGGGCCGACATCAAAACACACTGGTTAGGCAATCGTTTCAAGGTTTTCAAAGACAATGTTGATATCCTCGTTAATGATCAGAAATTTGATGATTTCTTAGAAAACGCATTTTTCATACCACAAAACAACCAACTAGCTCCTCAAGATAAATGAGAAGACCAGTTGGTTTTTCTTTTACTCTAAAGCACAAGATTAAATCTCTCCACTATCAGCCCTAGAAATGACAAAAGTCTACAAAATCAAGACAGAAAAAAATACCCTCAGGCGAGGGCATTATTTTTAGTCTTCGTTTACGTAAGGCATAAGTGCCATAACGCGAGCGCGTTTAATCGCTGTTGTTACTTTACGTTGGTTTTTAGCTGAAGTTCCTGTTACACGACGTGGAAGAATTTTACCACGTTCTGAAACGAAACGGCTAAGAAGCTCAGTATCTTTGTAATCAACATATTCAATTTTGTTTGCTGCGATGTAATCAACTTTTTTACGGCGTTTGAATCCGCCACGACGTTGTTGAGCCATGTTTATTTCTCCTTTATATATTTAATTCGTTTTGCCCATTCTTAGAATGGAAGATCGTCATCTGAAATATCCATTGGATTTGAATTACCAAATGGACTTTCGTCACGACCGAAGTTTGGTGTAGATTGTGCAGGTTGTGATCCACCAAATGAACCACCAGTTGAAGCTCCACCACCGAATGAATTTGAGTTATCAAATCCTCCAGCCTTGTATGAACCACCACTGTGACCTTCACGTGCCGCACGGCTTTCCAACATTTGGAAATTGTCAGCGACAACTTCAGTTACGTAAACACGTTGACCTTGTTGATTTTCATAGTTACGAGTCTGAATACGACCTGTAATTCCAATCAATGCACCTTTCTTAGCCCAGTTAGCCAAATTTTCAGCCTGCTGGCGCCAGATGACACAGTTAATAAAGTCAGCTTCACGTTCACCATTAGCACCTTTAAAGTTACGATTAACCGCAAGGCTGAATGTTGCAACAGCAACATTACTTGGTGTGTAACGAAGTTCCGCATCACGGGTCATGCGACCAACGAGTACGACATTATTAATCATAATTTACCTTCTTACGCGTCAAGTTTAACGATCATGTGACGAAGAATGTCACCGTTGATTTTTGAAAGACGGTCGAACTCGTTAAGAGCTACAGCGTCGTTCGCTTCAACGTTTACGATGTGGTAAAGTCCTTCACGGAAATCTTGGATTTCGTATGCAAGACGACGTTTTTCCCAATCTTTTGATTCAACAACAGTTGCACCGTTGTCAGTCAAGATAGAATCGAAACGTGCTACCAAAGCGTTTTTAGCTTCTTCTTCAATGTTTGGACGAATGATATAAAGAATTTCGTATTTAGCCATTGATATTTTCCTCCTCTTTTGGTCTAATGACTCATGGTCTTTCGCCACGAGTAAGTGAGGTGCACTCACAAGATATAATTCTACCAAAGAATAGGGGATAATGCAAGAAAAAAGTCAATGTGTCTGTTCTATTTTTATGAGACTTAAAAATCACTCAGAAAACACTAAGCCTTATCTGTTATCTTTTCTCAGGCCAAACTTCATGCTAAAATAATAGAATGCTTTACCGTAAAAATAAATTAGGAGAGGAACTAGGGCTTCCAATCTTTAACCACTACTATAGTATTCCTGTCACTTCTCTTGAATTTGACCTTAACAACTCAGAGCAGAGTGATACCTACATCATCACTTTTAAACAGGACAATAACCTCTTTGTTGTCGACATGACACATAATCTTGGCCACACCAGTCATTTTGATGCCGCCTCTCTCTTTACAAAAGACAAACTCCTATCAGGTATCGCAGCTGTACCCCTAGCTGCTGTCTACAACATCCAAATTTTTGCTTTTCCAAATGAGTTACACTTTCTGGCATCCAGTCACCATCTTAAAAATCTAGTTGCTCTATATTTTAAAGACCCAGAAACCATGCGTTACCTCAAGACGACAAAGAATATAGGTGACTAGGTAACTAGGTATCAACTGGAGTCGGAGAAACTAGCAAGACAAGGTAAGGTTTTTGAATTTTTCAAGTACACCAATCGAGGTAAGGTGAAAGAAGAAAATAACTTGTCCGAGGTGTCTAGCAAAGACTACGATTTCATCCCTGATTTCCATCCTTTTTTAAGCTCACCACGGAACCAGCAAGTCCTGAGTATACCTGTGACCTACTTTGATGATAAAACTGGGCAAACTGTCAAAATCGACATTATGGGCTGGTATATCAAGGATCAACAGCTTAAGATCCGTTGGAAACCCAAATACATGCGGAAACGCCGTTGGCGATCTTCACGTATCTCTGTTGACATCGTGACTGATAACTACTTCTTTCAGGGCCAAATTTACAGAAATGGTAGTGCACCGATTTTTCTGGATAACTTATGTTTTGATAGCAAAATTCCCAAGAGTTTCCTGCCACATCTTCAAAAACAATACCAAATTTTTTTATCTCTAGTAGAGGAACAAAAAAGACTGGCCTTGCTTCGAAAGGTTCAGTTAAACAATAAGAACTAAGAGTCTTTCGCCAAAAATCAACATACTCAAAAAGCTCATTCTTACACGCTAGAATGAGCTTTTAAGATTCTTCAATTGTCATTAGAACATCCTTTTGGAATTTTGTAAAAAATATTTTCATAAGGAGGAGCTATTGTGTGTCACCATTTTTATACCTAGCAATCATAAATTACCTCCATCAACTTATAGATGATTTTTAACCATTTTAAGATTTTCTATTACATTGGTATCACTCCCTAAGCTATTTTGTGCAATAACTTGAAGTGTCTCCATTTTTATAACGTCCTAAGTTCAGCATCATAGCAATCACCCCTGATTCTTATGATTGAGACCTATCTCCCCACTGACCACTCAATGAGGACCTACTTATCGCCGTTCTTATAACGACTTACATCAAACATCAACATAAGCGTCACCTCGGTACTTTGTTACAAGATTTCAGCATTAAACTATTGTCGATAGTTCACTTGTTTGGCATTGGTATCACTCCTTAAGCTATTTTACGCGACAGCTTAAGTGTCTCCATTTTTATACCTACTAACATTTCTCATGAGCTTTACCTCACTTTTTCGTAAGTTAACAGATTTGATTTTAGCTTCCGACTTCTGGTGGTATCACTCCCTTGTAGCTATTTTATGCGACTTAATTAATCTCCGTTCTTGTAACGCCCTACTGTCATGTGACCACGCTCCTCAGAGATGATTGGTAAAGTTATTTGTTTTGCCTACTGTTTTGTTTAGAGATCTTAGTCTCCGTTTTTGTACCTTGAAATATTGACTCTCACCATGGCTTTTACCTCCTTGATGAATCCTTATCTTCTTTACACTTTTATTATAATGTAAACGCTTACTTTTGTCAATCTTTTTTCTCTAAAAGACGCAAGATTTTTTGAAAAAAGATTTCTTTGCTACAATAGACACATGTTAGATTTAAAAGAATACGGCATTATCATGTGGGATGCTGAGAAAATCGCATCTTTTCGTCGTACCCTTCTGGACTGGTACGATCGTGAAAAACGGGATCTACCTTGGCGTCGAACTAAGGACCCCTACTATATCTGGGTCAGTGAAATCATGCTACAACAAACTCAAGTGCAGACTGTCATTCCCTATTACGAGCGCTTTTTAGACTGGTTTCCAACAGTTAAGGATTTGGCTGAAGCTCCAGAAGAAAAACTCCTCAAAGCTTGGGAGGGGCTAGGTTACTATTCACGTGTCCGAAACATGCAAAAGGCCGCCCAGCAAATCATGAATGACTTTGCTGGTCAGTTTCCAGATACTTATGACAACATTGCAAAGCTCAAGGGCATTGGCCCTTACACAGCTGGTGCTATTTCTAGCATTGCTTTCGGACTCCCAGAACCTGCTGTGGATGGCAATGTTATGCGAGTCATGGCTCGTCTCTTTGAAGTTAACTACGATATCGGCGACCCCAAAAATCGCAAGATTTTCCAAGCTATTATGGAAATTTTGATTGATCCTGACCGTCCAGGTGACTTTAATCAAGCACTTATGGACCTTGGGACCGATATCGAATCAGCTAAAAACCCTAGACCCGATGAAAGTCCTATCCGTTTTTTCTGCGCAGCCTATCTCAATGGAACCTATGACAAATACCCTATCAAATTGCCAAAGAAAAAGCCCAAACCTATGCAAATTCAGGCTTTTATTATCAGAAATATGAAGGGTGAATTTCTGCTCGAAAAGAATATCGAAGGGCGCCTACTGGGGGGGTTCTGGACTTTCCCTATCATGGAGACGGACTTTATTGGTCAACAACTCAGCCTTTTTGACAATGATAATTGTGTCCTCGAAACCGTTTCACAAAAAGCTGTTTTCGAGGAAAATTATGCCCTCAAACCAGGCTGGACAAAGCATAATTTTACACCTGTGAAACATACCTTCAGCCACCAAAAATGGACCATCGAGATGGTGGAAGGTATCGTCAAAGACGACAAACTTCCTACTGACAAGGAGCTATGCTGGGTAGCAGCTGAGAACTTCGACCAGTTCCCAATGGCCACACCACAGAAGAAAATGATTAGAACGTATGAAGACAGCAAAAAAGGATAGCATTGAGTGCTAACCTTTTTCTTATGCATCAAGTTTATCGTGTTTACGGCTACGTAAAGCAAGATATACTTTTGAAAGAACTATTCCCAAAAAGATATAAAACAATTCCAAATAAGTCACATTTTTTGACATCAAAAATTCAATCATACCCAACACAACGCTCCGTAACTTACTGCTCCTCCAGCTAATCCCAACAAGGCTCCTCCTGGGCCACTAGTGACAAGACCTATGATACTTGTTCCGAGGGCCGCCTTAGCTGCATTGTTCCAACTACATCCACCACCTACAACCACTGATAATTCCTCATGCGTCAATACTTGTTGTGTCATTTCTAATGTTTTCAATATATTTTCTCCTTATAATATTATTTTTTCTATTTTTGATAATTGTGAGTTGCAAATCACTTAGTGTCCTCACTAACCACTAAGAGATATCCTAAAATTAACTGTCTATTCTATCTCCTTTCATTTTAAAGACAACCGTCGCTAGCTCTCGGTTATATCCTTAAGTTATGTTTTTATTATAGGCAAGATTGCTAATAAAAAATAGTGACATAAATGTCACTATGGGGAACCAAAAAAGCCGAAACCTTCAAGTTTCAGCTTGTAAATTATTAGTCTACTTTGTAGAAGAAGTAACTATCGTCAGTGGTACCATAAAGTGACTGTCCACCCCAGATGCGGTCCTTACTTTTATCTGATTGATCATCTACTTTCTCATTAGGTGACGATGTTACTTCCCCTGTCAGAGATACTCCTTTAGGTAAGAATGCTATCGCTCCTCCGCCAACTCCAACACCAGATTTGGGACCTGTACCTGATTTAAGGTAGCCATCAGTTACTTTAGAATTTTCAATGTTTACTCTTTCTGTATCACTAACCAAGCCGTTCTTGTCAAAAGTCATCGTATAGCCTTTACCATTTTTCCAAGTTCCAGCGATGCTTGAGAAATCCCCATTTTGAATAGCATTGATATCCATACCTGTCTCTTTGTTTGACTTGCTGTCACTACTACTTTCTTCTGTATCGTCGCTACTTGAGTCATCAAAGTCATACCAGTCTTCGGAAGACAAATCTAGAGTCTGAGCATCACCCAGGCCAACCTTACTGGCACCGTCTGTTGTCTCAGACATGCTGAAATCAACCGATTGAATCTGATTAAAGGCACCATCCTTGATTTCATAGGTCTCAGCCTTTGCTTCTGGCTTCATTCTATGAAATAACTGACAATAAATAATCCCATTTTTATAAAAACGCAATGTATTCAAGTAACCGCCCTTGGCAAAGGTTCCAGCACTTATGGCAAATACAGGCTTGTCATCGTTATCAAGATAATAAAGTGCATGAACACTGTCAGGAGAACCTATCAGAAGTTCAGCCGAGCCATCATCATTGATGTCTACATAGCTATATTGGACTTTTCACCCACTCTATTGGCTTCAAAAATCGTATTAGTTGAATAAGCTTCCTCAGTTGAGAGGTTGCTTGGAACAGCTGATGTATCACCGGTCAGAGCAATAGGGCGATAAAGATCCAAGACTGAAGCATAAAGCTCATCGTAGCTTACTTCCTCGGTTTCGGACGAATCGCCACTCACTTGCTCAGACTTAGCAGCACTTTTTTTCGAGCCTGAACCACCCGTATTTGTTGCGTTACAGGCCGTCATCAAGAATAAACTTGATAGAAGCGCAAATCCTGTTAATTTCTTTTTCATAACTATCCTTTCATAAGAAACGACCTAATAAAAACATTAAATCATTTAAATCTCTCTGACATTATGTTAACAATTGTATGGTTTATTAGTCGAGTATTTTTTGAAAAATTAATCTATATTCTCACGTCTCTAATTGTTTATATAATCGAACCAAATGGTATAACTTAGTATTTCTAAATTATATTAAATTAGAAATTTAATTAAATTATCTATAGATTAATCAGTAATACTTTGTAATTACAAGTAGAGCCACCAAAAAAGCCGGACCTCAGTCCAGCTTTCATCTGTCTATTTCTACTTGGTCATAAAGTAGGTGATAATCACCAATACTGCTACGATACCTAGGACAACGGCTAGAAATCCCAGCATGTAACGCAAGAGAAAATAGGTAAATGGAAATTTTTCTTTCATGTTTTACTTTGCCTCATACCATGTGCGGCCGTCATTTTCATCTGCGATGAGTGGGACAGCGAGTTCTACTGCAGCTTCCATGGTTTCTTTGACCAAGGCTTTCATAGCTACAAGTTCGTCGTTTGGCACCTCAAGGACGATTTCATCGTGCACTTGGAGGAGCATCTTGGTTTTATAGCCACCTTCTACCAAAGCCTTGTCTAAGTTAATCATCGCAATCTTGAGAATATCAGCAGCACTTCCTTGGATAGGAGAGTTGATAGCTGTACGCTCTGCGAAGTTGCGGACATTAAAGTTACGAGAATTGATATCTGGTAACTCACGACGGCGGTGGAAGAGGGTTTCTACGTATCCTTTATCCTTGGCCTCACGAACCACATTATCCATATAAGCCTTAATACCAGGATAACGCTCAAAGTAGGTGTCAATATACTCCTTGGCCTTCTTACGGCTAATGCCAAGGTTGTTAGAAAGACCAAAGTCAGAAATGCCATAAACGATACCGAAGTTAACAGCCTTGGCGTTACGACGGTCGTTAGGTGTGACATCCTCTGGCTTTTCAATACCAAAGACACGCATAGCTGTAGAGGTATGGATATCTGCTCCCTCTTTAAAGGCTGCAATCAAATGCTCATCGCCCGAAATGTGGGCAAGCACGCGCAACTCAATCTGTGAGTAATCCGAGCTTAGAAGCACTGCGTCCTCAGTCGATGGGACAAAGGCCTTACGAATGAGACGGCCCTGCTCCAAGCGAACGGGGATATTTTGCAAGTTGGGATCCACTGATGAGAGACGCCCTGTCTGTGTTAAATCTTGCATGTAACGGGTATGGATCTTGCCATCCTCAAGAATATAGTCCTGAAGCCCCAAGACATAGGTAGACTGGAGCTTGGTGATTTGGCGATATTCCAAAATCTTAGCTACGATTGGAGCAATTGGCGCCAAACGTTCAAGGACATCCACAGCCGTTGAGTAACCTGTCTTGGTTTTCTTAGTGTATTCCAAAGGCAGCCCCATTTTTTCAAAGAGGATAACACCCAACTGTTTAGGCGAGTTAATATTGAACTCCTCGCCCGCCATTTCATATATTTCTTGGGTCAATTTGTCGATTACTACTTGGTTTTCCACTGCCATCTCGTTAAGGGTTTGTCCCTTAACCTTAATACCAGCGATTTCCATCTTGGCTAACACATTTGCCAATGGTAATTCCATGTCAAAGAGAAGATCTGATTGATTGTGTTCAGCTAGCTTTTCTAGCATGACTGGTTTAGCGACCTGCAGGACTTTGACTTTTTTAGCCAGGTGGCTGAGCAAGATCTCTTTTTCAGGAACAGCACGCTTAGCCCCCTTACCATAGACCACTTCATCTGTTTCTAACGGTAGGTCCGTATAGAGACGGGCAATGGTTGACAATTCATTGTCTTCAACGGTTGAGAGCAGATACTTGGCCAGGCGTGCATCAAAATTCGCCGTAGGTAAGTCAATACCTAGATGGCTCAAAAGCACCTTACTACGCTTGAAATCGTAGATATTAACAGCTTTTGAAAGAGCTGCTTGGAAGGCTTCTGATTTGAGTAGGTCAGTATCTGTAGAGGCATAAATCTGCTTGTCATTACCCCAAGCAAAACCGATGATAGGTTCTGTGTGATAATTGTCACCTAGGATTTCAAAATAGAAGAAATCGTCAGAGCTAAAGTGATCTGCTGTCACTTGGCTAGGCTCTGTATAGGCCACATCAAAATCTTGTGGGACAGCCTCTCCACCAAGGGCATTTTTGAACTGAACAAAGCCCATCTCGTCATAAAAGGCTGCCAATTTTTCAAGGTCAGGTCCCTTAAAGGCAGTATCATCTAGTCCAATTTCAATGGGTGACTGGGTATCAATGGTCGCCAAAGTCTTAGAAAGGAAGGCTTGTTCCTTGTCATTGATGAGGTTTTCCTTCATTTTGGACTTCTTCATCTCATCAATATGGTCATAAATTCCTTCAAGGGAACCGTGTTCCAAGAGGAGCTTGAGACCAGTCTTTTCACCTATCTTAGTAACCCCTGGAATATTATCGGACTTATCACCCATGAGGGCCTTAAGATCGATGAATTGCGCCGGAGTAATCCCCATTTTCTCCATGAGGTAGTCAGGAGTGAAGGCCTCAAACTCGGCTACACCTTTCTTCGAAATCTCAACGACTGTATTTTCATCAGTCAGCTGAATCAAGTCTTTATCCCCAGAAACAACAGTAATTTGATAGTCTTCACTGGTATTTTCAGCCATCTTAGCTAGGGTACCGATGATATCATCTGCTTCGTACTGGGCCAAGTCATAATAGGCGATGCCACGTGCAGCCAACATATCACGGATATAAGGGAACTGCTCACGGAATTCCTCTGGAGTCTTGGCACGACCAGCCTTATAGTCCGCAAACATCTCGGTACGGAAAGTTGTTTTCCCCGCATCAAAGGCTACTAGGACATGGGTCGGCTGAATACGCTCAAGTAGGTTGTCCAACATAAGGTGGAAACCGTAGATGGCATTGGTATGAAGGCCGTTATTGTTACGAAAAC
The DNA here is from genome assembly GCF_963545685.1 of uncultured Streptococcus sp. Lineage (GTDB taxonomy): Bacteria > Bacillota > Bacilli > Lactobacillales > Streptococcaceae > Streptococcus. Next base: position 13,478 of record NZ_CAUUKN010000011.1, on the reverse strand, counting down.
GGTCAATTTGATTATAGAGTGCGAAAAAGGCACGAAAGGCAACGGACGAACCGTCGATTAATAGTAATTTTTTCTGATTAGTCATAGGTTTATTATAGCATAGATGGGTGCATTGGTTTTGATTGAAAATCTCTTATTTTGAGAAGACTGTTTTGTAAAATAATCTTTCATAAATAATAAGCCACAAGGAAAATTGACCATCGAAAAACTTTCAAACTAATCAGTCAACAGTATTGTTACAAGTATTTCCCAGCTCCACGCCCTATAGTCAAATGTGCTATAATAGAAGCTATGAACACAAAGATTTTAGACCAATTAGAATTTGACAAGGTCAAGGAGCAGTTCACAGAATACCTACAAACTGAACAGGCTCAGGCGGAGTTACGTGACTTGGTGCCTATGACCAATCCAGAAAGAATTCAAAATCAATTTACAGAAATTCAAGAAATGGCAGAAATTTTCGTAGAGCATCATGGCTTTGCCATTGGTAGCTTGCGAGATATTTCTGAGCCCTTGCGTCGCTTGGAACTGGATGCTGACCTTAACATCCAAGAGCTCATTGCTATCAAGAAGGTGTTGCAAGCTTCGGCTGACCTTGGTCGCTTTTACGCTGACCTTGAAAATGTTGAGCTCGTCGCTCTTAAACGTCTTTTTGACAAGATTGAGGCCTTTCCAAGTTTACAAGGTAGCCTTCAAAGTATCAATGATGGTGGTTTTATTGAGCATTTTGCTAGCCCAGAGTTGCAAAATATCCGTCGTCAACTCAAATCTTGTGATGATGCCATTCGCCAGACCTTGCAAGACATTCTCAAGAAATCTGGCCACATGTTGGCTGAGAGTTTGATTGCTAGTCGTAATGGTCGTTCAGTACTTCCTGTCAAAAATACCTACCGTAACCGTATTGCTGGTGTTGTGCACGACATCTCAAGCTCTGGAAACACAGTCTATATCGAGCCACGCGCCGTTATCCAGCTTAACGAAGAAATCACACAATTACGTGCAGACGAACGCCACGAGATGGCCCGTATCCTGCATGAACTGTCTGATCAACTCCGTCCACAGGCTGCTGCTATTGCCAACAACGCTTGGATTTTGGGCCATATGGACTTCATTCGAGGAAAATACCTCTATCTCCATGATAAAAAGGCGGTTATTCCAAAGATTAGTGACAACCAAACACTCCAACTGCTTAACGTTCGTCACCCTCTCTTGGTCAATCCAGTAGCCAACGATCTGCGCTTTGATGAGAATCTCACAGCCATTGTCATCACAGGTCCCAATACTGGTGGTAAAACGGTCATGCTTAAAACTCTAGGACTAGCACAACTAATGGCTCAATCTGGTCTGCCTATTTTGGCTGACAAGGGTAGTCGTGTAGCCATTTTCCAAGAGATTTTTGCGGACATCGGAGATGAACAGTCTATCGAACAGAGTTTGTCAACTTTCTCTAGTCACATGACGCATATTGTCGAGATTTTGAACGCTGCCGATAGCAATAGCTTGGTCTTGGTCGATGAGCTTGGGGCTGGTACCGACCCTCAGGAAGGGGCTAGCCTAGCCATGGCAATCCTAGAGCACCTCCGTTTGAGCCAGATTAAGACCATGGCCACTACTCACTATCCTGAGCTCAAGGCCTATGGGATTGAGACACAACATGTGGAAAATGCCAGCATGGAGTTTGACACAGCGACTCTAAGCCCTACTTATCGCTTTATGCAGGGGGTGCCTGGTCGCTCTAACGCCTTTGAGATTGCCCGCCGCCTCGGCTTGAATGAAGTCATTGTCAAGGAAGCTGAAAACCTCACGGATACTGATAGTGATGTCAACCGTATCATCGAGCAACTTGAGGCCCAAACCGTGGAAACACAAAAACGTCTGGAGCACATCAAGGACGTTGAGCAAGAGAACCTTAAATTCAACCGTGCGGTCAAGAAACTCTATAACGAATTCTCCCATGAGTACGACAAGGAACTCGAAAAGGCTCAAAAAGAAATTCAAGATATGGTGGATACAGCTTTGGCTGAGAGCGATAGTATTCTCAAAAATCTCCATGATAAGAGTCAACTCAAGCCTCATGAAGTTATCGACGCCAAAGGAAAACTCAAAAAACTTGCCCCACAGGTGGACCTCTCTAAGAACAAGGTCCTTCGTAAAGCCAAGAAAGAAAAGGCTGCGCGTGCCCCTCGTGTCGGAGATGATATCATCGTTACTGCCTATGGTCAACGTGGTACGCTTACAAGTCAAGCCAAAAATGGTAACTGGGAAGCTCAAGTGGGTCTCATCAAGATGACCCTTAAGGCAGACGAATTCACTCTGGTTCGTGCCCAATCTGAAACCCAACAACCTAAGAAAAAACAAATCAATGTGGTTAAGAAAGCCAAGAAGGCATCTGGTGGCCCTCGTGCCCGTCTGGACCTTCGTGGCAAACGCTACGAAGAAGCCATGCAAGAACTTGATGCCTTTATCGACCAAGCTCTACTTAACAACATGAGTCAGGTGGATATCATCCACGGCATTGGTACCGGTGTCATCCGTGATGCTGTTACCAAATATCTCCACCGTCATCGCCATGTTAAAAGTTTTGAATACGCCCCACAAAGTGCCGGTGGTTCTGGATGTACCATCGCAACCTTGGGTTAAAACTAATTAAGAGAGACTGAGACTATGTGTCCAGTCTTTTTTGTGTGAATCAAATCCAAGCACAAAAAAGACTCCCTTAATCAAGGAAGACTTCTATTTTCTATATCACACTGGTCCACAAGTGTTGGATAATTTGGCTAACTGGAAAATTCCAATTAATCAAAAAACGCAAAACCCAGCTAGATGACAAGACCGTTTGAATATTGTTTATGGGAACGGTCGCAAGAATATTCCCCAACATAGTCAAAGGTACGAGACTTACCAAGGAAGCCAAAACACCACCTACCACTTGAAATCGTCTCTGGTCAAGACGCTCAATTCTCACAAAATGGAAGAAAATCCCAAGAAAACGTAAACCATAATAGACCACACAATAGATGGCGAAGAAGGCAACACCCGCATAATAGACACGGTCAAGTGAGAAGATATTCTGATCTGTAAAAAAAGCTACACTGGCATCTTTGGTTGGATTAGCATAAGGTACCCAAAGATTGATAGCCTCTCCTAGCGGCTGGTAAAAATAAGCGGCTACACACATGGCGATAATGACCGAAACCACGTAATAGGCTTGCATAAAGAGACCTCTTCGGTAGCCAATGTAGAAATTCCAAGCCATGAGGGCTAAGACAAGGAGTCCAATCATGCGTCATCCTCATCGTCATCACTTTGAGCTGTCGCCTTGACCTTAAGTTGTTCGAGTTGCTTAGCTCTCAAAATCTCCAACTCTTTTTCCATATCTTCAACTTGAATTTCACGTTCCAACTGAGTAGACAAAGAATTGATGGCCATTAGAATAGCAATCGTTTCATTATCAGCATTTTTCATCTGCTTTTTGATAATTTTATATTTCTCATAAGCAACACGCTCCACCTCTTCCATGAATAAGTTGTCCTTATCAGTTGTTAGCGTGAGATTCTTTTCTCCAAAATGAAATTTGTAACGGTTTTTGTTTGCCATTTGCTTGTTAACTGCCTAATCAATGGTGGGCATGGAGTCTCCACCGCAGCTTCTCCTTATTTTTGTTTTTAGCACCCTTTTTAGTCAGATTTTGACACATTCTCCAGGGCGTATTCGACACATAAATACCAACTGACTCCTCCAATCATAGAAAAAAGAGCAGAATGTGGCATTCTCTTTCTAATCATTATATCCTAAATTTTAAATTTCGTAAATTTTAGACTTTGCCCTTCTCCAGAAAAATAATTTTCAAGGATTCCAAACCTGTAAAATATCTACCAATTCTCCTTTTTTGTGCTAAAATAGATTTCATGGGCACAATCGTATTAAAAATGACAGCAGAACAGATTTCAATACTCCAGAAGGATCTAGCAAGCTATGCAACTGCGACTAAAAATCCATACGCTAGTTTTTCAGCCAAGGTCGATGGAACAAGTGTCATCGCCTATACTTCAGGTAAGGTAACCTTCCAGGGTGCTAAACCAGAAAGCCTAGCTAGCCGTTTTGGTTACCAAGCCGAGCCTAAGCAGTCACCTGATGGGCAAAATCTGGCCCTAATTGGATCAGACGAAGTCGGAAACGGCTCCTATTTTGGTGGTTTAGCTGTTGTAGCTAGCCTAGTTACTCCCGTTGACCATGCTTTTTTGAAATCTCTAGGAGTCGATGATTCTAAAAATCTAAATGATACTAAGATTCGTCAGATTGCACCTCTCTTGGAGGAGAAAATTCCCCACAAAGCACTCCTGCTTTCTCCTAGAAAGTACAATGAGGTGGTTGGAGACGGTAAAGCTCACAATGCTGTATCCGTCAAAGTAGCCCTCCACAATCAGGCTATTTTCCTACTATTACAATCTGGTGCTAAACCAGATAAGATTGTCATTGATGCTTTTACCAGTGAGAAGAATTATCAAAAATACCTCAAGAACGAACGCAATCACTTTGAATTTCCCATCACTCTAGAAGAAAAAGCTGAAGGTAAATACTTGGCCGTCGCGGTGAGTTCTATCATTGCTCGCAATCTCTTCCTGAAAAATCTGGATAAACTTAGCCAAGAGGTTGGTTATACCCTTCCTTCAGGTGCTGGTGCCAAGTCAGACCAAGTCGCTGCTAAACTCCTTCAAGCTTATGGAGACCAGGCTCTCCAGACTACTGCTAAATATCATTTTGCCAATACTAAAAAAGCCTACCAACGCTTAAAATAACCCTGAAAGGCCTTAACCATGCAAAACAAATGGACCCAAAATTTCCTCACTTTTCTTCGTGAGTGGGGACTCTTCATTCTCTTTATCACTTTCTTCCTCTTGACCCGTCTCTTCCTCTGGCTCCCTGTTCAGGTTGACGGACACTCAATGGATCCTACCCTAGCAGATCGACAACGTGTTATCGTTTTAAAACACACGTCCATTGAACGCTTTGATATCGTCGTCGCCAAGGAAGTTGAAAATGGTAAGACTAAACAAATCGTAAAACGTATCATCGGTATGCCAGGTGATACCATTACCTATCAAAACGATAAACTTACTGTCAATGGTAAAGAAGTTAAGGAAGAATACCTCAAAGAATTCCAAGCTGCCTTTGCTAAGGATAAACTACAAAAAGAATATGACTACCGCGATTACTTCCAACAGTTAGCCAAGGATGCAAAGGCCTTCACGGTCAATGCTGAGGGCAATACGACCTTCACGGTCACTGTTCCAGAAGGCAAATATTTCTTACTCGGAGATAACCGTATCGTTTCAAAAGATAGCCGCGAAGTTGGTTACTTTGACAAGAGTGCTCTTGTCGGGGAAGTCAAATTCCGCTTCTGGCCACTTAATAAAATTGGTACAGTTGAGGACAACTAAGAACACTAAATAAGATAAGGTTGGGGAGACCCAGCCTTATTATGTATCTAGGAAGAAACACATGCAAGAATTTTATTTTTCAGGAACTATCGAACGTATCATTTTTGAAAATGCCAGTAATTTCTTTCGTATCCTACTCTTAGAGATTGACGAAACCGACAGTGATTTTGAAGACTATGAAATCATTGTTACTGGAACTATGGGGGATGTCATGGAGGGTGAGGACTATACCTTCTGGGGTCAGCTAACCAATCACCCCAAATATGGTGAACAACTACAAATGACTCGTTACGAGCGTTCAAAACCCTCTGCCAGTGGCCTTATCAAGTATTTCTCCAGTGACAATTTCAAAGGAATCGGTAAGAAAACAGCCGAGCGTATTATCGAGATTTATGGCGAAGACCCTATTGACAAGATTCTCGAAGACCCTAGCAAATTAGAGCAGATTCCTAATCTGTCCAAGGTAAACCGAGAAGCCTTCCTAGCAAAGTTAAAAATCAACTATGGTACCGAACAAATCTTGTCCAAACTTTCCAGCTATGGACTCACACCAAAGGCTGCCTCACAAATTTTCAACCAATATAAGGAAGAAGCACTCAACCTTATCGAAGAATATCCTTATCTCTTGGTAGAGGAAGTTCAGGGAATTGGATTTAAAATGGCCGATCAACTAGCCGAACGTCTGGGGATTGCTAGCGATGCTCCTGAGCGTTTACGAGCCGCCCTGATTCACTGTCTGCTAGAAGCTAGTCTGGAAGAAGGCGACACCTACATCGAGGCCAAAGCCTTGCTTGAACGGACTATCATTCTTTTGGAAAGTGCTCGCCAGATTGAACTTGAACCCGCCTTGGTCGCTAACCAATTAACCAATCTTATTCAAGAGGATAAGGTGCAAAATATAGAGACTAAAATTTTTGATAATACCCTATATTTTGCGGAACAGGGCATCTATACCCACCTAACTCGTATCATGAAAGACCAACCTGACATCAGTGCTGAGGACAAAATCCAAACAAGTCTTGAAGAGGTGGAAGAAGAGCTTGGTATTGCTTATGACAAGGTTCAAAAAGATGCCATTATTAAAGCCCTACAAAGCAAGGTCTTCATCCTGACAGGTGGTCCCGGAACAGGGAAAACCACTGTTATTAACGGAATTATTAAAACCTATGCTGACCTTCATGGTCTAGATCTCAAGAAGTCTGATTTACCAATTATTTTAGCGGCACCAACGGGACGGGCTGCTCGTCGGATGAACGAACTCACCAAACTTCCTAGTGCCACTATTCATAGACATTTAGGCCTCAATAGTGAGGACGATTTCAAGACCTTAGATGACTATCTCGATTGTGATTTGATTATCATCGATGAGTTTTCTATGGTTGATACTTGGTTGGCCAATCAACTCTTCGAAAGCATTTCTGATACTACTCAAGTCATCATTGTAGGTGACCAAGATCAGCTGCCTTCTGTAGGCCCTGGCCAAGTCTTAGCTGACCTTTTGCAGATTGATAACTTGCCCAAGGTTTCCCTAACCAAAATTTTCAGACAATCTGAGGATTCCACTATTGTTACCTTAGCTAGCCAGATGCGACAAGGCCAACTACCCGCTGATTTCACAGAGAAAAAGGCTGACCGATCATACTTTGAGGCTAATGCTAGTCATATTCCACAGATGGTCCCTAAAATTGTCTCTGCCGCTATTAAAAGTGGGATTGCTGCTCAGGATGTACAGATTCTGGCCCCCATGTACCGGGGACAGGCTGGTATCAACAATCTCAATACCATTATGCAAGATCTACTAAATCCCAAAGAAAAAGCCAATCAATTTGCCTTTAATGATATTTTCTTCCGTAAGAATGACAAGATTCTCCATCTGGTCAACGATACAGAACTCAATGTCTTCAATGGCGATATCGGAATCATTACTGATCTCATACCTAGTAAATATACTGAAAGTAAACAGGACGAAATTTACATTTCCTTCGATGGCAATGAGGTAATCTATCCTCGTAACGAATGGAATAAGATTACTCTTGCCTATGCCATGTCAATCCACAAATCCCAAGGGAGTGAGTTCCCAGTTGTTATCCTTCCCATCACACGCCAAAGTGGGCGTATGCTGCAACGTAACTTGATCTACACCGCTATCACACGCGCCAAGAGTAAACTGGTCATGTTGGGGGAAATCGCAGCCTTCGATTATGCGGTTCACAACGAAGGTGCCAAACGTAATACCTACCTCATCCAACGTTTTGAACAAACTTATACACAAGCTGTTGATAAGTCTGTCGAAAAGATTGTTAAAAACGAGGCAATAGACGCCTCTGATCAAACAAAAACGGAAAACAATAACCCCTCAGAAACCCTTGAAAACAAAGACTTCTCGGAAAATATCAATCCATCCCAAACTCTTATTAACACTTATTCACACCTTGTGGATAAGTCTGTTAACAAACCTGTGCAAACAGAAGAAAACTATCTTTTAACTGAAGAAAATTGGTCAACTATTGACCCAATGATAGGTCTCAGTGAAGACGATATTGCTGCCTTTTTTAACAATAATTAAAAAAGACTGGGAAAGTGACTCATTTAGAGCAACTCCAAGTCTTTTCATTTACTAAAATACTAAACGAATCAGGGCCATAGACACTATACCGACAATGACTGTATAGAGTAGATTTTTACTCTTAAATGCTACAATGACCGTTGGCACCGTAGCCAGTATTTCCATCCACTTAAACTGTGGCAAGTGACCGATTTTCTCAGTCATGAGGCTCGAGAGAATCAGGGCAAAGAGAATAGAAACTGGTAGGTAGTGCAAGAAACGAACAACTATATCTGGTAGGCCCTTGTATTTCACTAAGATGAAAGGGAGGACACGAGGGACCCAGCTGACCACAAATCCAAGTAAGATAGCAATGAGAATAAACTTATTGACGGCCATCACACATCACCCCCACACTACATCCAATCAAAGTTGCCACTAAAACAGCTAAGGATTCTGACAAAATGATACTAAAGCTAAGATATGCCACAGCAATAGATAACAGAATCAGGAACAGCTTACGCACTCCTTCACCTAGCAAGGCATCAAACTGACTACTTAACAAACCAATAAACATGGCAATCAAGGCAAAATCCAAACCAAAAAGCTGGGGATTGGGAATCATTGAACCAATCAAACAACCAACAACTGACGATACAATCCAAACCAGATAACTGAAAATATTGTTACCATGCATCCAGTTAGCGGGAATATCTTTATGATGCACATATTCACCCAACAAGACACCATAACTTTCATCCGTAATCAGACTACCAATTCCCAGCTGATTCCAGAGACTTGTTTTTGTAAAAATCGTCGTGGCATGTAAACTCATCAACATGTTACGCAAATTAACCAAGAAAACAGTCAAGGTTAACTCACCCAGACCAGCCCCTGCGACCACTAAGGCACACATGGCAAACTGAGCCGAGCCACCATAGACCAAGGCACACATGAGAGCAACTTCAAGAGCCGATAGACCAGAAGCTACTGCTACAACACCAAAAGCTAGGCCAATAGCCACATATCCTAGAGCTGTTGGTACTGCGGCTTTCACACCCAAACGAAAGTCAGACACACACAATCCTTTCTAAAGGAACCTCTTACCAGACCAGTAAGAGGTTCTTCTTATTCTTCAAATCCTGCAAAGGCTAGACTTGGTTTAGCATTTAGATCCAAGTCAGCAAAATGTTTTTTATCATATTCAATAGCTGCTGCTAAAGCAATCATACCAGCATTATCACCACAAAGACGCAAAGGCGGAATAACCACATCTACATCTGTGATTTCCTCAGCCAAGCGTTCACGTAAGCCCTGATTAGCTGCCACGCCCCCAGCAACAACAAGTGTCTTGACTGGGTAACGCTCTAAGGCTTTCTTGGTCTTAGCTAGGAGAATATCCAAAACAGCAGCTTGGAAGGAAGCACAAAGGTCTTCTGTAACTAAAACTTCCCCTTTCTGCTCAGCATTATGGTGCAAATTGATGAAGGCTGACTTCAAGCCTGAGAATGAAAACTCCAAGTGGTCTTCCTTAATCATGGCACGTGGGAAATCATGAACATCTTTCCCCTTATGTGCCAATTCATCAATCTCTCGTCCTGCTGGGTAGGTCAAGCCCATCACACGTCCCACCTTATCATAGGCTTCACCAACCGCATCGTCACGTGTCTCACCAACAATCTTGTAATTTCCTGGCTCTGACACGTAAACCAACTCTGTGTGTCCTCCAGATACCAAAAGCGCCAGGAGGGGATACTCCAACTCTTGAACCTCACGCGCCGCCATCAGATGACCTGCCATATGATTGACTGGAATCAAAGGCAAACCGTGCGCCCAGGCAAAGGCCTTAGCTGCTGCCATACCAACCAAGAGGGCTCCAACCAAGCCTGGACCATAGGTTACAGCTACAGCATCCAATTGTTCAGCAACAATTCCTGCCTCAGATAGAGCATCCTTAATACAAAGAGTCACTACTTCCACATGGTGACGGCTAGCCACCTCAGGAACAACACCACCAAATCGTTTATGACTTTCCACCTGACTGGCAATAATATTACTTAAAAGTTCTTTCTCATTTTTTAAAACAGCAACTGAAGTCTCGTCACACGAGCTCTCCACCGCCAAAATATATCTATCTGCCATTAGATTTCCTCTCGCCTCATGATAACAGCATCCTCCTGAGGTTCATGATAATAGTTTTTCCGAATTCCTAGACTTTCAAATCCAAATTTTCTGTATAATGCCTGAGCAACTTGATTTGAAGCCCTAACTTCAAGAAAGATTGGCTCACTACGCTCTTCTAAATACTTCATCAGCTGACTGGCATAACCACGTCCCTGATAAGCTTTTAGAACTGCAATATTGGTAACCTCAAGCTCACCTACTAAATTTTGAAGAGCTAAAAAACCTACAACTTCTTCTTGATTATAAACATAGAAATATTCTGTAGTGTCCAAAGCCAAGTCTGCCACCACCTGCTCAAGTGTCCACGGAGATTTGTCATAAACATCCGACAAAATCTGGTAAATGAGCTGAGCCTGTTCCAGTCTACTCAATCTAGACGCGCTTGATGTAGTTGTCACGGTTAGTCTCCTCATGGGTCTTAAGCCAGTTTTCCTCCGCCTCAACCCGCTTCAAGTAATGTGGGACAAAGGCATCCACATTAACAGGGGGCAAGGATAAGCCTAAACGACCAATTAACAGGGCTGACGGAAGACTTGACAAGATCGTTGCCTCTGGAAGACTTTCCTTAATCTGATCCACAAAATTAGCTACTTCACCTACAAAAGTTACCTTTTCAAAAGTTTTAGCTTGCTCAAGAACATCTGTAAAGGCAGCATGACAATCAGGGACGATAGCTTGGCCATTTTCATAAAATCCGACGTAAACATTATTACGACGGGCATCCATGATAGGAATCACAACACCATCAGCTGAAAGATCCATCAGGCCCTGCAAACTTGAAACTCCCACTAAATCAATGTTAAGGGCATATGCTAAAGTCTTAGCTGTTGCAACAGCCACACGAAGACCTGTGTAGGATCCGGGTCCTTGAGCAACAACGACACGCTCTAAATCAGCTGGTTGCCAGTTCGCCTGAGCGACCAAAAAATCAATGGTGGGCATTAGACTAATACTGTGATTCTTTTTCACTGTCACGGTTGCCTCTGCCACTAAGTTCTCTCCTTCTAACAAGGCTACTGATAGAGCAGTGCTAGAAGTATCAAATGCTAATATTTTCATCTTTTTTCCTTGTTTCCTTTTATGCTTTTCTATTATAACACAAGTAGTTGTTTCCCAAAAACGAACATTTCCCAACTTTTTCCGCCATTTTCTTTATCTACCCTTTATCTTGTGGTACAATAATAGTAATTGTTATGCGAATCAAGGCTACTAGCTATTACTCATAAAAGTGAATATCATAACGTCAAGTTAATCATAGAAAAGATTAACTTGACCGGTTTTTTTATAGAATGGCAGAGCCTTTTGGAAAGAAAGGAAAACCATGATTTATAAAGTTTTTTACCAAGAAACTAAAGAGCGTAACCCACGCCGTGAACAGACAAAATCACTCTATCTAGATATCGATGCAAAAACTGAACTTGAGGGACGTATCCAAGCTCGTCAAATCATCGAAAAAAATACTGCCTACAACATCGAATTCATTGAGCTCCTCTCAGAAAAAGCCCTTGAATACGAAAAAGAAACAGGCGTTTTTGAAGTAACGGAGTTCTAAAACCATGACATCAAAAATCAATCTAAAACCTGAAGAAGTTGGGGTTTATGCGATTGGTGGTTTGGGAGAAATCGGTAAAAATACCTATGGTATTGAATATCAAGATGAAATTATCATCGTCGATGCGGGTATTAAATTCCCTGAGGATGATCTTCTCGGTATTGATTATGTCATCCCGGACTATTCTTACATCGTTGAAAACGTTGACCGTGTTAAGGCTCTTGTCATTACTCACGGTCACGAAGACCATATTGGTGGTATCCCCTTCCTTCTTAAACAGGCAAATATCCCAATCTATGCAGGACCACTTGCTCTTGCTCTCATCAAAGGAAAATTGGAAGAACACGGACTACTTCGTGATGCACAACTCTATGAAATTAACGCTAATACAGAGCTTACTTTCAAAAATATGAGCGTAACCTTCTTCCGCACAACTCACTCAATTCCAGAACCTCTCGGAATTGTCATCCATACACCACAAGGTAAAATTGTTTGTACCGGTGACTTTAAGTTTGACTTCACTCCAGTAGGTGAGCCAGCCGACCTTCATCGTATGGCTGCACTCGGTGAAGAAGGCGTTCTTTGCCTCCTCTCAGACTCAACCAATGCTGAAGTCCCAACTTTCACTAATTCCGAGAAGGTCGTGGGGCAATCCATCATGAAAATCATTGAAGGCATTCACGGTCGTATTATCTTCGCCTCATTTGCCTCTAATATTTTCCGTCTTCAACAAGCTGCTGAGGCTGCTGTAAAAACCGGTCGTAAGATTGTTGTCTTTGGACGTTCTATGGAAAAAGCCATTGTTAATGGTGTTGAACTAGGCTATATTAAAGTTCCAAAAGGAACTATTATTGACCCTAGTGAGATGAAAAACTATCATGCCAGTGAGATTCTTATCATGTGTACCGGTTCTCAAGGGGAGCCTATGGCGGCCCTTGCACGTATCGCCAATGGGATGCACCGACAAGTAACACTACAACCTGGTGACACCGTTATCTTCTCATCTAGTCCTATCCCAGGAAACACAACTAGCGTTAACCGTTTGATTAATACCATTCAAGAAGCGGGTGTAGATGTTATCCACGGTAAAATCAACAATATCCATACCTCTGGTCACGGTGGTCAACAAGAGCAAAAACTAATGCTTCGCTTGATCAAACCAAAATTCTTCATGCCTGTTCACGGTGAATACCGCATGCAGAAGGTCCATGCCGGTCTCGCTGTTGATTGTGGTATTCCAAAAGATAATATCTTTATCATGGAAAATGGTGATGTCTTAGCCCTAACAAAAGATTCTGCTCGTCGTGCAGGTCATTTCAATGCTCAAGACATCTATGTCGATGGTAACGGTATCGGCGATATCGGAGCGGCTGTTCTTCGTGACCGTCGTGATCTTTCTGAAGACGGTGTTGTCCTTGCTGTGGCAACTGTTGATTTCAAGTCTAAGATGATTCTAGCTGGTCCAGATATTCTCAGTCGTGGCTTTATCTATATGCGTGAATCTGGTGATCTTATTCGTGAGAGCCAACGCATTCTATTCAACGCTATTCGTATTGCTCTTAAAAATAAAGATGCTAGTATTCAATCCGTTAACGGAGCTATCGTCAATGCATTACGACCATTCCTATATGAAAAAACAGAACGTGAACCAATCATTATTCCAATGATTCTCACACCTGACAAATAAAAATGGTAGCCTAACAGGGCACTGCACCCTTATAATGGGACACAAGAAAAACACATTCATGAGGCCAGT
>NZ_CAUUKN010000010.1:0-53768 GCF_963545685.1 uncultured Streptococcus sp. | reverse complement strand
CATTACGCATAACAAACTTTACGATTACTCTTTGACCCAAAATCGATAAGGCTGTCTATGCCGTATTATTGTAACACCTTGTTTCAAAAAATACCAGATGAGGTGTTTTTTTAGCATGCCCATTTATGGATCAAAAAGGGTTAAAAATAAGACAGTAACCTCAGAATAGCTACTGTCTTATCTCTTTTTTTACTTAAAGCCTTGATAGAGTTGACAAATGGTAGAAAAGAGCCATATTTAACCTGTCTACTTGACAGGGGGCATATCAATAGCGGGTGGTTTATTTGTTTCGCACCTTCGGAGCGAAACGGACTAATAGTCACATAATAAAAAGGAATTAAGCAACCAAACGCTACTTAATTCCTTGAAATTGTCTCATCACCTCTATTAGCCTTTAAATTTTGATAGACTCTATTTTCTAATTAATATGACCAATATTGTCAATACTAACCCTTTCAATCAATTCATTAGTTGTCGAAACTAAGTACATTAATAAATCCAAAAAGAGTATCAATAGTAAAGTAAACTAAATAATTGAGTTATAAATGGCTATTTTCACAAAATTGTTTCATCTATAGCTTTTGTCTTAATCTTAATCTTTTTTCTTCAATCCAAGAAATGCACCTACAGTAAACATTATTCCGGCAACTAATGACATGAAGACTTCGCTAACTGTTCCGGTTTTTGGCAACCTATCATTGTTAGTAGTTGATTTACTATCAATATTGGTATATTTATTATCTATGTTCTCTGGTTCATTAAGATAAACTTCCTTCTTATTTTCAAAGTTTTTATCATTTTCATCAGGAACTTTAGCTGTGACATCCTTAGTTGAATCAGATTTGTGTGAATGATTTTCTCTTTGTAAATCCTCCTTTTTGTAATTTTCATCTAAGTGACTATGATTTTCTTGCACGTTATCTTTCTTTTTCGATACATCAAAAGTAGGTTTATTTTCCTCCTCCTTTTTCTCCTCTATTTTCTTGAATACAGGTTTTATAAGAGTATCTTTTGATACATTAATAACATAGCCAGCATCTTTTTTCCCTTCGACACCAGAAATTTCCCAGCCATCAAATTGATATCCTTTTTCTAATTCACCCTTATAGACAGGTAAAATGAAATCTTCTTCCGACACTATCGTTGAACTCATTTCTTTTCCATTTTGAATGGTCACAGTTACCGTATGAGGTTTTAGTTCGCTTACCTCTCCCGTATCTTTGTTTAAAATGAATTCTTTTACGGTTGTATTTCTTGCAAAATCTTTTACAACAATCTTAATGTTTAGTGTCTTATCTGTTAGTTGTTTAATATCATCAAATGATTTATATTCTTTTCCATTTACATAAATATGTTTGTCTTGAATCTCACCATCGAATCCATTATTTCTTTTATCATTGATATTAAAGACTACAGATTTTCCGTCAGCATATTCAATACTAGTATTTCCCTTAGGATCAATGTTTACTTCTGGTTTAACATTATCATATAAAAATTGATAGTGTACTCCAACCGCTTTCGCATTCAAATCGCTATAGCCAGTTTGAAGATAAACATTTCCATCCATATCTGTTACCTTATCTGGGAATCCGTTTGCTTTATAGTCTTTCATTCCCCAGTCCATGATGTCACCGTCTTTAACATTAAGCTTAATATTAAAATCTCTAGTGTTATCAATGTGTAAATCTCCGTAGATTAAATAATTATCTACAACCGATTCATTAACTCTCAACTCCCAGTTAAAACCACCCTTATCAGAAATCTTACCTCTTAAATAAAATTCTGGATTTCGTACATAAATTTTATTAGATTTAGATGGATTAAAGTAGTTCTTGTCCATTGAAAGATTTACTGGTTTTGCATCAATAAATAACATAGAGCCATCTTCTTTTATAGCTTCTACGTTGGACTCATCCTCCCCATGATACTCTTTATCATCTTTACCAAATAATACCAGTTTAGAAGAATCTGTTACAAGATTTCCATCTTTATCGATTGCCTCCCCTTTATCATTCATTTTAAAGGTAAACACTTGATATTTTACAATGTTAAAGCCATCCAAAGCCGACATTAATACTGATTGAGTACTTCTTCCATCTTCAACATTTCTACTATCAGCATAAATTATTTTTTCTGATAGGACTCTTAGATTAGGATTGGCCTTTTGTATTTTTGCTATATCTTCCTGGCTATAAACTCCATTTCCTTCTAACATATCCGTTTTTCCAGGATTATAGGTAGTCACTTTTAGTGCATAGCCTTTTCTTAGAATGATGTTATCCTTTAACAGATATTGTTGTTTTTCTGAATCAGAATAGATTTTACCAGATTCCATTTCCGTTAAATTGTTTGGTTTGTTCTTTGAAAGATCACCTTCTCCTAATTCTATTACATTCCCATAACTTGATGTATAGGGATATTCTGTTTTAGTTTCCTTATTTTTTTCAGGCATTCTAATTTTAGTTTCAGCTTTTATCTGATCATCATCTTTAACAAAGAATCTCATATCTCCTGCAAAAGCTAATCCATCCACAATATCATTAATATTAGCGTATAAATCAAATGTCATCGTTTTTGAGTGGGAATCATACTTAGTCGTTTTGATTTCTACAGATCTATAGTTATTGCCGTAATATACCTTGGCATTTTTAGAAACATTACTTATCTTTCCAAGAATTTCAAAGTGTCCATCTTTAGACGGGCTTAGAACACCATAAATTTTTGATTTGATTTCGTCAAGTTTTTCAGTTTCATATTGTAAGGCACTACCATCGTCATAAGCAATGATATTTCCCTTATCATCGTATTTATAATCGTATTCCTCTGTTCTCTTACCAGTTTCACTTGTAAAGTCATCAACTTCTCTAAATTTCTTTTTAATGAGTTTCTTTAAGTCTTTACTTTCAAAATCTCTAATTGTTGAAATAGTTTTATGAATAGTCAAGCTTGATTTTTCTTCGATAGACTCTTCATTTTCTTGATGATTTTCTTCCTCAGTTGTATCTTTTTTAAGACTATCCTCTTTTCTATTTTCTAAATTTTTAAATTTAGATTCGGAAATCTCGCCAAGCTTTTGGTATTTAGATGAATCTTGATCAGGATCTACTAGATAATAGGAAATCATCCCCTTTTCATCAGCATGATCAGCAAATTTAATTCTATGAATCTTTGTGAAATTGCTAGATCCATCTAATGCAATGACTTCAATGATTTTTCCTCTTAAATCTCCTGCACCATTAATTTCATAAATAGTATTTCCGTCTTTGTCTAGTTTCCTATTTCTTCCTTGACCCTCACCTGCATAAGTTACTTCAAGATTTTTCTCAACCTCTCCATCTTCATTAACCAGAGCGGCGCCTGCATACCAAACTTCGTTTGCAATCTCGTCAAATTTTTCAGGATGTTCTTTTTGATCTCTCGCAAATAAGGTTTCATTCTTGTATTGATCTTTTACCTTGTGATAAGTATCCTTTGTAATCAACTTAATTTTTTCAGGATTTGAAAAATCAACCGAAACAATCTTAGGGGCTGTATTATCAATTTTTACAGGAATATAGGAAACCTGCCATGGGTAATCTTTAGTTAATCTATATTTAAATTTATAGAAATATTGACCTTCTGCAATCGGTTCAAATTGTCCTCTTATCTTAGTAGCAGGATCTTTGGTATCCTTGCTTTCTGGTGCATTTTCTTCTCTACCTCTAGGGTTATAGATGAGTCCATCCCATTTCAAGTCGCTCCAAACTTTTAGCTTAGAAGATTTGATTCCCTTTGCATCATTTCTCTTAGAGTTTAAAATTCCTCTAATAAAGTGTTCTCTCGAAATGACTTTTAAGTCTCTTTGATTTTCTCCCTCTTTATTTGTATTTACTATTGAAATCAATCCTTCTTCTGCACTTCTTAATACAAGTGGAGAAGGTGTTAATCCTCTCCCAAGTTGAGCATCTTGAGGATTTCCATTTGAATCTAAAGGATAAATTTTAGCAATATTAGAACCACTTGATGATGGTGCGTTGATCCCTTCGTTATTGAAAGCAAACAATTCTGGATTTTGATCTAGGGATGTTGTATTTTTATCTTTTCTATTTTGTATAACTCCTGCTGGATTAAATTTATCTATACCTTCTCCACCAATCCCCTTATTTAAGGTTCCTGGAATTTTCGGTTTGCCATCATCATCATAACCTTCCATTGTTTTTGATTTTGAACCTTCTTCCCAGGCCCATTTATCAAGGATTGGTTCGTGGTTCCAATTCCCAGCAAATCCCATTAGAGGCATCGATAAAGAAGGTTGGAAGTTTATTTTCTTCCCGTTGGAGTTCAGAGCTTCCATTTCTTCCACTGACTCAAAATGAATAAATGATTCTACAAATTTATTTTTGTTTTTAGCCTCCCCAACATTTATAACCGCATTTAAATCAAAGCTAGAATTTGGACCTATAGTGAAAGTGTCATGCTCAAATGTAATATTTGCTCCTTTGATTTTTTCTGGGTGGATTTCTGGAACAATTTGCTTACCATCTGGAGATTTTTCATCTTTGTATGTTTCATCCAGTTTGAGTCTGTCAGTTAGAGCATCTGTAGTTATAGCAGATGCTGAAACTTTAAAGGTTAAAGGTCTGTTTGATGTATTGTGAAGCTTAATTGTAAAATATTTTTTATCTCCTTTTATTTCTTTAAGAGAAATAGAACCATAAGAGTTTACCAAACCTTTAGAATCCGTGTTTTTAAAAGTAGCTACGACTTCATTTCTCAAAGCATTGGCAACATTAATTAGCCCTGCTCCCTGTTGTCTAGGTGATGCAAAGTATTGACTTTTTTCTTTCCAAGAAGTTGCATCCATCATAGGGCGTGCAGTATTTTGTAGGGCTATTTTTGTAAGACTTGTAAGATCTATTTTGTCATCTCCCTTAAGATTTTTCAACACAGGTCTTTCAAGCATTTCCTTTAATTTTGGTCTAATCAAAACAGTAGAAGCTGCCACGATTGGAGTTGCCATACTAGTCCCTGACATATAACCATAAGTTGATTTCCCATTAATGACATTGAGAGTGGATTTAATATTTTTACCGGGTGCTGAAACATCTGGTTTTAAAAGTAAATCTATTCGTGGTCCCCAAGATGTGGACCCTGCTGGAACGATGATCTCTTCTTTATACAGTTCTTTGTCTGTGTCAGGTGCAAACTTAAAGTCAATCTCTTTTTCGTCACCTACATTCGGTTTATTAGAATTATAGCTTGCCATATCAATTGGATAGTATTGCTCCAATTTATCTTTAAAATCTTCTTTATTATTCCTTTTAACCTCAGTTTTTTTATCAGGGTTAATCATGTTCCATAACTTTACACCATCATCTCCTGAAATTGAAAAAACTTGACTAGTAGTTCCTTCATCCTCCTCATATCCCATAGCTGGAAGCTCTGTCCAATTATCTCTATTGTAGTAATTTACAGTATTTACAACCATAATGCCACGTGCACCCTTATCCGTTGCACGTTTAAAAGCATTTTTTAACTCCTTTGTATAAATTCTATCCATTACTGCAATTTTGCCTCTAAGATCCAATCCTATCAAATCTTTGTCTTGCCCCTTGCCTATATATACAAATTTTAATTTACTAGAAGCTTTTGATCCATCTTCATTTGTTATGATTTTATTCTTATCGAAAAAGGCACCTATATTTCTGTATTTAAAACTTTCTCCACCTATGTTAACTTTATCAAACTCAACTGTTTGATTTTTAGCAGATGCGACTGCTATCGCATCTTCATGTGCTGCAGTTCGTGTTACATTTCCAGTGTCGGTCATTTTCAGATTATTATTTGCCACTAAATCCCATGAAGAACTTGAAGCAGAAGTCGCATAGTTACCCGTAGCTACAACCATTGGAATGCCTGCTTTTCTTAATGCTCTAATAGCTTGCCAATATTTCTCACCTACAAGACCTGTTCCTGTAAAGCCAGATGATATCGAAACAACATCGACATTGTGTTTGATCGAATCTTCAATAGCATGAAACATTGTTTCATCTCCTGCGAAGCCAGATCCTGCGTCAGAGTACATTTTATAAGAGAAAATCTGTGCATTAGGAGCAATTCCATCTATTCCGTTAAAGTTTTTAATATCTTTTTCAGTATCATTTCCCGCAAGAATCCCTGCAATATGCATCCCATGTGGATCAAAATAATCGCTTCCATCATCAGCTTTTTCTACAGTAATTTTACCACCATTATAATAATTGAAAGCATGAGGGATTTTATCACTCAACCAGAAATTTTTATCAGTACCTTTTAAGTCTTCTTTTTTAAATCTCATTGAGTCTTTAGCATCATCATCAATCCTCATGGCCTTATGCCTATAATCTGTCCCCGTATCGATATTTGAAATGACCATACCTCTACCATCAAAATTTTTACCAAATGGAGCATTGATAGATTTTAGGTAATCGATTGCCTCTTCAACTCCAATTTCTTTTCTAGCATGATTCATCATAGGTTGGACTTTTTGTGACCTTTCAACCGATGAAATACCTTCTATTAGTTTAATTATGTCCAGAGTATCTTTGGTTGTTTCAATAGCGCTACCGTTAAAAATTCTATCATAAGTATATAAAACTTTTGTATTCTTAAGATTTGATAGTTCCTTGATTGCTTTTTCTCCAGATTCTTTATCTTTAAATTCAGCAATATAGACAAGTTTATCCTCTTTTTTGGGACTTTCTGGGTCTTTACTTGCAGACGAGTCCGCTTTATCTCCTTGGGATTGATTGGAATTTTCTTCTTTGATTTTTGCTTCTTCATTGCTAGTGTTATTGTCTATCACAGGATTTTTACTAACAACTTCTTTTTCCTCAATATTGGAATTTTCTTCTTTGATTTTTGCTTCTTCATTGCTAGTGTTATTGTCTATCACAGGATTTTTACTAACAACTTCTTTTTCCTCAATAATTGTTGTTTTCTTTTCTTCAGTATCCTTTGAAGTTTCTATAACATTATGAATATCTTCAAGTTTTTCTTTGTTTTCGTTTTGTTTACCTATTACTGTTTCTTTATCAGATATTTTTAAAGAATCTTCAGAACTAGGTGTATCTGCTAGGATTACCTCATTAGGGACATATGCTGCTAAAATAACTGCAGCTGTGGTTAATGACAATACTGTACTTTTTTTCATTTTAATTCCTTACATATTTATTTAACTTCCAATAGATAGTAAACTTTAACTTTGCTAGCATTTGTTATAAAAAGTTTTACTAATACTCTTCGAAGATCGCTTCAAACCGCGTCAACGTCGTCTTAGCGTATGTATGGTTACTGACTTCGTCAGTTCTATCTACAACCTCAAAGCAGTGCTTTGAGCAACCTGCGGATAGTTTTCTAGTTTGCTCTTTGATTTTCATCGAGTATAAGTATTATCTAGGAAATAGAGTAGTACATTTATATATAATTGTTAGCTCTCCAGAAAAATAGTATATCATTTAAAAAATTTAAGTCAAGAAAAATTAACCTACATTAATTTATTTTTTAATAAGCGTTAAAAACATAGAGTCAAAAAACTTTCGTAGTTAGCTGGGGTACATTATCAGAACATTCACACCATCAAAAATAGTAGCAATCAACTTAAAGCACTAGCAACATCACAAAGTCAAACATCATTAATGAAATATCAGCGCTATTAAACAATATAAAAAACCGCTAAGAATAAGACTTAACGGTTATCTTCTACATATCTATTTTTTCAAATCCTCAGTCGTTTATCTACCTATAACCTAGACTTTACGAGTGCCTTGCTCTACCAACTGAGCTAAATTGGCTAACACTTTTATAGTATGGCACTCTCAATTTTTTGTCAGGAAGTTTTAAACGATTTTCTTTATCAAAATCTGACAAGGATTTTGAGACCCCCAAAGTTGTGGAAAAATCTCTAATTTTTTAAAACCAACACTTCGATAAAAGACATTTGTTCGATCATAATCTTTATTAGAGCCTTCTGCTACTGTTTTCACTTGTAAATAATCAACGTTTTTGCGTGCTTCACTTTCTAAAGTAGCAAGCAATTGACTCCCAATTCCTCTACCTTGATGAGCTTTTTTTACACCGAGACAATCAATCTCTGCACAATCTTCACTAGAATAGGACAAGCTCACAAAGCCAAGCAAGTTACTCTCCTGAAAGGCGGCCCACACTTGCAAGTCCTTGGCTCCTTCGATGTAGGCTTGCGTGCTTTCTGGTATTCCAAACCATTCTGGCAAATCCTTTAAAACCTCAGCGACAACTGCCATTTTTTGATCTTCATCCTTGATTTCTTCGATTGTAAACATCATAAGTTCCTTTCTTGATTTTAGTTTTACTCTCCCTCTTACAATCCAGCACTTTCGTAGGCATCCAATCTCCTATCTCAGAGTTTGAGGGAAATAACAAAGAAAGCAAGAGAAATCAGAATCAAACCACCGATGTAAAAGAGCCCATCCTTGCCCTGCAAGAAATAACTGGCAGGATAGTAAGCCGTAAAAACAACTGGTACGATAAAGCCTAGAAGCTGCTCCTAAACATTCAAACACGATTTCTTATCTCCTAAAATCTGCCTTCTTTCTCACAACAGAAGGCATCAGTATGACTCTATTATAAAGCAGTTAAAAAAGGAAACCAAGTGTTATTCTCGCAAAAGAAAAAATAGTTTTGATACTTGAAAAAACAAAAAAGAGAAGACCGATTTGGTCATCTCAAGATTCGGTAATTTTGGCTCTATAATTTCTGTAGTGGGTAAAACCACCATAGGAATTATGGAGCCGATTTTGTTGTAGAAAAAAGCCCCATAAGACCTATAATGAAAAAGTGACCAAACCCTCATTAGAAAGAATCTTATGGAACAATTAAATTTTATCACAAACATACTCGGAATTAAAGACAAGAACATCATAATCTTGGATTATCTGGATGCTGGAACTCATAAAGAAATCATCGCTAAGCTAGATTATCCTGCTCCTAAGTGTCTCGATTGTCAAGGACAAATGGCTAAATATGACTTCCAAAAAGAATCTAAAATTCCCTATCTAGAGTGTGCGGGCTACAAAACTCTTATTCGATTAAGAAAACGCCGTTTTCGCTGTAAAGTATGCGGAAAAATGGCTGTCGCAGAAACTTCCTTAGTCAAAAAGAACCACCAAATCTCAACGATCGTCAACCAGAAAATCACTCAAAAATTAATCGAGAAAGTCCCTATGACTGCTATTGCCGAAAGTTTATCGGTCTCTACTTCGACAGTCATCCGTAAATTGAAAGAGTTCGAGTTCAAATCTGATCTTAACCACCTTCCAGAACACATGAGCTGGGATGAGTACAGCTTCAAGAAAGGTAAGATGAGCTTTATTGCACAGGACTACGATACAAGAAAGATCGTAGCTATCCTAGATGGACGGACTCAAGCAACTATTCGCAATCATTTCCTTCGTTATTCTAGACAGGTGAGAAGTCGAGTAAAAGTCATTACCATGGATATGTTTAGTCCTTACTATGATATTGCCAGAAAACTATTTCCAAACGCTAAAATCGTCTTGGATCGCTTTCACATTGTACAACATCTAAGTCGTGCTATGAATCGTCTTCGCATCCAAGTCATGAATCAATTTAATAGGAAATCTCACGAATATAAAGCAATGAAACGTTACTGGAAACTCATTCAACAGGATAGCCGTAAACTCAGTGATAAACGTTTTTATCGACCAATTTTTCGGTCACATTTGACCAATAAAGAGATTCTAGAAAAGATACTTGCCTACTCTCAAGAACTTAGAGAGCACTATGAGCTCTATCAACTGTTACTATTTCATTTTCAAGAGAAACAGGCTGACCATTTCTTTAGTCTTATTGAAGAAACAATTTCTTCTGTAAATCCTATTTTTCAAACTGTTTTTAAGACCTTTTTGAAAGATAAGGACAAGATCATGAATGCACTGGAACTTCCCTACTCAAACGCAAAACTAGAGGCTACCAATAACCTCATCAAAGTCATCAAGCGAAATGCTTTTGGCTTCCGGAACTTTGACAACTTTAAAACTAGAATTCTCATTGCTTTGAACATCAAAAAGGAGAGGACCAATTTGGTCCTCTCCAGATTGTAACTTTTCATCAACCCACTACAGTTGACAAAGAGCCGTAATTTTCAGCAGTACAGCTGATTAACATTCGGTGATTTTGCAAAATAGAAAAACAATGACTATTTTTAGTTTAAGAGCGAGGGGAGAAACCTCATTCCTTAACCTTGATATAAGTATATCATAATATGTCTTGTATTCGAAGCTAAGAGGATACTTTATTTCACTTTATGACTAAAAAATATACCAAGGAATTCAAAGAAACTATATTTCAACTCTGCATTCCTAGTAGATCCGTTGTATCAGCAATCCAAATTATTATCTTCTCTAAATATAACTAAAACTAAAAATCACAATTCAAATACAAAATCTGCTATTCGTTTTGCTGCTTTCTCTGTAGCTAAATCAATATCCTCTTTAGTCCAAGTATCTTTGGTATACGTCACGAGAGACTGAGCTATTGGAAACTTACTACCAATATATCCATTACCTTTAGAGATATGATTTTCCTTCTTAGTTCTAAACCAGGCATCTCCAATACCACGATTTATTTCTGATTCAAGTAGAATCTTGTTACCTAACTTTTCAGCATATTCACGAAATTCATCCGAATCATTGACACCTATATCATGCATGATGTGGTCTCTATTAATCCCACTTTTTGGCATAACATGTTCGATGTCTATATTTCCGTCAAGCTTTAGATTCATATCATGTTCGGATGCAAAAAGGTACTCATTCACATAAATAAGAGCATTTGAGACTCCACTCTCTAAAAGTGTTTGTTTAACATTTTCATATTCAAAATTTAAACGTATATGCTCTCTAACCTTATCAATCAATGACTCTGTTGAGAACGCATCGACTTGACTATACATCAAATTGATTTCCTCAAGAAAGCCTTTGAACAATCCATGGCTATACGATAACTCAGACAATTCAATTAAGATACCAATTCGCATCAGGTACTCAATGTATCTCTTATCATCACGGAAAAATAGATAGCTACTCACAAATGGCTTTAAATTACCATTTAGTTGGCTAATTACTCTACCAATTGAAGTTTCTGATGTAAGCAAATAAGTATTGAGTATCTTTTTCAAATCATCTGTGAAGACAATATCATCATTAAGAAGTTCCTTATTCTTATTAAAGAATGCACGTATACCTGGATTTCTTCTCTCAGTACCATTTTGTTGCGATAACTTCGTGAAAATATAATGAGTCATCAATGCGTTCAAATCAAGACTTGACTTGTCTGCCCAATCTACTATCTCCTGCCAATTATTTTCAAATGTTTTTCTATCCGCAGCACTAGCAGTTGTTTTGGAAACAATGACTTCAATTGGAGTCAATGGTACACCAGTACCGTTTAAAGAGTTAAAAATATTAATAGCTTGGTCAGTATTGAAACTTGTAATAGTGATGACTTGGCAATTTTTAATAAAATGATTAGCAAAATTTATGCAATTAAGAACACTCAATTCATTGCAAGTATTGTAAAAATATCGGAAATTTTTGTAGAAGTTCGTATAGCGATTGTCTTTTTGGCGACGGTATATTTGATGAACATTCTGTTTTATTTCTTCAAAATTGCGTCCAAGTAGAATAGCCTGCATGTCAAAAGCGTATTTTTCTGAGATGGAATCATTAATGTACTTTATCATTTCAACAGTTGGGAATGATAGCCCATCGACAAAATCATCTAGTTCATCCTCAGACATATTAAACAGTAATGAAGCAATTTGTTCTTTTAGTCCGTTCAGTCTCTTAATAAGTCGTCTACCATCTGCATCGTCTTGAGGTTGGTTAGTTAATTCACTCTCAATTTTAAGTAACAATGCTTTTAATAACAACATAAAGGTAGTTGTTCTTTGTTGACCATCAATTAGTGTAACGTCATGATCCTCACCAGACTCTTGGGCAATCAACACTGCTCCAAAGAAGTAATTGTCCTGTGAATCTTTATCGAAGTTTTCCATATGCTGATTGATGTCTTCAATTAACTGATCACATTGTGCTACCTGCCACGCATACGGTCTCTGGTAGCTAGGAATATAAAATTCAGATTTAGAAAAATATTGTTCTATTGTTTGTAGACTTGGTTGAATATCATTACGCATGATGAACTCTCATTTCTTAAAATTTGTCTCAATATAATGAAACTACACTTCTTCCATATTATACCACAAAAACACTTCCATAATTAATAAAAGTAGAGACACTAATCATTGTGCCTCTACTTCAATCTAAATTTTTATTGACTGTTGAATTCAAGTAATATCATATTCTCACTTTTTCTCTTTCTTTTCGAACATACTATAATATTTCACTTCATCCATAAACTACCACCTCTTTTTAAATGTTTAGATAGATTATAAGCCACAAAAAAGCCACCATATGGTGACTTCATTCTTATAAACTCTCTCCTCATCCCAACCAGTCTTTTTCCTTGGCAATGCGGACGGCTTCTGTTCGGTTGCCTGCATCGAGTTTGGTCAGGATGGCTGTCATGTAATTTCGGACAGTTCCGTTTGAGAGAAAGAGGCTTTCTGCGATTTCTTGGTTGGTTGAACCTTGAGCCACCATGGCCAAGACTTCTTGTTCGCGTTGGCTGAGTGGATTATTGTCAAAGGCAACACCTTCAACTAGCTCTGGCGAGTACTCCTTTTGTCCTGCTAGGACATTATGGATGGTCGCCATGAGGTCACTGATGGACCGTTCTTTGAGCACGTAGGCATCTACGTGGGCTGCGAGGGCTCGTTTAAAATAGCCTTTTCGTTTGAAGGTGGTCACAATAACAACTTTCGTTTCACTTTGATTGGCACGGATCCACTCAAGAACATCAAGTCCAGTCTTTATCGGCATTTCAATGTCTAAAATGGCCACATCGACCTCTTCATTTTCCAAAAGGGTAATGGCTTCTTGACCATCACTGGCCGCATGGACTTCTTCGACATCGTCCTCCAGCATGAGGAGTTGGCAGAGGGCATCCCTCAACATTGACTGGTCTTCGGCGACTAATAATTTCATGCTTTTCCTCCCTCTTTCAAATGCACACGAATGATTGTTGGATCCGATTGAGACACAATTTCCAAGTCTCCATCTACCAAACTGAGGCGCTCTCTGATACTGTGTAGCTCTTGTCCTGTGACTTCTTCAAAGCCACAACCATCATCCTCAAACTCTAAAACAATCCCATAATGACGACTTAGACGAATCTGACAGCTATCAGCCTGGCTATGTTTGATGACATTATTGGCCAGTTCACGAAGTACCATAGATAAGGTAGACTGAGTAACTGGTGACAGGCTGTCTAAGTCAAGACTGCTGTCCACGGTCAAGACGATATCCGATAGGTCAAAGAGCCGCTCAAGTTCTAGCAACTCCTCAGCTACCGTTCGGTACTTGAGCTGATTGACAATCTCACGCACCTCGTACATGGAATCACGGCTAATCTGGTTCAATTCTTCCAGATTCTTTCTAGCAGCTTCATACTGCTCCTTGTCCATCTGTTTTAGAGCCAACTCGGTTTTGAGACTCATCATGGCAAAGGTGTGTCCTAAGGTATCGTGCAAATCACGACCTATACGATTGCGTTCATTTTCAGCGGACAGGATATTGATGGTACGATTCTTCTCCGCAAGGGCTTCTTCCATCTTTCTCTCCTGACACATACGGTTTTGAAAATAGTACATTCCCAAAGAAAAGATGATAATAGCCATAGACATGAGGTGGGTGCTCAAATCGTCTGTCAATAGGAAGGATGATGACGTCAAAATCAAGAGTGTCGCTAGAAAGGATAAGAAGCGATATGATGAAATGCTATCCTCAAAGCGCCAAACGAGAAGATTGACGTTGAAAAAAACAAACCACATCATCCCCCCCTGGAAGGTTATGGACATAAAGATAATGTAAGCTAGGGTGTAAAACCACAGAAAGGGAATCCACTTGCTATAAGCTTTTTTCAAATACACCATAAGGAGATAAGCGATGGTAAACAGTCCTGTCAAAACTAAGGTCCAAACTGGATAATACCCACCAAAGACTCCCAATACTGGGAAGACAAGGAAAATCAGACTAACAAAATAAGCGAAATCATTTTTCTGGTAAGTTCTAAACATGGTCACTTTCTCTGTAAGATTTGATAAAAAAGGCTAAGCCTGTAGCTATTGTAGCATAGACCAAGATAAAAATGAGTGATTTCCATGAAAATTCCCCTTTTTTCGCAAAATTGACCACCAATTGATTGATATGATAGATGGGTGTCCACTCAGAAATGTGCTGAACCCATTTTGGAAACATGGTTACTGGCATCCAAGAACCACCGATAATAGCAAGTCCAAGAAAAACAATATTTCCGACAATTGCCATGATTTGTTGAGACTTAATTTGAGCTAGGAGCAAGCCAAAGGATAGGAAGACTAGGCTTGACAAGAGTAACAGAGCACCTGAACCAAGCCAATGTGAGAATGGCATCTCAACTTCACGCGCAAAAGCTCCCACACAGAAAGTCACTAGGATAGCTACCATAAAGTTCATAAGAACACGGAAGATTTTAGAGAGGTAATAGGCCTGAATACTGATTTTTGAATGTTCGATATAGGTTAGCCAATGTTCCGTTTGGTCCTCTCTAAGCATATAGGGAAAGGTAAAGAAACCAAAGCTGGACATAGAGAATCCTGTCATGGTCAACATATAGGACAAGATAAAATCTTTTTGTGACGCTGGGTCAGGACTCATTTCCATACCTGAATACAAGAGGAAAAATCCGACGGGCATCCCGATAGACATGATAAAGACAGGCCAATTGCGCCATGTTTTTATCCATTCGATTTTAAGTAGTGCTTGCATTACTTGTCCTCCCTTGTGCTATCAAATAGGCTATCTAAAAGTGTCTTATTTTGAATTTCAATGTCAGAAATGCAACATCCTTGAGCTTGTAAACTACTCCAAATACTTTCAATATCTTTAGTCATAAAGGTTACAACATCACGTTTTTCAGTTACTTCATAAATGGCTGCCAGTTTATCAAGACTTGGCGCAAAGCGACTTGGTAAAGTGACTTGTTTTTCCTTTTCCTCGCTACGCATGGCATGTGGTGTAGTATCCCTGATGAGTTTCCCTTGATTGAGGACCAAGATACGGTCAGCTGTGTGTTCCACTTCTTCAATATAGTGGGACGAATAGAGGATGGTTACACCAGACTTTTTCAGGTCATTGATGATTTCCCAAAAGCGTTGGCGTGTCGTCGTATCCATCCCTGCTGTCGGCTCATCTAAAAAGAGAATGTCAGGCTTGCCAATGAGACAGAGGACAAAGGCAAGAAGACGTTTTTGTCCCCCTGAAAGTTTGTCCGCAAACTGCTGATACTGGTCGTCTTTGAATTGTAAGAGTGCTTGAATCTCTTCCTTAGATAATCCATTTTCAGAAATATCTTGGAAAAAAGCAATCAGTTCCTTAACCTTTAATTGTGAGGGAATGGTATTTTCTTGGAGGAGAACTGCAATTTGATCTTGTGCTTTTTCCTTTTTGCCCTTGATAAAGACTTGACCGCTACTGGCTTTCTTATCACCAAGTATGCAGGACATTAAGGTCGTCTTACCGGCACCGTTGGGCCCAATCAAGGCAAGGCAGTCACCTTGTCCCACCTCAAAACTAATATGATCTAAAATCGTTTTACCTTTGATCTTTTTGACAAGATTTGTGACTTGAAGGACCGTTTCACTCATGTTTGTGACTTCCTTTCTTTTGGTAGAATGCTAGAAAAACATAACAGGCTGCAACTGAGACGCCCATAACACTGTAGAGAATATCACTGCTACCATGAAATAGGACATAGGCAAAGAGGATAGTCCAAATTGCCGCTAGGAGCATGATGCTCAGTATTTTTAGTAGTTTCATGCTGAATCTCCTAGTTTTTCAATTCATTAATAACAAGGTCGATAAAACTTTTAGCCATAGTGATGAGAATGTAGGCTGAGATAGACAAGCCAATAATCATGCCTAGATTTGAGAAGATAGCTTCAAAGTTGCCTTTTTCAAAGATATCAGTAAACATGCTAAGTCCAGCAAAGACAGTTCCGATAACAGCGTAGATAAGGTAAGATGTTTTGATTTTCATGAGATGACCTCTTTCGTTTTTTTATTATTTCTAAGTTATGACTAAAGTATATCTTTTTAGTCACTCTCTTTTTAGCACCAGATGTCATGACATGACATGACATTTGTCATGTGACGTAAAGGCAAGAAAAAAAGCCAACCCAAGGTCAGCTTTTCATTTATCTTAATGACTATTTTTCGAATGGTTCTTCCACCATGATGAAAGGATAGAACCTGAGATATTGTGCCAAATACTAAAGATAGTTGATGGGATAGCAGCTTGTGGCGCGAAATATTTCATGGCAAGCGTTGCCCCCAAACTTGAGTCTTGCATACCCACTTCGAAGGTAATGGCTTTTTGTTGAGGTTCTTCCAAACCAAGGAGTTTTGAAAATCCAAAACCAAGGGCATAACCACAAAGATTGTGGAGAATGACGACCGGAATGACAAGAGCTGTCGCTGCTGTGAAAATATTGGCATGGTTGGCAGAAACAACCGCCCCAACAATCAAGAGGATAGCAACCTGTGAAATCAAAGGCATAATCTTAATGATGACATCGATTTTCTTACCAAAAATAGAGTGGATAACCACACCCAAAATAATAGGAACAACAACGATACGCAAGGTGCTAAGGAAAAGGTTTTGTGCAGGCACACTGACATATTGACCAGCCAAGAAGGACAAGAGCGTTGGAATCATAATTGGTGCCAAAAGAGTTGAAAGGGTTTCAATAGAAACATCCAAGGCGACATCCCCACCTGAAAGAAAGGCCATGACACTAGATGAAGTTCCGCTCGGACAAGACCCAACTAGGATAACACCTGCTGCCGTCGCACCCTTAAGATGGAAAATCATACAAAGCAGCCAAGCCAAACTAGGCATGATGACATAGTGGGCAACTGTCCCAAGAACAACCGGAATTGGATGCCTAGCAATACGCTTGAAATCCTCAGTGGTCAAAGTAAGCCCCATACCAAAGAGAATCAAACCAAGCAAGTAAGCTATATTGGGAATGACCCAACTACTTGTTGCTGGAAGGGCGTAGTTAAAAACAGCCCAGAGAATAACAGCTACAGTAAACCATTTGCTGAGCCATTTACTAAAAGATACAAGTGACTCCATAGTGAAACCTTCTTTCTATTTTCACGATATAGTATAGCACTTTCACTTTGAATTTCAAGGCGTGTTTGGAATTTTCTGAAATTTACTTCAAAAAATAAACCCTCGCACTTGAATCGCGAGAGTTTAGAGATTTCTATCACACTTAAGCCTCGTCTTCCGACTTCTCTTCAAATTGCTGAGCCCGTTCTTCTCCCCACCACAGTGGTAACAATTCCCCCAAAGTGATGGTCTGACGTGTCTCATAATCAACCATGAACTCCAAGTAACGATTGTCAGGATGGAGTTCCATTAATAATTCTCGACAAGCCCCACAAGGCATGCCAGAGGGTCCACCATGAGGTGGCTGGTCACGAAAGGCGATAATACGTTTTACCTTGGTCTGACCAGTTTCTTGATACATATTGAAAAGGGTCGCCCTTTCGGCACAAAGATGGAAAACACCACAAGTTCCTTCCATACAAAAGCCTGTGAAGATTTGTCCATCTTCAGCCTCCACCGCAGCCACGACATGATTAGCATAGATAAAGTCTGAGACTTCCTGGGGCTGATACAAGGCTTGAGTCTGTTCATACATTTTCTGCCAAATATCCATTATTTTTCCCTAACCTCAATCACTTTCTCTATGAGACTTAATAAAGAGTGCAAGCCCTGTTGCTACTACAGTATAAGTCAAAATAAATAAGAGTGATTTCCATGAAAATGTCCCGTCCTTTGCAAAATTAACGACCAACTCATTGACATGATAGACAGGTGTCCACTCAGAGATGCTCTGAACCCACTTAGGGAACATGGAAATAGGCATCCATGACCCACCCACGATAGCTAGGCCAAGGTAGGTGATATTTGCAACCACAGACATGATTTGTTGAGATTTAATCTGAGCAATAAGTAAACCAAATGCTAGAAAGAGGAGACTGGACAAGAGTAAGAGAGCACCTGATCCTAGCCATCTAAAGAATGGCATCTCTACATCTCGAACAAAAGCTCCCACACAAAAGGTCACAATGATAGCAACCATAAAATTCAGCAAAACACGAAAGATCTTAGATAGATAATAAGCCGAAATGCTGATTTTGGAATGCTCGATATAGGTCAGCCAATGCTCCGTTTGATCCTCTTGCAACATATAGGGAAAAGTGAACAATCCAAAACTAGACATGGAAAAGCCAGTCATGGTTAACATATAAGACAGCAAAAACTCTTTTTGGGCTTCTGGAGTAGGTGTTGAGACAATACTTGAGAAAAGGAGGAAAAAGCCAACAGGCATCCCGATTCCCATGATAAAGACTGGCCAGCTACGCCACGTTTTTATCCATTCTATTTTTAATAATGCTTTCATGACTTGTCCTCCCTTGTTGAATCAAACAGGCTATCCAAAAGTGTTTTATTTTGAATTTCAATATCAGAAATTCCACACCCCGAACCTTCAAGACTTTGCCATACCTTATCGATATCTTTGGTCATGAAGCTAATGACATCTCTCTTCTCAGTAATCTCATAGATGTCTGGCAGTCCGTGAACAATGCTAACAAAACTACCTGGCAGAGTAACCTGCTTCTCTTTCTCTTCATGTCGCATCGCGTATGGCGTGGTATCTCTGATAAGTTTCCCTTGATGGAGGACTAAGATACGGTCGGCTGTGTGTTCCACTTCTTCGATATAGTGAGAGGAATAGAGGATAGTTGTGCCAGCTTTTTTCAAATCATTGACAATCTCCCAGAAACGCTGACGAGTAGAGGTATCCATACCCGCTGTCGGTTCATCCAAAAAGAGGATTTTAGGTTTATCAATCAAACAAAGGACAAAAGCCAGAAGACGTCTTTGCCCACCTGAGAGTTTGTCCGCAAACTGCTGGTACTGGTCTTCCTTAAATTGCAGGAGTTTCTGAACCTCTTGCTTGGTCAAGGGGTTATCAGAAATAGATTGGAAGAAGGCAATCAACTCACTGACTTTCAAACTATTTGGAATGGTATTTTCCTGAAGGAGAACCGCAATTTTATTTTTGGCCTTACCTACCTTACCATCAATAAGGACCTGACCACTGCTCGGCTTTTTATCGCCAAGAATACATGACATCAAGACAGTCTTACCTGCCCCATTAGGGCCAATCAAGGCGACACAATCACCCTGGTTAATCTCAAAACTAATATCCTCTAAAATTGTCTTCCCCTTGATCCTTTTTCCAAGGGATGTGACTTGAATAACCGTTTCACTCATAGGTGTGATTTCCTTTCTTTTATAGAAGCCATACTAATTGACAATAGAGCTGATATCATTGGACTCCCTTAATACTCCACTTCCAACTCCGTACAGAAGAGACTTCCGCTCAGATGAAGTCTCGTTTCAACTTGCTCTAAATCAGATTCAAAATGATCCACCTTTACAGATGATAGGGGATGTGAGATTCCAGTGGTGTCCATAACACAACCATGAGGAAGTCGAATATGAACTTCACCAAACTTAGCATCAACATGTACAGCCACTCGGTCTGACGAAAACTTAGCCTGACTCAAATCCAGCCAAAGTTCGCCAAAAGCCAGATTTATATCCACCGTTTCGACTTCTTGAGAATAGATCCGATACCTATCCTCTCCCATATAGGTCTTAACAGAAATATGAGGTCCTTCTTGGTCGTTCTTATTGACCTTATAGTCTTTAGTGAGACCCTTCTTTTGCCTATTGCCATAGAGAAACTCTAAGGCCAAACCTATTAAAAAGATACCGCTAAAGAGATTCCACTGTGCAAAATCAAGGTTTAACACGTCATGAACATAGGGTGATAAGAAGGCTAGACCAAGAAAAACGATGAGAGGTCGCTTCTTCAAGATACCAAAACTGAAGAAAGCTGAGAAGAAAATAAGATTATAATTAACCATAATCCAAAAGTCTGGAATAAAGGCACTAGCGATAAAACAAGCCGCCAGTATGAGCAAGAAGAAGGTCTGAGCATTAAAACGTTTCATAAGAGAAGTCCTTCCTAGTAAATGATTGCAATTTTCTAATTATTTTCACTACCAGTATAGCACTAATTGTAAACGCAATCAATGTTATATTAAAAGGTTTTACAAGAAAAAAAGAGCTTTCGCTCTTTCATCATTTCAATGTTTGATAGTGACTTGTCCAAAGGATACTGAGCCTGTTAGAGCTACTGTAGTGGTTGACAACTCTCCTTCTCCTAGACTATCGTAACCTTTCACTCCTGCTAGGCTGGTATGAAGTCCGTGGGTATCAACTTGCCAATCCTTAGGCACTCGAATGATAACCTGAGAAAAATTGGCCTGAACAACAATCTGAGGACGGTCCGTCATGAACTGGGCCTGACGCAAATCAAGAGTCAAACGCCCAAAATCGGCATTAGCATAGACAGTTTCAAGATTTTGAGAAGTCACTACCTGAACAGACTCTGAAAAGAGACTCTTAGCAAAAACCTCTCGTTCACGTTCTTTGGAAACCTTGTAAGAGAAGTTTTTCTTATAACTTGGCTTGCTCAAACGGTCCACTGCAATCCCCAAGATAAGAATTCCTACAAAGAGTGTCCATTCTGAATAGTCCAATCTAAAGAGGTCATGGATATAGGTCGATAGAAAAGCTATCCCCAAGAAAAAGAGAAATTTCCCCTTAGATTGCCAGCTCAAAAGCACAAAAAGCAAGGCTAAAATCAACTTATAATTAAAAGCCAAATACAAATCTGGAATAAAAGCTGTTGCAATAAAATAGGCAGCAATGATAAGTAAGGTAATAACACCTGCATTAAATCGTTTCATAACAGTTCCTTTCTAAATCCTATCCTTGAGTTTTTCCACAAAAAGGTAGGCTGCTGGACAGAAAAGCGTATTTTTGATAGTCAGATGATTGATCTGATAGATTTTCTTACGATCCGTGTGAGGAAAGGCTGCGCAGGCCTTAGGACGGACATCATAAATATCACAGAGATTATCAGGCCCTAAGAAGGGACAAGGCATAGACTTGAAGACCTTGTCGCCATCCTCATCTACCTGCAAGTGCATCTCCTCAAAGGCAGGTAATTTCATTCGAAAATGCTTGGCAATGCGAGTGATGTCCTGCTCTGTGAAATCTGGTCCTAGCGTCTTACAGCAATTGGCACACTGGGTACAATCAATTTCTTGGAAGACTTCATTGTGCACCTGCTGAACAATCTTATCTAAATTTTTAGGGGCCTTCTTCTTGAGTTGTGCTAGAAACTTTCGGTGCTCCCCCTGCTTTTGACGTGCCAATTCCTCATAACGTTTGACATCAATAGTCTGTGACATGTGTTTTCTCCGATAATTTATAATTCTGTCATCTATTATAGCATAAAAGAAATAGAGCCTAGCTTGAACTAGACTCTATGTCAGTTACATCGATACGATTCGACGATAGGAACGAGACGTTAGGGCAAAAACCAAGATATAGGCTAGGAAGAATACGCCACAAACAATGATAGTAACCACTAACATAAGACTTGGATTAAGAACTCCAATGATACGCACAATCAAACTGATCATATGATAGGCAAAGGCCAAGTGAATAAAGGCAAAAATCAAGGGGAGGAAGAAGACAGTAAGGACTTGGTTTCGAATGGTTTGCTTGACTTGGAGGTCGTCCAAGCCAATCTTTTGAAGAATAACAAAGCGCTCACGATCCTCATAACCCTCGGAAATCTGTTTATAGTAAATCACGAGAACTGTGCCAAGCATGAAGATGATGGATAAGAAAATACCGATAAATAAGGTTCCGCCAACAAAGCCATTTAGCATCCCTTCTACATCATATCTGCTATTAGCAGTGAGGTTAGGCCCAGGGACACCAGTAGTTTGTCCAGCTAACTGTTGCATTTCTTTATCCGTGAGTTTGTCTAACAAATCTGAATTTTTCTTGGCTTCATGTGTAGGGTCTTTGACGTTAACACCAACATAAGTAGATTGAGTGGTTGCTGTTCCTTTGATACTTTCTTTAAAAATATCCATATCAGGAACGACAAGGTAGCTATAATCAGAAACTATGGTTGTAAAGATATTAGGTACTTTACCTTTAATAAAGTCATTAAGGCTTTCCTGAATCTGGTAGTTTTGACCATTGATAGAGACACTCTTTTGATCTTTCAATATTTTATTTTTAGTAAATAAGCCAACTTGATTTGAAGTCAGATTGAGGTCTTTACCTGTTAATTGCTTATAAGTTGCTTGTGAGAAGACAAGAAAAACTGACTTTGGTAGAACTTTTCTTTCATTCTCAGAAAAGATGGTTAGCTTGTTTTTTTCTTGTTCTTTGATACCAAAGAAGAGGTAAGTTACTTCCGTTTTTCTATTTACCTGATTTCCCGACTGTGATAGGAAATCATCCATAACCTTCTGTGAACTTGTTAAATCTACATTCGTTCCTGTAACTGAGTAATCATGTGGAGCAGCACTTGCCAGATAGTCTTCTTTTCCAGCATAGATACTTGCAGCACCTACAAGCGTCACCAGAACCATACTTGAGAGGATAGCAATGGTCGCCAGTCCAACTGCATTTTTCTTCATCCGAAAGACTAGGTTGGAAATGGAAATCATATTATTAGGCTTGTAATAGTAGCTTTTCTTCTTTTTCAATAGTTGCAGAACTACTGTTGTCCCGGCATTGAAGAGAAGATAAGTTCCTAAAATGACCAGTAAAACAGCTAGGAAAAAACTGATAATAGCTGTCACTGGATTCTGAACAGAGAGAGCAAGATAGTAACCATATCCCATAGTTCCAAGTCCTAAAAGGGTTTGAAGAACTAGGAAACGTCCTTTTTTTTCACCTTTAAGGCCATCTTTAGTTAATTGTAAGGGATTAAGCCGTAGTAATCGGAAACCATTTACCAAGACCAAGAAACTAAAAATACAAGCAAAGATGACAAGAACAATAGGAATACTCATTACTTGGAAGGTCGAAACCAAACCTGTACTTTCTCCGATAAGCCTTTGAAGAAAAGCATAAATGAGTTTATCGAATAGCGCCCCTAGACCTATACCTAGAAGCAAAGTCACAAAACCCATAATCATCGTTTCTTTTAAAATCATACTAAAGAGGTGACGCTTCTCCAAGCCTAGCACACTATAGAGACCAAGCTCCTTTGAACGATTTTTCATGACAAAGCTGTTGGCATAAAGAACAATAATCCCAGAGGATAGGGCGACAATCACAAGTCCCATCCCCAAAACCATCTTGATAGCATCTGCCCCAGGTAAGTCATCCAGATGCGAATTAAGCGTTAAAGATGTAAAAATATAGGTAATGGCAATAACCAGAATAGTTGCCAATGTATACGGATAGTAAAGCTTACGATTTTTTATGAGATTGGACAAAGCCAGTCTATTGGTTAGACGAAACATATTAGTTCACCTCACTTGCCATTGTAGTTAGTGTATCGGAAATTTCTTGGAACATTTGATGTTCAGACTTATCCCCTTTAAAGATTTGATTATAAAGAATCCCATCTTTAATAAACAAAACACGCTGAGCACGACTGGCGGCCGCTGTTGAGTGAGTTACCATAAGAATGGTCTGACCGCTGGCATTAATAGTATCAAAGACATCCAAGAGTGCCGCTGAAGATTTTGAATCCAAGGCCCCTGTTGGCTCATCTGCTAAGAGGATTTCTGGTTTAGTGATGATTGCACGCGCAACTGCGACCCTTTGCTTTTGGCCACCTGAAATTTCATAAGGGTACTTCTCTAGCAAGGAATGAATTCCCAGTTGACGACTGATAGCTTCAACTTGTGTCATCATTTGCTTAACTGAGCGTCGAGAAAGGACCAAAGGTAGCAAGATATTATCTTTAACAGATAGGGTATCTAAAAGATTGAAATCCTGGAAAACAAACCCTAATCTTTCACGACGGAAACTGGAAGCATCCTTATTTTTAATGCTTGCTGTATCCAGACCGTTAAGATAGACACGCCCTGCCGTTGGTTTATCAAGCATGGCAAGGATGTTGAGCAAAGTTGATTTTCCTGAGCCAGACTCACCCATAATAGCAACATACTCACCCTTTTCAACTGTAAAATGGATATCTTTAAGGGCTTCAACCTGATTTCCTTTGAAACGTGTTTTATAAATTTTTTTAACATGTTGAACATCTAGTAATGTCATAATAAGCTCCTTTATTTAGTAGATTTGGGAGAGATTTTAGGAATCTCTTACTTAACTTCTGATATCATTTTATAGAAAAAGCAAGGTCAAAACCATAACCCTTGCTTTCATTTGTCGTCTAATTTCTTACACTTTTGTAAGTTATCAATCAATGGCTAACTTCTTCTTTTGAAAATGAATGGAAACTGTGGTTCCTTGACCTACTTGGGAGCTAATACTAATATCATGTCCAAGCTGATCAGCAATTTTCTTTGAAAGATAGAGACCTAACCCAGACGACTGCTGAGTCAATCGGCCATTGTAACCTGAAAAGCCTCGCTCAAAAACCCGTAAAATATCACTATCCTTGATACCAATCCCAGAATCTCTAAGATAAAGCCTATTATCTTTGAAGTAAATGTCAATACCGCCACTCTTTGTGTACTTCAAACTATTTGACAAGACCTGCTCAATGATGACTAAAAGCCATTTTTCATCTGAAATAACCTTAACATCCAAGTCATCTAGGTTAATAGTCAAGCCTTTTTGAATAAAGAAAAGACTATACTTTCTAACAACTTCTTTAACCAAGTGTTCTAAGGCAACCTGTTTCAACTGCAAATCATCATGAAAGTTTTCTAGACGTAAATACTGCAAGACCAAATTAGTGTAGGCATCAATCTTGAAGATTTCTTGCTCCAAGAGAGATTTAGTATTACTATCTGTGACATCCTGAACCAACAATTGACTGGCCGCTATTGGCGTCTTGATTTGATGAACCCAAAGAGTGTAGTAGTCCATCAAATCTGTATAGCGCTTACGCTCCTCCTCAGTCTGATTCATCTGGTTCTCTCTTGTATTTTCCAAGGTCTGGGCTAAGTAAAACTCCAAGGGACTTAAGGGAGTAATTTCCTCATAAAGATAAGCTAACTTATAAGACTGATAGGATCTAAGCAAGTCCCAAGCCACCATGATGATGGTCACAAAAGTCAGGATAGTCAGGGCATAATAAAGAACATCTGCCACCTCTTCAAATAAAAAGGCAAACAAAAGCAAGAGGATTCCGTTAAAGATAAACAAGAGATAGAAAGGCAGACGAGACCTAATATAGTATTTGATAAATTGACGCTTACCCATCATGACGCAACCCGTAGCCGACACCTTTCTTGGTTTCTATAAAATCATTCAAACCGACTGCCTCTAACTTCTTACGTAAGCGTGCCACATTTACAGAGAGAGTGTTATCATCAATAAAGAAGTCACTATTCCAAAGCTCCTTCATGAGGTCTTCACGACTAACGATATTACCAGAACGCTCGAAGAGAACTTGTAAAATCTGAAACTCATTCTTAGTCAAAGAAACGACTTCTCCCTGATAAACCAAATCCATGGCTTTGAGGTTCAGTATCACACCTCTATATTCCAAGAGGCTCTGATCCTTACCAAACTCATAAGAACGACGTAAAAGCCCTTGAATTTTTGCGAGGAGAACATTTTGGTCAAATGGTTTAGTCACAAAGTCGTCTCCACCCATATTGATTGCCATAACGATATCCATGGCCTGATTTCTAGAGGACAAGAACATAATAGGCACCTTGGAGACCTTACGAATTTCCTGACACCAGTGATAACCGTTAAATAGAGGTAAACCAATATCCATAAGAACCAAGTGGGGTTCTTCTTTTACAAAAATAGATAATACTTCCATGAAATCTTCAACAAGAACAACTTCGTAACCCCACTGTTCAAGTATTTTTTTGACTTGTTGACGAATAACCTCGTCGTCCTCAACTAATAAAATCTTATGCATAACTCAACCTCTTTCATTTCTCACTATTATAACAAAAATGACATAAGAATCCCCCTTTCTCAGAAAATTTTACAATAATGTTAGATTGAATTTTGCAACTTTTTAAAGAGTGCATTTTTATGGAAAAAATTCTTTGAGTCTTCAAAGAAAATATAGTATTATAATAGAGTTGATGTTGGTTTATCATCAACCATCGACAGCTTCATCGAACAATGAGAACATTACTTATTTATGTCACGAATGGGCGTGACGTTTCTACAAGGTGCCGTAACACCTAACAATGAGTAAGCTAACATAGTCATAGAGAGATTTCACTGTCTTTTTGTGATTTTTAAAGGCTTGCTTTGCAGGCCTTTTTCTGTTATTCGATTGTTTTGATTTTTATAAGAGTCTCAATAGAATCTGAAATAAATCAAGACACAGCATTGTTATTCAATTTATAGGAGGTAATATGAAATTATTGGAAGACCGCATTCTCAATGATGGGAATGTCCTTGGGGAAAATATCCTCAAAGTTGACTCTTTCTTAACTCACCAAGTAGACTTTGAGCTCATGCGTGAAATTGGAAAGGTCTTTGCTGACAAGTTCAAGGATGCTGGCATCACCAAGGTGGTGACTATCGAGGCATCTGGTATCGCACCAGCCCTCTATGCAGCTGAGGCCTTGGATGTCCCTATGATTTTTGCTAAGAAGGCTAAAAATATCACCATGAATGAAGGTATCCTCACTGCTGAGGTTTACTCTTTCACTAAGCAGGTGACTAGTACTGTCTCTATCGCAAGCAAGTTCCTCACTCCTGAAGACAAGGTTCTCATCGTTGATGATTTCCTAGCTAACGGTCAAGCTGCCAAAGGATTGATCCAAATCATTGAAGAGGCTGGCGCACACGTCGAAGCTGTGGGTATCGTTATCGAGAAATCCTTCCAAGATGGTCGTGCTCTTTTGGAAGAAGCCGGCTACCCAGTGGTTTCACTTGCTCGTTTGGATCGTTTCGAAAATGGTCAAGTCGTATTTAAGGAGGCAGACATTTAATGCAAAATAAAG
The DNA here is from genome assembly GCF_963545685.1 of uncultured Streptococcus sp. Classification (GTDB taxonomy): domain Bacteria; phylum Bacillota; class Bacilli; order Lactobacillales; family Streptococcaceae; genus Streptococcus. The sequence goes on along the minus strand of NZ_CAUUKN010000010.1, from coordinate 26,502 downwards.
AGAAACACTCACAGGCAGCTGTCTTAGGACTGCAACACCTACTCGCCATGTACTCAGGCTCAATCCTGGTTCCAATCATGATTGCTGGAGCTTTGGGCTATTCAGCTCATCAATTAACCTACTTGATTTCAACTGACATCTTCATGTGTGGTGTGGCAACTTTCCTCCAACTTCAGCTCAATAAACACTTCGGTATTGGTCTTCCAGTTGTGCTTGGAGTTGCCTTCCAATCAGTAGCTCCACTCATTATGATTGGTAAGAGTCATGGTAGCGGTGCTATGTTTGGTGCCCTTATCGTTTCAGGGATTTATGTTATCCTTGTTTCTGGTGTCTTTTCAAAAGTTGCCAACCTCTTCCCTTCCATCGTTACGGGATCGGTCATCACAACTATTGGTTTGACCCTTATCCCTGTCGCTATCGGAAATATGGGGAACAACGTTGACAAACCAACTGGTCAAAGCCTCTTCCTTGCAGCTATCACGGTTCTTATCATCCTTTTGGTTAATATTTTTACCAAAGGATTTATCAAATCCATCTCAATCTTGATTGGTTTGATTGTCGGTACTGCTATCGCAGCAAGCATGGGCTTGGTTGACTTCTCACCAGTAGCTGCGGCACCTGTTGTCCATGTGCCAACACCATTCTACTTCGGAATGCCTAAGTTTGAGTTATCATCAATCATCATGATGTGTATCATCGCTACTGTGTCTATGGTTGAATCAACTGGGGTTTACTTGGCCCTCTCTGATATCACCAAAGACCCAATTGATAGCACTCGCCTCCGTAACGGCTACCGTGCCGAAGGTATGGCCGTTCTCCTTGGTGGAATCTTCAATACCTTCCCATACACAGGGTTCTCTCAAAACGTTGGTCTTGTGAAGTTGTCAGGTATTAAGACTCGCTTGCCAATCTACTATGCCGCTGGATTCCTTGTTCTTCTCGGACTCCTACCTAAGTTTGGTGCCTTGGCTCAAATCATCCCAAGCCCAGTACTTGGTGGCGCTATGCTTGTTATGTTCGGTTTTGTTTCTATCCAAGGGATGCAAATCTTGGCGCGTGTTGATTTCGCCAACAACGAACACAACTTCTTGATTGCTGCGGTATCAATCGCTGCAGGGGTTGGTCTTAACAATAGCAACCTCTTCAACAGCCTACCAACAGCTTTCCAAATGTTCTTCTCAAACGGTATCGTGGTTGCAAGTTTGCTTGCCATTGTCCTCAATGCCATTTTGAATCATAATAAAAAAGAAAAATAACACAAGAACACCTGAGTCGCTCGACTTAGGTGTTTTGTTTGAAATAAAGTCTTTTTTAGAATTTCCTCAGTGATAAAATCTGTTCCAAGTCTGTCTATCGAAAGAAAAGACTAAGCAACTAATCTGTCTAACTTTTACTGAAAGTAGCTCTTGCTATTTAATTCTTAGGATTGACTTATTTTTAATTCTATAGACAGCATCGTAATCTTCCATATTGTAATGATGGGCAATTTCAATAATACTATTAGGCAACTGTTTTAAGACATTGCTTATTTCTTTTGAACTTGCTTCATCTAAAGAAGCCATCATCTCATCCGCAAGTAAAACCTGCTTTCCTCTCAAAATAGCACGTGCAATCTCCAGTTTTATGATTTGACCACCTGAGAAGTTATCTCCAGTTAATTCATAGTCTAATTTGTGACAACAAGCCTCCCAAAGTCCAACCTTTTTTAGTGTTGAAATGAGCAATGAGTCAGAATAATCTTGATAAAGAGTTAGATTATGTCGCACACTTGTATGAAAGACATAGGGATTTTGATGAATAATTGCAATGTTATCTAAATTTGGAGTCAGCTCCCTTCCATCAATGCTTTTAAAAATGATTTTCCCACTATATGTCTTATCTTGGCCTGATATTAACCTAAAAAGTGTTGTTTTCCCAATACCGCTATCACCAACTATAAGGTTATGCTGAGACAATGAAAAAGTAACCGTAACATCACGAAAAATCTCTTGATTATCATAAGATTTAGTGACATTTTTTAACTGAATTTCTTCTAAAGTATGTGGGTGATTCCCTTTTGAAGGAATTTCTGACTCACTTCCAAATGTCATTAATTTATCTTTTATCACTTGACTTGATTGAATACTTGCAAAAGCCTCTAGAATTTGTTGTAAGGGGTTAATAAGATATGTTGATGCAGACATCATAGCAATAAGTGTAGTGATTGAATTTTGTTTTATTACAAGACCAATCACAAACGGTCCAATCAAGCCAATGGCTTTCAGAGGTCCTGTCCAAAACATAACTAAATTCTGGAGTGTATAATACTTAAATTGTGTCTTCTCCATCTCGCCAAGGGTTATGAGAGTTTGCTTTACATTCTCTTTTTCTGCTTGGTTGCAAATAATTGTTTCAATCCCTTTACCAAAGTCTGTGATAGCTCTTAAATTCTTCTCTTTTGAACTACTTAGCAATTCTCCTGACTCTTTTAATTTTCTCTTAAATATAAACTGAGGCAAAATCATCAGAAAAGCCCCTATTGTAAAAAGACTACCCACAATAATATTTTGTTTGAGCAAATAAATAACAGATACTAGAATAGAGGCGCCCCATACAGGCGAGATAAGAACAGATTGAAGGAACTCCTGGTTTACAATTCCAAGGTCTTGTGTCAAGAGTGAGGACAGTTCTGAATCGGAAATGTTTTTAGGAAAGACAGCATGATTCTTTAAAATATTTTCTGATAGTCTTACATTAAATACCCTAATAATAGAACGAAGCAGAATATTCTCTATATACATAAAAGCGTACACAGCCACCCAAAGAGAGAGACTAGAAATTGTAAAAACTATTAAATCCCGACTATTACTGCTATCTAAATGACCCGCCATCTGGATAATTACAGGTATAACAATACCTTGACACGAATAAAGAAGTGCAAAAATGATATAAAGTACAATTCCCTTTTTAGGAAGTAGCTTAATAAATTTAACCATCATCTCTACCTTTCAGAGTATAATCTAAATCATCGGATAAAATTCTAAGTTCAAAATTGTTCATAATCATTGCTTTTACCTCCTTCCATTTGATACTATTATTTTAGTTTATTAACAGTATCAACTATTGAAATTTCGGAAATCCGATAAGGAAATATTATATGGAACTAGGCCAAAAATTTAAACAGATTCGAAAACAGAGAAAATACACTATTCAGAGACTCTCTCAAGTGGCAGGATCTGTAGCGAGTATTTCAGACTTTGAAAATAACAAAACATCACTCTCAAATGATACGCTTTTCAAACTTTTAAAACACCTAAAAATCGAATATAATGAATTTTTCGGACAAGAATACCTTGTGGACAAAACCTACATAAAACTTGCTAATCAATACAATCAAGCCTCAAATAATCTAGATTTTGATGCACTTGAGCAAGTCGCAGAAAAGTTTCACATTTTAGGAGAAGATAACTATAGTGACTATTTGATTAGTCTTTGTATTACCTGTCAGGTTTCAAAACTTCAAAACCAGTCAATTAACCAAGATATTGCAACAGAACTTCAAAACTACTTCTTTTCGATTGATATATGGACACTTTTGGATATTGATTTACTGGATATGGTAAAGGATATCTTCACAGAAGACGCACTAAAAATCTACATTAAGGAACTCCTGTCAATTCTCGGTACAAATCCTAGAAATAATTTAGATAGAATCACTTTAGATGTTATCAGCAGGTGTATTTTCCAAATTATTCTTTACGGAAATCAGGAAGATAGTGATTACTATCTAAACGAACTAAAAACTATTCAATTACCAGACTATTTCATGTTACAAAAACTCTACCTTAAAGAACTAGAAGCCGCATACCTTTATAAATATATCGATAAAAACATGGGAGATTCATTACATAAAGAAGTTCTCCACTACTTGGCTTTTATGGGGGATGTCGATAATTTGAGAGAATGGGAGCAAACTTTCCGTCAATTATAGACTTTATTGGATAACAGTTGTACAATGATTATATAATTTGAAAAATTTAGAAAGGAAAACAGAATGTACGAAACACATTCTCTCCGTGAGCGATTTCTTGTTTTCTTCAAGATTTTTGTGCCCATACTGATCTACCAGTTTGCCAACTTCTCGGCAACCTTTGTGGACACTACCATGACTGGTCAATACGATGCCTTACACTTGGCGGGTGTAGCCATAGCAACGAGTTTATGGAGTCCTTTTTTCACCTTCTTAACAGGTATTGTCTCTGCCTTGGTTCCAATTATCGGGCACCATCTAGGGGCAGATCGCAAGGACCGAGTAGCACCTGATTTCTATCAATTTCTTTATATGGCTTTAGGTTTATCACTAATCCTCTTTGCCCTCGTTTTTCTGGGGGCACCCTTGATTTTGAATCATCTAGGTTTGGAACCTGTGGTCAGAAAGGTCGCCCTTGCTTACCTACGCTTTTTGAGCCTTGGGATTATTCCCCTTCTTCTCTTTAGCGTGGTTCGCTCCTTCCTTGATGCGCTTGGCCTCACGCGCCTGTCCATGTACCTCATGCTTTTGCTTCTACCACTAAATGGTTTCTTCAATTTCCTCCTCATCTATGGCATTGCTGGTCTACCAGAGCTAGGTGGATCTGGAGCGGGTCTGGGAACTTCATTGGCTTACTGGGCCCTTCTCCTTATTTCCATCGCAGTTATCAGAAAGCATAAGAAAATCAAACCCTACCAGATTGAAAAAATCCAACCCCTTGATAAGACTGCCCTACTAGACGCACTGAAACTTGGGCTTCCAATTGGGGGGACCGTCTTTGCGGAGGTTGCCATCTTCTCAGGTGTTGGTCTAGTTATGGCTAAGTATCCATCCCTAGTCATTGCCAGTCATCAGGCAGCCATGAACTTCTCAAACCTCATGTATGCCTTTCCTCTCAGTGTTTCCAGTGCTATGGCTATCATTATTTCTTACGAATTTGGAGCTAAACGCATGGATGCGGTCAAGAGCTATAGCAAGCTAGGTCGTCTGACAGCCTTAGGTTTTGCTGGTTTTACCTTGTTCTTTCTCTATTTCTTGCGCTATGATTTGGCTGAACTCTATGGCCACGAACCTGAGTTTTTGAGAATGACGGCCATTTTCATGACCTATAGCCTCTTCTTCCAAGTGGCGGATGTCTTTGCAGCCCCACTTCAAGGAATTCTGCGTGGCTACAAGGATACTAAGGTCCCTTTCTATCTGGGTCTAATGAGCTACTGGGGGATTACCTTCCCATTCGGCTTCCTACTTGAAAAACTTACTGGACTGGGCCCCTACAGTTACTGGATTGGCCTGATTGCCAGTCTTATCGTCAGTGGTCTTTGTTACCAATGGCGACTAAATAGAATCGTCAAACGCTACGAATCACATCATTAATATACCCTAGGCAGTCTAGTTAGACTGCTTTTTTCTAGTCATAACCGTAATAAAAGATAAAAAAGCCTCCTACAAATTGAAAACAGATAAACTGTTGTCAATCTACAGAAGGCTTTTTTATGAGTGATTAGTTATATTCAGATTTTCCTGGCCTATTGCCAAACTGGCTTCATTAATGAAAACATAAATGTTTAATATAAAAAAAAGTATCACAGAGACCAGCTGGGTCAACTAGGGCAAAATAAATCATGACTAGACCACACAGAGCTAGGAAATGATAAAGATAAACTACTTTCTCCCCTGTTTTAGGAAGTAAAAGAAAAGACCAGAACCACAAGACACAAATGGCTATTAAAATGATTAGTTTATTCATCAATTCCATAATAAGCTCCGTCATAAAGGTTTAGCACAATAAAATAGTCCTTAGGACTATCTGAATGTTATCACAAAATCTAACAAGTGCTGTTATATTTCTTAATGGAAACTTATACTCTTTTGCTAGTCGTAATTAGGTAAGTTAAGACATATAAAATCATAATTGGGAGGTTGGGAAGACTAATTATTACACAAAGTACAATAATGTTTACAGACACCAAAACTAGCAAAATCTATGGGAAAATAACACTTTAACACTTGTAAGATTCCTCACTGCTATAGTGTACTACTTTTTTGGTTTGATACGTAAAACAAATTGGATAAAATTGTAAAAAAATGTAATGAAAGGTCACTTTTTTGTCCTGAACGGTTAGGTGACATTTTATGTTAGCTTTAAAAGGCTTTCCTTAATTTCTTTTACATGTAAAAGAGGTAGGTTGCAAGGGGCACCAACCTCTTTAGTTATGACATGATTCGACTAAAAAAATCTCTTAAAACTAGTGACTAATCAGTCTACTTGGTCAAGTAAGTAGGCATAGCCTTCTTTTTCCATATCGGCTTTAGGCACAAATCGTGTTGCTGCACCATTGATACAGTAGCGCAAACCACCCTTGTCACTTGGCCCATCTGGAAAGACATGCCCAAGATGAGAATCACCCACACGACTACGGACCTCAATACGATCCATATTGTGAGAATGATCTTCCTTGTAGTTGGCTACCTCGGGACTAATGGGGCGAGAGAAACTTGGCCAACCACAGGCTGAATCAAACTTGTCCTTGGATGAAAAGAGGGGCTCACCAGTCACAACATCCACATAAATGCCAGGCTCAAATTGATTCCAAAGGGGACTCGTAAAGGCTCGTTCCGTTCCATTTTCTTGGGTCACAGCATAGGCTTCTGGGCTCAAACTTACTTTAAGATCCTCTTGATTTGGCTTGTGATAGGCACTGGCATCAATGACTGGAGTTGAAGCCTGATTGACATTGATATGACAGTAGCCGTTAGGATTCTTCTTGAGATAATCCTGATGGTATTCTTCGGCAGGAATAAAGTGTTGCAATGGCAACAACTCAACCGCCAAAGGCTGACCGTATTGCTCAGACATTTCTTGAAAAACTTGCTTGATGACTGGTAGGTCATTTTCATCCATGTAATAAACACCCGTACGGTACTGGGTTCCCACATCATTACCCTGTTTGTTTTTGCTTAGAGGATTGATGATACGGAAAAAATGTAGCAGAATCTCTCGCAACGAAACCTTCCCGGAATCATAGGTCACCCGAACAGTCTCAGCGTGACCAGTCTGACCGATGAGCTCATAACGAGTCGTCTCACTACGACCATTGGCATAACCCGAAACCGCATCAAGCACACCAGGCACACGAGAGAAGTACTCTTCCACACCCCAGAAACAGCCAGCAGCAAGATAGATTATATGATTATTTAGATGTGACATTTTTAACACTCCCTTCAATAGATACTTGCATCTCCACGCCTTAAGTGTAACGCTTTTGGAGAGATTTCGCACTTATGGTGACTTGGAGAGAAAAAAATCCCACCACATATTAAGTGATAGGATTCATTTTTATTCCATTTCGAAGCTTTCGCTCTTAATCTTATCTGGTAAGACGAGAGATAGGAGGATGAGCAAGATAGCAGGAATCAACCATGGCAGTGATGCTCCTGATAATGGAAGGAAGTTAATGATGGCATTAAGTCCTGCAAGTTTGAACTGGCTGCCAATTACACTAAGCAAAGCGATAAGTGTCACTACAGCAACTGTGATTTGCATACCAGGTTTAGACAAGGCCACAAACTTATTAGCAATCACAATCATAACAATTGTGATTGTAATTGGGTAAAGAATCAAAAGTACTGGTACTGAGAATGCAATGATATTATTAAGTCCCAAATTGGCAATCGCAAATCCGATAAGAGTAAAGACAATCGCATAGGTTTTGTATGAAACTTGTGGGAAGGCCTTATTAAAGAACTCACCGGTTGCCACAATCAATCCTGCTGTTGTCGTAAAGCACGTCACTGTTACCATAACTGCTAGGAAAATCTGTGACATGGGACCAAAGATAGCCTGTGTTGCACTTGATAGAACTGCTGCTCCAAGGTTGGCACCTTCTCCCAAAGTTGATGTATCAAGTGGGAAATGGTTACCCAAGAATGCTAGACCTAAGTATAAACCTGAGAACATCAATCCAACCAGAATACCTACAATCCAAATGGTTGAGATGTACTCTTTTTTAGATTTAAAGCCTAATTGATTGAGGGTTACAACTGCCACCACACTAAAGGCTACCGAAGCCAAGGCATCTAAAGTATTGTACCCTTCCAAGAAACCATTACCAAAAGCTGAGGCTTTATAAGCTTCTGTTGCAGTATGTGTGCTATGACCACCATATTTAAAGGCACCAACTACAATCAAAATAACGATTAATAGAGCAAAAATAGGTGTCAGGATTCGACCAATACTATCTAAAATCTTAGAAGGATTCATTGCAATCCATAAAGCCAAGGCAAAATAAACGGCTGTGAAGGCAAGTAACCATAGACTAGTATGACTATTACCGACCATTGGTGCAATACCAATTGAAAAAGCTGTCGCTGCTGTCCTTGGAATGGCAAAGAATGGTCCAATAGACAAGTAAAGCACTGCCAAGTATAACAAGGCAAACTTAGGTGAGATTTTTTGCGAAATCTCGTGAATATACCCCTTCGGATTTAGAGTCCCAATAATAAGTGTTAGAATTGCAATTCCGACACCAGATAGGACAAAACCGGCAATGGCTGGCCAGAAACGACCTCCAGATTCAAAGCCTAGCTGAGGAGGGAAGGTTAGGTTTCCCGCTCCAAAGAACATACCAAACAGCAAAAGAGCTGTAAGGCCTCCTTTTTTTAACATAGGTAACTCCAATCTAAAACAAACAAGACATGACCTTCCAAAAGGAAAGGGCTTGTTTATTAATATTTTTAGTCAACTTAACTAGTATGACATGGTTAATTTGAAAGTTCAAGCAATTGAAACTTATTCACAAAGGTTTTTAAAATTTCAAATATTCTGTCTGATTGCATAAAAAAACTAGACAAGATTCTTATCTCGTCTAGTTTAACGACTTAAATTATGGGTGACTGACAATCAATTCAAGCTCTCCCTCAATTTGCCATGCTTCAACATCGCTAGGAAGAATAAAGTGGCTGCCTTTTGCAATTGGGTATTCTTGATCATCGACTAAGAGGCTTCCTTGACCGTCAAGTACACTAAACAAACTGTAATCAGCAGTCTTTTCAAAATCAGCCTTACCTGAGATTTCCCATTTATAAACGGCGAAGAAATCACTTGCTACTAAGAGCGTTGATTTGAGGTCATCTACTTTTGTTGTGACTGGACGACTGTTGGCAGGTTCACCGATACTAAGCACATCGATAGATTTTTCAAGATGGAGTTCACGCAGGTTACCTTGATCATCTTTACGATCAAAATCATAAACACGGTAGGTCGTATCACTAGATTGTTGCGTTTCAAGAACCATGATACCTGCACCAATAGCATGCATGGTACCACTTGGCACATAGAAGAAATCACCTGCTTTAACTGGAACCTTAGTCATAAGATTTTCCCAATCCTTACTTTCAATTTGCTGACGCAGTTCTTCTTTTGATTTGGCATTGTGGCCATAAATAATTTCAGCACCTGGTTCAGCAGCAATGATATACCAACACTCTGTTTTACCAAGTTCACCTTCATGTTCAAGTCCATAAGCATCATCTGGATGAACCTGCACACTAAGCCAATCATTAGCATCCAAAATCTTAGTCAAAAGTGGGAAGACAGGTTCTTGACGATTGCCAAACAACTCACGGTGCTCTGCATAAAGAACATCTAAAGTTTGACCGGCATAACGACCATTCTTAATAGTAGAAACACCATTTGGGTGAGCAGAAATAGCCCAGTACTCTCCGACATGGTCGCTTGGAATGTCGTAGCCAAAGACATCACGCAAATGCGTACCACCCCAGATTTTTTCTTGCATAACAGATTGTAAAAACAATGGTTCAGACATAAAAACTCCTTATATAAGAATGAATAGACTCAAAATCTCTGTCTTAACATAGATGATTACTCACATCATGATAAATGAATCAGTTTCACTTTAAAGCGGATGTTCCAAAAATCACTCACAGCCAATAAGCTTCATCATCAGCAAATCACAAACAGACTTTGACGAGTAATTACCTCAATTATAAGCATAATTTGTGAAAATATCAACAAAGTCCTTAAAGAAATCACAAGATTTTGGCTTAATGGCTGCAAGTCATTTCAATAGCAAATTTCCTTTAAGAATCCTACTCATTCCTTCATTTTTCGGATAGACTGATTGAATTTAAAGACTTTTTAACCTATAATAATAATACTAGAGATATTATGAAAGGAAATCTCTCAATGAAATTCTATTCCTATGACTATGTGCTAAGTCAGATTAGCCAACAAAACTGGGTTATGGTTGCCATTACTGCAGGACTTATTTTAGTGACCGGTGTATTTGCTTTTAAAGCCTTCAAAGAACGCCATGATACTAAGTTTCGTGAACTCTCTATTATTTCTATTTTAACCTTAGTTGCCGTGGTTCTAATTGCTATCAGTAATTTCCAAAGCAATCAATCTAACAACGACCAATTTAGAGCATCTCTTCACTTTATCGAGGTTGTGTCTAAAAATCTTGACGTTGATAAGAGCAAGGTTTATGTCAATACTTCTGCTGCCACTGATGGAGCTATCGTAAAAGTTAAAGACAACTACTACCGTGCCATTGCAGGTTCGGATCCCGATAGCTACTTGCTAGAACAAATAAAACTTTACAAGTCTGATGTTGAACTCGTGGAGGTTAAAAAATGACATCTTTTTATCTTACTGTTGCAATTAAACTAGCTTTGGGGCTTATTTCACTCGTCTTTGTTATCAATTTAACAGGTAAAGGAAACCTAGCACCTAGCTCAGCTACTGACCAAGTACAGAACTTCGTCCTTGGTGGAATCATCGGTGGAACAATTTATAGTAGTAACGTTTCCATCCTCCAATATTTCGTGATTTTGATTATTTGGACGATTTTGATTTTACTTCTAAAATGGCTTAACACAAACATTCGCTTTATCAAACACTTGATTGACGGTAAGCCAACAGTCATCATCAAACATGGTCAACTAGATCCTGAAGCTTGTCGCTCTAAAGGACTTTCAGCCTCTGATGTCGCTTTAAAATTACGTTCTCAAGGAATTTTTCAACTCAAAGAGGTTAAACGTGCTGTAATTGAGCAAAACGGCCAATTGATTGTGGTTCGTGCGGGTGATGAAAATCCGAAATACCCAATCATTACTGATGGGGTCATTCAAACAGAAATTCTTGATACTATTGGTAAAACGGAGGATTGGTTAAATGAAGAGCTTCAAAAATTAGGATATGAAAACGTTTCGGATATCTTTATTGCTGAATACGATAAAGGAAACATTAATGTCGTTACTTATTAAACAAACCACTTGCATTACCGTTTAATATTGTCTATAATGATATCATCATAAAAAGGAGGTTCTACTATGGGAATCGAAGATAAATTGAATCAAGCTAAAGGCGCTCTTAAAGAGGGTGCTGGTAAACTGACTGGCGACAAAAAAACTGAAATCGAAGGTGCTGTCGAAAAAGTTGTAGCAAAAGCAAAAGACGGTATCGAAGATGTTAGAGAAGGCGTTGAAGGTGCTGTTGAAGGCCTTAAAAATGCTTTTTCTAAAAAATAATAATAAATAAACAGAAGCTCTTTTCCTTTTTTGAAGAGGGCTTCTGTTTTTCTTTATGTTCTTAACTAGAATTACTTACGAGAATGCTTGCTTCCTTTAAGTGCAAATGATGCTGTCATCATTACAGCCCCTAATGCACCTAATCCCAAGCTGCTCACATCACCAGTATCTGGTAGAGTTGATTTGTTTGCTTGGCTACTTTGTGCACTTTTAGCAGACTGGTTAGCCTTAGAGCTTGTATTTTGTTTTTGAGCAAAATCAGTCTGAACGCTTGATTTCGTAGCTTCCTTTTGGTTGGAAACTTCTCTTAGCTGACCTTTTGATTCCGCTTGGGAACTTTGGTTTTGAGTGAAAATCTTATTCACCTTCTCAGCTGTCTCTTGAGTTTGTTGTTGGGCACTGCTTGTCGCATCTGTCCTTGCCTGTGCGGGATCTACTTCTGCTGATTGATTTGCAACTGCTACCTCAGACATAAATGATGTTACTTCAGGGTCTGAAGCATTAGTCGTTGATGAACCTTGACCTGATGGGCTTGTGCTACTTGCTGTCGTTGCTAAAGTAGTCGCATCTGGCTGGTTAGCATTAGTTGTTGCTGCTGAGGTACTAGCAGTCGTAGAGATTGGGGCACTTGCAGTTGGTGACATTGTGCTACTTGCAGTCGTAGAAGTTGTGGTACTCACATTTGGAGACGTTGAGTTGCTTGTTTGACTAGCAAAATTTGGTGGCGTTGGACGTCCTGTGTTAGATGCCTGACTTGTTGAAGTCGTACTACTTGTACTTGTCGTGTTTTCAGAACTTGTCGAACCTGGTTGCCCCCACGGTGTGTTGACGGTACCCGTATTGGTAGAGCTACCACCATAGCTAGTTGGTCCGCCGTAGCCTCCGAAGTTATCAGTCATTGAGCTATTGCCAAAACCGCCACCTGGGAAGCCACCCATGCCACCAGCACCAGGACCGTTGTTTGTGCCTTCTTCAGTAGCTGTTGCTGTTGCACTTGAACCACTTGAGGTCGTAATGGTATAAGTTTCACCCGAAGTTAGGCTCTCGGTACTAAAAACTACATTTCCAAATGACGTTGTTGCTGTTGTTGTCGCTACAACATTTCCAGAGCTATCAGTGACTGTGATGGTATCTCCAGCACTACCAGAGATATTGGCCATGATGTAAGATTGGCTTGAACCTGTTGTAAAGGCCTGAGCCATTCCTTGGTTACCAATTGCCCATACAGTACCACCTGAAATAATACCTGTTCCATCATAGTCGATAGCAGAATTGTCTACACTTGTCTGAGCGACATAGAGGGAACCGCTTTTAACAGTCACATTCCCGTTACTGTCGATACCATCACCATCTGCCAGAATAGTTACCGTTGCACCATCAATATTGATGCCAACCTCATTTTCCAAATCAGAAGTCGAATTGGTTAAGTTTGAAGTATCAGCGCTGTCCTTGGTTGTCCATTCAGTTGCGTTAATACCGTCATCACCAGCAGTGATATCAACAGTCCCACCTGTCAAGTTAATATAACGCCCTTCAAGTCCTTCATCTCCTGCAACGACTGTTACTTTAGAATTCCCCTCAACAGTCAATTCATCTGTAACCGTGATGCCTTTATCTGTCGCATTAATAGTTACTGTTGAGTCGGTAATCGTCAAATCACCACTATTAACATCTGTTTCGTCTTCGACTTGAATACCGTCATCAGTTGCTGTGATGTTGACTGTGGCATTTTTAATGGTTACAGCTGTCGTCGCATTGATGCCGTCTTTAGCTTCAGAAGTCAAATCAAGTGTTACAGAGTCAATCGTTACACTGTCAGCCTTGATAGCGTGCTTTTCAGTACTTGAAAGGGTAAGGGTACTTCCAGTACCACTCGTGATTGTCAAGGCTCCTGCTGCTTCGATGGCATTAGCAGACGTTGAAGAAATAGAACTGTCTGAAAGGACATTCACCGTCAATTCTGCTGAAGAATTGGAAGTAATAGACGAATCCGTTAAGGTCACACCATCCAAGTAAATTGTAACTGGATCAGTCACGCTACCCGCCACAATAATGGTGTAACTTGAACCATTTCCAGTCAAAGTATATGAACCTGATTGATTGATGGTAACGGTAGTCCCATCTACTGTAACTGTACTGCTATCACTTGTTACCACAGTTGTCCCATTGAAGGTAATCGTTGTCGTTGTACTTTCTGAATCAGTACTGCTAGACTCAGTTGTCGTCGTTTCAGTAGCTGCGTCTGAAGCACTGTTGGTTAAAACTGAAGCTGTTTCGGAAGCAGTGGTTTCAGTGGTGCTTGAGCTTGTATTAGAGCTAGTGTTTTCATCTGTATTGTTTATTTCAGATGCTGACGTTTCACTAGTTGTGCTTTCAGCAGTTTCAGAAGAACTTGCTTCTGAAGTTGAGGATGTGCTTGAATGATCAGATGTTTCACTGCTTGTTGATGTAGCAGTCGTGTCTGCTGTCGTACTTGTTGTTGACGAATTTGTGTCTGCTGTCGTACTTGTTGCTGACGAATTTGTGTCTGCTGTCGTACTTGTTGCTGACGAATCTGTGTCCGCTGTCGTAGTTGTTGTACTTGTATCTGTACCAGTACTTGTTTCAGTAGTGTTTGACGTATTGTCGGTCTGCGTACTTTCTTCAATTAAATCAGCAGTGGTTTCACCTGTCGTAACGGTTGAGAGTGTTGATCCGGTGTTAGCTTCATCCGCTGAAACCTTGCTGTCATTCAAGACAACTGAACTACCAAAGATTAAGCTCGCTACCAGGACTGAACCTGCTGTTTTCCATTTTGATGATTTCTTAATCGTATAACGTTCTTGTGTTTGTTTGGTATGTTTGTATGTCATATGTTCTACCTCTTACTTACTTTTGTGATGACTCTATTAAACACAAGAAACCTAAGACAAGGCTTAAAGAAAAGTTAATCTTTCCTTAAAGTAAAAAAGTCCCCAAGATATTGGAAACTTTCAATAACTGTAGCCTGTGTTATCACTTCAAAATCAATAGCCGTCCGACTGAGTAAGGCATAAATGTTTTCCTTGGTAAGCTTAGGTACCTCCCTTAGCTTACTTATCTACATTATAGTAAAAAACGCTAGATCATCAGACCTAACGTTTTCATCTTAATACTTAGAATGTTTGTAACCGTAGCAAAAATAAATAGCTGAACCAATTAGCACTGCTATGCCAAAGGCTAACCATGTCTGCCAACTGTACTGACTCATAAAGGAGAGGCAGACGATAATTGAAATAATGGGCAAGACAGGAACAAATGGAACCTTAAACTCATCCTTCTGTGGCAAACCCTTGTCCTTACGAAGAATAATGAGGGCAATAGCCAAGAGGACCAAGTAAGCCAAGGTCGCAATGTTAACCAAGGATGCCATATTGGCCAAAGAGAAGATACCTGCTGAGATAGCTGACAAAACGCCTGTCAAAAGCGTCGCATGATGTGGAACCTTATTAGTCTTTGAAACCTTTTGGAAAGTTTGTGGAAGAAATCCATCACGAGCCAAGCTATAAACCATGCGACTAAGGGCATAGGCCATAGAAATACATACGGTAATCAAGGTCATAATAGCAACTACCGATACATAATTGGCTGCCCAAGGCACACCAATATAACGAAGGGCATAAGCCACAGCATCATCAACATTCAACTTGGTATAGTGAACAACTCCTGTCAAGACCAGCGAAACCACGGCATAAAGTGAAGCCACGATAATCAAGGCAAGAACGATACCTCGAGGAACGTTCTTTTGCGGCTCTTTAATCTCGTCTACTGTCATAGAGATAGACTCGAAACCAAGGAAACCAAAGAACATGAGGGAAGCACCCGCCATAATTCCTGTCTTTCCTCCATAAATTTGCCCAAAGCCAAATGGTGCAAAATCTGCCCAGTTGCTAGGATTCAAATGGAAGAGACCCACTAAGATAAAGACTGCTAAGGCTGAAAATTTGAGCACTACCAAGAGGGAGTTCAAACGTAAAGCCTGTTTAGAATTCATGAGAAGAAGAGCCGTCACCAAGACCAAGACCAAGACTGGCAAGAGGTCAATGTAAGTGCCTTGACTGGGATTGAAAGGTCCACTGATGGCTTGAGGCAACTTAAGACCAAAGCTAGCCAGTAGTCCCTTGAGGTAGGCACCCCAACCAGAGGCCACACTGGATACAGCATTCATAAAGACAATCATGGTCAACCAGCCACCCATCCAGGCAGGATACTCCCCCCAGACAGTATAGAGATAACCATAAACACCACCAGCCGATGGGTAACGTGAGGCAAACTCAGCAAAGAAAATAGCTGACATCCCAACACACACGGCTGAAATCAAGACCGAAATAATCAGGGCAGGACCAGCTAGAGTCGATGCCGCGGTACCAGTAATCGTAAAGATTCCTGTCCCAACCATGGCACCGATTCCCAGAAGGACTACATCCCTAAGGGTCAGATGTCGTTTCATCTCAGTCTGAGCGAGACCAACATCCTTTTTACGAAAAATACTCATTTTTATACTCCATTTTTTACGAAATACCGAACTATTATACCATATTTCTTGGCCTAAAAAGGCCTCTTTCTGTATTTTTATACTTTTATTGTTGAATGCTATGCCAAAAATGGGGACTCCCAGTGGTTGCTTTTTAATTTTACATACATCTCTATCAAAAGAAACTTGCTAAAGTGGTTCTTTAGCATTCATTTTGTTTCTAAAATCCTTATCTCGAAAGAATTTTCAATTTTTAGAAAAAAACATGAAAATCTTATGAATGCGTTTGATTCTTCTAATGAAAGATGTTAGAATGGTGGCATTAAAAGGAAAAGGGGAACTTTTATGGAAAATAAAGTTCATTTTAAACTTCATAAAGTGAAGAAACAATGGGTAACTATCGCAGTGTCTGGTTTGGCACTCGGTGCCTCATTGATTGGTGTTGGTGTCTCTGCCGACGAGCAAGCTACGAATCAAGTCACCTCAGCAAGCACACCTGAAAGTGTTAGCCAAGAACCAGATCTTGTCGTCACAGAAACAACTGTCGCTACGACAAAAGCTGATCAAGTCGCAACCAATAAGACAACTGATTCAACTGCTACCGTTACAGCTGATAAGCAGCCAGTCCTTAAAGAAGACCAAGCAAGTAGCACTTACAATTTGGCTAGTGGCGAAACAAGAACTGCTACTTCAACTTCAGAAGCAGCTAGCACAGCTACTGACGTAAACAGTCAAGCACCAGAGTCTGTTGAAACTGCTATCGTTTCTGGTGGTCAGTTCAAGAGCGACGCTAAGGGCAACTGGTACTATCTCAAAGATGGGAAAAATCTGACAGGTGCTCAAAACGTTGACCATTTCGACCTTTATTTCCACGAGGATGGGAAGCAAGCCAAGGGGGAAATTGTCACTGAAAATGGACAATCTTTCTACTATGACCAGGACAATGGACGTAAGGTAACAAATACCTCTATCAACATCGATGGTCAAGCCTACAATGCAGATGCACAAGGACGTCTGACAGCAGTTCTGCCTGAAACTAACAAACGCAACCAGTTTATCGAAGATAATAACCACAACTGGTATTACCTCGGAAAAGACGGCAAACCCGTCACTGGTGCTCAGAACATTGATGGCTTTAACCTCTACTTCCACGAAGATGGTAGACAAGCTAAAAACGAAATCGTTACTATTAATGGTGATAGCTACTATTTCGATAAAGACAATGGTCGTCGGGTAACAGGTCGCCAATATCTTGATTATGCAAACCATAAGTACTTTGGTTATTACTACTTCAACAAAGATGGCAAGATGGTAAAAGATGACTTCGTCACCGAGAATGGCAATCTTTACTACTTTGATGCGACTGGCTATCAACCTAATGATGTCTTTGTATCAGATAAATCGGGGAACTGGTACTACTTCGACAATTACAAGGCAACTAAAGGCTTCTCAGACCCATTTGGTTTCCGTACCGAATTCCTAGACCGTAGCCAATCCGACTATAAGACAAGCGTGCAAAACCTGAATGGCCAACAGTATTACTTTGATCCTAAGACTGGTATCATGGTAACCAATCGCTATGTTTCTGACGATAAAGGGAACTGGTATTACTTTGGCAAAGATGGTAAAGCGCTTCACGGCTTTCAAACTATTGACGGTTTCCTTCATTACTTCAATGAAGATGGCCAACAAGTCAAAGGGGACTTCCTTTACTACAACAACGATATCTACTATTTCGATAAAGATAATGGAAATCCAGTAACAAATCAATTCGTAAACAGAGACAACTCTTGGTACTACTTCGGAGCTGATGGTAAAGCCGTATCTGGTTTCCAAACCATTAACGGACAGAACCTTTATTTCCACGAATTTGGCGTCCAAGCCAAGGGACAACTGGTTACTGTTGACGGCAAAACCTACTACTTCGATCCAAATACAGGTGACAAGTGGGTTAATCGTTCACTTACCTTAAACGGTACGGTTTATAACTTTGACAATAATGGTGTGGCGACTACTAAAGCTGCCCAAACTACAAATCGAAACCAATTTGTGCAAGGTAGCGATCAAGAATGGTACTACTACGACGCTAATGGCAAAAAGGTCACTGGTTTCCAAACTATTAACAAGGACCTCTACTACTTTAACGATAAGGGCCAACAAGTTCGAGGAGCCTTTTTCAGCTTCGGTGGTAACAACTATTTCGCCAACAACGAAACTGGTGCTGTCCTTCGCAACGCCTTTTATCACGATACATCAACTAACCATTACGGTGACTTCTCTGAAACTATCTACTACGCAGGCAATGACGGTGCCTTCAAGACTGGTTGGTTTGAAGTTGATGGCAACCGTTACTATGGTAGCGACTATTCAGATGACGATACCTTTAAAGGAACCCTCTACACAGGAGTTGTCAACTCTCAACTCTTTGATCCAGATGGGAAACTCTTGACAAACGGTCTCTATCCTGAATTCAAACGTACTGGTGAAAATGCTTATGAACTTAAGGGTGTCTATGTCACAGATGCGGACGGTAAAATCAAAGAAGGCCCTTATCAATATGATGGTAAGATACTTGGGTCTAAATATAGTAGCGTCCGCCAATCACAATGGTCAACTTTTGACGACTGGGACATTCTTAATGGACACCTCTACCACTTCGACTCAATACCAATGACCTTCACAGCACCAAATGGCCAAAAAATAACCACAAACGTTGCCATTGCAACAACTAACAAGGCCCTTACTTATCGTGGTGTGACCTTTAATTTTGATGCTAAGGGTATTGATGCGACAAAAGAAAAAGCCATCCACTTTGACCAATTGCAGACGGATCCTAACGGTACAAGTTATCTCTATGAAAATGGTCAAAAAGTCACTGGCTTGAAGACCTTTGATGGCGTCAGTTACTATTTCTATGAAGATGGCCGTCAAGCAAAAGGCACAGAAGTCACAATCAACGGCAAAACTTACCAATTCGACCAATTGACTGGTATCATGACACGCAAGGCCTTTTCAAAATCATACAATTATGAAGGTTCTCCACGCTATCCATTCTACCCAACACGCTACTATGGCAATGACGGAGCTGCTCTTACCGGTTGGCAAACCATTGATGGCAAAGATTACTACTTCCGAGCTAGTGGTAACCTTGAAACAGGACGTTTTGTCATAGGAGATATAGCTTACATTGCTGATGACAATGGCGTAGTGGCTGACCGCAAGGGTGAACCTGCTTATCGCAATCGTATTGTCTACGATAAGGGTAACAACTATTACTACAATGACAAAGGTGAGAAAGTTACCGGCTTCCAAGAAGTTGACGGCAAAGTCCTCTACTTCGACGCTGAAGGCAAACAAGTCCTCGGACGCTTTGTCACAGTTGATAACTACACCTACTATTTCGATCCTAAAACAGGTGAAAAATACACTAACCGCCCTGTCCTAATCGACGGTAAACTCTATACCTTCGACCAAGATGGACA
Source organism: uncultured Streptococcus sp. (assembly GCF_963545685.1). Classification (GTDB taxonomy): domain Bacteria; phylum Bacillota; class Bacilli; order Lactobacillales; family Streptococcaceae; genus Streptococcus. Next base: position 6,968 of record NZ_CAUUKN010000010.1, on the reverse strand, counting down.
TGTGGTGTCTTAAGATGAGATGAAACCGAGACGAAGGTCTTGGTTTTTTTGACACCAAAATCATAGGCTAGGAGGACTCTAACACATTCTCACCTTAAAACACGTGTACCAGTTAAAAAGAACACTCCTATTCTTGCAGTGGACTACCTATAAGCAACGAAAAAACAAAGACAAACTCGTCTTTGTTTTTTCATTCATAATTAACACAGTAGTATTTTAAATCATATATTCCAAATCGTAACTAGCATCAGAAAGAATACGTGCCAAAAATTGTTGGGTACGTTTTTCTTTTGGTCTGTAAAATATATCCTTTGGACTCCCCTCTTCGATGACATGACCGCCATCCATGAAAACGACATGATTAGCTACATCTCGTGCAAAGCCCATCTCATGAGTAACAACCACCATTGTTGTTCCTTCATTAGCAAGTTGTTTCATAACATCAAGAACATCTCCAACTAGTTCTGGATCTAGGGCTGATGTTGGCTCATCTAACAAGATGACTTCTGGTTTAACTGCTATTGCTCTAGCTAAACCAATACGTTGTTGTTGTCCTCCTGAAAGCTGTGAAGGATAGTAATCTTTAAAATTCAAAAGACCAACTTTTTTTAGTGCCTCTTCAGCAATCTGCTGTGCTTCACTTTTGGGAACTTTCCTAGCAATCACTAAACCTTCTAAGATGTTCTCAATAGCAGTCTTATTTGCAAATAAATTGTAATGTTGGAATACAAAAGCCGTCTTCTTTCGGATATCTAAAATATCTTTCTTTGATAACTTATCCAAAGAGTATTCCTTCCCTGCAATTGTTAATTGACCACCATCTGCTTTCTCCAAATGATTAAGACAACGTAAGAAAGTTGTTTTTCCTGAACCTGACGGTCCCAAGATGACAACTACATCTCCCTGTTTCACTTGTAGATTAACGTCAACAAGAACCTGACGATCTCCAAATGTTTTTGATATATGTTTAGCTTCTAGCATAGTGACTCCCTCTATGTAAATTGCAATTTTTTTCTCCAAAATTAAAAAGAACTTGAATGATACCACAAATGATTAAATATAAAATAAAGATGACAAGATAAGATTCAAAATATTGATATCCATAAGCTGCTTCAACTCGTGCAATAGCAGTAATATCTTTTATCGTCATAACAAAAACAAGTGAAGTCCCTTTCACAATATTAATAACTAAGTTACACAAATTTGGCAGAGCAGCTTTAAGCGCTTGTGGAAAAACGATTCTCAGATAGGCTTGTCTTGTTGTTAAACCTATGGCTTGTGCAGCTTCTAGCTGCCCCTTATCAACAGTTAGCAATGCTGAACGAATGATTTCAGATAAGCTTCCTGTTGTCATCAAGCTATAGATAATAAAAGCATAGTAAAGCGGATTAACTTTGAAGACATCTATGTGACTCCCGATTCCTTTAAAAAACTGATTTAACAAACTAGGGAATAAACTATAAAAGAATAAAATTAAGAGAATTGGAGGTGTTGCACGGATAAACGCAAGATAAACAATTGAAAAAGTCTTAACACCTCGTACCTTATAAATTTGACCCAAAGCAAGAAATAAAGCAGGTAGAAAACTCAATAGAATAGCCACAACCATGATTCCCAGTGTTACCGGAACACCATATAAAGCCTTGATAAAGGTATCTATAATAAAAGTAATATTCATTTTTTACCTCTCTTTTACACTCAATTTGTGCTCTGCTATCCTAGAAATCAACGATAGAATTAATGCTATTCCCCAATAAACAAGGGCAACAGCTGTATAAGTCTCCAAAGAATAATTTCCTAAATGGCGACTAATCAAAAGATTCCCTTTGCCCATTACATCAATAAAACCAATCGTATAAGCCAAAGCTGCATCACGCATAAGATTAAGTATAGCTGTTGTAATATTTGGTAAAGCAACCTTAAATGCTTGAGGAGCAATAATTCTTACAAAGGTTTGCTCAGAAGTGAGTCCAATACTAAGCCCAGCTTCTAATTGTCCTTTAGGGATTGCTTGATAAGCTGCTTTAAATACTTCTGAAATCATTGCTGAGAATAGGAGAACCATGGTCACAAGAACGAATATCAATTTGGACCAATTATTAATATCTAATCCCAACCACCAATTAAGAAATTCTGGAACTCCGTAAAATACCAAGAATAATAGCACAATAGGTGGGGTACAGCGTAAGATAAAAACATATCCCTTAGCTAAATTCTCCAAAGCTTTATCCTTGGAAAGGCTTGCCCAAGCAACTAATCCTCCTAATAACGACCCAAGTAAAGTCGTTAATATGATAACCAATAATGTCATTGGTAAGCCCTTTATGACTTCAGGTAATGCTCCAAAAACTTTTGAAATGTCATAATTGACCATATTTTCTCCTAACTAAACTCACTTCAGAAGCTTATCAAAACATCCTACTTTTACGACGTTACAATTTACTTATTTATCTACATATGAGAAGACATCCTCACCAAAGTATTTTTTAGATAACTTTTCAAGTGTACCGTCTTCTTTTAGTTCCTTGATAGCCTTAGTATATTCTTTTGAAAACTCTTCGTTCTTACTATCTCGATGGAAGAGTGGATAGGTTGGAATTCCTTTATAAGGGAACCAAGTCAATTTATCTGCATATTGATGATACGCACCGTCTTTATCAGTCACAGCCTTCTCAAAAGATAATTTAATATCAAAGTAAGCATCATAACGATTTTCCAAAACCCATGCATAGGCATCTGAAACTTGGAAAGATTCCGCAGATGTTAACTCGATTGGTTGATCTTTATGCTCATCGTTGTAGTCTTTGATAACATTCCACTGAGCATTTTGTGGTGAGATTGGCACCAAGCGACCATTTTGTTTTGCAAAATCAGAGATATTTTTATATTTATCTTTATCATCCTTACGAATGGTAAATCCAATAATACTTGCTCCAATTGGATCTTTTGGTATGATGAACTTTTTAGCTCGTTCATCTGTGTACCAAGCACCTTTAGTACCAATATCATATTTACCTGACTCTAAACCAATCAAAAGGTCATCATCACTTGTTCCAGTATATTCAAATTTATACTGAGGAAGCTTTTTATCAATTTCCTTTAAAACAGCTACTTCATAGCCGTCAGAGTTCCCATCCTTATCAACAAAATCATAAGGAACATAGTTTTGAGTATGGGCAACTTTTAGTGTTGTCACCTTTCCAGAGTCTGATTCTCCCTTTTTATCTCCTGTTAAACTACGTCCAATAACTGTAGCTCCAATAAGTGCTACAACAATAGCTCCACCAATAATCCATGTCTTTTTACTCATATTAATCTCTCCCTTTTCTTATAAAACTGCTGCTTCACGGACCCATGCAATACGCTCAAGGCTAATATCACTAGGAAACGTACAATCAGCCCCTATGATTAACCCATGACTTCCAGCATCAGCAATAATCTCTTTAACCTTTTCTTGAATGGCCTCTTTACTTCCATTGTATAAAAGACCATCTTTACCATTTTCAAAACCACCGAGGACTGTCCGGCCACCAAAAACATTACGTCCTTCTGCTAAACTAATTCCTTCAGGACCAACCGCCCAATTAACTACCTGAGCAGGATAATCTTTAAAAAGTTCGATGTTATTACGGGCCCCTTCGTAACCACAAATATGTAGAATATTATGGCCTTTGGCTTCATTAGCTACTTCTAAAACCCTTAATTCACTTGTAGCAATGATTTCTTTATAAATCTCAGCGCTAACACGATTGTCTTGAATACTTTGAACACTTAGGTAAATACCATCAGCACCAGCTTCTTCAATCACCCTCTGACTAAGACTCGCAATGTCTTGGCTAATAACATCTAAAACATGCTTCAACGCCTTACGATTCTCCACGATGTAATCTGCGATAAGATCATCGCCACCTGAAACTTTTCCGACTAACCATTTAAAATAAGTAACCGGAGCGAAGATATTGTAAATTGCAACAATATCTTCAGGAAAATCAGCAATCAGACTTTTTACTAGTTCAACTTGTGCAGAAATCCACGGATGTTTTGCACCTAAAGGTTCAATCGTTTGCAAATCACTAATTGACTTAAAATCTTTAAAAGCAGGCTGTGGATATGCAAAGAAACCATCACTCATCAATTTAACAAAATCAGGTTTGACTTCTGCAATAAATTTTTTATGACCAGCTTTATTCTTATCAATAATTCCTGGATTTTCAAAACCATGTAACCACTCGTCTTCAGTCGTAAAATGATGCCAAAATCCTACTGGAACACGATCAACACTCTCTCCACGAAATGCTTTCAAAACTAACTCTCTTTTTTCTGACATAAGAATCTCCTTTTCTTTTATCCTAATATCAACAGCTTAATGAACACACCTAAAATTCTATAAACTCCTATTCTATTTGGCTGTTTCAAAAGTGAATGACATAATCTTATCAGAGAATAACAAATCAGAAAAATAAAGAAATTTTATCCCTAGCCATAAGTAAAATTTATGATATAGTAACCCAAATCACGTTAAAACCTATTGTTACCTTCTTTTAAGCACATATCCTTACATAGTATTATTACCATCAGCTATAAGTAATTCTTAACGCCAAGATAAAGAATTGCTATCACAAAAATAATTTAATCTCTAGCCTTCCTGAAAAATCACTTCTCTGACTAACTTTGCTATAATAGTCTCAAACAAAGCAAAGGAGACTTATTATGACATCCTTATACGATTTTACAGTTTCAGATCAAGCTGACCAACCTGTGTCTCTCCAGGACTATAAGGGAAAGGTAGTTCTAATTGTTAATACGGCGACAGGATGTGGTTTGACGCCACAGTATCAAGGCTTACAGGAACTCTATGACAAATACAAAGACCAAGAATTCGAGATTCTTGATTTTCCATGTAATCAGTTTATGGGTCAGGCACCAGGTAGTGCTGAAGAAATTAATACCTTTTGCACCCTCAATTACCATACAACCTTCCCTCGATTTGCCAAAATCAAGGTTAATGGTAAGGAAGCTGAGCCACTTTTTGATTGGCTTAAAAAAGAAAAATCCGGACCACTTGGAGCCAGAATTGAGTGGAACTTTGCTAAGTTTTTGATTAACCGTCAAGGACAAGTCGTCGAACGCTTTTCTTCCAAAACAGATCCACTAAAAATGGAAGAGACTATCAAGTCTCTTCTTAATAACTAAAACCAAAAAACGAGAGTAAAACTAGAACGACAATCACTGACTGTCGCTAGTTCTGCTCTCGTTTTCTGCGTTAAGAAAAATAGTATAGAATGAAATTCGCTTTATTTTAGAATAAAGCTGTCAATGCTGTAATTAAACCAAAGATGATACCTGGCGCATTTGCAGCAGCAAGGGGAAGGTCACGTTCTTTTTTAAAGAGACCATAGTAAACCCAAAGGCTACAGTTGATAGCTGCCACCAAAGGTTGGATAAAGTTTCCCTTATGACCAGACAGATTGTCCATGATTTGTGGCACGTATGATACGTACATCATAACTGACATGAAGGTCGCTACCCAACCAAGGGTTTTCATTTGTTTATCAGACATGTTGATTCTCCTCTTTCATAAAATTCATATCGCCTTGAAATTCATGAAAATAATCACAAGACGTGTTTCAATGCACTAAAATTAAAACAGAGTCTATCTTACGCTTTTAGAATAGAGAATTCAAGGATTCTGGGACAATGTTAATAAGATGTAAACTATCACAAGATTGTGATAGTGGTTTTGGTTTCTTATGTAGAGTTTTTATAAGACAAAAAGACCTCTTAAAGAGATCTTCTTTCATAGTACTATCTTTTGCTCCTTAGAATTATAGACTCTGTATGATTGATTATAACTAAATCATTCTGCTAAGAGCACTTCTTTAATCGTTTGTTTTTGGAGTTTTCTGTTGGATAGATAAAAGAGGCTTTCGTAAACCACAGCAAAACTGATCAAAGTCCAAAAGCAAACGTTCCAATCAAAGTCATGCTCAATCTTTTCAGGAACCGTGTCTTTGATCACACCGATCAAAATTTCCATGATGCCATATTGATAAACCGTCCCAAGAACAAATCCTAGATAGGCCCAGAATCGATAGGGAGCGAGAATATGACTTTGGCATTCACGATTGGTGTAGCCAAAAGCCTTCATAAGAGCCAAGGTTTCGCGACTTTCTGAGACCACAATCCCCAATGACAAAAAGAGAATAGAGAAAGAAAGGATCAAGCCAATCATGATCATCATGGTTTGGATGATATCATCTGTGTAGTCCCTTAGTCCAAAGGACAATTGAACCATGGCCGCAAAACACATGGAGCCAAAGACCACAAAAAACAAGATCGATTTTCTCCCCCAAATCAGCGACGAAGACAGCTCGTTTAGGAAGGATTTCTCTTTCTTAGGAGCACTCTTTCTCCCTTTGACCTTGATTGGTGTTGGAGATTTTTTCAATAAGCGAAGTGCCGGCGTTTGTAGTTGTCTTCTAGCATAGCCAACTGCAAGAACCATAAAGAAGGTCGTTGGCAGCATGACCAAAGCAAGGAAGAGTTGCCAATGAAAATGAATGGTGATTTCTGGCAAAATCCCCTTCTCATTACGAAAGTCATAAAAATGTCCCATCATGAGAAAAGAAGCTAAATAGCCAAGAAGCGCCCCGACTCCAAAACTGAGCCCAAAGGCCCAAAATCGTTTAGCCAACTGGCCATTACTGTAGCCCAAAGCCTTTAAAATTCCTAATTGTTCCTTGTGGTCATCGACAAATTGTTTAATATAAAAACACATGAGGAGAATAGATGTCAAGGACAAGACAACCCCACTAACCATGGCCACCATCCAAGATAGCGAAACCTGGGCATCATAGTAGGTCGTTATCATCGGATTGGTTTTAGCAATCTCCAACTGCTCGATATCAAGGTAAAAATTCAAGAAGAGATTGGCTACAAAGACGGCACAAGCCCCAATGATACTGACG
>NZ_CAUUKN010000009.1:0-54104 GCF_963545685.1 uncultured Streptococcus sp. | reverse complement strand
AGCTGATTTGTAGGAAACCCATTGCTTCCAATTCACGTGCCCGTTTCAGGCTGCCAGCGTCTTTGACCGCTAGGTCGCTAGCTGCAAGAGCTTGAGCGATAGTGTTTTTGGCTTCCTCATGGTCAGAAGCCAACAGTACAGTTGTCTGTAGTTGGTCAGCGACTTTTCCACTTGCTAAAGTTGCACCAAAAGTAGTATTAAATCCTTTGACAACATAACTTTGAGGCAATTTTTCTTGAAGTAGCGCTGCTGCAGAAGATTCTGCAGGAACGACTAGGTCATTAAAGGTGTCAAAGTTAACTGGATTGGTGATGTCAATGACGATTTTACCAACCAAAAGTTCTTTATATGTATCAGCAATGCTATCAAGAGCAGCGTAAGGAACTGCCAGAATGATGATATCGCCAATTTCTTTTGCTGGCTCTTGGGCTGTTACAAAGTTGACTGTGTGGCCTGCTTTTTCAAATTGGCCTGCGATGGCTTGGCCCATATTGCCTTTACCAAAAATAGTTACTTGTGTCATATTGAGTTTCCTTCTTTCTTATTTGATTGGGAACATAGTGTTTCCATTGACCACTTGATTAGCTGGGACTTCTTCTTGCATGACATCCCAATGTTCGATGAATTTGCAATCTACCACGTGGAAGTAGTCAACCGCAATCATGCTCTTGCCGAACCAGTTAGTGTAGCGACCATGAACTGCGACCATGTCACCATCTTCCATAACAATTCCTGCTTGGTAAGTGATAGCATTGTCAGGAATTAAAAATAAAAGTTATTTTTAGGATGGCTAAAGTATAACAAGTTTTATTCTTAGAAGCCAGTAATAAGCTTATTATTTCGTCTTAGAAAAAGAAGGTTTTTTATTTAAAATTAGATTAATTTTGTAGGTTGATTCCACCTTCTAAAATAGTCTAAAACCTAACGATTTTACTTGTTTTTATCTTATCCTTAGTGCATTTGTTCACAAGAGTCATACATTAGGCAAATGATTAAAGGACGTTTTCTGAGAAAATGAAGGCAGATACATTAAACTGATATTACAGTTGTGTAATTGTATTCTCTTGTCAAATAGCTTATGATAGAAATAATATAAGGGAAAAAGGTAACTATTATGGAACAAAAAGTACGCTTTAAAATGCATAAAGTGAAGAAGAACTGGGTGACTATTGGGGTAACAGCACTCTCAATGGTTACCGTTGCTGGTGGAACTTTGTTGGCGGACCAACAGGTTCAGGCCGATGAGCAAAATCCTGCAAATCAGTCGGGTGATAGCAGTCAGGATTTGCTTCAAGACACGCCTGCTACAACTAATGATGCAGCAATTACAGTAGCACCAACGATCTCAGCAGATGCTAATACTGCGAGCGTGGCTATTCCTGTCGCAGACGCGACTAGCACGACAACCAATGCTACAGATAGGGCAGCGGCACCTACTACAAACGTAGCGACAGTGGACGCTAACTCAGGTCAAGCAGCACCAAGTACAAATGTGCAACCAGCAGCTGCTGACACTAGTGCCACAACTACAGATACAAATACTAACACGAATGCTTCAGCAACTGCAACGGATCGTGTAGCTACTACAGACCGTGCAGCGACAACCGATACGGCAAATACAGAAGCTCATACACGTAGCCGCCGTGCCTTGGCAGAAACTCGAGAAGCCAACACCAACACAGCGACTGGTATCCAATGGATCAACGGTAAACAATACTATGTCAATAGTGACGGTAGTGTGCGTAAGAACTTCGTCTTTGAGCAAGACGGTAAGTCTTATTACTTTGATGCTGAAACAGGAGCTCTTGCGACCAAGTCACAGGATGAATTTTCAACAGAACCTATCAAGGCGACTGTGGATTTTTCATCTGGAAACCAGCTCTACAAAAACGATGACAAATCTTTAGACCAACTGGACACCTTCATCACAGCGGATGCTTGGTACCGTCCAAAGAGCATTCTCAAGGATGGTAAGACTTGGACAGCTTCAACCGAGGCTGACAAACGTCCACTCTTGATGGTTTGGTGGCCTGACAAGTCAACTCAGGTTAACTACCTTAACTACATGCAAAATCAAGGTCTTGGTGCGGGATCATTTTCAACTAACTCTAGTCAGGAAAGTCTAGATCAAGCTGCCAAGATGGTTCAGACTAAGATTGAAGAACGTATCGCGCGTGAAGGCAATACCAATTGGTTGCGTACAAGTATTGACCAATTTATCAAGACTCAGCCAGGTTGGAATAGCAGTACTGAAAATAGTTCATATGACCACTTGCAAGGTGGACAGTTGCTCTTTAATAACAGTAAGGGTGATACTGGTAACCGTACTAGCCATGCCAACTCTGATTATCGTCTCCTAAACCGCACACCGACAAACCAGACTGGGACACGTAAGTATTTCAAGGACAATTCTATCGGTGGTGTGGAGTTCTTGCTTGCCAACGATATTGACAACTCAAACCCAGCTGTTCAGGCAGAGCAACTTAACTGGCTCCACTTCATGATGAATATCGGAAGCATCATGGCCAATGACCCAACTGCCAACTTTGATGGTTTGCGTGTCGATGCCTTGGACAATGTGGATGCTGACCTTCTCCAAATCGCTTCAGATTACTTCAAAGCAGCCTATGGTGTTGACAAGTCTGAAGCCAATGCGATCAAACACTTGTCATACTTGGAAGCGTGGTCTGCCAACGACCCATACTACAACAAGGATACTAAAGGGGCCCAACTGCCGATTGATAATGCCCTTCGTAATGCTCTTACCAACCTTTTGATGCGTGATAAAAATACACGTATGCAGCTTGGGGACATGACGGCCTTCATCAACAGTAGTTTGAATCCACGTGGTGCCAATGATAAAAATAGTGAGCGTATGGCTAACTATATTTTCACTCGTGCTCACGATACGGAAGCCCAAACTATTATCCAACGTATCATCCGTGATCGTATTAACCCAAATCTATTTGGCTACAATTTCACCCGTGATGAAATCAAGAAGGCCTTCGAGATTTATAACGCTGATATCAATACAGCTCACAAGACTTATGCGTCTTACAACTTGCCATCTGTCTATGCTCTCATGTTGACCAACAAGGACTCTGTGACACGTGTTTATTACGGTGACCTCTACCGTGAAGACGGTCACTACATGGCTCAAAAGACACCTTACTTTGATGCCATCGACACCCTTTTGCGTGCCCGTATCAAGTATGTAGCTGGTGGTCAAGACATGGAAGTGAAGAAAGTCGGAAATGACGGCCTCTTGACATCTGTTCGTTATGGTAAAGGTGCGAATAACAGCACTGATTGGGGAACTGCTGAAACCCGTACGCAAGGAATGGGTGTCATCATGACCAACAACTACGATTTCCGTTTGGGTAGCAATGAAACTGTAACGATGAACATGGGTAGAGCTCACCGTAATCAGCTTTACCGTCCATTGCTTTTGACAACCAAAGATGGTATCAAGACCTATCTAAATGATTCTGATGTCCCTTCAAACCTTCTTAAGCGAACAGACAGAAACGGAAACTTGACCTTCAATGCCAATGATATTTTTGGTGTGGAAAATGTGCAAGTATCAGGTTACCTCGGTGTCTGGGTACCAGTCGGGGCTAAGGCTAATCAAGACGCACGTACACAGCCAAGTAACCGTGCCAATAGCGACGGTCAAGTTTACAAGTCTTCAGCAGCTCTAGATTCGCAAGTAATGTATGAAGCCTTCTCAAACTTCCAAGCTTTTGCGGACGATCAGCCAGAACTCTACATGAACCGTGTCCTAGCTAAGAACACTGACTTGCTCAAAGCTTGGGGTATCACATCGGTTGGACTTCCACCACAGTACGTTTCAAGTAAGGATGGTACCTTCCTTGATTCAACAATTGACAATGGTTATGCCTTTGATGACCGTTACGATATGGCCTTGAGTCAAAATAACAAGTACGGCTCACTTGAGGATCTCCTTAACGTCCTTCGAGCTCTCCACAAAGACGGCATCCAAGCCATCGCTGACTGGGTGCCAGACCAAATCTATAACCTTCCTGGTAAAGAAGTGGTTAATGCCACACGTGTAAATGGTTACGGTTATCACCAAGCGGGTTACCAGATTGTTGACCAAGCCTATGTGGCAAATACTCGTACAGATGGCACAGACTATCAAGGTAAGTACGGTGGTGCCTTCCTTGATGAGCTTAAAGCTAAGTACCCATCTATTTTCAATCGTGTGCAAATCTCAAATGGTAAGCAATTGCCTACGAATGAAAAGATTACCAAATGGTCTGCCAAGTACTTCAACGGAACTAACATCCTTGGACGAGGCATCAACTTTGTCCTTCGTGATGATAAGACCAACCAGTACTTTAATACTTCAGCCAACAGCCAACTCTTGCCAACACCACTTCGTGACACAGGTGCCATCACAAGCACTCAAGTCTTCCAACGTCGTGGACAAGACGTTTACTTCCTTCGTGATAACCAAGTCGTTAAAAATGAATTTGTTCAAGACGGCAACGGCAACTGGTATTACTTCGGTGCTGACGGTAAGATGACCAAGGGTACTCAAACCATCAATAGCAAGGATTACTATTTCTTTGACAATGGTATCCAATTGCGTAACGCCCTTCGTCGTGCTAACAACGGCTATACTTACTATTATGGTTTAGACGGTGCTATGGTTAAGAATGCTTTTGTTGATTTTGACGACAAGCGTAAGCAGGTGCGTGCCTTTACGACTCAAGGAACCATGGTAGTAGGTAACCTTCATTGGAGTGGTCACCATTTCTACTTTGACCGTGAAACTGGTATTCAGGCCAAGGATCGCATTGTCCGTACAGATGATGGCAAATTGCATTATTATGTTGCAGAAACTGGTGATATGGGACGCAATGTTTTTGCTACAGATAGCAGCACAGGTAAACGTTATTACTTTGACGCTGATGGTAACACTGTGACTGGTTCACGTGTCATTGACGGTAAGACTTATTACTTTAACCAAGATGGTAGTGTCGGTACGGCCTACAGCAACCGAGCGGATTCTATTATCTTTGAAAATGGTAAGGCCCGTTACATCACACCAGCAGGCGAAATTGGACGTAGCATCTTTGTCTACAATCCAGCGACTAAAGCTTGGAACTACTTTGATAAAGAGGGGAACCGTGTTACTGGACGTCAATACATTGATGGTCACCTCTATTACTTCAAGGAAGATGGTAGCCAAGCTAAGGGCGAAATTATCGAAGAAAACGGCATTAAGTATTACTATGAGCCAGAAACAGGAATTCTCGCTAGCGGACGCTACCTCCAAGTAGGTGATAACCAGTGGATGTACTTCAAACACGACGGTTCAATGGCTATCGGCCAAGTTCGTGCTGATCATGGATACCTTAAGTACTTTGATGAAAATGGTATCCAAGTCAAGGGGAAAACTGTTGTCGAAGATGGTAAGACTTATTACTATGATGCCCACAGTGGAGCTCTTGTAACAAGCAGCTTTGCTGAGGTTGCACCAAACCAATGGGCTTACTTCAATACTGAAGGCGAGGCCCTTAAAGGCAAGTGGACGATCAATGGCAAGGAATACTACTTTGACCAAAATGGAATCCAATACAAGGGCAAGGCCGTTAAGGTCGGCAGTCGTTACAAGTACTATGATGAAAATGATGGCCAACCTGTAACCAACCGTTTCGCTCAAATCGAGCCTAACGTCTGGGCTTACTTTGGAGCAGATGGTTATGCCGTGACAGGGGAACAAGTCATCAATGGCCAACACCTTTACTTTGACCAATCAGGTCGCCAGGTTAAAGGTGCTTACGTCACAGTCAATGGCCAACGCCGTTACTACGATGCCAACACTGGCGAATATATCCCAGGAAGATAAGCAGTAGTACCTCGGTGACTGACCAGAGAACACACAGACGAGAATGAGGGAAAATTCTCAAGAAAAGATCGTGAAAACGGTCTTTTTTGTGCTTTTATTTCGATTTTATTTCGAAATAGTATTGACAGTAGTTTATGAAAAGCGTAGAATCTTTTTCAAAAAAAGAAAATAGGTGTGCTCACCAAGATAGCATTTCTTTCCGAATTTGATGATAGTATAAATCAAATGTTTACCTTGAGAAAGGCAGGACCTATTTAGGGAGTGTTCCAGATGACAAAAAGTAATAACACGCAAATTTCGGATATCTTAAACAATATCTATAATCTAATTATAAATCCAGAAACAACTGAAAATGAGAGGAAGTTGCTTGTAACGTTTAAAAATGAAATCGAAGTTGGAAAGAAGGATAATGGTGAACTTCTTGCAGAATTATGCAGAGCTATTCAAGTTTTAGCAGTCGGCAATCTTTCTAAAGGAATTTCACTGAGTTCTGGAGTGAGTGAGTTGAGTAAGAATCTCACAGAATTCCAAAATGAATCAGAACGTAACATTAATCTAGCAAGAGGCTTGTCATCAATCGGCATGTTTCTAAGATGATTTGTCTGTTTGTGATGATTAATAATTAAAATGACAAAAAAGATCGTGAAAACGGTCTTTTTTTTTGTGATTCTATTTCGATTTTTTTCGAAATAAAATTGACTGTAGTCTATGAAAAGCGTATAATCTATTTCGAAAAGTATAGAAATAGGTATTCTCACCAAGATAGCATTCCTATTCCGTCTCAATGAAAGGATAAATCAAATGCAAACACTCCTTTTTATGACAATTCTTGCCATGTTAGTTATCGTCATCATAAGTTTTATCGTCTTGAAGAAAAGATGGAAGTTTTCGCTCAAGCTCTTTTTAGTGGGACTGATTGGTTTTGCCTTACCAGTCATGATGATTGAAGGACCTATCAATGCCTTGATTTTATCTGGTTTTGCTCACTCTTCTAAATGGTTCACCATTATTTACGGGGGTCTTATGGCTGGCCTTGTTGAAGAAACGACTCGCTATTTGGTTTTTAAGGTCCTTGCAAAGAAAAGAAGTTTGATGACGTCTGATATTGTAGCTTACGGTTTGGGACATGGTCTTAGTGAATTTATCTTGCTTGGAGTGATGGGCTTACTTACTAACATCATTGTTTTACAGGCCATCCATTCAGGTCAGGCCAGTCAGTTACCTTCACTTCTTGTGAGTCAGGTCAACCAATTAACTGGCTTTGCTGTGGTTATGTCTCTCTTTGAAAGACTGGTTGCCTTGCTGTTACAAGTCTTGCTTACAGCTTGGAATTTTCTAGCAGTCACTAAGCATAAGCTTTCATTCTATTTCTGGGCTATTTTACTCCATGCTGCCATTGATTTTTTGGCAGGTGCTTATCAACAAGGGATAGTCAGCAATATCTTATTAATCGAAGCCATATTAGTTATTTATGTGCTAGGTGTCGGACTTGTAACACGCCAAATTTGGAAAAAGGAGGAAACACATGGGCTTATCTGAAACCTTAAAAGCCATCTCTGCCCCTGTGAGGAGAAAAATTTTAGACTATCTAAAGTCTGGACCTAAGTCGGCAGGTGAGATCAGCCAGCAGTTTGACTTGGCTCCTGCAACAGTTTCTCATCATTTATCGACCTTGAGAAAAGCAGGACTTATTGAAGAAGCAAAGCAGAAGAATTTTATTTACTATAGTTTGAATTTAACTGTTTTTGAAGAAATTTTAACCTGGATTCAGTCACTTGGAGGAAAAGAAGATGAAAAATAATATGCAAAGAGTCATTGGTAATATTGTGATACTCACACCGGTTATTATCGGCTTAGCCCTTTACAAGCAACTCCCAAATCAGGTGGCTATCCACTTTAATGTGGAAGAACAAGCTAATGGTTTTATGGATTGCAATTTGGCAATAGTTGTCCTTCCTTTTATTGCTCTTGTCATTTACAATCTCTGTTTTTCATTTTTTAAACAAGTAACTATTCCATTCTTAAAAGAGTTTCTGTTATGGCTTATTCCAATTTCTACAGTCGTCATCCAATATCTCATATTGACGTTTGCCTTAGGAGGTCATATCCAAGTTCGATTGACTATCATTTGGTTAGTGGCACTCATTTTCCTAGTCATCGGAAATTATCTCCCTAAGAGTATTGGTCTAGCTACTAAAAATCACAGTGAGAGCAGTAACTCAGTAGCGAGAAAGTTAGCTTACCTAATGGTTGCAATGAGTCTTGCCTTGTTAATCAGCCTATGCTTTAACCCCTATACTACAATTATTATTTTAGGTGTTTTTGTAGTTCTAATCTTGAGTATCTTGTTAGCCAATTTTCGCTATTTAAGTAAAGGATGTAAGAATGACGTATAAAAGCAATCTGATAGAAGATAACAAAAGGGCCGAGAATCAGAGCTTTCTCTACTTCCTACACGAGGAGAAAAAATTTGATGTAAAGGCACTTGATGACTTGTGTCACTACATCATAGAACTGGATACAATCAGTCTCGAGCAGTTGAGGGATCTCCATTATATTGAAAATCAAATACTACGCCATCTCGTGTATCATTTTGATGATAATGATTTAAGTAAGATCTCAAATCTCCCTTTTGAGTACTGGGAGTATATAGAGCCCTTTGAACGTTTGGTGGCATGCTTGTATGAGGGTGATGTGAAATAATGGCAATGATTCGGGTCGTAAGAAGGACTCGATTGAGCGTCTGTATCCTAAAGATGTCAAGGATTATTTTAATTTGAAGTAGATTGATGATAGAGATTCTGTCAGGTAGCTTCTTTTAGGGGCTACCTTTTGAGCATTATATTTTACAACTTATCACTAAGTATGTAAAATAAAGCCAAGGTTGAGGATGAACTTCTCAATCAAAAAATATTTTTAGAGGTGAATAACGATGTCAACACTTAAAGAACAAGCTATTAACTATCTTAACGCAGTATTTAACGAAAAAGATCTTGAAAAAGTTGAAACTTTTTGGAAAGACGATATGATCCAACACAACCCAAGCATGCCAAATGGTTTGGATGTCCTTCGTGGATTTATCACATCAGAAGACAATCAAATTTCTTATGAACCAGGTATTGCTATGGAAGAAGGTAATATCGTTGCAGTGCATGGTCGCTATTCAAACTGGTTTGGAAAAACAATGATTGCGGTAGATTATTTCCGTGTTGAAGATGGAAAATTTATTGAACATTGGGATGTCATGCAAGAAGAGGTTCCAGCTAGCGAAGCAGTGAATGGCAATGCCATGTTTCCAATTAAGTAATGAAAGGGAGTAAAAGCAGATGAAACTTGAAGGTAGAACAGCTGTAGTACGTTTTGAAACAGGGTTTCAATTTCAATTAGAATACTTGGCAGACAATAAGATGACTTGGACTAGCCTTGCTGAAGATGGCTTGGGAAGTGAGACAGATAGGATTTATACAAAGGAATTGACAGATGACCTTATCAGTGTTAGCTGGATTGAGTCAACTGGAAATTCTATCACACATCATATCAATCTTGCAGAAGGGACAGTTTGGGCGTTCATGTCTTGGAATGATCCAGAAGCCTTTGGACAACGACAAACATTGACGCATTCAGGTACATTTGAATTTATTAAATAGGAGAAATACAATGGCACAAATCACAATTTTTGGACAAGGAAATATGGGACAGGCAATTGCTAGTCGTTTTGAAAAAGCTGGCAATACAGTTAATTTCATTACAAAAGACCAAGAAGCAGCTTCTTTTGGGGAGATTGTTGTCTTGGCAGTCCCTTATGGGGCAATTGAGGGCATTCTTTCAACTTATGCTAGCCAATTGGCAGGAAAAATTATAATTGATATTAGCAATCCAGTTAATTTTGATACCTTTGATGACCTAGTAGTTCCAGCTGATTCTTCAGCGGCTGCACTGATTCAAGAAAAATTGCCAACTAGTTTTGTTGTGAAAGGATTTAACACGACCTTTGGAGCAAGCTTGGCGACAGGAAAAGTAGCAGATCAAGCTATGACGACGGTTTTACTAGCCTCAGATCATGCTGATGCCAAGGCAAAAATTGAAGAAGTTTTGTCTGGAAGTGACCTTCGTGTCAAAGATGCAGGTAGTTTGAAACGCGCTCGTGAATTAGAAGCCATGGGCTTTTTACAAATCAGCTTAGCAGCGAGAGAACAAGTTTCTTGGACAGGTGGCTTTGCAGTTCTAGATTAATGAGCTTGGCAATAGAGGTAAAATTTGTCAACTTATTGGATGAAAAATAGAAATAGAGCGAGACTTTGGGTCTCGCTCTATTGAGTACTGGGAGTATATAGAGCCCTTTGAACGTTTGGTGACAAGTTTGTATGAAGGTGAGGAAGAATAGTCGATCTTATACTAGGTTTAACTTAGTAGACCATCAGTAAAGGAGTATAGATGAGACATCGTATTGCAATTTTGTCAGATATTCATGGAAACACAACGGCTCTTGAGGCAGTTATCAAGGATGCGCAAGAGTTGGGTGCGACAGAATATTGGTTAATCGGGGATATTTTGCTGCCTGGACCAGGAAGAAATGAACTTTTTGAACTTCTGTCTTCAATTCCGATAACAGCCACCGTTCGAGGAAATTGGGATGATTGCGTTTTGGAGGCTTTGGATGGGGAGTATGGTCTGGAGAGTCCTCAAGAAATTCAGCTCTTGAGACTCACCCAGTACTTGATGGAAGAACTAGATTCTAAATATGTTGATTGGATACGTTCTCTGCCTCTGGTTGTGAAGAAGTAAATCAATGGGATTCGTTTTTCGCTGGCTCATCACTTACCGGAGAAGAACTACGGAGGTGAGTTACGTCCAGCTAATGATACCAGTCATTTTGATCAGTTGCTAGATGATCAAACAGATATGGCGATTTACGGTCATGTTCATAAGCAACTGCTTCGCTATGGCAGTAAGGGGCAACAGATTCTCAATCCTGGCACGATTGGGATGCCTTATTTTGACTGGTCACCTCTGCAAAATCACAGGGCCCAGTATGCCATGCTCGATATCGAAGAAGATGGGGTTACTAATCTTCAATTTCGAAAGATTGCCTATGATTATGAAGCAGAGTTGCAGTTAGCCAAAGACAAACAGTTGCCCTATATTGAGCTTTATCAAGAACTACGAAGAATTTACAATTACCCAGGTCATAACAAAGACTTGTTAGAGACTTTGAACCAACAGTATGGCTATGGTAAAGATGTCAAAGACTATTTTGATTTGAAGTAGATTTATGAAAGAGATTTTGTTAGGTAGACTTACTAGGTTTTAGAAAAGATAACACCAGAAAAATGATTTCTGGTGTTTTTGAATAGATTTTGGCAAAAATGAGGTGTTTTTCAAATGGTTGCTGTTTTTAAATTATTGTTGAATATTAATCCTTTTTCTCTGTAGCTACTCCATTTTCGTCAATAATATAGGTTTTTCCATCTTTTTCAAGAGTAGTGTTAGTGGTAATCGGAGAACCCTTTGAGTCTGGACTAACTGATATCGGATTTTCAAAATGATAAAGTTTACCATCAAACTCTGCCCATTCGCCACTTAAAGGAGTAGTCGAATAAATTTCAGGATTGAAATAGTAGAGCCTATTATCTTCTAACCGAATGACACCTGTTTTTACAACTCCATTTTCATCAGAAACACAGAAACCATTCCAAGTGGTCGAGATGTCTGTAGCTGTATTCCTTAGAAGTCGTCCTTTAGGGCCAAAAAGATAGGTCTTTTCATTGATAGTTTCTAGATATGTTCGATTTTCAGCTCCCCATGGTGGGCTAATATAGTAGGTTTCATTATTGTGATTAACCCACCCGAACTGTAGATGACCGTCCTTATCAGCATAATAGTATTTGTAGTTGCCGTCAATATCATCAGAAAGCATACTACCGTCTTTTTTGAAGAAATACTCGAAATCACCTATCTTGTATGTATCATTTCGAACTTGGTAGCCATCTTCTTTAAAATAAACACGTTTACCGTCAATAGTTGCCCAACCAAATATCTGGCTTCCATCCTCGCCAAAATAAGTATATTTTTTAGAAAAGTAATCGCCTGTTTCATGGAATTTATTTACGAACATAGCACCAGTATCTTCATCGAAGAAATAGTACTTTCCATCAAGCAGAAGTCGTTTTCCTTTAGCTTGTTTTCCAGTTGGATCAAAGTAGTATTTTTGATGATTAATAATTTGAAGTCCAGTGGCTAACTGTCCATTTTCTTTAATATAAGCCCAATCACCATCTTTATCTTGAATAAATTGTCCAGGTTTATTCATAGTTACATAACCATTTTGGTCAATGACATAACGAATACCATTAAGTTCAAGTGTTCGGTTAGTCCACATAGCTCCGCTGTCTCTATCGAAATAATGTGTTTGACCGTCAATTTCGACAAGTCTTCCCTTAGCTTGTTTGCCCTCTTTATCAAAGTATAGAGTGACATTATCTATTGAATGAAGTCCTGTGACAGCTTTTCCTTCGTTATCAAAGTAGTACCAATTCCATGCATCATCGTGTTCGAAACGATTTGTTAGTTTAGTTTCGGTCGCTACTCCTTTATCATCAATGAGGTAGGCTTTTTTATTGTAAACTAAGGTCTTGGAAACTGTGAGAGGGGAAGTTTCGGAAAGCGAACTTGTTCTATTGAAAGCATAGAATTTATTGTCACTTTGAATTACAGTTTCTTCAATCTTAGTTAAATCTGTGTTTTCTGGAAGTAGATGTCCGATGTAAAAATCATTATTTTCATCAAGATAGTATAGATTACTAAAATCATCACCAATAATACGTTTAATCTTATCGGTCTTTGTTCGTACTCCGTGGTCAATAATGTCTACTTCTTCCCTGATGGTATCGGTATAACTTCTTCCACCATGCTTGTAAGTTCTGTTTATGCTAGGCTCTAAGTGGTATAGCTTACCATCAATCGTTTTCCAAGTAGGTGTTGTAACTGTAAACATTTTGGGGGTATTTCTATTATTTTCAAAATAATAGAGTTTACCATTATTTGCAGTGTGAACACCTGTAAGTAAAACCCCATCCTTATCTGTACCTACGATGCCAGAGTAGTATGCATCATAATCCAGATTCTGACGTTCGAGTAAAGGTCCGAGATAGTTTTTCAGAAGTTTGCCTTCAAAATAGTAATAGTCCTTGTCTCCTTTTGTGACGATACCAGTGACTGCTGAACCAGAATTTGAAAAATAGTAGTCATCACCATTAATATGATGTTCTCCGGTCAGTACTTGGCCAAATTTATTGGAGCGATAGCTAGTATTTAAAGTTCCAACAAAGACACGTAATGACTGAATATAAAAGGCATCTTTTACCAATTTTCCATGATTATCAAAGAGGTAGTTTTGTCCTTTGAAGGTAGTAACGTCGACCATCAGAACCATAATAGACGTTATACGTTTTAGCAAATGGTTCCCATCTTCTGATTTCAATAGACCAAGTATGCCAATAGTTGGTTTTTACAGCACCTGAATAGTGACTAAAATAGTAATGGGAGCCGTCAATGATTTTTTCCCCATTTTTCGCTTGACGACCTTCTTCATCAAAGTAAAGAGTTACTCCATCTACATTTTGCCATCCTTTTAGTTTCTCTCCTGTTGCGGTGTAATAATACCAGTTGCCTGAGGAATCCTCTTGGAAATGGCCACCAGAAACAAGTGGACGTTGAGGAAGTTTCTGTTCAGTTTCAATCAAAAGTCCATTAGCTTCTGCGTGGTAAGTTTTTCCATTGATAGTAATGTCGGTATTTATGACCTTATGACCACTATCCTTATCGAAGTAATAGGGTTCGATACCTATTGTAACGATTTCACCCTTAGCCTGAACACCGTCTGGGTAGAAGTACATGTCGAAGCCATCTATAGTCTGTTCGCCTGTGACAAGTTTTCCTTCTTTATCGCTATAGTACCAATTTCCATCGTCATCTGACCAAAAACGATCACGAACCATTTGGCCAGTATCTTTTTGAAAATAATAGGAATTTCCATCTAGGACGACAAAGGCATCTTTAGCTTGGACACCATTAGGGTAAAAGTAGAGTGGTATATTGTCAATAACTTGTTTACCTATAAGTGCTTTCCCATCTTGGCCTAAGTAGTACCAATTTCCATTCTTATCAGATGCAAAAGCATTGCGAGTAAGTTGTCCGCTATCTTTCTCAAAGTGATATGTTGCTCCATTAACTTGACGGGTGTCTCCTTTGACTTGCTTACCGTCGGCATCAAAGTAGACAGTCACATTATCAATATTTTGCATACCAGTAAGTGCTTTCTCGTCCTTAATGTAGTACCAATTGCCCTGACTATCACTAGTGTAATGACCGCCGGATATCACGGGACTTTCTTCTACTTTATGGGCTGTATTTGTTTCAGAATGTGATGTTCCAGAGCTTACGACTTCACTGCTAGTGACAGTAGAGACTTCCGAATGAAGAGCTTGTTGAGAGTTAATTTCAGAAGTACTTGTTTCTGGCGTAGTTGCTTCAGTGGTACTTAGGTCAGATTCAGTATAAGTAGTTTCAGTTAAGTTTTCTCTTGTATTGGGGGCGTCGAAAGATTTGTTTTCTTCTGGTTTAGTATTGACTTCATTAGTTGACGAGCTTATGTCATCAATTTTGCTTTCTTGGATGCTGCTTTCAACAGTTAGCTCTGAGGTGGGGGGAGTCTGTTCAGCTGCGTTCACATAGCCCAAGCTTGCAAAACTAAGTCCTAGAGCTAGACCAGTTATTGCAATGGTTACCCATTGTTTTTTAACTTTGTGAAGTATAAAATATACTTTCTTTTCCATGATAATGCTCCTTTCATTAAACTAAACAATAGTAGTAAGGATAAGGTTAACTCATGAGTGGAATTAAAGTAGTATTACAGAATTCTTGCTTACGTATTAAGTTTATCATCACATTCTAATAAAATCAAAGAAATATGTAAACGTTTTCGTCTTTTGTAGAAATCTCTTTCCAACTCTTTTCTAAACAAAACGGATAGGATATGGAATGATAATTTTTCATTGTGTTTCTTCTTAAAGAGTGTTAGTGATGTATTTGCATTAAGTTAGTAGTGAACGTCTCTTTGAGTGGCTTATCTTTGATGTTTTCAAGATTCTATTCACTAAGTTTAGAAGGCGAAAAAAACCACTGGCATACAAGACCAATGGCTTTCAACAATTTATTTTTTCTTCCCTAGTACAAAATAGTGGCTAGGGATTTGTTGTGTCAAACTGACGGCGATGGCGATGGTAAATGAGGCTAGGAAACAAGCTCGTAGGAAGCTAAGGCCTAGGTCTGCATTTCCAATCAAGAGGAAGTAGATGGCACGGTAGAAGCTCATTCCTGGAATGAGTGGGAACATGCTTGAGGCTAGGAAGACAGTAGCTGGACATCTACGGTAGTGGGCCAAAAAGCGTGAGGTGAAAGTGACCAGAAGGGCAGGAAAGAGGATGGCTAAAACTTCGTGATGGGTATTATTCCAAATCAAGAGGTAGAGGAGCCATGAGACGGCACCTAGTGTTCCAAGGTCTAAGAAGTATTTCTTAGGCACTCGGTATAGCACGGAGAAGGCTGCGGTTCCTAGTCCTGCCATGACAGTCTGAATCAAAACCTCCTGCCAAGAGGTAGACGGTGTTGAGAACATGCCTGATAATTGTTCCGCAAAGGGGAGAAGGGAAATCATGGCAAGAACACCGACAGAGATAGACAGGCAAGTGGAGACCCCTGACAGCATCAGGGCCAAGCCACTATAGTAGTTATTTTGGGTGAATTCACGGATAGCATTAACAAAGTAGGCCCCAGGAATCAAAATCATCAGGGTTCCCAGGATGATAACGCTACGATGTTGCCCGATACCCAGATAATAGAGAATATTAGCTGATAGAGCGGCAATGGCACTAGAGAGGATAATCTGCAAGAAACTAGTATGAATAAAACGGGAAAGGAACTGCATACCAATCCCCACAAAAAGTCCCGATATAGCCGCAGCAGTCCCATCAATCCAGCTACTTCCAAGAGCTAGCGAGAAGCTCCCAGCACCAATGACACAGGCTATAATATCCTCTAAAGGACGATAGTAAGTCTTCTGCTCAATGGTTCTCAGCTTTTGGAAAATGCTAGAAACAGGCTGATTTGGCTCTTCTGCCAGTTCACGAGACAGGCGGTTAACCTCCTCTAGTTTTCCTAGATGAATAGAAGGGGCTGAGGTAGCTAGGACACGAGACTCCTTAAGACCAGAGCGGTTGAGTCCGGAAATCATGACACCTCGATTAACCACGTAAGTGGAGAAGTCTCTGATACCAAGAGCGTTGGCCATATGCACCATGGTGTCTTCGATACGGTAAATCTCGGCGCCGCTCTCCATAAGGACTCGTCCTGCCTGAAGGACGGCATCCATTTCGTTTTGGGTTTCTGTATCTCTTGGAAAATCGATGGTCATTTGAACCTCCCTAGCGCTTCATTCGTCATTCCATTATAAGGTTTGAATGCTGGTTTTTCAATAGCTTTGGCGACTAAAATACGTCTTTTTATGAGATTTTTCTTCTACTTAATAATATATGTTAGGGAAATGACGACCTTCCCTTTTAACTTGCCATTGATTGAGGCAAATGCTACAATTGAATCATAAAATGTATGCGTTTACACGATTTTACTTTTCCTCTCTTAAAATGGCTGAAAACCTTTATTTATAAGGATGATTTGATTTGAGATGGAAGTAAATTGAAGTGCAAATAGATGATCCCTTTGAAAAGGAGGAAATTCCATGAAAAAAATTATCAATAAACCTGAAAATGTCGTTACTGAGATGTTAGATGGTTTAGCTTATGTTCACAATGATCTTGTTCATCGCCTTGAAGGTTTTGATATCATTGTAAGAAATGAGCAGACTGCTGGTCAGGTAGGTCTCATTTCTGGTGGTGGAAGTGGTCATGAGCCAGCCCACGCTGGTTTTGTGGGTGATGGTATGCTTTCAGCTGCTATTGCAGGTGCTGTATTCACGTCACCAACGCCTGATCAAATTTTGGAAGCCATTAAGGAAGCGGACCAAGGGGCTGGTGTCTTCATGGTTGTTAAAAATTATTCAGGCGACATCATGAATTTTGAGATGGCTCAAGAATTGGCTGAGATGGAAGGCATTGAAGTAGCTAGCGTTGTTGTGGACGATGATATTGCTGTGGAAAATAGCCTCTATACACAAGGTCGTCGTGGGGTTGCAGGTACTATTTTCGTCCATAAAATCCTAGGTCATGCGGCTCGTGAAGGTAAGTCTCTTGCGGATATTAAAGTCTTGGCTGACAAGATTGTTCCTAATATCCACACTATTGGTTTGGCCCTTAGTGGGGCGACGGTTCCTGAGGTTGGGAAGCCTGGCTTTGTCCTAGCAGAGGATGAAATCGAATATGGTATTGGTATCCATGGTGAGCCAGGTTATCGTAAGGAGTCTATGCAGCCATCTCGCCAGTTAGCAGAAGAATTGACTGGTAAGCTCCTTGAAGCCTTTGATGCTAAGTCTGGTGAGCGCTATGCTCTTCTCATCAATGGTATGGGCGCAACGCCACTCATGGAGCAGTATGTCTTTGCCAATGATGTTGCAAGCATTCTTGGAGGTGCAGGTCTAGAAGTGACCTATAGAAAACTAGGGAACTACATGACTTCTATTGACATGGCTGGTCTGTCATTGACACTCATGAAGATTGAAGATGATGCTTGGCTTGAGGCTCTAGAAAGTCCTGTTAAGACCATTGCTTGGTAGTGATTTGGCTAAGCAAGGATATATCAATTTAGAAAAACACAAATGAAATAGGTAAATTATGGATAAAACAGTTGCAGTAAAATGGATGCAAGTCTTTAATCAAAAAGTTGAAGCAGAAAAAGATCACTTATCTGAGTTAGATGGTCCTATCGGAGATGGTGATCACGGGGCTAACTTGGCGCGTGGTATGGCAGCAGCCGTTGAAGCTATTAACACATCAGACCCTCAAAGTGCAGCAGATGTTCTGAAGACGGTATCAATGGCCTTGATAAGCAAGGTTGGTGGGGCTTCTGGTCCTCTCTATGGCTCTGCCTTTATGGGGATGATGAAGGCTGAACAAGCTGGTCAAGATTTAGCAGGCGTCCTTGAGGCAGGTGCCGAAATGATTGAAAAACGAGGCCATGCCCAAGTTGGCGAAAAAACTATGGTTGATGTTTGGCGCCCAGTTATTGAAGCAGTTAAACGAGGTCAATTAACGAATGAAGTCATCGATCAAGCCGTTCTTTCAACTAAGGATGTTGTTGCTACCAAGGGACGTGCCTCTTATGTAGGTGAGCGTTCTATTGGTCACATTGACCCAGGCTCGTATTCGTCTGGCTTACTTTTCAAAGCCTTACTAGAAGCGGAGGAATAGGACATGCCAGAACTTGGAATTGTGATTGTCTCCCACTCAGCTGATATTGCCAAAGGATTGGTGAGTCTGATTCGTGAAGTTGCACCAGATATTCCTTTGACGGCTACAGGTGGTCTTGAAGATGGTGGACTGGGATCTAGTTTTGACCATGTTCAAGTAGCAGTGGATAGTCAGCCCGCTAAACGTCTCTTGGCCTTTTACGATCTGGGCAGTGCTCGCATGAATTTGGAGATGGTTGAAGAATTTTCAGATAAGGATATTCTTATTCAACAGGTCCCCCTTATTGAGGGGGCCTACACGGCATCAGCCCTTCTTCAGGCAGGAGCGAGTGAGGTTGAAATCTTATCTCAGGTAAATGGATTAACCATTCAAAAATAAAGGAAGTTACGTTATGGAAAATCAAATCAAGTATAAGTGGGCAAGTCTTGGGACTGGTGTTATCGCAAATGAGTTGGCACAGGCTTTAGAGGCCCTAGGTGGTAAACTCTATTCCGTTACAAATCGTACCTATGACAAGGGAGTGGCCTTTGCTGAGAAATATGGCATTGAAAAGGTTTATAAAGAGATTGATGAAGTGTTTGAAGATTCTGAAGTAGATATTATCTACATTTCAACGCCTCACAATACGCATATCAATTTTCTTCGCAAGGCACTAGCAGCAGGCAAACACGTCCTCTGTGAAAAATCTATCACCTTAAACAGTGAGGAATTGGCAGAAGCTATCCAACTCGCCGAAGAAAATCATGTCAAACTGGCAGAAGCCATGACCATTTTCCATATGCCTATCTATCGAAAACTCTCTGAAATCGTGGAGAGTGGTAAGTTAGGGCCTCTCAAGGTAATCCAGATGAACTTTGGTTCTTATAAAGAATATGACATGACCAACCGCTTTTTCAATCGTCATTTGGCTGGTGGGGCCCTACTTGATATCGGAGTTTATGCCCTATCCTTTGTGCGTTGGTTTATGACGTCACAACCGACAGAGATGGTTTCACAGGTTAAATTAGCTCCGACTGGTGTTGATGAGCAAGCGGGTATTCTCCTTACCAATGCAGAAGGGGAAATGGCGACGGTGACACTGAGCCTTCATGCCAAACAACCTAAACGTGGCACCATTGCTTATGATAAGGGTTATATCGAACTTTACGAGTACCCACGAGGGCAAAAGGCAGTCATCACCTATACGGAAGATGGCTCACAAGAAGTTATCGAGGCAGGAGAAACTGCCAAAGCCCTCCAATATGAAGTCCTAGATATGGAAGCAGCCGTCTCAGGTCAAGAAAATCATCTTTATCTGAACTATAGCCGAGATGTCATGGAGCTCATGACCCAACTCCGCAAAGATTGGGGCTTGGTCTACCCAGAAGAAGAGTAGCAGCTAGATGATAAACAAGACTAGTATAATGTACTGATTACAAAAGATAGCTAGTCTCTTAAAAGGATTTAGTCCTGTGTAGGATAGGAATAGGTCCATTTAACTGATTCTATATAACTATATTTCAAAGGAGAAAGACTATGAGAATTTTTGCAAGTCCGTCACGTTACATTCAAGGTGAAAATGCCTTATTTGAAAATGCAAAAGCTATTTTGGAACTAGGAAGTCACCCTGTACTATTGTGTGATTCAGTAGTTTATGACATTGTGGGTAAACGTTTTGAAGAATACCTCTCTCAAAATGGAGTCACAGTTGTACCAGTCTTCTTTAATGGTGAAGCATCGGATAATGAAATTAATCGTGTGGTCAGTCTGGCAAAAGAAGAAGGCTGTGATTTAGTCATTGGACTCGGTGGTGGTAAGACTATCGATAGTGCTAAAGCCATTGCGGATCTTATACAATCGTCAGTTGTTATTGCTCCAACCATCGCATCTACAGATGCTCCAGTTTCAGCCTTATCCGTTATCTATACTGACGAGGGTGCCTTTGAGCGCTATATCTTCTATTCTAAGAACCCAGAGTTGGTTTTGGTGGATAGTAAGGTCATCTCTCAAGCACCAAAACGTTTGTTAGCATCTGGTATCGCAGATGGCTTAGCAACTTGGGTAGAAGCTCGAGCAGTTATGCAAGCTAACGGAAAAACTATGCTAGGTAAACACCAAACTCTAGCAGGGGTTGCCATTGCTGAACGCTGTGAAGAGATTCTTTTTGCAGATGGTCTACAAGCCATGGCCGCTTGTGAAGCTAAAGTGGTAACGCCGGCCCTCGAGAACATTATTGAAGCTAATACCCTTCTTAGTGGTATTGGATTTGAAAGTGGTGGTTTGGCTGCTGCCCATGCCATCCATAATGGTTTCACAGCCCTCACTGGCGATATTCACCATTTGACTCATGGTGAAAAAGTAGCCTACGGAACTCTTGTGCAATTGTTCTTAGAAAATCGTCCAAAAGAAGTTTTGGATAAATACATTCGCTTCTATCAACAAATTGGCATGCCAACTACTCTTAAAGAAATGCATCTTGAAAATGCAAGCTACGAAGATCTTCTCAAGGTTGGCCAACAAGCAACCATTGAGGGTGAAACCATCCATCAAATGCCATTTGAAGTGAAAGCATCTGATATTGCCCAAGCAATCGTAGCAGTAGATGCTTATGTTAATGGATTGGACTAAGTAAATAAGGTCTTTTGTCAGGAAAGTGCCTCCATTCCCGTATAGGAATACTATCCCACTCAAGCCCTTATCCCTCCTTTTTGTGGGTAACCAGTTCTATAATAATTCTAATGATTTGTTAGAAAAGGAAGTCCCTATCAAACAAGGTATCTTCGCTGCAGATATGGCAATCGAATTCATCAATGATGGCCCGGTAACCATCATCCTCGATACGAAAAATCCATAGAAAAACATGCCCTGAATCAAAGGGCATGTTTTTCTATGTAAAGTTGTTGGGCAATCAGGTGATTGATTTGGATGTCTTTATCTTTGATCTGGAGCTGATAGAGGCCAGTGTAATCGTCATATCCTTTGAAGAGAATGTCATCTCCAATGGATAGCTGGATTTGGTCTAAAAAATTCAGCAATTCAAAGCTATCCTGGACTCTTCGCAAACGATAGTTTCCCAATTCGCCGACATCACACAAACGATTCTGGTAAGCCTCGATGAGAAGTTGTCCTTTCGGTGGAATAGTTCCTCCGTGGGGGCAGGTCTGGGGAGAGTCTAACATCTGGTCAAGTTTATCGATAAAGCGGTCGGAGACAGTATGCTCGAGTACTTCAGCCTCTTCATGGACTTCTTCGGTAGTATAGCCAAGTTTTTTGAGCAAGAACACTTCAATCAAGCGGTGCTTGCGAAAGAGATCGGAAACTGTTTGGAGACCGAGCTCGGTGAGCAGATAGCCGTGGATCTTGTCCTTGATGAGAAGATTCTCTGAGATCATGCGCTTGACCATCTCAGTCACGGCTGGAGGCGAAACCTGCATCCGGGCCGCAATTTCTTTGTTACTAATTTTTTCATGTTGCGTGCCGATTTCATAGATGCACTTGAGGTAATCTTCTTTATTTGGTGTCATAGGGTCCTCTTTTCTTCGCTTCTTCTAGTATATCAAAAAAAGAGCAAAATGGCTTGGTCAGTTGATAGGAATTGTCTGGGAAAGCGAAGGATAATAGTATAGAAGCATAAACCAAGAGCAATGTAGAAAGGAGTGTGCCGATGCAGCGGCAGGAATTAGAAAAGCCGGGTTGGTCGACCAGAGGTCTTGGTCACTTAGAAAACCGATTGCAGTCTTGTAGGGATGAAGCAAGAAGGCAAGCTTGCTACCGGTCTATCTTCGTTTTTGCCAGCCCTCTTTTTCAAGAGATGTGGCAGAGAGAACTGCAAGGGTTGACGGAAGGCCGTGCCCAAGCCCTCTTAAAAGGGGTTATGAACCTCTGTTTTATGCCACGGGATTTATCAGGGACCTGTGAGGAGACCGCCTTCTTACTGAAGCGGTTCTGGCCAGATTGACAACCTCATTCGCCTTTTTTGCGGTCCTTTTCATGAGTGGTGCAAGTAGCTTTTGCAAGGGACTCACTGGCTAGTCAAGAGGGCAATCAGTTCTTAAAACGCCAGTTTCACCAGTTACGCTATCTGCTCTCTGCCACCTGTCACAGTGGATTCGGGAGCACTTTGGGAGTAGAGGGGCAAGTGATGAAGAAGCTATATAAGGCATCCCTCGCTAACGTTCGCGAGTCCTTCTCCAGAATGGGCTTCATCGTATTTTTTCGTTATCCAAGTGCTTTGACGGCTTCGATTGCAGCGTCGTAATTTGGTTCACTGTTGACGTTGTTTAGGTATTCAACGTAAGTGACCTTATTATCCGCATCTAAGACCAAAACAGCATGTGCAAGCAAATGCTGTTCATTTATCAAGACTCCTTTTTTCTTTTCATTGTACATCAATGAAGGGGGAAGAGCTACTGATTAATTTGAGGACCTAATGAATTTGGCACCTTATTGGTTCAGACCTTCAGCAATTTTCTCTAAATTCCATTTCATCATACTGTAGTAGCTATCGCCCTTTTCTCCTTCTTTGGCAATCGAGTCAGTGAAGATCTTTGCATAGATCGGGATATTGGTATCCTTAGACACAGTTTTCATAGGACGCTCATCGACACTGGATTCGACAAAGAGGGCCGGTACTTTGGTTTGCCGGAGCTTTTCTACCAGCGTTTTGATTTGGTCAGGTGTCCCTTCTTCTTCCGTATTGATTTCCCAGATATAGGCAGATGGGACGCCGTAGGCTTTGGAGAAGTACTTGAAGCAGCCTTCACTGGTTACAATCATCTTCTTCTCTTCTGGGATATTGTTGAATTTTTGTTTGGCTTCTTGGTCGAGCTTACTAAGTTTTTCAGTATAGGCTGCTAGATTTTTTTCGTAGAAGTCCTTATTTTTGGGATCTTTTGCGATCAATTGTTTGGCAATGTTTTTAGCGTAGAGGATCCCGTTTTCGAGATTGAGCCAAGCGTGAGGGTCTTCTTTTCCAGCTTGGTTTTGGCCTTCTAGGTAGATGACCTCTACGCCATCGCTGGCTGCGAAATAGTCCTTGTTTTCTACTTTATTGGCATTTTTGACCAATTTAGTAAACCAAGCATTGCCACCGGTTTCGAGGTTGATCCCGTTGTAGAAGATGAGGTCTGCTTGCGAAGTCTTTTTGACATCTTCTGGAAGCGGTTCGTATTCGTGAGGATCTTTGCCGACAGGAACGATACTGTGCAGATCGATCTTATCCTCAGCAATATTTTTAGTGATATCTGCAAGGATTGAATTGGTGGTGACCACTTTCAATTTACCAGAAGCTCCAGAAGAAGAGCCTTTGCTACAGGCCAACAGACCAAATAAGAGCGCCACAAAGAGGGCGAGGATAGAAGCGGTTTTTTTCATGTGTTTCTCCTTTAATGAGATGAAAGAGCGTGCTTATTCTTTCTCTGCTTAGGAGCGATAAAGAAGCTGATGAGAAAGAAGACAGCAGAAGTGAGGACAATACAAGACCCGACGGCGATGTTTAAGCTATAGCCAATAAAGAGTCCCAGGATGGATGCAAGAGCACCTAATCCGGATGAAAGGAGCATCATGGACCAGAGACTATTGGTATAGAGATAGGCCGTCGCAGCGGGTGTAATGAGCATGGCGACGATGAGAATGGTTCCGACACTCTGCATAGCAGTGACAGAAACCAAGGTCAAGAGCACCATAAGGAGGTAGTGATAGACCTTGACCCGGACGCCCATGGATTGAGCCAGAACAGGATCAAAAGATGTGAGCAGTAAGGGTCGAAAGAGTAGGACAATCACCAGCAAGACCGCAGCACCAACACCGATGGTTATCCACATATCCCGGTCTTGGACGGCCAAGATATTCCCAAAGAGGATGTGGAAAAGGTCGGTGGAACTTTTAGCGACTCCAATCAGGATGACTCCTAAGGCGAGGAAAGAAGAAAAGGTAATCCCAATTGCAGTGTCGCTCTTGATGATGGAGTTGCTCTTGATATAGGTGATAAGGACGGACGCCAGGAGGCCAAAGACAATAGCGCCAATAAAGAAATTGATGCCCAGGATAAAGGACAGAGCCACACCAGGAAGAACTGCGTGTGAGATAGCGTCTCCCATGAGAGACATGCCTCTTAAAATAATGAAGCATCCAACGGCTCCAGCGACAATCCCGATGGCGATGGCTGTGATCAGGGCATTCTGTAAGAAGTGGAATTGCTGTAATCCATCGATAAATTCTGTAATCATCCGACGCCACCTCCTATAAAGAGTTCATGCCCATAGGCTGCATGCAGATTTTCTTTGGTAAAGGTTTCCTCTGTTTTCCCAAATGCAATCAGTTTACGATGAAGGAGGAGGACTTGGTCAAAGTAAGCTGGGACCTTGCTGAGGTCGTGATGGACGATCAGGATGGTCTTGCCTTCTTTTTTCAAGGTTTTTAGTGTCTGCATAATGATGTCTTCGCTAACGGAGTCAATCCCTACAAAGGGCTCATCCAAAAAGATGACATCTGCTTCTTGGACCAAGCAGCGGGCGATCAGGACCCGTTGGAATTGCCCTCCTGAAAGTTGGCCAATCTGGCGATCCGCTAGATCAAGAAGATTGACAAGTTTCAAGGCATTTTCCACTTTTTGGAGATCCTCTTTGCTTTTTCGCTTGAAGATAGAAAGGTGGGGATAAAGACCCAGTGAGATACACTCTCTCACCGTGATGGGGAAGTGGAAATCAATAGCGGATTTCTGTTCGACGTAGGCCACCCGTTGAAGAACTTGGCTGAGATCTTTTTGATCGAGCTGGACTTTTCCCGAATGAGGGAGAAGACCTAGCATGGCCTTGATCAGGGTTGATTTTCCTGCTCCATTGGGTCCAAGAATTCCTAGGATGGTTGGACCCTGGATGGTGAGGGAAAGATCCTCCAAGGCCAGTGTTTGCTGGTAAGCAACACTGAGATGTTCAATTTGAATCATGATTTTGCTCCTTTACTATTAATATACATGAATAAAAAAATTAAGTCAAGTTAATTTTTAAAATAATTATACACGAATAAAAAGTTAAGTCAAGTGAATTTTTAAAATAATTCAACTTAAATCTCTTGTAATCATTGAAAAATTGACCTATTTTTCATAAGGTTAATAGAAAAGAATGAAAGTGATAAAATCATGCTATGTTTACAAGATGATTTTTATGATATGCTTTAAAGTTGAAAAAAACACCCCAAGAGTTAGAAAATTTATCTAGCTCTTGGGGTGTTAATCGAATTTAAAGATTTTTAACTGCTTTTATTTAAAACTGAAGCCCTCATAAACGAGCTCAGCCTTTGGATTGTTTGCCCTAAAGGTTTTAGCAAATGCTTCCATCATTTTTACTGGACCACACATAAAGACAGTTGTGTCATCAGTAAGAGGATAGTCAGTGAAGTCCAGATAACCATCTACTTGACTATTAATAGTGTGGAGTTTGAAATTTCTATTTTTTGCAGCATATGCAGCCAACATCTCCAGATAGACAGCATTCTGCTCACCTGTATAGGCGTAGTAAAAGTCGACTTTTTTATCAAGGACAGGATTTTCACGGATATAGGAAATGAAAGGGGTAATGCCGATACCACCTGCAATCCAAACTTGCTTGTCACGCCCTTGATCTAGCAACATGTGACCATAGGCACGGTCGATAGCTACAGGGCTTCCGACTCTGAGCTTCTTGTAGATTTGTTTGGTATGATCACCTGAGGCCTTAACGGTAAAATAGATAATATTGCCATGTCCGCCTGAGATAGAGAAAGGGTGAGGTGACTTTTCAAAACCAGCTTGAAGTATCTTAATAAAAGCAAATTGACCAAACTGATAATCCATTGGACGTGTTAACCTAATGGCTATTTCTGTTGTGTCATGGTTTAGACGTTCTAAGCCCACAATCTTCCCACGATTTTTAAAGCCGAAAATTTGGTAGAGGAAGATGATATAAAAACCTGAGCTTAAACCAAGAATAGCGAAGCCCCCCACTACCAAGGATAAGAGACTTGGCTTAGTCAATACTTGTCCCAAAATCAAGTAGACATGAAAGAGACCAAAAATATAAGCTAAGTAAACCAAACGATGAAGCCAACGCCAAGTTTCATATTTGAGACTTTTACCAAGAAAGGCCAGAACCACAATCGCCAAGAAAGTATAAATACCAAGGTTTCCTAGCTGACCAGCTAGACGGGAACCCCATAGACTCCCCATACCGATGTTGTGGAAGACCAGGAGAATAACTGATAAGATGGCAAGAAATTTGTGGATAGCGTACATTCTCTCAATTCCATTAAAGAGTTTTTCTAAAATTCGTGATCGAGTTGCCAACATAAAAGTCCATGATAAGATTGTTAAAGCTAGACCAGGAGCGACGAAGTTTGTCATGCCCCTTGCTAGCCAAGTGTAGACAGTCAGAACAATACTTACGGTTAGTAGGAGAATTCCTTTATTTGGTTTCATGTAACCTTCTTTCTATATTTACATTATTACTAACTAGTTGTAAATTATATTATTACATTTTATCTTATAAGAGATTTCCTGTCAAAAATAATTAATTTTTTGAATGAAAAAGCTGATATTGATATAGTCATCGAGGAATCCAATACGTTTTGAAAAGACAAAATGATTTTCAAGAAAGGTTGATTTAATAGTCAATTAGCTTGTGAAAGCGTTTCGAAAAGTGTATAATATCAGGTAGAAAGATAGGAAAAGGAGATGCCTAGTGGCAAGTATTACAATAGAAGCTAGTAAGGTGGCTAGAAAGAGTCCCATTCGAGTAGACACCAGTCTTGTCGGGACAGTTTCTGGTGTGGAAGCAGTGACTGTTTCCCTACCGTCATCAAAAGCTCGTCTGAGTGTTGGTAAATTGGGTTACAAGTCTAATACTATTACTGTGGAGGACGGACAAACCGTTCGGGTTACTAGCAATTTTCTAAATCGTTTCATAGCGATAGCTCCATTGTTACTCTACCTTGTTGGAGGTCGTTACCTCCCACTTGTTGCTGTCCTATCTACTATAATTTTGCTTTTTAGCTTACCTTTTCTCAAGTTAGAAATCGTAGGCTGATTAGAATCGGGAGTGGCTTAGCCCTCTGTTTGATACCTTTAACTCACTTTTTCATAATAATGCTAGGCCACTCCCTTTTCATTGGGAACGGGTCGAGACGGAAAAGTGGGTTATCAAAAAGGGAACTCGATAGAGTTTCCCTTTTTTCTTTATCAATCTAAAGTCATTTTTAAAAGACCCCAGTTACTAACACTGAGGTCTTTGATGTTTATAGTCATTTATCACTTACGGTACAATTTGTCGTATTGATAGTAAGGATCGAAGGTGACATTGATACCAAGCTTACGGAGAACATTTTTATCTTCATCAGTAAGGATGATTGTTGAGTGAGCTTCAGAACCCTTAAGGTTACCAAGTTCCTCCATGGCACGCGTCGCATCCGCATTGTTGGCAGCTGTAATGGCCAAGGCAATGAGGATTTCGTTGGAGTGGAGACGAGGATTTCGACTTCCCAGATGGTCAATTTTCAGACCTTGGATAGGTTTAACCACTTCAGGCTCGATGAGTTTTGTTTCCTTTGCAATACCTGCAGAAGTCTTGATAGCATTAATCAGAGCTGCCGCTGTCGGACCAAAGAGTTCCGAATTTTTACCAGTGACGATTTGACCATTCGGCAACTCAAGCGCAAGGGCAGAACCACCTGTTTCTTCAGCCTTAGCACGTGCTGCAACGACCACTTGACGATCTTCAGGAGTGATACCAAGATCGTTCATGAGTAATTCAATCTTCTTAATAGCAGACTCAGGCACACGTTCATTTTTGAAATCAAGAACAGTCTGATAGTAGCGACGGATGATTTCTTGTTTAGAAGCTTCTTTGGCTACCTCATCATTCGTAATGGCAAAACCAACCATATTAACACCCATATCCGTTGGTGAAGCGTAAGGAGACTCACCAAGAATACGTTCAAGCATACGTTTAAGGACTGGGAAAATCTCGATGTCACGGTTGTAGTTTACAGTCGTTTTTTCATACGTTTCCAAGTGGAAGGGGTCAATCATATTGACATCATCAAGGTCGGCAGTGGCAGCTTCATAGGCCAAGTTGACTGGGTGATGAAGCGGCAAATTCCAAACTGGGAAGGTTTCAAATTTGGCATAACCTGATTTGATGCCATTGATTTGGTCGTGGTACATGTTAGACATACATGTCGCTAATTTACCAGAACCAGGACCAGGAGCAGTAACGACGATAAGGTTACGGCTAGTCTTGATATAGTCATTTTTCCCCATACCTTCAGGAGAAATGATATGGTTCATATCCGTTGGATAGCCCTTGATAGGGTAGTGAATGTAAGACGTGATGCCATTTTTTTCCAGTTGGTTACGGAAGGCATCAGCCGCAGGTTGACCTGAATACTGTGTAATGACAACAGAACCCACATAGATATTGAGCTCGTTGAATTTATCAATCAGACGAAGGACCTCTTGGTCGTAAGAAATGCCAAGGTCACCACGAGCCTTAGAGTGCTCGATATTGCTAGCATTGATGGCGATAACCACTTCAACCTGATCTTTAAGCTCTTGAAGGAGCTTGATTTTATTGTCAGGTTCATAACCAGGAAGGACGCGGGCAGCGTGGAAATCTTCCAACATCTTACCACCAAACTCCAAGTAGAGCTTACCGTCAAACTGGTTAATGCGCTCCAAAATATGGTCGCGTTGCAGATTCAAATACTGTTCAGAACTAAAAGCTTGTTTCTTCATAAATAAAAATACCTCTGACAAAAATTATATCAAATGCCTGAGGTAAATGCTATTAGCGAAAGACGATTTATGGGAGAAAAGGAGTTTAAAGTCAATCATGAAGCGAATTTTTGATAGTCCTTTAGAGTTATTATTTAATTGAGGCTCTGCATCTCAGCAGTCAGATTTTTAGATAACGATTAGTTTAGAATATTTGATTTCATAAAGGTTTCACATTTGTCGTCTATAATTAGGATAAGAAAATGAAAGCGCCGTCACTTATCTTTGGTGTAGCTGAGGGCTAATGTCTTAAATGGAGGTGGAAGATGGTTCTCTTACAACAGGCAGTTGCTTATATTTTCCGCAAAAAAACGCGGAATTTTATCCTTTTTCTCATTTTATTTTTGATATTATCTTGCTTGTATTTTTGTTTCTCTCTTATGCAAGTTGGTGGAGGAATGGAGGCACAAATCAGGAAATCAAGTGGGGCAGGTTTTGCTCTGGTAAGTAAAGAAAGAGGCAGTGCATTTTCCTGGAAAGAGGGGGCGAAGATTAGTCAGCTATCTGATGTGATGTCAACGATACCTCAATATATAAGTCCAGTGCGACTAGTCGATAAGAAGGTCGTTACAGGAAAACAAACGGTGGAACGCGATGACCTCGATAATGAGGCTAATCAAGCCTTGGGAGCCACTTTCACTAAGGAAACAGGCCAAAGTGTTGATTTTAGGAGTGGTGCTTTTCAACTCCTTAAGGGGAAGTACTTATCTGCTAAAGGGCAAATTATGATTCATGAATCGCTTGCTAGGAAAAATAAGCTAAGCGTCGGAGACAAGCTGACCTTGTCCAATTTTCAGATGACTGAAAATGGCGCTAAGGAAATGACCTTTGATATCGTTGGTATTTTTTCTGGCAAGAAGGAGGAGACATTTACTGGAATGTCCTCAGATTTAAGTGAAAATCAAATCTTCCTCCATTATGACGATGCTAGCCAACTGCTTAATTTGACTGATAAGTTAGTGACAAAATTATCCTTTAGTATTAAGAATCCAGATAGAATCAACCAAGTCATTAAACAAGTGGAACAATTGGATATCGATTGGTATCGTCTACGTTTGGACGAGGACCGTAAGGCTTTTGACTCCTTGAAGGAATCGTCTCAAGCGCTACAAGGAATCGTCAGAACGATGATGATTAGTTTAATTGTTACAGGAGGAGGTATCCTCTCGTTTTTAATGGCACTATGGACGCGTGAGCGAAATCATGAGATAGGTATTCTTTTAGCAATTGGGAAGAGCAAGGGACGTATTTTTGCTCAATTTCTTGTGGAGATATTGTTGGTGTCCCTTATGTCTTTGCTACCGGCCATTACTATTGGACGGCTACTAAGTCGACTGTTCTTGCAAGAATTTATAGGTCAGCAAGGACAGCAGCAGGCTCTTCAGTTATTAGATCAAATTCCTCAGGGACTACCTTTAGGGCTATCTTATCTATGTCTTCTATTCTTGGTAATATTATCGCTCGGTGTGACAACAGGTCTCATTTGGCGCAAAACTCCAAAAGAAATCTTATCTAATATGAGTTAAGGAGAAAGGAACACTATGTTAGAACTCAAAGATGTTACGTATAGTTATCAAAATAAAAGTGAATCTATCCTCTCGAAGGTGAATTATCGTTTCGAGAAAGGTAAGTTTTATAGTATTATTGGGCAATCTGGAGCGGGAAAATCGACCTTACTTTCCCTTTTGGCAGGTCTTGATTATCCCAAGAAGGGGCAGATCTTGTTTAACGGAGAAAATATCAAGAAAAAAGGCTCCAGTTATCATCGTAGACACCACGTTGCGCTTGTTTTTCAAAATTACAATCTTATTGATTATCTTACACCTTTAGAAAATGTACGACTTGTTAATAAAAATGCCGATAAGAAGATACTTTCTGAATTGGGACTAGATGAAAAGCAAATTAATCGAAATGTCCTGCAACTTTCAGGTGGGCAACAACAACGTGTAGCTATTGCGCGGGCTTTGGTTTCAGAGGCTCCGATTATCTTAGCAGATGAACCGACAGGAAATCTAGACGAGGAAACTGCGAAGGATATTATTGCTATCCTTAAAAGAATGGCCTTAGATCGCCAAAAATGTGTCATAGTTGTTACGCACAGTAAGGAAGTTGCTCAGGCATCTGATGTGGTTTTAGAGTTGAAGAAGAAACAACTCATAGAAAAGAAAAAATAAAGAAAGGACTCTTATGTTTCGAAACGCTTTTGCATATATTACACGAAAATGGTCAAAGTCACTATTACTGTTAACTATTATTCTTTTGATGAGTACTCTTAGTTTGTTAGGACTTGCTATGCGAAGTGCAACCCAAGAAGCAGCATCCAAGAGTCTAGGGTCAATCACCAATAGTTTTTCAATGCAGATTAATCGTAACACGAATCCTGGAACTCCTCGAGGAGCTGGAAATCTTAAGGGAGAAGATATTAAAAAGATTAGTGAGACTAAAGGGATTGTTTCGACGATTAAACGGATAAACGGTATTGGTGATTTACTAGACTATGAGATTATTGAAACAGAGCAAACGCTACAAAATCAGTCGCCAGAACGTGCTAAAAATTTTAAGTCTACCTTGATGTTGACAGGAGTCAATGACTCATCAAAAGAAGATAAGTTTGTCTCTGGAGCCTACAAACTAGTCCAAGGAGAACATCTAACCGATAAGGACCATAATCAAATCTTGATGCACGAAGGTTTAGCTAAAAAGAATGGTCTTAATGTAGGAGATAAAGTAAAGCTTAGATCTAATCTCTATGATGCTGATAACGAAAAAAGGGCTGATGAAACAGTAGAAGTGACTATCAAAGGTTTATTTTCTGGTCAAAATCAAGCAGCCGTTACATATGCTCAGGAGTTGTATGAAAACACCCTCATCACTGATCTAGACACAGCAGCAAAACTCTACGGTAATACCGTAGAAACTGCCACTTATGAGGACGCCACTTTCTTTGCTAAAGGCGATCAAAATCTTGATTCCTTGATAGCAAAGATTCAAAAGTTGGACATTAACTGGACCCTCTACGATCTTGTTAAGAGCTCATCAAACTATCCTGCATTACAGGAATCTATTCTTGGGATGTATCGTGTGGCAAATCGTATGTTTATTGGAAGTCTCATTTTTACAAGTTTATTGCTAACCCTTCTGTTGATTTTATGGTTAAATGCTCGTCGTAGAGAAGTTGGTATCTTTTTAGCCTTGGGACTTAAAAAGACACAGGTTGCGGGTCAATTTTTAATGGAATTGCTGATGATTGCCTTACCAGCCTTTCTTTTATCATATGGTTTGGCTAGTTTCTTTGCCGAAAAAGTTGGTAAAACAGTCCTTTCCAATGTTACGGCAGGTATCAATAAGCAAATGACCAAAGAATCTCTAGCTGCAAATCTTGGTGGGGGGGCTGAGGTAGAGAGCTTCAGGAAGACTCTGACTCAGATTCATATGACAGTCCAACCTAAGCAACTTTTGGTAGTTATTCTAGTTGGTGGCTTTATCTTAAGCTTGGTATCCTTGATTTCTTCTCGCTGGCTTCTTCATAAGAAACCCAAAGACCTCTTAGTTGATGTTGAATGATAAGTTTGCTGCACCTATAAAAAACGGTATAATGAAAGAAAGCGACTATATATATGAAAAGGATAATGTATGAAAATACTAATCGTAGAAGATGAAGTCCTTATTCGAGAAGGGATGAGCGACTATCTCATGGAATGTGGCTATGACATCTTCGAAGCAGGCGATGGGAAGGAGGCCCTGGACCTCTTTCGAAGAGAAACAGTGGATCTGGTCTTGCTGGACATCCAGCTTCCTATCCTCAATGGCTTGGAAGTCCTGAAAGAAATCCGTAAGACCAGCTCAGTCCCTGTCCTCATGCTAACGGCCTTCCATGATGAGGACTATAAGTTGACGGCCTTTGGAGAGCTAGCAGATGGCTATCTGGAAAAACCCTTCTCCTTGTCCCTCTTGAAGGTTCGGATCGAAGCTATTTTTAAAAAGCTCCAGCCTTCACGGGTCTTCACCTATGGAGAGGCGCGGGTGGATTTTGAGAGCTATACCGCCAGGCTAGCTGGACAAGCCATTTCCATGAATGCCAAGGAGTTGGAAATCTTGGAATACTTGCTCCAGCATGAAGGCAAGGCCCGGACCCGCTCTCAGATCCTCGATGCTGTCTGGAAGGAGACGGAGGAGATCCCTTTTGACAGGGTGATTGATGTCTATATCAAGGAACTACGAAAAAAACTAGAGCTGGACTGTATCGTAACGGTACGCAATGTCGGCTATAAATTGGAGAGACCATGACCAAACGGAGTATCTTTGCAAAGATCTTTCTGATCACCTTTGCCCTTTTTAGTAGCTTAGTGATCCTTTTACATGCTTCGGTTTACTTTATTTTTCCATCGACCTATATTGAGTCCCAGCGCCAGACGATTTTGAAGAAATCGCAAGTCCTGGCTGAGAGTTTCCAAGGTCAGGACGTGGACACCATTGAGACGGTTAGTGCCCTCTATTCTAAGACTAATGATATCAAGGTCTCTATCAAGGGCAAGGAAAAACAAAATGCCATAGAGATTAAGGATGACCTGCTCGTAAACCCTGACAGCCAGAATAATTCCCTGGTCATTGAAGAGCGAAAGATTCAAACCAAAGAAGGGCAGGACTTGACCTTGCAATTCTTAGCGACTATTGATTCCCAAAAAGAAGCGCGAGACATCAGTCTGGGCTTTCTTCCCTATACACTCCTTGCTTCTTTTGTTCTGTCGCTGATTGCATCCTATCTCTATGCCCGCATGATTTCTACTCCAATTCTTGAAATCAAGCAGATTACTAAGCGGATGAAGCGCCTAGATAGGACAGCAAGTCTCCCCATTCATTCACAAGATGAGATTGGTGTTTTAAAGCAACAGATAAATGATCTCTATCACCATCTCTTAGAAGTGATTGATAATCTAGAGCAGCAAAAACAAGAAAATCTGAAGTTGGAGCAGATGAAGGTAGAATTTCTACGAGGGGCTTCGCATGAGATCAAGACACCTCTAGCTAGCTTGAAAATTATCCTAGAAAATATGCGGGATAAGATCGGTCGCTACAAGGATCGGGACCGCTACCTATCGGTCTCTCTTGACATCGTCGATGAGATGAACCAGATTGTCCTGGAAATCCTGTCCCTGTCTTCTGTTCAAGAATTAGGTGGTGATAAGGAGTGGATTCAGTTAGATGATGTGGTAAATCGCATACTCACTCAAAATCAAGTGTTGGTTGAGAGTCGCTCTCTATCAATTGAAAATTATCTTCCGGCAACTGGTATTTTCATGAATTTAGCTATTTTGAAATTAGTTCTCTCAAATATCATCAGTAATGCTGTCAAGCATTCTGATAAGGGCGGAGTAATTCGAATAGGTTTAGAAAATGAAGGAACCGACTTTGTCATTGAAAATACGATTGTATCTAAAGAAAATACTTCAACTAAAGCTCAGTCTAAGAAAGAAGGAGGATTAGGCCTTTTTGTGGTCAAATACCTTCTAGAGCATGAGCAACTTAGCTATAGATTTGAAGAAAGTTCCGCGGGGAGGCGCTTTGTGATGGTCTTGCCCAAAAAGTAAAAAGCGACGGTTAAGGCATTAACCGTCGTTATTTTGTATTGTTAAGCTAAGCAAAGTCTAACCTTACATTTTAACTCTATTATTTCTCAACATTACCAAAAGATTAAGGAGTCTGGACTAGAGGTCATTGAAAGCTGTCAAAATAGAAAAAAAAACGCTTGCATAACTTCGAGAAAAACGTAAAATAGAACTATCAGACTCACGATGGTAATAAATACGAGGAGTAGAATCATGCAGAAATACTGGTGGCACAAGGCTACAATTTATCAAATTTACCCTAAGTCGTTCATGGATTCCAACGGTGATGGAATCGGTGACCTCAAGGGGATAACAAGCAAATTAGATTATCTTCAAAAACTTGGTATCACAGCTCTTTGGCTCTCTCCTGTTTATGACAGTCCAATGGATGATAATGGCTATGATATCGCTAACTACGAGGCAATTGCAGACATTTTTGGGGATATGAATGACATGGATGAGCTTTTGGCGGAAGCTAAAAAGCATGATATTCACATTATCATGGATCTGGTGGTGAACCATACTTCTGATGAGCATGCTTGGTTTATCGAAGCGCGTGACAATCCAGAAAGTCCTGAACGAGATTTCTACATATGGCGAGACGAACCTAATGAGTTAGTATCTATTTTTAGTGGATCCGCTTGGGAATATGATGAGACCTCAGATCAATATTATCTGCATTTCTTTAGTAAGAAACAGCCAGACCTCAACTGGGAAAATCCACAGTTGCGCCAAAAAATTCATGACATGATGAATTTCTGGATTGACAAGGGAATCGGTGGTTTTCGTATGGATGTGATTGATATGATTGGCAAGATTCCAGATCAACTGATTGATACAAATGGTCCAAAACTTCACGATTATATCAAGGAGATGAACCAGGTGAGCTTTGGAAAGCATGACCTTCTAACCGTTGGTGAAACATGGGGAGCGACACCTGAAATTGCAAAACAGTATTCAAATCCAGATAATCAAGAGCTTTCCATGGTTTTCCAGTTTGAACATATTGGACTTCAGCATAAGCCAGATAGTCCTAAATGGGAGTATGAGAAGGAGTTAGATGTTTCAGCACTTAAGACTATTTTTAATAAATGGCAAACTGAGTTAGAGTTGGGACAAGGGTGGAACTCACTTTTCTGGAATAATCATGATCTTCCTCGTATTCTTTCAATGTGGGGAGATACTGGTGTCTATCGTGAGAAGTCAGCCAAGGCCCTAGCTATCCTCCTTCATCTCTTGCGTGGGACACCTTACATCTATCAAGGTGAAGAAATCGGCATGACCAATTATCCTTTTAGAACTTTGGAAGAATTGAATGACATTGAATCTCTCAACTATGCCAAAGAAGCTCTCGAAAAAGGAATATCGCTAGAAGTTATCATGGACCAGATTCGCCATGTGGGACGTGATAATGCCCGAACACCAATGCAGTGGGATACCAGTAAGAATGCTGGCTTTAGCACAGCTGATAAAACATGGCTAGCTGTTAACCCTAACTATAAGAACATAAATGTTGAATCAGCTCTAGCTAATCCAGATTCGATTTTTTATACTTATCAGAAACTGGTTGAGCTTCGCAAAACACAGGATTGGTTGATTGATGCTGACTTTGAACTCTTGGAAACTGCCGATAAGGTCTTTGCCTATATTCGTAAGACTCAAGATAGCAGCTATCTAGTTGCAGTTAATCTATCAGACCAAGAACAAGACTTTGATTATGATTTCGATGGTGCTGAAGTTGTCATTGCCAATACCGAATTAGAGTCAATTACAGACCAAGGTAAACTCCAAGCTTGGGATGCCTTTTGTGTGAAGGTGAAATAGAAAGAAAATGGTTGTCAACTAACTGTTGGCGACCATTTTTATCTTCTTTCACCTTACGTAACTCAGGTTAGTCCTATAGACTAGAATTATGTTATAATAATAGAAAAATAAGAAAAAGGTAAATTTTATGGCAATCTTAGTTTTAGGTGGAGCTGGTTACATCGGTTCTCACATGGTAGACCGTTTGGTTGAAGCAGGCCAAGAAAAAGTTGTTGTCGTGGATAACTTGGTGACGGGTCACCGTGCGGCAGTCCATCCAGACGCTGTATTCTACGAGGGGGACTTAGCAGATCAGAACTTTATGCGTAAAGTCTTTAAGGAAAATCCTGATGTCGATGCGGTAATTCACTTTGCGGCCTACTCACTTGTGGCTGAGTCTATGGAAAAACCACTTAAGTATTTTGACAATAACACTTCTGGTATGGTGAAGTTGCTTGAGGTTATGAACGAATGTGATGTCAAATACATTGTCTTCTCATCAACAGCTGCGACTTATGGTATTCCTGAGGAAATCCCAATCCTTGAAACTACACCACAAAACCCAATCAATCCTTACGGTGAAAGCAAGCTTATGATGGAAACCATCATGAAGTGGTCAGACCAAGCCTACGGCATCAAGTATGTTCCTCTTCGTTACTTTAATGTGGCGGGTGCCAAACCTGATGGTTCGATTGGTGAAGATCA
This sequence comes from uncultured Streptococcus sp., assembly GCF_963545685.1. GTDB lineage: Bacteria > Bacillota > Bacilli > Lactobacillales > Streptococcaceae > Streptococcus. Next base: position 16,910 of record NZ_CAUUKN010000009.1, on the reverse strand, counting down.
TGGTCCTGAAACCCACCTCTTGCCAATTATTCTCCAAGTGGCTCAAGGGGTTCGTGAGAAAATCATGATTTTTGGAGACGACTACAATACTCCAGATGGTACTAATGTTCGTGACTATGTGCATCCATTCGACTTAGCGGATGCCCACCTCTTGGCAGTGGAATATCTCCGCAAGGGTAATGAGTCGACAGCCTTCAACCTCGGCTCTTCAACAGGATTCTCAAATCTTCAAATTCTTGAAGCAGCTCGTAAGGTTACTGGTAAAGAAATTCCAGCTGAGAAAGCTGACCGTCGTCCTGGTGATCCAGATACATTGATTGCATCCTCTGAAAAGGCTCGTACAGTACTAGGTTGGAAACCACAATTTGACAATATCGAAAAAATTATCGAAAGTGCCTGGGCATGGCATTCAAGCCATCCAAAAGGCTATGATGATAGAGATTAATCATAAGGAGTAGGAGCACCATCTGGTAGTAAATTACTATAGCAGTCTTTCCAATAGTCCATAGCAAATTTTTGCATTTTTATCTGATATCTTTTAAGATAATTCTGTTACAACTTGAAAAGGAGAACAGGATGGAAACATATACACTTTCAAATGGCGTTATGATTCCTAAAATTGGTTTTGGGACTTGGCAGATTCCAGAAGGGGAAGAAACCTACAATAGCGTTAGTTTCGCCCTTAAGGCGGGTTACACACATATTGATACAGCACAAATCTATGGTAACGAGGTTTCTGTAGGTAAGGCGATTGCTGATAGTGACTTGGCGCGTGAGGATATTTTCCTAACGACTAAACTCTGGAATGACAAGCACGATTACGATTTGGCTAAGGCCTCTATTGACGAGTCTCTCGAAAGATTAGGTGTGGATTATTTGGATCTTTTGCTCATCCACTGGCCTAATCCAAAGGCACTTCGTGAGAATGATGCTTGGAAGGCCGGCAATGCAGGCGCTTGGAAGGCAATGGAAGAAGCCTACAAAGAAGGTAAGGTACGTGCTATCGGTGTGTCTAACTTTATGCAACATCACCTCCAAGCCCTCCTTGAAACGGCTGAAATTGTGCCACATGTCAATCAAATTCTCTTGGCTCCAGGTTGTGACCAAGAAGATTTGGTTGCCTATTGCCACGAGCGTGACATTCTTCTTGAAGCATACAGCCCACTAGGTACTGGTAGTATTTTTGGCAATGAAGATGTTGAAGCAGTGGCTGAACGTAACGGAAAATCTGTTGCTAAAGTTGCCTTACGTTGGAGTCTTCAAAAAGGTTTCTTACCACTACCTAAGTCAGTGACACCAAAAAATATTGAAGCCAACTTGGATATCTTTGACTTTGATTTGTCAGAGGAAGATATGGCAGTCTTGGATAAGATTCAAGGCATCAAAACTCAGGATGATCCTGATACAGTTAATTTTTAATAGGATTGCAAGCAACTCGTCAGGGTTGCTTTTTAGAGTATTTCTTTAGATTTGCTATAATGAAACTATCATTTTTTTAGTTATAGATGGGAGTTACGTAATGGAGTCTCGAAATCTTTTGCCTCAGAATACACGTATGATGGCCAACTTGCTCAGTTTTTCAGGGGGAGCTTTGGATGTCTTTTGTCATATGTATTACCATAGTTTGGTTGCCACTCAGACAGGGAATATTCTTCTATTAGTTGCAGACTGGCGTAGTAGTAGCATGTTCCATAACATGTTGCGATGCTTTTCCATTCTTTTCTTTTCCTTGGGTTTTCTTTTTGGTATGTGGTTTAAAGACCATCGTAAGAATGCTTACTGGCGTGTTTACGGTCTGCTTCCTCTTTGTGTGATGACTGCCATTTTACCATTCTTAACGCCAAATGCTCTATTAGAGCTTCCGATTATTGCTTTTTCTGCAGGTGTCATGATGAAGACTTTTACCGGTAGTCAGATTGAAAATCACCCCTTTGTGATTTTTATGACTTCAGGCAATTATCGAAGGATGCTGACGGCACTTTACTATGTTATTCAGGGAAGTGAAGATCAGAAAGAATATCGTCGTCAGGCGGTTAATTATGGCTTTGTCGTAGGTAGTTTTGTGGTTGGTGCTGTTGTATCAGCTCTTCTGATGCACTTCATTGATATTAAGTCAATCTGGCTAATCACACTCAGCCTCATTACCATCATGGTTTACTATTCATCTGAAGTGAAACGACTAGGACTCAAGGAGAGCAATCTTTAAGCACTTTTGTAGCAATTATTTTTGATAAAAATAGTCTTGTGTTATAATCTTGGTTATATTAATTTTGTCTAATGATAAAAAGGAGACATAAGATGCCTATAGTAAGCAATGATTTTTCAGATATTGTATATAACCGTCGTTCCATTCGTAACTTTGATACTTCTGTCAAGATTCCACGAGAAGAATTGTTGGAAATCTTGGATAAAACCGTTACAGCCCCATCATCAGTGAACATGCAACCTTGGCGTTTTGTCGTCGTTGATAGCGAAGAAGGCAAAGATAAATTGAAACCTTTTGTCAGCTACAATGGTGTACAAAATGAAACATCCTCAGCCATGGTTCTCATTTTTGCCGATTTGAAGAGCCAAGAAAAAGCAGAAGAAATTTATGGAAAAGCCGTTGCTCAAGGGAAAATGCCTGAAGAGGTCAAGGAGAAACAACTGTCAAGCATTGTACCAATGTATGAAAATTCTCCTCGTGAAGTGATGAATGAAATTGTCCACATCGATGCTAGTTTGGCCGCTATGCAGTTAATGCTCGTCGCTCGCTCTTATGGATACGATACTAATGCCATCGGTGGCTATAAAAAAGAAGGACTTGCAAAAGCGTTTGGTCTTGATGAAGACCGACATGTGCCTGTTTTGATTATTGCCCTTGGGGAAGCCAATGAAGAAGGATTTGAATCTGTTCGTTTGGATGCCTCTGCTGTTACAACCTTTGCTTAATAAATAATTGACCGTAAGTCTCGAAAGTAGAGGCTTACGGTTTTTTTTGTATTGTCTTTTTTGCTATCAATAAGTCGTCATGTACCTTGTCATTAATTTGGCTTTTTGTTAAGATAAAAGAAAAATTGAGCATATACAATTGGTAGTATCATTGGAGGATTAAGACATGGCACGTATTTTACAAATTGAAGACAATGAGGATATCCAGAGTATTCTTTTCAACTTATTTTCTGAAGAACATGATATTATTCAAGCCTACTCTGGGACCGAAGGAGAGCTTTTGTTTCAAAGTCAAGAGATTGATTTAGTTCTCCTAGATATCATGTTACCGGGTAAGGGTGGTAAAGAGGTGCTTAAGTTTATCAGACAAAGAAGCTCTGTACCTGTGATTATGTTGACAGCCTTGGGTGACAAGCACTTGATTAGCCAGTACTTACTTAATGGTGCAAATGATTACATCGTTAAGCCCTTTGATCTTGAAGAAGTTTATGCGCGTGTCTCCGTTCAACTACGTGAACACATCAAGGGAAGTAGTACGACTGAGAACATTTATCAAGTTAAAAACATCAAGATAAATCCAGACAGTTTTGAAGTCTCGGGTAATGGAAAAACCATACGTTTGGGTAAGAAAGAGTTTCAAATTTTGCACACACTCCTACAAAATCCAAAGAAAATTTTTACTAAAGAGGACCTTTATGAGACGGTTTGGGAAGCCCCTTATCTATCAGGTGATAATACATTGAATGCACAGTTGAGTAATCTACGAAAGAAACTAGCCCAAGTGGATGGAAGTTCAGAGTATATCGAAACGATTTGGGGCTTAGGTGTGCGACTTAAAGGAGATGACTCATGAGAGGACTACTTATTGTATTGACAGTGCTCCTACTGGGGGTGACTATCTATCTCGTCCGTTACTATCTGGCTGTTAAGTCTCTCTCAAAGCAGATTGAAGAAAAGCTGCTTGAAGAAAGCCATAGACGGATTACTCTTAAAAACCAGCCAAAATCTTTAGTTATCCTGACGAATCAGATTGAGTCTCTCTTTAACCATGTTGAAAAGACTAATCTTGTCGCTCTTCAAGAAAAGAAAACCATGGACATGGCTATCAGTAATATTGCCCATGATATACGAACGCCACTGACAGTAGCAAGTGGCTATGCTCAGCAAAGTCTTCGAAGTAGTAGTGAAGATGAAATGGCTATGGAGAAGATTTCTAAAAATCTACTGACTGTTTCAAAGCGTTTGGAAACCTTGTTGGAATATCGACGATTAACAGAGGGTGCCATTCAACCTCAATTTCAAGACGTGGACTTTTCTCAACTTGTGATTAAGTCTATCCTGCCTTACTATGACATGTTTCAGGAGACAGGGATTACACTAGATATCCAAGTAGCCCCTGATATCCAATGTCAAATGGATAATGATATTTTTGAACGTCTATTTCAGAATATTATCATTAACGTTCTAAAACATGGTAAGACTCAAGCCCAACTAACATTGCAGAAAAAGGATGATGGTATTATTTTATCAGTTAGTAATATGGTACAACAGCCGATACAGCATCTTGACCAATTAACGACCCGCTTTTATTCTGAAAACCTCTCAGACACCGAGGATTCCTCTGGACTTGGTCTTTACATCACTGAACACTTAGTTCAAGTCTTAGAGGGTGAGTTGCATCTGGCCTATGAGAATGAATGGTTCTATTTAACTGTGAGATTATGAATTAAAAGGTTTTGAATTGTTAAGATGGGGATATAGTCATCTTTATTTTATAGAATAGAATAAAGGTTGATATAAAAAGTATTAAGGAGTTAAAATATGTTTAACTGGAGAAAAAAAGCTTTAAAAGTATTTAACAAAGAAAAAAGTGAGAAAGAAACTGAGTATGATTCTGCTGAAGAGCTTATAAATGTATATAATAAAATGAAGATTAAGGAGGAAAAGGATTTATATCATACCAATGAACAATTATTTTTAATTAGAGAAGGTGATAACTGGAATGGACGTAAATGTTCAGAATATAGTTATAAGGATTTTAATAAGTATGAAGATTTTAAAAGATATCTTGGAACTAATACTAGATTCCAACTTCTTTATCGTTATAAAGGAAATGAGGACATCAACAATGTCATCTCTGAAGCAGCCTTATTAGTTAGAAGAGATGAAGATAAATACTATGATTTAGAATTTGGTTGGATTACGAGTAAGAATAAAGTATCACAAAAATCTTTTGGAGGAATGACCTTTTTAGTAGCGTCAATAATTTATATATTTCTTAATGATGAGGGGCTTAAGGATACAAACATCAAGATATCTTTGGAGATGCACAGCGAAGCTAGAAGTATCCTAGAACAAAAGAATATTGATGTTTATCATAACATTTTTGACACTAAAAAAGTTAACAATAATAAAAAAGATTTGTATCGAGAATGTATCTTTACACCTGAAAATAGAGAAAAGGATATTGATCGTATTCTCAATGTTTTAAATGAAAAGGAATTAAAAATACTTGAAATCCTTGAAAATTATATAAATGAGTAGCTTCTCATATCATGCTTTTTTCTAAACGAGACTTGATCGGTTCAGTTGTTCTCTTTCACTTAAAGTTAAAACTACTAGAGTTTGTATTTGTTAATTCTTGACATCATTAATTATATTCATAGACCAGATAATATGGGGCTCATCTCAAGTTGTTAAAAAATGGAATAGCTTTAGAGAAAATTCTTTAGATGATAATATGAAAGATTCTCCAGAAAAAACGCTAATCTTGATGGGAGAAGTAATGAATGCAATGCGAAAAGATTTAGGTGTCAAATCAGTTGGTAGAGGAAATCTCCTATCATTTTTCATAAATGATATTGAAAAAATAATAGGGAAACGAAAATAATATTAACTAATTAATATGTTAGTTTTGCTAGAAAAAGAATAAATTTAATCTAAATCTATATCAAAAAATAAGAAAAGTAGCTAAAACTAATTTGAGCTAGCAGAGACTATTCTATTTTATGGATTTTAGCCTATTTTTATGGAATTTTCATACTCATACATCTTGATATATATAGTTGTATTTGTTGAATATTCATAGCTTTTAAGAGTGTAATTTAAAAGTAACTAAACTTTTTGATAAAATAAAAAGCCGATAAATCAGCTTTCAGAACATAGACAACTTCTATCAGCAATAGAATAATTGCCATCTTGGAGGTGGCTCCCATATGGTTGAAACTCTTAGAAATGCCGATGTAGTGCTATTTTTAAGATTTTTTCTTTTTCTACTAAAAAAAGATTGAAGAAAATTATCCAAAATAGACTTTTCCTTCAATCTGACATCTCTCTCACACGATGTTATTTTTGTACTCATAAGTCTTGTTTTTCAAAGATAATTAAGCTGAGTGTTGTGAATGCTAGGATAAATCCTAGCGTCACGATTGCAGTATTTTGAATGACAGTTTTGTCTGCAGTCATGGCGTAATTAAAGTTGAGTGACAAGTATTTCAAAATTTCTACTTTAGGGAAGATTGCTGCTGGTACGGTTAAAGCTACCAAACCAAGGGTGTAGGTCACAAAGGTTGTCACGATGGAATGTGTGAGGTAGAGTGCAGCTGTGGTCAGACTGACCCAAGCCAAATTACACAAGAATTGGAGAAGGAAAGTCAAGGCAAAGTTCCTAACAAAGTGGTCAGGTACAGTTCCAAGACCATGGCAAAGTGTACCAAGGATGAAGGCAAGACCGTAAGACAAGAGGAGTTGTCCTAAAGTAATCGCTACAATGACAGTTAGCTTGGCAAAGAAGAATCCGCTCCGTGAAATACCAGAGGTGAGATTATTCTTATATAACTTTTGTGCTAAGTCAACGCCCAATATAATAGAGACAACAATCAAAGTGAAGAGGACTGTGATAGAGATACTACTAGAGTAATTAATCAGTGATCCGACACCAGTCCATGAAGAGGCGCTTCGAACGGCTTCTTTTGCACCAGTTTCTACGCCAACATGCCCTGTGCTTCCCAATAGGACACCAGAAATAATGTTTAGGGCTAGGATAATTTCAGAAATCCAAAATCCTTTAGAACGGAAGAGTCGATAGAAATCGGCGTGAATAGTGTGTAACATGGCTCTACCTCCTTTCTGAATCTAGCAACTGTGTGAAGTAGTTTTCTAAGTCTTGTCGTTTGTAGAAAATTTCATCGATGTCAACTTCTTGTTTAACCAGTTCTTTGACAATTGTCTTTATAACATGGGATTTATCGAAAATATGAATTTCATTGTCGCCGTTAACAACTTTGAAGTGTTGGTGAAGATCTTCTTGGAGAATGTGACTAGCTAGGGCTAATTGGTTGGTCCTAAGAACGATATAGTCTTCGCTGAGATGTTCGAATTCGTCCTTAGTGATTTCACGGATGATGTGACCGTGATCAATAATGCCAAAGCGAGTTGAAACTTGATAGAGTTCAGACAAGATATGGCTAGAAATGAGAACTGTCATACCTTGCTCTTCGCTCAATTTTTTAATCATTTGCCGGAATTCTTTGATAGCTACTGGGTCAAGACCATTAATCGGTTCATCCAAAATAAGTAGGTCTGGTTTTGCAATCAGTGCAATTGCGATACCTAGACGTTGCTTCATACCCAGTGAGAAACTACGAAATTTTTTCTTGCCAGTGTGCCCTAGTCCAACCGTATCAAGGATTTCATCAATAATCTTGTCAGGGTTTGTAACATGATGAATCTTGCAGTAGTAACGTAGGTTTTGACGTGCATTGAGATGGTTAAGGGCAACTGGTGTTTCAATCACAGAACCAACACGTTTCAGTGCGTGGGTCCACTCTGATTTGGAGGTAGAGTGAAAGAGGGAGACACTACCTTGGCTAGGGCGGATGAGTTTAGTGATGACCTTAATCAGTGTCGTCTTGCCTGCCCCGTTTCTTCCGATAAGCCCATAGATTTCACCCTTTTCTAAGGTCAGGTTTACATTGTCTAGAGCTAGATGCTGGCCGTAACGTTTTGTCAGATGTCTGACCTCAAGTACCTTTTTCATGATAAGCCTCCTTTCGCTTATTTGATACCGCTTTCTTTTCATCTTTATTGTAATATAAAGTCATTAAATAACCATCAAGAAATTCTCAAATATTTCTTAAATTTTTCAAGAAATCATGAAAATGGTGGTGACTAAATTCTGAGAGTGTGTGCTGTAACCCAGATTAAGGCAAGTCCTCTTTCTTTGTGCTATAATGTAAGAAAACGTTGAATTTAAAGTTTACTTTTGCCTATTTCTAGGAGTCTTTTATGACAAATTATTTGGTCCAGAGGTTTCTCTGGTTTCGTGAGCGAGGCTTTGTCCAGATTACTCAGAAGACCTTGGTTTCGCTCTTTCCTTTCTTTTTGTTTTCAGGAATTATTCGAGTAATTTCACTATCGGTCTTTTCAGAGCTTGGCTATATCAATCAGCTATTTTCAGTTTCGGACTGGTTACCGGCCTTTAAGATAACTGGGCAGGTTCTCATTAATCTTTCCAACTTTCTTGGTGGCTTAGGCGGACCCTTATCAACCTATTTTGCAGGAAAATACACAGCTGGTCATTATGGTAGAAGTACTGGTACAGCCGGTGTGACCTCCCTTTTGGTTAGCTTGATTATAGGATCGCAGGAGCTCTTGCTGTCACCGTTAAACGATGGTGTCTTGACTCGTATCAATTTACCGGCTTCAATCAACATTATGTTGGCTATCTTTGTGGGGTATCTGGTTGGCCAGATTTTTCGCTTCTCAAGAGCTAGTGATGATCAGATTGTGGACAAGGACTATATTTATCAACCAAAGACCGTCCGTCCCATTTTTTTATCACTCATTTTAGCCATTGGCCTTAACATTCTCTTTGTGATTGGAGAACAAGCAAATGTTTTTCAGACGATTAGGCAGTTTACTTCTACCTTTACTGTAACTGATAATCATCTGTTCTCAACCTTTATGCTGGGACTTTTGAACACTTTTTCTGCTTGGATTGGGAATAGTCAAGCTTTTGCCCTAAATTCCATTGCCGAGGACAGTTTTGCCTTGGAAAATCTGACCTATGCTGTTTCCCATCATACGACGACTGGGATTCCCCACCTTTATACGCTAACAAATCTTTATCATAGTTATGGCTTGGTTGCTGGCATTGGATCAGGGCTTGCCCTCTTGGTGGCTCTACTTTTAGCATCAACCAGTTTTAAGGATAAGAAGGTAAGTCTTCTAAGTGTCTTCCCTAGCCTCTTTAACAATGGGGCTCCATTGATGGTGGGGATACCAGTCTTACTTAATTTAGTTTATCTGGTTCCTTTCCTACTGGCACCTATGGTCAATATGGGCATTGCTGCGGTAGCCTTGGCTATCCATCTTATGCCAGCTGCGGTTTATCCAGTTCCAGATGGCACGCCAAGTCTTCTTTACGCCTTTATCGGAACTGGGGGTAGCTTACGAGCTCTAGCTATTAGTCTCCTCTGTTTTGCAGTTGATATTGTTATCTTTATTCCATTTGTGCGTCTGTCTAATAAGGTACAACACGGTCTAAAAGAGGAAGGAGAAAGCATTGAAACTAAATAAAAAAACTAAATTGGTCTTTATACTTGTTGCTCTCTTTCTTATTGGACTAGCCGTCCCATCCTATAGTTGGACTAGGAAAAATGTCAAGGAAATAGAGACTTTCTATAATTCAAAATTGTCCCCCATTATCATGATTCCAGGAAGCTCCGCTACGGAAAATAGATTTGATGGACTAGTACGTAAGCTTAATCAAGACCGTCGTGGCACCAAGCATAGCCTCCTCAAGGTTAAGGTTTGGAACAATGGGCGTATCACCTTTGAGGGTAAAATCGCTGATAAGGATAACGAGCCAGTCATTGTTATTGGATTTGAGAATAACAAAGATGGCTATAGCAATATCAAGAAACAAGCCAAGATGATGAATCAGGCCTTTGAAGCCTTGCAGAATAAATACAATTTCAATAATTTTAAGGGGGTGGGACATTCAAATGGTGGCTTGATTTACACGGCTTTTATTGAAAATTATCTTAGCAACTACGATGTCAAGATAAATTCTTTGATGACTATCGGAACACCCTATAATTTCACTGAAACCAATATTAAAAATAAATCAGTCATGCTAGCAGATTTTATAGCTGCTAAGGAGAATATTCCGTCTACCCTGCATGTCTATTCGGTAGCGGGAACCATTACCTATGATTCGGACGAGCTGGTTCCTGATGCCAGTGTGTCCGCTGGGAAATATATCTATCAGAATCAGGCAAAAAGTTATACTGAAATCACTGTTACAGGCGAAGATGCCCAACACTCGGATTTACCAACCAATGATGAAGTAGTGGAACTGATCAAACAACATATCGAAGAACAAGGGGTTCGTAAGAAGCAAAAGACCAATCTAGAACCTCAATAGGCTAGAAAACTACCTAATTATTAGTCTAGTTACTTATTATCAAATACAAAAGGATAGAGTCTACGATGGCTCTATTTTTTTTTTAGTGTAAGACTAACTCTTTCAGTAGTTGTAACTCCTTGTTTTACAACGTTGGTTTTGTTATAATTGATTGGAAAGAAAAAGATTAATGAGAGGTTCTTGATATGCAAATTCCAAGTCGCTTTACCATTGCTGTCCATATTTTGACCCTTATAGCACAAAATAAGGGAAATGAAACGAAGCTAACCAGTGATTTAATGGCAGGTAGTGTTGGGGTCAATCCAGTTATTATCCGTAAAACCTTGTCGCAACTGAAGAAAGCAGACTTGATTTCTGTTCAAAGGGGAAGTGGAGGAGCCACATTGGTCAAGGCACCAGAGGAGATTAACCTTTTGCAGGTTTATCGTGCGGTGGATAGCATCGGTCCAAGTGGGCAACTCTTTAGTTTTCATGACAATCCTAATCCAGCGTGTCCAGTAGGACGTAATATCCATGGGCTTTTGGATCAGAGCCTAGAAGACGTTCAAATGGCAATGGAAAAAGAACTCGAAAAGAAAACTTTAGCCGGTATTTTAAAGGATGCTAAGGTCAACTGGAAAGAAACTGAAGCTTGATTTTTTAAATTTTAAACGATAAGAAATCGAAAGTTATTCGGTTTTTTTTAAATTCCAAGTTGTAATAATTGACATTACAATAAAATCAAGTATAATAATGTCATAGAAATGATTACAACAAAGGAGAAAATCATATGACATACGACTATAATAGTAAGATTTATTTAGCAGAGGCAGTTTTAAATGTGAAAGACTTGGCTGGTCAGGTGGCCTTTTATACACAGATTATAGGACTAGAAATTCTAACCCAAACGGAAACGGAAGTTATTTTAGGAGCTGGAAACAGGCCTTTAGTTCACTTGATTGAAACCAATCGTGAGGAAGCGGTCAAGTCAAGTTATGGTCTTTACCATATGGCGATTTTGTTGCCATCTCGCGAAGATTTAGCAGACGTTTTCAAACACATTGCTGAGCTGGACTATCCATTTGTCGGTGCAGCTGACCACGGTTATAGTGAAGCCCTTTATTTGGAAGACCTTGAGGGCAATGGTATTGAGCTTTATAGAGACAAGCCTGTTGCTGAATGGGATATTCGTGAGGATGGTCGCATCGTTGGTGTAACAGAAGAACTATCAGCTCAAGAAATTTACGAGATGGGACGCAAGGTTGAGCCTTTTGTGATAGCTAAGGATACTCGCATGGGGCATATTCATTTATCGGTCAAAGATAGTCAGCTAGCAACGACTTTTTATCAGGATGTTTTGGAGCTAGCAGATAAGTTTACCATTCCAAGTGCTAGTTGGATTGCTTCAGGTGATTACCACCATCACCTTGCGGTCAACGAATGGGGCGGAAAAAACTTGTCAAAACGTGACAAAGATATGCCTGGTCTTGCTTACTACGTCGTTGAAGTGGCGAACAAGGAAGACTTGCTTGGCATAGCAGAACGTGCTAACAATCGTGGAGCCGAGGTCAAATGGTTATCTACGAATGAGTTAACAGTTGAGGATAAGGATGGTATTTTGACACGAGTAAGAAAAAATATTAATAATTAGTGATTTTCTAGTCGTAACTATTGACATTACATTTAAAACAGCTATAATGGTTATTGTAAACAAAAATATTACAACATAGCTTAACAATGAACATTTATCATAAAGAAAGAGAGAATAACTATGACCTACTTTACAGACTTACAAACAAAACGTCGTTCAATCTATGCTTTGGAAAAAGACCTTGAGCTCTCTAACCAAGAATTGATTGAGACCATTCAAGGAGCTGTCCTTAACACACCTTCAGCCTTCAACTCACAAACATCACGTGTGGTGATTTTGCTGGATGAAGAATCAGATGCGTTCTGGAATGAAATCGCTTATTCAGAGCTTGAAAAAGTAACCCCAGAAGAAGCCTTTGAGGGAACAAAAGAACGTTTGGCAGGTTTTGCTCAAGCTAAGGGAACAATCCTTTTCTACGAAGACCAAGATGTAGTGACAGGCCTTCAAGAGCAATTCCCACTTTATGCTGAAAACTTCCCAATTTGGTCAGAGCAAGGTCATGGAATCGCCCTTTATGCGACATGGTTGGCTTTGGCTGAAAAGAATATTGGCATGAATGTACAACACTACAACCCACTTGTTGATGCACAATTAGCTGAAAAATATGACATTCCAGCTAACTGGAAACTCCGTGCTCAAGCACCATTTGGCCAAATCCTAGCACCAGCAGGAGACAAAGACACCCAAACAGAAGGTCGTTTCAAAGTTTTTGGTGATAAGTAATCACTGTAATTCAGGCAGTTGATTTGGCGATTGGCTGTACTATGACTAAACATTATCAAAATGATAAGACAAAAGACTAGCAGGATTGAGAAATCCTGTTATTTTTTCTATCTCAAAAATAGTAATGTCCAAGGGAAGTTATAGCTTGAATTTTAAAACTTTCCTTAGCTGATAGCGACTGTCAGTGAGCTTCTAAGAAGTTCCATGAGTAAAGTTTGACTCCCTCGATTTTTAATTTTTAGGCTTAGGTTAAGACAGTTCTCCAAACTTTCGAGTACCTATATTCACTAGTGCCCTTTTTTGAATTGCCTGGATTAATCAATGATTTTTTATCGCATTAGCATGCCCATTAATTTTTTAAAGTCTTTACCACTAAATTGGCGAACTGAATCCTAAAAAATCTACTAGGTCTTGATGGTTGATTTTAAGGATTTATTTTAAGAGGTGAAGTTGAAATGTAGATTTTTTAATTAGTTTATTGAAGAAGGGATACTACAAAAAATTCGAAAAGAGGTGCTATTGATATCTTTTTTTCAATAGATTTGACAATATTCTTTTTATTTTTGACAAAGATACTTGTCAAAAATAAAAAGAAGCGTTACAATAGTTTTAGATAAAGAAGGAGAGTAGCACTTATGAACACCTTATGGATTATTTTTATCCCTTTGCTGATTCTAATTTATACAGGCTCAGAAAAGAAGATAAAAGGATTGAACAGACGCATTAAAAGATTGGAAAAACAATTGAAAGGAAATCAAGACATGTCTAGACTTTTAGAAGAATTAAAAGGCCAAACGGTCACTGTTAGACTAAATGGTTTTGGAAGCAATTGGGAAGTTGTGGATTTCGATGAAGATTGGGTCAAATTGAGACGTGAGATTATTAAACATCACAGGGTGACAAAATTAGTTCGTATTGAGGATGTCGAATTCATTCAACAACTGAAATTGAGGTAGTCATTATGATCTTAAAAAATCGCCTAAAAGAGCTGAGGGCGCGTGATGGGCTCAACCAATCCAAGCTAGCCAAACTAGCAGGGGTCTCGCGCCAGTCCATCAGTCTCTTGGAGCGAGGGGAATATACCCCTTCTGTAATTATTGCCATCACCATCGCCCAGGTTTTCAAAGAGCCTGTGGAAAATGTTTTTAGTCTTGTAGAGGAAGAGGAATGATTATGAAAAAGCAACAACAAGAACGATCCGCTCGTTACCGTTTTTGGAGAAATATCATTATTGTTACAATTTCTGGTGTAGTAGGAGGGATTGTTGGTTTCCTATCAGGAATGTTTGGATCGAAAACAAGCATTGAATTGCAAAATCTTTTTGATAAAGAGAACTTGTATGTGGGAAGCTTCATTCTTTTTCTAATCATTTTTGTGGTTGTATTGTCCTTACTTTTGATGTCACGAAAATCTTATTACAAAATGAGTGAAACAGAAGATGAGGAGGCTTATAGATTTGAAAGTCAGATGAAAAAACGTTACGACTTGGCTACGATTTTCAAAGGGATTCTGCTGATTCCTTATATGTTTGTGATTATCTTTTATACTCAACAGTACTCTTTTGATGATAAGATGACAGGAACGTATATGCATATCTTTGGAAGCTATACCATGTTTTATATTTTTGTTAGCCTGTTTGCTATGTTTGTCGTAGCTGACCAACTCTATCGTAAGACCTTTAAATTAATTTATGGTATGGAAATTCCTCGCAATGCAAATGCCAAGGAAGTGCGGCAATTTATGATGAGTAGGATGGATGAGGCGCAAAAACAAATTAGCTACGAGGAAAATTTTGAAGTGGTAGTTAAGTTAAGCAATTATATCTTGCCAAGCATTCTTCTTGCTCTCTTAATCATTGGAGTTGCCTTCCATACGGATATCCTCTTAGCTTTGTTCGTTGTATCCATCATCTATATTTATATCCTTATTTCACAATACAAGATTACCAAACGTTATTATAAAGAGTAAAGGAGTCATCCATGTTAGAAATTCGAAATTTAGAAAAGAGCTTTGGCAATAAGCAGGTCCTCTTTGGAGTGGATCTAACAGCTCAACAAGGGCATATCCTTGGTTTGGTTGGGAAAAATGGGGCCGGAAAAACAACCATTTTCCACAGCATCCTGAGCTTTCTGGACTACAGCGGTGAGATTCACCTAGATGGCAAAGCGATTACCCAAGAGACCTACAAAGAAATTGGTTATTTACCAGAGGAGCGCAGCCTCATGCCAAAACTCACGATTTTTGAGCAAGTCCGTTATTTGGCTGCTTTGAAAGGAATGAGCACTGCCGAGGTCAAGGAAAAATTACCGACCTGGATGGAAAAACTCCAAGTTAAAGGAAAATTGACTGATAAAATCAAGAGCCTCTCAAAAGGGAACCAACAGAAGGTTCAACTGATCATCACCTTGATCCATGAGCCTAAATTAATCATTTTAGATGAACCGTTTAGCGGGCTGGATCCGGTCAATACAGAAGTGCTCAAGCAGGTCATCTTTGAAGAAAAAGAGCGTGGGGCGACCATTATCTTTTCTGACCATGTCATGACCAATGTCGAAGAGTTGTGTGATGATATCCTTATGATCCGTGATGGTTCGGTGGTCTTATCGGGTCCTGTCCAAGATGTCCGTAATAGCTACGGCAAGACCCGCCTCTTTGTCTCAAATGACTTTAGCAAAGAAGAGCTAGAAGCTCTCCCACACGTGACCAAGGTCAGCATGACCAAGCAAGGGACTTGGAAGCTGATCTTGGATGATGCGTCAGCCGGTCCAGAATTATTTGATCGCTTGACCAAGGGGCGCTACCTAGCGACCTTTGACCACCAAGCCCCAACTATTGACGAGATCTTTAAACTTGAATCAGGAGTAGAAGTATGAAACAGATGTTTGTCGTAATGAAAGAAACCTATCTCAGACAAGTGAAATCATGGAGTTTTCTCTTCATGGTCTTGGGTCCCTTCCTCTTTTTAGGGTTGAGCATTGGAATCGGTTATCTGACAGGTTCTTCTACAGATGCCAAAAACCAGGTGGCCTTGGTGACAGAAGTGCCAGCTGTCAAAGAAAGCCTCAAAGGAACCGCTGGCTTGACCTTAGACTACAAAGATGAAGCCACAGCTAAAAAAGCCATCAAGGATGAGAAAGCTGCTGCTTACTTGACGGTCGATGAAAAAGATGGTCAACTAGAAGCCACTTATGTGGGCGACCAAGCCATGAAGACGGAATTGAAAAGCCTTGTCGCTGCGAAATTAAGCCAGGTCCAACAAGGGATCAATCTAGCGCGTGCCAATCTAAGTAAAGAGCAACTGACAGCCTTGTCTCAACAGGTTTCTCTGAAAGAGAAAATTGATGAGAAAAAAGAAGGCTTGAAAATGGTGCAAACCATGGTTGCAGGTGGTCTAGGAATGCTGCTTTATATGATTTTGATCTTCTACTCGAGTATCACAGCCCAAGAAGTGGCCAGTGAAAAGGGAACGAAGATCATGGAAGTGGTCTTCTCTAGTATCAAAGCAACCGACTATTTCTTCGCACGCATGCTCGGACTCTTCGGAGTGATCTTTACCCACATTTTTGTCTATGTGATTGGTTTGGTAGCTGTTTGGATCTTTAGAGCAGATATCCCAGTTGTTAAAGATATCCTTACTCCAAACTCTCCAATTACCCAACACCTAGCAGAGTCAATCTCGCTCAATACAGTCTTCTTCATTATCCTTGGGATCTTTATGTATGTGGTGCTCTCTGCCTTCTTAGGTTCAACAGTTGCACGACCTGAAGATTCAGGAAAAGCGATTTCGCCACTGATGATGTTAGTTATCTTTAGCTTCCTTGGGGTAACCACCTTGGGAAGTGCCGGGGATGTCTTCTTATTGAAGATTGGTTCTTACATTCCATTCTTTTCAACTTTCTTCATGCCTTTCCGTACCATCAATGGCTATGCGACTAGTCTTGAATCATGGGCTTCTTTAGGAATTGCGATTCTCTTCACCATCGTGGGAACAGTGCTTATTGCCCGTATCTATGCGAGCCTAATCCTCCAAACCGACGACCTGGGACCATGGAAGACCATCAAACGTGCTCTTAGCTATCGCTAATCTATCGAGCTCTCAGTTCTTGCTGAGGGCTTTTTGATTTCAAATTGACTTTCGAAAACCTTTTCACTACAATAGAACTACAGAAAAGGAGGCGGACATGAACTATATTGAGT